>NZ_LZJN01000111.1 GCF_001667735.1 Mycobacterium sp. E183
AGGGGGTGTTCGTCGATTTCAACCAGAACGCCAAGGACCGCACGGTCGCGTCGGCGTACTCGGTCCGCGCGACCCCGACGTCTTCGGCCAGGCGACCAGGCCGTAATCCTCCAGCACCCCGCGGGCCACCAGGGCCACCTCGACGATCCGCCGCCAGGACACCCCGGGCATCGGATCCAGGTCGACCCGCAACTCGTCCGGGTGGTCGAGGTCGTCGGCGCGCACCGGGTGCGGGTTGAGGTCGACGCAGCCCAGGTTGACCGCCCACACCAGGCCGGCGGCGTCGTCGATGACGGCGTCGGCGGCCGACGTGCCGCGTGCGTAGTGCAGTTCGGCGACGTCGACGTAGTCGGGCCGGTTTTTCGGGGCGCGCTTCTGGAATACCGCCTCTTCCGCGATGCCCTTGACGAAACGCTTGAGGATCATCGGCCGGCCGGCCACCCCGCGCAGCGCCCCGTCGGCCACGGACAGGTAGTAGCGGACCAGGTCCAACTTGGTGAACGGCCCCTTGCCGTCGTGGGCCTCGAATACCACCCTGTCGGGATGGGTGACGGTGACCCGGCGGCCGGCCACTTCCAGTGACGCCGGACCGCTCATGTTCATCATCGTAAGTGGATGGGTACTTACCCCTCGGAATGCGACGGACGTCACATAGGGTGGATCCATGCCTAATCTGATCGGCCTGCCCGGGCAGGCGGTTGCCAAGGTCCAGCAATACCTGGAGCGCGGCTCAGCCGAATTGCACTACGTGCGCAAGATCTTCGAAGCGGGCGCCTTCCGGCTGGAGCCGCCGCAGAACTACGCCGCGATGGCCAACGACATCTACAAGTGGGGCGAGTTCGGCATGCTCCCGTCGTTGAATGCCCGGCGCCATCCCGACCGGGCCGCGTGCATCGACGAGGACGGCGAGTTCTCCTTCAAAGAGCTCGACGAGGCAGCCCACGCGGTGGCGAACGGCCTGATCGAGATGGGCGTCAAGGGCGGTGACGGCGTCGCGATCCTCGCCCGCAACACCCGCTGGTTCCTGATCGCTTACTTCGGAGCCGCCCGGGTCGGCGCCCGGATCATCCTGCTCAACAGCGAGTTCTCCGGCCCGCAGATCAAGGAGGTGTCGGAGCGCGAGGGCGCCAAGCTGATCATCTACGACGACGAGTACACCAAGGCGGTCAGCAAGGCCGAGCCGGAACTGGGCTTCCTGCGCGCGCTGGGCACCAATCCCGACGCGGACGAACCGTCGGGCAGCAAGGACGAGACGCTGGCCGACCTGATCGAGCGCAGCAGCAAAGATCCCGCGCCCAAGGCGAGCAAGCACTCGTCGATCATCATCCTGACCAGCGGCACCACCGGCACGCCGAAGGGGGCCAACCGCAGCACCCCGCCGACACTGGCGCCCATCGGGGGCATCCTGTCGCACGTGCCGTTCAAGGCCAACGAGGTGACCTCGCTGCCCGCCCCGATGTTCCATGCGCTGGGTTTTCTGCACGGCACCATCGCGATGTTCCTGGGCTCGACGCTGGTGCTGCGGCGCAAATTCAAGCCGCCGCACGTGCTCGAGGACATCGAGAAGTACAAGGTGACCGCGATGGTCGTGGTGCCGGTGATGCTGTCCCGCATCCTCGACGCGGTCGAGAAGATGGACAAGAAGCCGGACCTGTCCAGCCTGAAGATCGTGTTCATCTCCGGCTCGCAGCTGGGCGCCGAGCTGGCCAGCCGCGCGCTGAAGGACCTCGGTCCGGTCATCTACAACATGTACGGCTCGACGGAGATCGCGTTCGCGACCATCGCCGGGCCGCAGGACCTGGAGCGCAACGCCGCAACGGTCGGGCCGGTGGTCAAGGGCGTGAAGGTCAAGATCCTGGACGACAACGGCAAGGAGAGGCCGCAGGGCGAGGTCGGCCGGATCTTCGTCGGCAACGCGTTCCCGTTCGAGGGCTACACCGGCGGCGGGCACAAGCAGATCATCGACGGCCTGATGTCGTCCGGCGACGTCGGATACTTCGACGAGCACGGCCTGCTGTACGTCAGCGGCCGCGACGACGAGATGATCGTCTCCGGTGGCGAGAACGTGTTCCCCGCCGAGGTCGAGGACCTGATCAGCGGCCACCCGGAGGTGGTCGAGGCGACCGCGATCGGCGTCGAGGACAAGGAGTGGGGTCACCGCCTGCGCGCCTTCGTCGTCAAGAAGGACGGCTCCGACGTCGATGAGGACACCATCAAGCACTACGTGCGCGATCACCTGGCCCGTTACAAGGTGCCGCGTGAGGTGGTCTTCCTCGAGGAGCTGCCGCGGAACCCGACGGGCAAGATCCTCAAGCGCGAGCTGCGCGAGATGGAGGTCGACTAGCCGCGGTCAGCGTCGGTCCTTGATGGCGCGGGTGATCTGCGCCGCGAGCTTGGGGTCGACCAGGAGCTGGTCGATGAGCGCGGTGAGAACCTCCTGCCCGGTCACCCTGGCGACGCCCAGGCGGTCGGCCGCCTCCCGCTGCCAGATGTCGAGCGCGCGGTGGGTGGCCGCCGGGAGGTCGACGGTGCGGCGCGTCCGCTGAACCCGGCCCGCCTGGTTCGCCGCCGGCTGGCCGCCCATCCGCTGGGGGGCCTGCCCACCGAGTCCCATGAGGCGTTCGGTTGGCGCGGCGTCTCCCGTCGGCGCGGCCGACGGCCCGGGGCGAAACGTTCCGGCGCCGGGTCCGATGTGGCTGGGGTTGAAGTTCACTGTGGCGGTCGTCCTCCGAATGAGTGGCCAATCAGTAAATCAGCGCTCGAGTGTGTCAATACTGATTCTTCCACCGACGGCGGCGGAAGTCGCGCCGCCGGGCCGTGGGCGCGGGGCGTCGCCCCACCGCGGGCCATCCCAGCAAATTCACTTGATTAGCTGCGTAAACGATTGTTCGGGTCTGTGTGATGCGGGCCATGGGGACATCGTTGCGGGGTCGGGCAATCTGCGGTTCAGGCATTCCGCTAATACGGAACAACGCAAGCCAGTATGTCAGTATATCGCGCCTGAGCTGGAAATATGTCTGGGTAGCGACCATTCAGTACCGGTTAAAATCCTGAACTGAGAAAGTCATTAAATCCGCCCACCGTCGCCTTGATAAAACTCAGTTAAGCATTTGTTACATAATTCACAGGACATATTTCGTGTGCGGATGTTGTTTGCCGGGAAACATCTGGCTAACGTTTTCTTTGTCGGTATCAGTCTGGAAGGGAGCTCTCGCGATGACGATCTCCACGCGATCGCTGCGCGGCGCGGCCGTGGGCGCAGTCGGCGCATCGGCGGTGGCCGGCGCGCTGCTGCTGGGCCCCAGCCCCGCGGCCCAGGCTGCCCCGGCGCCATGTATCGACACCAGCTTCACCACCGCCGGCCCCCACGGTGCGCCCGGCGGTCCCGGCATCATCCCTGACCGTCCAGGCGGGGGTCATGGCGGCCATGGATGGGGTGGCCACGGATGGGGCGGGGGAGGCCACCCCGGATGGGGTTCGGGCAACCGCGGATTCTGGGCCCCCGGTCACTGGTGGAACTGGTGGTGGTGAACCACCCTCCCCGTGGTAACCGGTCAACCTCGACGTGCCGATCCACTCCAAGGTTGACCGGCCCACGGGATGGGGGGGAAACCATGCCGGCCTGACCACCCCTCAGGTCGGCATGGCCCCTCTCCGGGGCCAATGCCCAAGTGGCGGTCAGGGATCGCGAGGAAGCCCGAGCAACCGCTCGGCGATGATGTTCAGCTGCACCTCGGAGGTGCCGCCGTAGATCGTGGTGGCGCGGCTCGCCAGCAGGTATTCGCCCCATTTGCCGGGCGGTTCGCCGGGGTCTCCGATGGCGGCATCCGTGCCGAACGAGGACACCGCGAACTCGGCGTACCCCTGGCCGGTCCGCATCGACAACAGCTTGGAGATGGCCGCCGACGGCATGGCATCCCCGCCGGCCAGCGTCAACAGCGTCGAGCGCAGATTCAGCACCTTGGCGGCGTGGCCCTCGGCGATCAACTGACCGGCGCGGTGTCTGGCGACCGGGTCGAACTGTCCGTCACGAACGAACTCGACGAACTGGCCCAGGGTGGCCAGGAAGTTCGCCTCGCTGCTGCCGATCGAAACCCGTTCCGCGGTAAGGGTATTGCGGCTGACCTCCCAGCCCCGGTTCACCTCACCGAGCACGCACTCGTCGGGCACGAACACGTCGTCGATGTAGACGGTGTTGAACATCGCGTTCCCGGTGAGCTCGCGCAGCGGCTTCACCTGGACACCCTCGCTCTTCATGTCGAGCAGGAAGTAGGTGATGCCATTGTGCTTGGGGGCGCTCGGGTCCGTTCTCGCCAGCAACGCCCCCCACTGGGAGAGCTGCGCCGCCGTGGTCCATATCTTCTGGCCGGTGATCCGCCAGCCGCCGTCCGTCCTGGTCGCCTTGGTGCTCAGCCCCGCCAGGTCCGAGCCGGCGCCGGGCTCGGAGAACAGCTGGCACCAGATCATCTCGCCGCGGAAGGTCGGCGGCAGGAACCGCTGCTGTTGCTCCTCGGTCCCGAAGGCGACGATCGACGGGATGATCCAGGTCGCGATGCCCATCTGCGGGCGCTTGACCCGACCGGTGGTGAACTCCTGGGCGATGATGATCTGCTCGACCGGACCGGCGGCGCGGCCCCACGGTTTCGGCAGATACGGCAGCGTCCATCCGCCCTCGGCGATGGCGACCTTGCGCTCGTCGCGTTCCATCGCCTTCAGCGCGCCCACTTCGGCCCGGATCTCCTCGCGCAGCTTCTCGGTGTCGGGGTCGAGGTCGATGTCGACCGCGCGCAGGCCGGTGCTCGTGGCGGTGTGCACCACCTTCTGCGGGTACTCCGACCCGCGGCCGAAGGAGGCTTCCAGGATCAATGCCCGGCGGTAGTACACGTTGGTGTCGTGCTCCCAGGTGAAGCCGATCCCGCCGTGCACCTGAATGCAATCCTGCGCGCACCGCTGGGCTGCCGCCGGGGCCAGCGTCGCCGCGACGGCGGCCGCGAACTCGACGTGGGAACCGGTGATGTCCCAGTCGTTTTCGTGCGCCTCGTCGATGGCGCGGGCGGCGTCCCATACCGCCGCGGTGGCCCGTTCGGTGTCCGCGATCATCTCCGCACACTTGTGCTTGATGGCCTGGAACTGGCCGATCGGCCTGCCGAACTGCTCGCGGATCTTGGCGTATTGCGACGCCGTGTCGGTGGCCCAGCGCGCCACCCCGATCGCCTCGGCGGACAGCAGTGTGGTCATCAGCGCGTGCGCCGTGGCCATGCTCAGGTTGCGCAACGCGGCGTCGGCGCCGACCTCGACGGCGTTGGCCCGCACGTGGGCGACGGGTCGCAGCGGGTCGATGCTCTTGACGGGCTCGATCTCGAGCTCCTCGGCGCGCAGCACCACCCATTCCTCGCCACTGTCGATCGCGACCGGCAACACCAGCACGGACGCCTGCGCCGCGGCGGGCACCGCGCGGACCTCGCCGCGCAGCACCAACGTGTCGCCATGGCGGGTCGCGGTCAGCCCGCAGCAGTCCATCGCGTAGGCGGCGATCGCGGCGCCGGACGCCAGTTCGGAGAGCACCTTCGCGTCGGGGTCGTTGGCGGAGATCAGGGCACTGGCGATCGCGGAGGGCACAAAAGGTCCGGGCACCGCGCCGTAACCGAACTCGGCCAGCACGACCGCCAATTCGAGGATCCCGAAGCCCTGCCCGCCGACGGACTCGGCGAGGTGCAAACCCTGCAGGCCCTGTTCGGCCGCCGCCCGCCAGTACGGTGGCGGATTGTCGATCGGCGTTTCCATCGCCGCGTGCAACGCCTCGGATGGCGCGATGCGCGCCACCAACGACCGCACGGAATCGGCCAGGTCTTGATGCTCAGGAGTGATAGCGATCGGCATTGGTCGCCTTCCCATGCTTTCGAGTCGTGTCTCGGCCAAGCACCTTCCAAACTAACAACCGGTCGGTTGGTTGACCACAGCGGTCACCGGGTGGCGGTTCTCAGCGAAAACGCTTGGCGATCCACTTGGTGATCAGGTCGGCTTGCTCGCCGCGGGCGCCCGGGGTGGTGAAGTAGTGGTCGGTGTCGACCGACGCCTGCGTCTTGTCTCCGCTGGCGAGCGCGGCGTAAATCCGTTGGGCGTCCGACGGAAAGACACCGGTGTCGGCATCGGCGTTGATCACCAGCGCCGGGCAGGTGATCCGGGCCAGGTGCGGCTCGGCGCGGGTCTGTGCCACCCGCAGGCTCCACATGCCCAGCCAGCTGCGCAGCGTGCAGGCCGCGGCGATGCCGTGCGCGGAACGGTTCGCCTTCGCCGGGTGCCCCGCGTAACACGTGTTCGGTTGACGCCTCGTCGGCTCGATACTCGGGTCCACCATGCGGGGATCGGCCCACGTGCGCATGACGCTGAACGGGCGGTCGGAAAAACCCGCCGCGCGAACGCGTTTGAGTTCCTTCTCGGCCCAGTCCGTGATGGCGTGGTTGCGCGCGGTCTGCGCGCGCCGATAGCGGTCGAGGAACTCCGGCGAATAGGGCGGTCCGTTGCGGTCGTTGAACAGGTCCAGGTCGGCGTCGGTGGCCACGGGATCGTTCTCGTCGACGACGGCGGCGTCCATCCAGGCTGTCAACACGTCGGGTCGCCCGGGATGCGCGGCGGCCGCAACGTATCCGTCCGCGGCCGGCAGCTCGGTCAGTCCCGCCGCGGGCCGCATCCCGTCCAGCGGGGTCACGTTCGGCTCCACCGCCTGCGACTGATAAGCGGCCATCAGCGATCCGCCACCCGAATTACCGAGCAGGACAACGGTTTCAACGCCCTGAACCTCGCGCAACCAGCGCACCCCGACGCCGATGTCGACCAGCGCGTGGTCCAACAGGAAACTGCTTTCGAAGCCGCGGAACCGGGTGTTCCAGCCGAGGAAACCGACCCCTCGGGTGGCCATGTAGTCGGCGAGGTAGTGCTCGGAGAAGTCGATCTGATAATGCGTGGCGATCATCGCCACCTTCGGCTTGCGGCCCACCCCGCGGTGGTACAGCCCCTGGCAAGGATGCCCACCCGCCCCGGCACGCCCTGCGGTGCGCGACGGTAGCCCGACGAATTCGCGGACAACCCCTGCGGCACCGGTGTGAGGAGTCATTTCAGCGGCCCTGTTGGCGATCGACATCTCGAAAGAAAACTGAAGCTGATGTTAGATTCAGAATCACATCTTCGCCAGGACTTCAAACCGGGGACCGAGGGGAGCCGCGCGATGATCAAGCCGCAGAACACCAACACGGAATTCGAACTCGGCGGAATCAACCACGTCGCGCTGGTGTGCTCGGACATGGCCCGCACCGTGGACTTCTACACCAACATCCTCGGCATGCCGTTGATCAAGTCGCTGGACCTGCCCGGCGGCGCCGGCCAGCACTTCTTCTTCGACGCCGGCAACGGCGACTGCGTGGCGTTCTTCTGGTTCGCCGACGCCCCCGACCGAGTGCCGGGCATCTCGTCGCCGGGCGCCATCCCCGGCATCGGCGACATCACCAGCGCGGTGAGCACCATGAACCATCTGGCATTCCACGTGCCGGCCGAGAAGTTCGACGCCTACCGCCAGCGGCTCAAGGACAAGGGGGTGCGGGTCGGCCCGGTGCTGAACCATGACGAGAGCCCCATGCAGGTGTCCGCGACCGTGCACCCCGGGGTGTACGTCCGGTCGTTCTACTTTCAGGACCCCGACGGCATTACCCTCGAATTCGCTTGCTGGATAAAGGAATTCGATTCCAGTGATGCTCAGGCCGTGCCCAGGACCGCGGCGGACCGCCGGCCTCCGGTGGCCGCCGGTCGTCGATGACCGACGGCATCCTGACCGACGCGCAGATTGCGGCCCTGACCCCCGAGCAGCGTCGGCAGCTGATCTCCCGGCTGGAACAGCCGGTGAGCGACGTCATCGACCCCCTCTTCCTGGCCCGCGTGCGACGCATCCGGCTGAGTCTGATGGTCGGTGGTTCGGCGGTGATGATCCCCTGGGTGGGCTATCTGTCCACCACGCTGCCGGAGAACTACGTCGTGCACGACTGGCCCCTCACCTGGGTGGGCTTCGACATCCTGTTGATGACGTTCATGGTGGCGACCGCCGTTCTGGGCTTCCTGCGTCGTCAGGTGCTGGTTCCGGCCGCGTTCACCACCGGGGTGCTCCTGATGTGCGACGCCTGGTTCGACCTGATGACCGCGGGCCCCAACGACCTCTGGCTGTCGGTGGCCACCGCGGTGCTGGTCGAGCTGCCGCTGGCGGCCTTCATGGTCGTCAGCGCGTTGCGGCTGATGCGCCTGACCATGGAGCGATTTTGGTTGCTGGATCCCGGGATGCGGCTGTGGGATCTGCCCCTATTGCCGTGAGGCGGTGACGGTTTGGCTTGCCGGTCCGGCGTCGGAACACAACCGAAGGGAAAGAAGACTACTGGCGAGGCGGCGCCGACACACGCCAATTGCGAATCTTCGCAAAACGGCGTAAAACACCGTCTTCCTCGACTAATGTCCAATAGCAGCGACACAGGGGGGTGCAAGCGACGCCGTAACTTCAGCCCGACCTACGGCGTCCAAGAATCCCGACACGAAGGTTTATTTTGTGCTGCGCGGAAAGTCCGTTGCCGCACGGCTTCTCGGCTCCTCCCATGCCGCGCACAACATCGGCGCCGCAGAACGGGGACTGGGGGAGATGGTCGCACTCGGAAACATCTACGAATGGCAACCGGCCCAGGGGCCGCTGACCATGTGGACGGCTTCACCTTCGGCGTGCGAAGCTGCTCGCGCCGCGCAACGAAGTGATCTGGCTCCGAGTTATCAACAGTCTCAACACCTCTGGGCCGCCTACCATGGCAGGGCGATGAACCGGGCGCTACCGCGCCTGATGATCGTATCCTGGGACATTCCCGGGACGTGTGACATCCCGGCGATGACGGCCGCGGTCAACGCGCACGTCCGCCGGCACGACACCTACCACAGTTGGTATGAATTCGATAACGGCGTCATCGTGCGCCACGCGATCGAGGACCCCGGCGTCATCGACTTCGTTCCGATGTCGTTCGGGCACAGGACGGTCGACCAAGTGCGCACCCACGTGCTGACGACGACCCCCGCAACGCTCGAATGGGGTTGCTTCACCTACGGGGTCGTGCAGCACGCCGACTACTTCACGTTCTATGCGAGCGTGGACCATCTGCACATCGACGGCCTGTCGGCGGGCGTGATCTTCGTCGACATCCACCTGGCGTATCAGGAACTCGTCCCGGGCCGGCGGTCCGCAGCGCTTCCCGAGGTCAGAAGCTACCGCGACTACACCGCGCGGCAGCGCGCGAAGGTCGCCGGGCTCACCCTGTCGTCTTCGGAGATCAAGGACTGGATCGCGTTCGCGCGCGACACCGACGGCGAATGGCCCAGCTTCCCGTTGCCGCTGGGCGAGACCTGGACCAACAGCCAGGGTGACCTGGTAACCGTCGATCTGCTGGATGCGGCCGGCACGGAGGCTTTCGACGCCGTGTGCTGTGCGGCCGGCGCCCGGTTCATCGGCGGGGTCCTCGCCTGCACGGCGTTGGCGGAGCGGGAATTGACCGGCGGCGCCGTGTATCACGGGTTCACGGCCAGGGACACCCGGACGCCGGGCATCGACACCATGACGGTGGGTTGGTTCGCGAGCCTGGTCCCGGTCACGGTGCCGACCGCGGGAATTACCTTCCCCGAGGCCGCCCGGGCCGCCCAGAAGTCGTTCGACGCGGCCAAGGATCTCGCCGGTGTTCCGGTCGAGCGACTGCTGGAGTTGGGCGCACCCGACGAACTCGGCATCAAGCTGCCCACGCGTCTGCCGATGATGCTGTCCTTCCTCGACTTTCGGAAGATCCCGCTTGCCGGGTTGTGGGCGGAGACCAATTTCGGCACCTACGGCGACAGCCTGTCGCACGGCGGGATCAACATGTGGATCAACCGCCACGCCGAGAAGACGACGGTGACGATGTCCTTCCCGGACAACGCGACGGCGCGCGAGTCCGTGGATCGCTACATCGCGACGTTGGGTGAGATGTTCGCGCGCGTCGTCGACGCCACCGGAGGCCAGCCGGGCATTACCGCGCCGACCAAGAACGACGACGAGGCGGCCTAGCGATGAGCAACCTGCTGGACCTGGCCGACCAGACCCTTTTCCTGGGCGAGCGGGCGACCGCCACGACCAGTGTGTTGCAGGCGATCTGGGTGTACGACCGCCCGATCGACATCGACGGTCTGCGCGCCTTCCATCGCCACCTCGGTCGGGGCCGCTTGCGCCGCCGCATCGAACGGTCCCCGTTGCCGTTCGGCCGGCATCGCTGGGTGGCGCCCACCAGCCAGTCGGACCTCGAGATCGTCGCGACGCCCCGGCCTCGCGACGATCTCGAAGCGTGGCTGGCCGAACAGGCGGGTAAGCGGCCGGATGCCGAGCATGGCCCGGGCTGGCACCTGGGGGTGCTCCCGCTGACCGACGGCGGCGCGGCGGTGAGCCTGGTGGTGACCCACTGCCTCACCGACGGCGTCGGGCTGTGCGAGGCCTTGGCGGATGCGGCGTGCGGCCGCGACGACGCGATCGACTGGCCCGCGGCGGCATCCCGGGGACGGTGGCAGGCGCTGCGGGAGGACGCGCGCCAAAGCGCGCGGGACACAGCCCATGTGGGCCGCGCCGTGGTCGCGGCGGCACGCATGGCCCGGGCCGGCCGCGACGCGACCGCCGTTGCGCCGGCCAACAAGCGGCCCGCGCCGCCCGCCGGGCCGGACCGACCCCTCGAGCTGCCCATGGCGACCATCTTCGTGGGCGCCGACGAGTGGGACGCCCGCGCAACCGCGTTGGGGGGAACCAGCAACGCGCTGCTCGCCGGATTGGCGGCCCACCTTGCACAGCGCGTGGGCCGGGTCGCCGCGGACGGCACCGTCAACGTGGGGATGCCCGTCAACGAGCGCACCCCGGGCGACACCCGTGCCAACGCCGTCGTCAACGTCGACATCACGGTCGACCCCACGCCCGCGACGACCGACCTGCGCGAGATCCGCGCCGGCATCAAGGAGGCGCTGTCCCGCCACGAGGATGAGCCCGACGAACGCTGGGCCTTGTTGCCGCTGGTTCCCTTGATCCCGCAAGGTGTCATGCGGCGACTGATCGGTGTGGTCACCGGCAGTGCCGTCACCGTCGTGTCGTCCAACCTCGGGTCGATGGACCCGGCCGTCAATAGGCCGGACGGCACCGAGGCCGACCACTTCGCGATGAAGACTGTCTACCCGGGTGTGACCACCGCGACCATGTACCGCACCAACGGCGCGCTGGCGCTGCTGTCGGGCAGGGTGCACGGCCGGGTCTTCGTCTCGTTCCTGGCCTACGAGCTGGGTCGGCACAACTCCCAAGCCGAGCTATGGCAGCACATTTCGGAGGCCCTGACCGACTTCTCGCTTACCGCCACCTCGGGTTGGGGCCGGCTGCCAACCGGGCCGATGGCCGTCTCTTAACTTCGGGCGCAGCGGCCGCTCGGGCAACGACTCCTCCCCTCGAGCGCGCCCTTATATAGGCGCGCCACCGAAGCGACTGATCGGCAAACCCGGCCGCCGCATCGCCGGTCCGATTGGAGCGATGTGGGATGCTTCACAGCACCGCGCAATTGTTGCCTTCGTCGCAACCGTGCGCTACCGTCCTCAGCGGCGACACAGGGGGTGCATAGCGACGCCATAAGTCCGGGTCCCGACATCCGGGAAGCACGTCGCAAAGTATTCAGCCCAAAGGGAATTCGTGCTTGGCTAAAAGCCATGCGGAAAAGCCCGCCTGCATCCCTGCCCACGCCAAGGCAATTCGGCATCGGAAGAACGGGGACTTAAGCAGATGGTCTCGCTCGGCAACATCAAGGAATGGCAACCGCCCCATGGCCCGGTCACCGCGTGGACGGCCTCACCGCTCACGCAGGAAGCGGCTCGCAACGCGCCACGAAGCGACTGCGCTCCGAGTTACCAGCAGGGGCAACATGTTTGGGCCGCCTATCACGGTCGTGCATTGCGCAGGCAGATACCGCGATTGATGATAGTGGCCTGGGACATTCCCGGCGTATGTGACATACCAGCGATGACCGCAGTGGTCAATTCGCATGTCCGTCGCCACGACACCTACCGCAGTTGGTTCGAAATCGAGAACGGTGTAATCGTGCGTCGCGCGATCGACAACCCTGACGCCGTAGAGCTTGTGCCCATGGAGTTCGGACACATGGCCGCCGATCAAGTGCGCAACCATGTGCTGACGGCGACGCCGGGAACGCTCGAATGGGGTTGCTTCACATTCGGAGTCGTGCAGCACGAAGACTATTTCACGTTCTATGCCAGCGTCGATCACCTGCACATCGATGGCCTGTCCGCCGGTGTCATCTTCGTCGATATCCACTTGGCCTATCAGCAACTCATGCAGGGTCACCCGTCCCTCGCGCTTCCCGAGGTCGGGAGCTATCAGGACTATGCCGCGCGACAGCGTGAGAAGGCACGGAGCCTGACGCTGGACTGCCCCGAGGCAAAGGAATGGATTGCGTTCGCCCGCGATGCCGACGGTGACTGGCCGAGTTTTCCTCTCCCCCTTGGGGATACATGGTCCAGCAGCAAGGGCGACTTGTTGACCGTGGAGCTGCTGGACGCCACCCGCACGGAGGCTTTCGACGCCATGTGCAGCGCCGCCGGCGCGCGATTCGTCGGCGGAGTTCTTGCCTGCACCGCTTTGGCCGAGCACGAGTTGACCGGCGGTGAGGTGTTTCACGGGTTCACGGCCAGGGACACCCGGGCGCCCGGTATAGACACCATGACGGTGGGTTGGTTCGCCAGCCTCGTGCCGGTCACGGTGCCGACCGCCGGGACCACATTCGGCGAGGCGGCCCGAGCCGCCCAGAAGTCGTTTGATGCGGCCAAGGATCTTGCCGACGTGCCGGTTGAGCGGGTCATGGAGCTGGCTGCGGCATCGGACGATCTGGAGATAAAGCCGCCCACCCGTTTGCCGATGATGTTGTCGTTCCTCGACTTTCGCAAGATCCCACTCGCCGGCCTGTGGGCTGAGCTGAATTTCGGTACTTACGGTGACAATCTGTCCGCCGGCGGCATCAACATGTGGATCAACCGGCAGGCCGCGAATACCACGGTGACCATCTCCTTCCCGGACAACCCGGTGGCCCGCGAGTCGGTGGATCGCTACATCGCGACGCTGACCCGGGTGTTCGGGCGCGTGGCCACTGGCGTCGCACAGCAGGCGGACGTCGTAGCGCCGCGAGGTGGGCCGGCGAGCACGAAAGCCCCAGGGGAAGACGACAACGAGGCGGCCTAGCGATGAGCAACGTGCTGGATCTGGCCGACCAGACCCTCTTTCTCGGTGAGCGAGCAACCGGAACCACCAGCCTCGTGCAATGTGTGTGGATCTACAACCGCGCCGTCGGCATCGACGGCCTGCAGGAGTTCCATCACCATTTGCAGCGGGGCCGGTTATGCCGCCGGATCGAACGGTCCCCGTTACCGTTTGGCCGCCATCGGTGGGTCACGCCCGGCGATCAGCCAGGCATCGAGTTCGTCGCGGTGCCCCGGCCGCGCGATGCCGTCGACTCCTGGCTGGAGGAGCAGGCGGCCAGGCGACCGGACGCCGAACGCGGGCCCGGATGGCGGCTCGCGGTGCTGCCGCTCACCGATGGGGGAGCGGCGGTGAGCCTTGTCGTCACGCATTGCCTCAGCGACGGGGTCGGGTTGTGCGAGGCGCTGGCGGACGCGGCCCAGGGACGCGACCGCGCGAACGGCTGGCCCGCCGCGGGATCGCGGCCGCGGTGGCGGGCGCTGCGCGAGGATGCATACCAAGCCGCGCGCGACGTGCCGCGGGTCGGCCGCGCCGTGGTCGCCGCGGCGCGACTGGCCGGCCGTGGCGGCGGCACCGTGGCCGATGTCCGGCCACCCAACCGGCGACCGCTCACCGGGGCTGACGAAACCGTCGCTCTCCCAACGGCAACCATCTTCGTCAATGCCGACGAGTGGGACGCCCGCGCGAACGCCTTGGGGGGAACCAGCAACGCGCTGCTGGCCGGGTTGGCGGCCCGCCTGGCCCAGCGGGTGGGACGGGTCGCCGCGGACGGCACGGTCACCGTCGGGATACCCGTCAATCAGCGCGGCCCGGCCGATACGCGCGCGAACGCGGTCACCAATGTCGACGTCATGGTGGGCCCAGCGCCCGTGACGGACCTGCGCGAGATCCGCGCCGCGCTAAGGCAGGCGTTGCTCCGCCATCAGGATGAGCCGGACGAGCGCTGGGCGTTGCTCCCGCTCGTTCCTCTGATCCCACGACGCGTCATGCGCCGGCTGATCGGCGCGGCCACCGGAAGCGCAACAGCCGTCGTGTCGTCCAACCTCGGTGCGGTCGACCCGGCCGCCAACCGCCCTGACGGCACGGACGCCGACTACTTCGCCATGAAGTCCCTGTACCCCGGGGTGACCGCCGCGACGATGCGCCGCACAAACGGGGTGTTGGCGTTGCTGTCGGGCAGAATGCGCGAACAGGTGTTCGTTTCGTTCCTGGGCTACGAGGCGGACGGCCAGAACTCGAATGCCGAATTGGGACAACAGATTTCGGGCGCCTTGAGCGACTTCTCGCTCACCGCGACCACGGGGTGGCCCACCGGGTGCCCGGTGTGAGAACGCGCGTCAGGATTCCGCGCGCACCTCGGTCGGTCGGTAGAGGTTGGGCTCGGCGAGCTCGTCGAGCAGGGCGGCCAGGTGATCGACGAGCTCTTCCGGTTCGAGCCGGACATCGCCGGCTAGCCAGGCGCTGATGGTCTGCCCGACGCCGCCGACGACGAAGTGCGCCGCGGCCTTGATGCGGTCATTGGCAGGCACTCGCAGCGCGTCTCCGACGTGCTGGCCGGACAGCATCGCGAACAGCGCGGTGGATTCGGCGCGCTTGCGCACGATCACCGGATCGGCCAGTTGCGTGCTGAACAGCAGGCGCCCGAGGCGCGCGTCGTCGGCGATGGTGCGCACGATGTTGGCCATCCCAGCCCGCGTCTGCTCGTGCGCCGGCACGGCAGCGACTGCGGCCTGGGTGGTGGCCGCCAGCTCGGCGACCACCGAGTCGAACACGGCGGCGACGAATTCGTCTTTGTCGGCGAAGCTTTCGTAGAAATACCTGGCCGCCAGGCCGGCCTGGCGGCACACGCCGCGAACCGTGACCGCGGAGATGTTCTGCTGCTCCGCCCCGAGGAGGTCCAAGCCCGCGGCCAGCAGCCGACTCCGACGCGTGGCCAGGCGCTGCGCGGCCTCGACGCCGCGGTACGGCCGCGCCCCCGAGGTTTCGCTCATGCGAACCATCTTGACACCAACGCGAGGCCACGACAATATCAGGAAACGCGCGTTCGCACATTCCCGGGCGGCGCCGTTGGAGGGGTTGACCATGGCACTACACGAGGCTGTTCGCGAACCGGTCCGGCACGTCGAGCGCCCCGTCGCCGATGCGCCACGGCGATCCCCCGCGCGGCGGCGCCGACGGCCGCTCGGCATCGACGAGGGGTTGATGGGAGTGGCACTGCTGGCCGGCCCGGCGAACGTGATCATGCAACTGGGGCGCCCCGGTGTCGGCTACGGCGTTATGGAGAGCCGCGTCGAAAGCGGCCGAATCGACCTGCACCCGATCAAGCGCGCCCGCACGACCTTCACGTACCTGGCGGTGGCGACCAGAGGCAGCGACGCCCAGAAGGACGCGTTCCGCCGAGCGGTGAACCGGGCACACGCGCAGGTGTACTCCACCCCCGAAAGTCCGGTGCAGTACAACGCTTTCGATCCCGACCTGCAGCTCTGGGTGGGGGCCTGCCTGTACAAGGGCGGCGTGGACATCTACCGGATGTTCATCGGCGAGCTGGAGGGCGAGGACGCCGACCGCCACTACCGCGAGGGCATGGCGCTGGCCACCACGTTGCAGGTGCCGCCGGAGATGTGGCCGCCGGACCGCGCGGCGTTCGACCGGTATTGGCAGGAGTCGCTGGCCAAGGTGCACATCGACGACGCCGTGCGGGAGTACCTGTACCCGATAGCCGCCAGTCGCATCGCGGGGCTGACGTTGCCCCACCGCCTGCAGCGCGCCTCCGACAGCTTCGCTCTGCTGATCACCACGGGTTTCTTGCCGCAGCGGTTCCGCGACGAGATGCGACTGCCCTGGGATGCCACCAGGCAACGGCGCTTCGACCGGCTGATCGGGACGCTTGCGCTGGTGAACCGGCGCTTGCCGCGGTTCATTCGGCAGTTTCCCTTCAATGTCCTGCTGGCCGACGTCGATCGCCGGATCAGGACGGGCCGCCCGTTGGTGTAGCACCGGGGCGGCCCGGCCCACCCGCCGAGTTGATAACGGAAATCATTTTCATTAAGCTCTCCTCTGCCTGGTAAGACCTCCAGCCCGAGGAGTACCCATGACGGCGCCCATCTGGATGGCCACGCCACCGGAAGTGCACTCCGCCTCGCTCAGCAGCGGCCCCGGTCCCGCGTCGCTTCTTTCGGCGGCAGGGGCATGGTCCGAACTGAGCGCCGAATACGCCTCGGCCGCAGCACAACTCAGCGGCGTCCTGGCCGCGACGCAGGCTGCCTCGTGGGAGGGGCCCAGCGCGGAATCGTATGTGGCCGCCCATGCGCCATACCTGGCGTGGCTGACGCAAGCCGGTGCGCACAGCGCGGCGGCCGCCGCCCAACACGAGACGGCCGCAGTCGCCTACACCGCGGCGCTGGCGGCCATGCCGACGCTGCCGGAACTCGCCGCCAACCACGCCGTCCACGGGGCGTTGGTGGCGACGAATTTCTTTGGCATCAATACGATCCCGATCGCGGTCAACGAGGCCGATTACGCGCGGATGTGGGTTCAAGCGGCCACCACCATGACCACCTACCAAGCGGTGTCCGACGCGGCTGTGCAGTCCACGCCGCAAACGGACCCCGCCCCGCCGATAGTCAAATCCGATGCCTCCAGCCAAGACTCGGGCGGCGACATCCACGACCCCACGATCGACAACCCGCTCGACGACTTCATCGCCAACATCCTGAGGAACCTCGGCATCAACTGGGACCCCGCGCAGGGCACCGTCAACGGCTTGCCCTACGACGCCTATACCAACGCGGGAGACCCGCTGTTCTGGGTGGTCCGGGCGCTGGAACTGCTGGAGGATTTCCAGCAATTCGGCTATTACCTGGTGCACAATCCGGCGCTGGCGTTCCAGTACATCGTTCAACTCATGCTATTCGACTGGCCGACGCACATCCTCGAGATCTTCACGAGCCAGCCGGAATTGCTGGCCCCCGCGGTCCTGCTCGCGGCCGCCCCCTTCGGCGCCGTCGGTGGCTTCGCCGGGTTGGCTGGCCTGGCGAGCATGGCCCCGCCCGCCGTCACGCCGGCGCCACTGCCGGCGGCCGCCCCACCGCCCAGTCCCACTCCGGCCGTCGCGGTCGCGCCGTCCACCGTCGCGCCGGCCCCGGCGCCCGCCTCCGCCCCGGCGTCCGCACCCGCTTCGACCGTGACCACCGTCGCCAGCTCCGCGCCACCCGCCCCGCCGCCACCGCACGCCGCGGGTTTCGCCCCGCCCTACGTCATCGCCCCGCCCGGCATCGGGTTCGGCTCGGGCATGGGCGCCGCGGCCAGCTCCAGCGCCAAAAGGAAAGCGCCGGAACCGGATAGCGCCACCGCCGCCGCGGCCGCCGCGGCACGCGGACAGGCCAGGGCGCGACGGCGCAGGCGGGCGACGCGGCGCGACTACGGCGACGAGTTCGCCGACATGAACGTCGGCGTCGATCCGGATTGGGGCGCCCCGGCCGGCGAGCCTTCGGCGCTCGCATCGGAGAACGGCGCGGGAAGGCTGGGGTTCGCGGGCACCGGCCGCCGCGAGGCGACCGCTGCGGCAACGGGACTGGCCACTCTGGACGGTGACGAGTTCGGCGGCGGCCCAAAGATTCCCATGCTGCCGGGGAGCTGGGACGCCGACGGCGGCAGCGAACCGCGGTAGCGCACGCCGGGGTGCGGCCTTAGACCTGGGTGCCCTTCGGGTCGCTGACCTCATAGCCGCCCGAGTCGTCGGTGAAGGTGACCACGAACTGGTGCTTGAGGTGGTCGATGGTGACCTGGCAGGTGAAGGTGCCGCCCTTGGTGACGGTGGGGTTTTGCCCGTCGTTGCAGGAGACGTCGCTGACGTCCCTGGCGCCGTAACCCGCCGGGTCGGACAGGACGTGCGCGACGCCGGCCTGGACGGCGGCCACGTCGAGTTGCCTGGTGACGAAGAAGCCCGGCGCCCAGAAGCCCGCGATGGCCGCGATGGCGGTGGCCACGGTGGCCGCCGCGGCCAGGTAGAGCGGCAGGTGTCCGCGGCGCGGAACGACACCGGGCGCGGGGAAGGCCGCCGGCGCCCACCAGCCCGCACCGATGGGGAGCTGGGGAGGGGGAAGGGTCCGGTGCTGCGGTCTCCCGGGGAAGGGGCGCGGCAGCGGCTGGGTGGGCGGCTCGTCGAAGTGGCCCGGCGCAACCGGTCGCTGGGTTCGCCGTGGCGCCATGGGCTGCTGTGGTTGCATCGGGTTCCTCTCTCGCTGTGCTCGCGTCGGACCGCGACCGCGATGCTCTAACTCTAACCAAAGCAGCAGCGCGGCGCAACGGTTTAAAACAGTGCACGATGACCGGCCTCTGGTCAGGGTCGCGGGAAGCCCACGCGCGTTCTGAGCTGCTGATACCCCCGATAACCGAAGCGCAAATCGGTCGCGGCCCGGCGTCGCCGTGGCCGTGTAGCGGGTTTCCGGGCACGGGTGCACCTCAATCAGAGGTAGCATGCAGCAGTAACGCACCGAGTCATACCGCAGCGCGGTGCCCACACAACCGGGGAGCGACCAGGTGACACCCGACCAACCGACGACCGCGCTCACCGTGCGGGTCGGTCAGGCGACGCGCACCCTGGCGCCCGCGGCCGGCGTCGCCGTCATCGGACGGGACGCCGGGGCCACGGTAGAGGTGGACGACGAGCGGATCTCGCGGTCGCACATCCGGCTCGAGCCGCACCGCGAGGGCTGGCAGGCATTCGACACCAGCACCAACGGGATGTTCGTCGACGGGGTACGCCGCAGCTCCGTGTTGATCACCGGCGCCACCACCATCTGTCTCGGTGCGCCCGACGGGGTCGCCGTGACGCTCACCCCACAGCAGCGATCGGACGTACCGCTCGACGAATCGACCCAGGTCATGCGCCCGTTCGAGGCCGAGGACGAACAGTGGTGGGACGACGAAAGCGACCCCGGCGTCATCCGCGCGGGCAGCGCGGTCGCTGAACGCCGTCAGCAATTGGGGATCTCCCAGCGCAGCCTGGACCGTGACGGAATCATCAACGCGGGCGCCCTGATCAACTTCGAGAAGGGCCGCAGCTGGCCGCGCCGCACCACGCTGGAGAAGCTGGAGCGGGTGCTGGACTGGCCCACCGGCCACATCACCCGCGTTCGGCGCGGCGCGGCCCCGGCGCCCACCGGCGGTCCCATCAGGACCGGCGGGCCGGTCGCCTCCGCCGCGGACGAGGCCACCGAGGCGTTCACCGACTCCGTTCAGGCGCCGCTAATGGCCGAGACGGTGGAGCTGGCCATGCACACGCTCCTGACCGCCATCTCCGAGTTGCCCGACCCGGCCCATCCCGACTTCAGTCCCAAGGCCACGAAAACCCTGGCCGACCTCCGCAGGCTGGAGCGGCTGGCGTCGAGCGCCGCGCGCAACGCCAAAGGGAGCCCGTCGGTCATCCTGGCGTTGAGCGGCGTGCGGCGCAGCTACAACGACCTGATGATGCGCGCGGCGCGTTCACCGGCGGCCACCCTGGGCCAGCGGCTCTATGGCGCCCGCCACCGCGCGGAGCTGAGCCTCGAGGAGGCGGCCAACGGCGCCGGGCTGCCGGTGTCCGTCCTCGAAGACGCCGAAGCCGAGCGCGCCGTCGCGCCCGAGGCCGCGCGGGCCATCGAGAATCTCATCGCCCAGCTGACGACCAGTTAGCGCGGCACCGGCGGCGCGGGCGGTGTGGCGGGCGCGGTGTACGCCCGCGCGGCGGCCTGGCGCCGCAAATGCTTTCGCGCATTGTGGTTTTCGAGTAGGGCCACCCAATTCCAGACCAGCACGGAGGCCAAACTCCACCACCCGGCCAGCAGGTTGTGGAGCAGGGCGTTGTCCAGTGCGGCCTCGCATTGGGCGAGCGTCCCGGTGACCGTGTAGGCCTGGTTGAACATCAGAACCACCGCGCCGGTGTGTTTCCTGATCCGTACCGCATACAGCGGTTGGTTGCCGGTCGGGGGCGGCGGCGGATAGCCGGCCCGCGAGGCGTGCTGCGCCTGCGGGTAGGGACGCGGCTGGGCGTAGCCGTAAGGGTGCCGGTAGTCGTGGTGCGGCGCAGACATGATTCCTCCGTAATGGGTGGGGGATTGGGTGGGTGACCGCTGCGTCACGCTTGCGCGATCACTGCGGTCGTTTTCGAGACGATGTCGCTCGCCTGCGTAGCGGTGTCGAACCCGCACCAGAGGGTGTCGACGATGACGTTGTTGACCAGTCCGACGGCGCGCTGGCAGGTGGAGCCCCGTCCACCGGGCTGGGTTTGCAGGATGGCCAAGGTGGTGTCGGTGGCCTGCAGGTCGCCGAGATCCCAGGTGGTGACGGCGTGGCCGGGCGGGGTGACGATGATGGAGCGGTTGGCGCAGGCGGACCAGCGTGCTTTCGATTGGCCGAAGAATTGCCGGGCCGAATCGGCGTCACGGAAGCCGATCAGTACCTGCATCAGCGCGTGCTCGCGCACGACCAGTGTGGCGTCATCGAGTATCTGCCCCTGCACCGCCGTCCAGTTAGTGCCCCGGTACGCGGTGGCTTCTGCGGGCGCGTAGGCGTCCACGCAGCTCGGGTCCGAGATCGTCTCGTCGTCGTGCCACATCCGCGAGACCGGCTTTCGTACCGCCATGCCGGTGGTGTGCGCGATCGCGTTGACGTCGTTCTCCTTGAGCAGCAGATCGGCGAGATGCTGGGGCAGGATTGCCGGCGGTTGCCAGCGCCCCAGGTCAGCGGCGGCCGCCGGATGTCCGGTGGTGGTCGCGGTGCAGCCGGTGAGCAGCAGGGCCAGCCCGAGGGCGGCGACGAGGGCCCAACGCACAGCGCGCGCCAGGCGTGCGCCGCTCGACGGTTCAGCTTGGGGGTGCGGCGAAGCAGCGCTCATGGGGTCCTCCTGCCAGATCGTTCGGTATGGCGGTGACGCTAGCAACAAAAACGCAGCAGTGCAACGTTTATAAACATTGCGCAGCGCCTAGCGCTGTGTTTCAATTTGAAGCATGTCGCGGAAGAGCCCGCGCAGTCACCCCGTTCCGAAGGACCCTCATGCCCAGCAGCCCGCACCCCCCGATGGCCCGCACGACACCGCCCAGCCCCGGGGAGGAGGTCACCGCCGTCCTGCCCCGCCGGCCATTCCGGACTGCCGGTCCACCTCCGATGCCGCCGATGCCGCCGCGGATGCCCGCCTGGGGCACCCCGCCCGCTTACCCGCCGGCGTTCGCCCCCGCGCCGCGGCGCCGCTGGCCCACCTGGGCGCAGATCGCGATCGGGGCCGCGGTCGTGGTCACCCTCGCCGGCGCGGGGTTGGCGATCAACGTGGCCGCCAGTCCCGATGACACGGCGAGTTCGACAGTGATGCCGGCGCCGACGACTTCCGCGGGACCGGTCGGCCCCGGCCCGGCACCGCAGGCGCCCACGGTGCCGTTGTCCGCACTGCCGGGCCTGCTGCTGGACGTCGCGACCATCAACAGCATCGAGGGCGCCACCGATATCGCGCCGGCACCCGACTCGGGCAACGACCACAACGCCTACAGCGGCCTGACGACCGATCGGCCCGAATGCGGTGAGATCCAGGCGCCCGCACTCGAATCGGAACTCGACGGCAGCGGCTGGATCGGGGTTCGCACGCAATCGCTGCAGGACCGCGACGGCGCCCGGCACCTCAACCACAGCGCCGCCATCTACTTCGCCACCGCCAAGGCGGCCAACGACTTCGCCGCCAAGCAGGCGCAGGCGTGGCCGAGGTGCAACGGCGCCAGCCTGCACCTGACCACCCGCCGGGAGCCGACCAGCGTCTGGATAGCGGGCACCGCCACCAACCGTGACGGCATACTCAGCATCACCAACACCCAGGAGGGTGCAGGAGGCTGGCAGTGCCAGCGAGCCCTGGCGGCGCGCAACAACATCGTCATCGACGTGCGCAGCTGCGGCGAGAACCGCACCGATCAAGCGATCACCATCGCCACGCGGATGGCCGAGCGCGTCACCGCGGGCTGAACGCCTAACCCGCCGCAAATTCAGCGAACGAATCCGATGCGCTGGTGGCAGCGACTAACATTCTGCTGGTCTGGTCGGGATCGCCGCGGGTGGCCTGCAGTGGGCGCCGAAACGAGGGGATAGGAATGGGGGATGGGCACGCGCCGCTCAACCGCTCCCGGCGGATCGGCTATCCGCACCGCACTGCCGCCCCGGACGCCGTCGGGACCGAGTGGTGCCGAATCCGCGCGGCCGAGAAACGGATTCGCGCCGGGCTGCGAGCGCCGGCGTTGCAGATCGCCGCGCTCGCCGCGGTGACCGTGCTGGGCAGCGGCTGCTCGACGGTGGTCACCGGCAGCGCCGTCAAGTCCGGCGGTCCCGCGCCGCCGGTGGCCAACGTGGCGCTGCTCGACCCCGGCAACTATCCGCGCCGGCCGCGCCCGCCACTGGGCACCGTGACCGACGACGCGGCCGGGCGCCGCGTAGAAGCCCAGCGAATGGCGGACATGGTGGCCGGCCCCTGGCAGGTCGACGGGACGCTGATCAGCCCGTTGAGTGCCGAAATCGCGCCCACCACAGCGCTTCCCGAGGCGGGGCGGCTCTCGGCGCTGGTGCGCGGTGATTCGATCGCCGCGATCGCGGCGGCCCATCACTTCGTGGCCGGCTTCGTCAGCGGGCGCGCCACCCCGCCACCCCCACGAGGCCAGCCCCCGACGGACAAGCCCAAGATCCTCGACAACGGGGTCTTCCGGTTCCCCGGCGCGCAGGACGCCACCGACGCCGCCGCGGCCATGGCCGCCGCCGACGTGGCCACCATCCGGCCGGGTAACATTCCGGCCTCCCGGCTGCCAATCCCGCGCTACTCCGACACGGTGGCGAACGTGGCACCCTTATCGGGCGGCTTTGAAGCCGAAGCGTTCACCGCTCACGGCCCCTACGTGTTCTTTCAGTTCGCCGGCTCCAAGGAGAGCGCGGGCGCGGCCGCCGATATGATCGCCAAAACCCTTGACCTGCAAGGCCCGATGGCCGACCACTTCCAGGCCACCCCGGTGGACCAGCTGGCCGCCCTGCCCGCCGACCCGACCGGACTGCTGGCCCGCACCGTGCCCGCCACCGACCCCGGCGTCAACCAGGCCACGGTCTATCCACCGCACGGCGCGCTGCAATTTCGGCCCGACCCCGTGGCCACCGAGGAGATGTTCGCCGACGCCGGCATCGGTCACGTCGCCGCCGACCGCACCACCGTCTACGAGGCCGTCGACACCACCGGCGCCCAGCGGGCGGTCGACGGGCTCGCCCGCATCGACGTTCCCTTCCTGGGCTACCGCTCCGCCCCCGGCGTCAACGGGCTGCCCTCGGCGCGCTGCTTCGACCGCGGGCCCGATACCACCGAGCTGGGCACGGTGCGCTTCCTGTGCCTCGGCACCGCCGACCGCTACGCGTTCAAAGTCACTGCCGCCCAAGAGGTAGAGGCGCACCAGATCGTCGCGGCCCAATACCTGATGTTGACGGCGCCATGACGAGCCTTACCCGCCCGTTGATCCTCGCCGTCGCGGTCGCGGCGCTGACGGTCGCGTGCAGTTCGACCGTCGCGGGAACCGCCGTCAAAGTCCCCGGGTCGGACAGTTCCGACGGTGTCGACCTCGCGCTGCTCGACGCCGGGAACTTCCCCACCACCCCGCGCGACCCCCTGGGCACGGCCGGCGACGCGCTGCGGGGCGGCTGGGCCGAAGGACGCCGCCTGGCCGGCGCCGTCGTCGGTCCCTGGGAGGTCGACCGTGACCTGACGGCTTACGCCCAAATCGATTCCGGCGTGGTGAAAGACACCGACGGGGTGAACGCGCTGCTGGGCATCCCGATGGGCGACGCGCTGCGGGGCCATAACCTGCTGGCCGGGTTTTCCAGCTCACGGCATACCGACAAGGGCCCCTACAAGGGTCTGCTCAACATTGTGTTGGAGCTGGCCAGCCCCGCCGACGCGATCGCCGCGGCCGCCGACATGGCCGCCAAGGGCATCACCCTGACGATGCCATTTGACAGTAAACCGCTTCCCACACAGCCCTTTTCGATTCCACGTTATCCGGGGACGGCCGCACTGACTTTCCGCTGGACCGCACAGTACCCCGCCCCGGGTGGCCCACGCTTCTCGGTGACCGCCCTGAGCGCCCACGGCCAATACCTCCTCGCCCAAACGGCGACGTCGGACGACACGGCCGACGTCGCAGCGCAATTCATCGCCACCACCCTGGATCTGCAGCAGCCCCTAATCGATGCCTTCAAGCCCACTCCGCCGGATCGGATGGCTCAGCTGCCGTTGGATCCCGACGGGTTGATGGCGCGCACCGTGCCGCCCCGACAGGAGAACGAGTCGATCAACGACGGCATCTATGACGCGCACGGAGCGTTACACCTGGAGGCCGATGACCCGGTGCACCTACAGGCATTGTTCAAGTCCGCCAACGTACAAGAGGTTGCCTACGTGCTGGAAACGAGGGTCTATCAGACCCCGGACGCCGGGGCGGCGGCGCGCATCGTCGCCGACATGTCCGGCCCACACCAAGTCGGCGGGATAAGCGGGATGCCCAAGGCGAGATGCTTCAATGAGGCGTTGGGCTACTGGTGCGTGGCGCGCGCGGATCGCTACGCCTACGAGATGCAGAACGAGCAGGAGAACGCGCTGCACCAGATGATGGCCGCCCAATACCGCTTGCTCACCGGGAAATGAGCGCCTGATGCCTCTCGCCGTCGGAACGGTCATCGCCGGGTACCGTATCGAAGGTGTGCTCGGTTCCGGGGGGATGGGCACGGTGTACCTGGCCCGCCACCCGACACTGCCCCGCAGCGACGCGTTGAAGATCCTGTCCGCCGAGCTTTCCGTGGACCACCAGTTCAGGGTCCGCTTCACCCGCGAGGCCGACCTGGCCGCCACCTTGAACCATCCGAACATCGTGCGCGTGTACAACCGCGGCGAAACCGACGACGGGCACCTGTGGATCGCCATGGAGTACGTCGAGGGAACCGCGGCCAACGACCTGGACCGCGCCAACCTCACCCCGGCCCGCATCGTGCGCATCGTCACCGACGTCGCCGCCGCACTCGACTATGCGCACTCCCGGCGGGTGCTGCACCGCGACATCAAACCCGGAAACTTCCTGGTATCAGCGCCGGGCAGCGACCACGAACGAGTCTTGTTGGCCGACTTCGGGATTGCGCGCGCCCTCGACGACGCCACCACGTTGACCGCCACGGGCTCGATGGTCGGCACCGCCGCCTATGCCGCCCCGGAGACGATCGAGGGCCGGGCGGCCGACCCCCGCAGCGACATCTACTCGCTGGGGTGCGCCCTGTTTCGGCTGCTGACCAGCCGCACCCCCTACGAGGACAACTCGTTGTCGGCGATGTTGGCCGGACACCTGATGCGGCCCATTCCGCACCCCACCGACGTCAACCCCGCCCTGCCCCGCGAGATCGACGACGTGATCGCCCGGGCGCTGGCCAAGGACCCCGCCGAGCGCTTCCAGACCGCCGGCGCACTGGCGGCTGCCACCGCCGCAGCGTTGACCGGCACCCCGGCGACGCGTCCCGGCCCCACCGGGCCACCGGCAAGCAACGCGATCAGTCCAACCAGCAACCCGACCAATCCAACGGTGACCTATCCACCGACCGCGCCCCCCGGGCTGGCGCCGGCGCCCGGGTGGCCCGCGTATGACCCGCGCGGAGCGGTCGGGGCCCCGCACCACGGCGCGCCCCCACAGTTTACCGGCATGCCGCCCTCGTTCGGCGGACCCGACTTGTCGCCGAAAGCCATGCGGCGCAAACGGACTCGTCTCGTCGTGGCCGCGATCGTTCTTGTCGCGGCGCTGGCCGCCGCCACCGTCGTGGGCATCCATCTGTTCGGCGGCAGCGGCGGCGGCCTGGGCCCCTATGAACCGCAAACGCTCGCAACCAAATTCGGCACCGTCAAGATCCAACACCGCCCGATGGCCGTCGCCGCGCTGGGGCCCGGCGATCCCGATGCCGTCCTGTCGCTGGGCGCTCAGCCCGTCCTGATGAACGCGGCCAACGCCACCGTTCCGAATTGGCTGCAACCACTGGTGCACTCATCCCCGCCGGTCTTCGCCGCAGCCGACACCGCGGCGATCGCCGCCGCCAAGCCCGACCTGATCATCGACACCGGTGACATCGACCAACCCACCTATAACGCGCTGTCGGCCATCGCGCCCACTCTCGCCCAGCCCGCCGACAACACCGGAGACTGGACCTGGCAGGCGCAGCTGAATTGGATCGCCACCGCCCTCGGCCGCACGGGCACGGCCAAAACCCTTATCGACAAGGCGCAATCCGAACAGAACACCATCCGCTCCGAGCACGGCGCCTTCTCCGGGAAGTCCATCGTGGTGGTCAACTACACCGGCACCGCCACGACGGCCGCCGTGACCCCCTCTCCGCCGAGCGGCTACCTGGAGAGCATCGGCTTCACCTACAACGCCTATTACAAGCGCAGCCCCGGCGGTCCGGCGCAAGTCCCGTTCAACATCAACGACGCCGACTACATCGCCCAACGCAGCGACGTCATGCTCTTGCTCCGCACCGACCCCGCCGCCGGCGGCGGGGGATACGGTGGCCTGCCCGCCAGATACAGCAGTTTCGGCGGCACCCTGGTCATCGTCGACGACGCCGCCACCATCGCCGCCCTCAACTCCGGCGGCCCGGCCGCCACCACTTATCTCAACAGCGCGCTGGTCACCAAGCTCGCCAACCAGATCCGCTGACGATGCCGCTCAACGAGCCGCATCGATGGTTCAAGACCGTTGCCGTCGCTGCGGCGATCGCCTCGCTCCTCGTCACGTCGCAACCGCCGGCAGAGAGGACCGGCCGCCGCCGATTCGCTCGGTGTATGCCCCGTGCCCACCCTCGTCGTCACGGATCCGCACGCGGTGATGTGCTGTGCGCTGTGCCCCGTCACCTGTGCGCGATGCGGGGCTGCGATGTGAGGAGGGAGTCGAACCCCCTGCACTGCCCTTCGTGCGCCAGGAGAGACCGGACTTGGCCCGCCGGCCAGGGCTCGTGCGCGCCTCCGCGACGCCTACCTGCTACACCCCGGCTCCCTTACTCCAACAGGTCTACCTCCCAGTTCGATCGCTGGATCCGCACGTCGAGCTCGCGAAGCTCGCGGGCCACCTGATCAGCCTGGGCGCGCACATCGGCAACGGTCAAGGCGGACAACATCTTTAGCTCGGACCGCAGTTGACGAGAGTAGCCCTGCTGGGAGCTCCCGGCAGCAGCGTCCGCTGCGCTTTTGAGGACATGGTGACGCCAGCGCAGAGCGTCGCGGCGCGCCAACGCGTCGGTCAGCGTGCCGTCCGCGCCGATCGTCGTCGCCGCGTTCGTGCGATTGATCCGCCGGATCAAAACCTCGTACTCGCCCAGCACGCCCTCGACCTCGGCGAGCAACGCCGCCGCGTCTTCGGCGGGTTCTTCGCCCTCCTGATAGCGGGCACTGCTCACGATGCGTGTGCGCAACTGTTCGATACGCCGCAGCGCATCGGCCCGCAGTGACAACGCCTCGGCCAACTTCACAATGTTCCCCCTCCGGTGGGCGGCGCAACCGCCTAACCAGGATAGGTCCGAGAAAGGCTGCTTAGCTGCCTCCGCCGACCCCGCGGCCGGCCACTGACCGGCCGCCGGTCGCCGACCGCCGGTACTGTCGAATTCGTGCGTAGTGAAGGCGATACCTGGGACATCACAACAAGTGTCGGTTCGACGGCCTTATTCGTGGCGACCGCCCGAGCGCTCGAGGCGCAGAAGCCGGACCCGCTGGCCGTCGACCCTTATGCGGAGCTGTTCTGCCGCGCCGTGGGCGGGTGGGCGGCCGACGTGCTCGACGGCGAGCTCCCCGACCACCAGCTGAAGACTCCGGACTGGGGCGCGCATTTCGTCGACTTCCAGGGCGCCCGCACCAAATACTTCGACGAGTACTTCCGCCGCGCCGCCGGCGCGGGCGTGCGCCAGGTGGTCATCCTGGCGGCCGGACTGGACTCGCGCGCCTACCGGCTGGACTGGCCCGCCGGGACGGCGATCTTCGAGCTGGACCAACCGCAGGTCCTCGACTTCAAGCGTGAGGTGCTCTCCGGGCACGGCGCCCAACCCAAGGCCGAGCGGCGCGAGATCGCGGTGGACCTGCGCGACGACTGGCCGCAGGCCCTGCGCGACAGCGGCTTTGATCCCGCCAGGCCGTCGGCGTGGATAGCCGAAGGCTTGCTCATCTACCTCCCGGCCGCCGCGGAGGAGCAGCTGTTCACCGGCATCGACAACTTGGCCGCCGCCGGCAGCCACGTCGCGGTCGAGGACGGCGCGCCGCTCGACCAGGACGACTTCGAGGCCAAACGCGAGGCGGAACGCGCCGACGGTGCCGAGCGTCCGTTCTATCAGTTGGTCTACAACGAGCGGATCGCACCGGCCACGGAGTGGTTCGGTGACCGGGGCTGGACCGCCGTCGGCACCCCGCTTGCCGAGTTCCTGGCCCAGAACGGCAGGCCGGTGCCCGGGCCCGACACGGATGCCGGGTCGATGGTCTCGCGTAACACGCTGGTGAGCGCCGTCAAGGGCTGACCCGACCCCCGGGCTTTTCATGTGTTCTCGATGAGTTGATCCCGCGCGGGAACTTTCGCGTGCCCGCCCCCGACTAATACCGGGCTGATCGGTGTGCCGCCCAACAGCCCGGGCGGCACGGTCTCAGCCCGGCGAGGAGTCGCGGGATGACCGCACCGGTGTGGATGGCGCTGCCCCCGGAGGTCCATTCGGCCCAGCTGAGCAGTGGCCCCGGCGCGGCCGGCCTACTGGCCGCCGCGGCCGCGTGGAGTTCACTGAGCACCACGTACGCCTCGACGGCGGACGAGCTCTCCGCGACCCTGGCCGCCGCGCAGGCCGGCGCCTGGGAGGGACCCACCGCCGAGCAGTACGCGGCCGCCCACGCGCCCTACCTCGCCTGGTTGATGGGGGCCAGCGCCAACAGTGCGGCGACCGCCGCCCGCCACGAGACCGCGGCGACGGCCTACACCGTGGCGCTGGCCGCGATGCCGACGCTGCCCGAGCTGGCGGCCAACCACACCGTTCACGGCGTGTTGGTGGCGACGAACTTCTTCGGCATCAACACCATCCCGATCGCGGTCAACGAGGCCGACTACGCGCGGATGTGGGTCCAGGCGGCCACCACGATGTCCACCTACCAGGCGGTCTCCACCGCCGCGGTGGCTTCGGCGCCGCAAACGGGGCCCGCGCCACAAATCGTGCAGGCCGCCGACAGCGGCCAAGACAGTGACGACGACGGAATCATCGACAACGACGGCGGCAACCCGTACCAGCTCAGCTGGTGGATCAACCGATTCACGGAGGTTTTCCAGACCATAGCCAGAGATTTGGCGGAGTTTCGCACGGACCCGGCCGACGCCTTAGAGGATCTGCTACAAGACATTTTCGGGCCCGCCGGACTCATCGCTGACGAGTTCACCCACGTGGGCGAGGCCCTTCAGGCGTTCCCACAGCTCGCCGCCGTGCCGTTCATCGTGCCGGGTGGATTTGCGGGGGGCATAGCCGGCTTGAGTCTGATGGCCGGAATCCAGCCTGCCCCAGTTCCCGTCGCTGCGCCGGCTCCGATGGCGCCGGCACCCGATGCGCCAGTCGTCAGCCGCGCTCCGGTTGTAGCGAGCGCTGCCCCGGCCACGGCGCCGGCACCGTCTTCGCCCCCGACCTCGGCCCCGGCACCCGCGCCGGCCTCGGCGCCGGCACCCGCGGCCCCACCGTCGCCACCCCCCGCCGGCGTCGAAGGCGCCGCGTTCCCATACCTGGTCGGCGGGCCGACCGCGGGTTTCGGTTCGGGAACCAGTGCCGGCGTGCCGCGCAAGGCGCCGGAGCCCGATTCCGCGGCGGCCACGGCGGCGGCCGCGGCATCGGCGCGGGAGCAGCGGCGGGCGCGTCGCCGCCGGCAGGCGGGCCTGCAAGATCGCTACCGCGGCTACGAGTTCATGGATCTGGACCCCGATGGCGAGCCCGAGGATCCGGCGGCGCCGGCCAGCTCCTCGCTCGCATCGGATCGGGGCGCCGGAGCCCTGGGTTTCGCCGGAACCGCGAGCAAGGGTTCCGCCCGGGCGGCGACCGGGCTGGCGACGCTCACCGGCGATGACTTCGGCGGTGGGCCCGTGCTGCCCCTGCTGCCCGGCTCCTGGGAGGGGGACTAGCGGCGCGCACGCCGCGGGCCGGAACTTTTCGGGCTTGCCGGACGACTATTGGCTGCGTTCTCGGATTGCTAATGAAAATGATTTTCGATAAGCTCGGGCCGCTCGGCGGGGCCGGTGGTGGCCCGCCGATCCGTCGGAGCCGGGGGAACGGACCGAAAATGCGGACGGGAGTGCGCCTGAACTCCCTCATTCGCGGTGATGAGCTGGGAGTGCTGTGGTGAGTCGGACGGGCCCTCGCGCCTCGACACTTAGCTTATGCAATGCTAACTTCAGGCGGGTTAGGTTAGGGGAGGCTACACAAATGGAGAGACGTGGCCGTGGAACTCGGTGACACCGGCGTGCTCGCCGCTCAGCCCGTCAATTCACGTGCGGATGCCAGGGTTGATGGCGACGTCGTCAGCCGGTTCGCCACGTGCTGCCGCGCGCTCGGCATCTCGGTCTACCAGCGCCAGCGCCCGGCCGACCTGACCGCCGCCCGCTCCGGCTTCACCGCGCTGACCCGGGTCGCCCACGACCAGTGCGACGCCTGGACGGGCCTCGCCGCCGCCGGCGATGTGTCCCTGCGGGTGCTGGAGGCGGTGTCGCGCACCGCGAGCACGGCCGGGGTGTTGCAGCGGAAGGTGGATCTGGCGCCGGGCGAACTGGGCTTCCGCTATGACACCGGGCTGTACCTGCAGTTCCGCGCCGCCACCCCAGACGATTTCCACCTCGCCCACGCGGCGGGCCTGGCGTCGACCGGGGATGCGGCGCGGCTCGCCGAAGCCGACCAGATCGTCACCGGCCTGACCGCGCGCCGCCCGAGCTGGCGCGAGGCCCGCTGGGTCGCCGTCGTCCTCAACTACCGCGCCGAGCGCTGGTCGGACGTCGTCAAGTTGCTGACGCCGGTCGTGAACGACGCCGGGCTCGACGAGGCGTTCGCGCACGCGGCCAGGATCGCCCTGGGGACCGCGCTGGCGCGGCTGGGCATGTTCGCCCCGGCGCTGTCGTACCTGGAGGAGCCCGACGGTCCGGTCGCGGTCGCGGCGGTCGACGGGGCGCTGGCCAAGGCGCTGGTGTTGCGGGCGCACGTCGACGAGGAGTCGGCGAGCGAAGTGCTCCAGGATCTGTACGCGGCCCAACCGGAAAACGAACAGATCGAACAGGCCCTGTTGGACACCAGCTTTGGGATCGCGACCACCACCGCGGCGCGGATCGAAGCGCGCACCGACCCCTGGGACCCGGACACCGAGCCCAGCGCGGAGGACTTCGTCGATCCCGCGGCCCACGAGCGCAAGGCCGTGTTGCTGCACGAGGCCGAAGTCCAGCTGGCCGAGTTCATCGGCCTCGACGAGGTCAAGAACCAGGTGTCGCGGCTGAAGAGCTCGGTCGCCATGGAGCTGGTGCGCAAGCAGCGCGGCCTCGCTGTCGCACAGCGCGCCCACCACCTCGTGTTCGCCGGGCCGCCCGGCACCGGTAAGACCACGATCGCCCGCGTGGTCGCCAAGATCTATTGCGGCCTCGGGCTTTTGAAGCGGGAAAACATCCGCGAGGTGCACCGCGCCGACCTGATCGGCCAGCACATCGGCGAGACCGAAGCCAAGACCAACGCGATCATCGACAGCGCACTCGACGGGGTGCTGTTCCTCGACGAGGCCTACGCCCTGGTGGCCACCGGCGCGAAGAACGACTTCGGGCTGGTCGCCATCGACACCCTGCTGGCACGGATGGAGAACGACCGCGACCGGCTGGTGGTGATCATCGCGGGATACCGGGCCGATCTGGACAAGTTCCTGGACACCAACGAGGGTCTGCGTTCCCGATTCACCCGCAACATCGACTTCCCTTCGTACGCACCGTCGGAACTCGTCGAGATCGCGAACAAGATGGCCGAGCAGCGCGACAGCGTCTTCGAACAGGCCGCGCTCGACCACATGGAGGCGTTGTTCACCAAGCTGGCCACCGAGTCGACGCCCGACGCCAACGGAATCTCGCGGCGCAACCTGGACATCGCCGGTAACGGTCGATTCGTCCGCAACATCGTCGAACGCTCCGAGGAGGAGCGCGAATTCCGGCTCGACCATTCGGAGCACGCGGGCACCGGGGAATTCAGTGACGAGGAGCTGATGACGATCACCGACCAAGACGTCGAGAATTCGGTGGAGCCGTTGTTGCGCGGACTCGGGCTGTCGGTGCCGGCATGACGAATCCCGAATCCGACGATCGGCGTTCGTTCGCGTCGCGCACGCCGGTCAACGACAATCCCGACAAGGTCGAGTATCGCCGCGGCTTCGTCACCCGGCACCAGGTCAGCGGCTGGCGGTTCGTGATGCGGCGCATCGCTTCCGGGATCGCCCTGCACGACACCAGGATGCTGGTCGACCCGCTGCGCACCCAGTCGCGCGCGGTGCTGATGGGCGTGGTCCTGCTCGCCACCGGCCTGGCGGGCTGCTTCGTGTTCTCGCTGATCCGTCCCAACGGGACGGTGGGCACCAACGCCGTGCTCGCCGACCGGTCGACGGCCGCCCTGTACGTGCGGGTGGGCGAACAGCTGCATCCGGTGCTCAATCTGACGTCGGCCCGGTTGATCGTCGGTAAGCCCGTCAACCCGACAACGGTGAAAAGCACCGAGCTGGACCGGTTTCCGCGCGGAAACCTGATCGGTATCCCGGGCGCACCGGAGCGCATGGTGCAAAACACCACGCGCGATGCCAACTGGACCGTGTGTGACGGCATCGGCGGGACGGCGCACGCCATCCACAGCACCGGCGTCACGGTGATCGCCGGCCGCCCCGACAGCGGCGGTGCCCGCGCGGCCAAACTCGACGCCAAACAGGCCGTCCTGGTCGATAGCGGCAACAGCACCTGGCTCCTCTGGGACGGCAGGCGCAGCCAGCTCAACCTGGCCGATCACGCGGTCACCAACGCGCTTGGCTTGGGACTCAACAACACTGAGGTGCCCGCGCCGCGGCCCATTGCACTGGGATTGTTCAACGCCATCCCCGAAGCGCCGTCGCTGACGGCGCCCGCCATCCCGAACGCCGGCGCCCCGGCTGGCTTCAGCGTGCCTGCGCCGATCGGGGCAGTGGTGGTTTCCTATGCCCTGGAACAGAATTCGTCGGGTGCGCCGCGCTACTACGCGGTGTTACCGGACGGCCTGCAGCCCATCTCCCCGGTGCTCGCGGCGATCTTGCGCAACACCAACTCCTATGGCCTGGACCAGCCGCCTCGGCTGGGCGCCGACGCGGTGGCGAAGCTGCCGGTGTCCCGGATGCTCGACACCGCGCGCTACCCCGACCAGCAGATCACCCTCGTCGACGCGGCCAAAGATCCCGTCACGTGCGCCTATTGGAGCAAGCCCGGCGGCGCCGCCACCAGCTCGCTGAGCCTGCTGGCCGGCTCGGCCCTGCCGATACCCGAATCGATCCGCACCGTCGACCTGGTCGGCGGCGCCTCCCCGGCCACCGCGACGCGCGTCGCCCTGGCGCCGGGCACCGGCTACTTCGCCCAGACCGTCACCGGCGGCGCCGGCGCGCCCGGCACCGGGTCGTTGTTCTGGGTGTCCGACACCGGAGTTCGCTACGGCATCGACAACGAGGCGGAGACCTCGGCCGCCGGGCGTGGCAAAACCGTTGAGGCCCTGGGCTTGAGCGAGCCCGCGGTGCCCGTACCCTGGTCGGTGCTCTCGCTGTTCGCGACCGGCCCGACGCTGTCGCGGGCGGACGCGCTGCTGGCACACGACGGACTGGCGCCCGACACCAAGCCCGGCCGCGTGGCACCAGCAGAGGGAGCGCCCCGATGAGCCGACTCATCTTCGAAGCCCGCCGCCGGCTGGCGCCGCCGGTCACCCGCAAGGGCACCATCAACATCGAGGCGCCGCCCGAGTTGCCACGGGTGATCCCGCCGTCGTTCCTGCGCCGCGCGATGCCGTACGTGCTGGTGATCCTGATCGTCGGTATGGTCGTCGCGCTGTTCGCCACCGGGATGCGGCTGATCTCGCCGCAGACGCTGTTCTTCCCGTTCGTGCTGCTGCTGGCGGCCACCGCGATGTATCGCGGCAACGACAACAAGACGCGCACCGAGGAGGTCGACGCCGAACGCGCCGACTACCTGCGCTACCTCTCGGTGGTCCGCGACAACATCCGCACCCAGGCCGCTCAGCAACGCGCGGCCGCCGAGTGGTCGCACCCCGACCCGGCGGCCCTGGTTGCCGTGCCGGGGTCGCGCAGGCAATGGGAGCGCGATCCGCATGACCCGGACTTCCTGGTCCTGCGCGCCGGCCGCCACCAGGTGCCCCTGAGCACCGCGCTGCGAGTGAACGACACCGCGGACGAGGTCGACCTGGAGCCCGTGTCGCACAGCGCATTACGCGGCCTGCTCGACACCCACCGCGTCGTGCGCGACGTGCCTACCGGGATCGACCTGACCAAGGTCTCGCGGATCACCGTGCTGGGTGAGCCCGATGAGGCGCGGGCGGCGATGCGCGCCTGGCTCGCCCAGGCCGTGACGTGGCACGACCTGACCGTGCTTGGGGTGGCCCTGGTCTCCCGCGACCTGGAGAGCCCAGACTGGTCCTGGCTGAAATGGCTTGCACACGTGGATGTTCCGGGTGAGTTCGACGGCGTGGGCCCGGCGCGCCTGCTGTCGACCAACCCCGACGAGCTGGTCCTGCTGCTGGGCCCCGCGTTCGTCGACCGGCCGGCGTTCACCGGCGAGCCCGCGGACGCGCTGCGGCACCTGCTGATCGTCATCGACGACCCCGACTTCGACCTGAGCAGCTCGACGCTCGCGCTCGGCCGCGCGGGAGTCACCGTCGTGCACCGCTCCGCCACCCCGCCGCACCGCGAGCAGTATTCGGACCCGGAGAAGCCGATCCTGCGCGTCGTGAACGGCGCGATCGAGCGCTGGCAGACCGGCGGCTGGCAGCCCTACATCGACGACGCCGACCTGCTCGGCCCCGACGAGGCGGCCCACCTGGCTCGCCAGCTGTCGCGCTGGGACTCCAACCCGACCCACACCGGGCTGCGCTCGGCGGCCACGCGCGGCGCCACCTTCACCACCCTGCTGGGCATCGGCGACGCCTCGCGGCTGGACGTGCCCACGCTGTGGGCGCCGCGCCGCCGCGAGGACGAGTTGCGCGTGCCCATCGGCGTCACCGCGACCGGTGAACCGCTGTTCTTCGACCTGAAGGACGAAGCCGAGGGCGGCATGGGCCCGCACGGTCTGATGATCGGTATGACGGGATCGGGCAAGTCGCAGACGCTGATGTCGATCCTGTTGTCGCTGTTGACAACCCATTCGGCCGACCGTCTGATCGTGATCTACGCCGACTTCAAGGGTGAGGCCGGCGCGGACAGCTTCCGCCATTTCCCGCAGGTGGTCGCGGTGATCTCCAACATGGCCGAGAAGAAGTCGCTGGCCGACCGGTTCGCCGACACGCTGCGCGGTGAGGTGGCCCGCCGCGAAACACTGCTGCGCGAGGCCGGCCGCCGCGTGCAGGGCAGCGCGTTCAACTCGGTGGTGGAGTACGAGGGCGCGATCGCGGCGGGGCACGACCTGCCGCCGATCCCGACGCTGTTCGTGGTCGCCGACGAGTTCACCCTGATGCTGGCCGATCACCCCGAATACGCGGAGTTGTTCGATTACGTTGCCCGCAAGGGCCGCTCGTTCCGCATCCACATCCTGTTCGCGTCGCAGACGCTGGACGTGGGCAAGATCAAGGACATCGACAAGAACACCTCGTACCGCATCGGCTTGAAGGTGGCCAGTCCCAGCGTTTCCCGCCAGATCATCGGCGTGGAGGACGCGTACCACATCGAATCGGGCAAGGAGCACAAGGGCGTGGGCTTCCTGGTGCCCGCCCCGGGCGCGACCCCGATCAAGTTCCGCAGCACCTACGTCGACGGCATCTACGACCCGCCGCAGAAGGCCAAGGCCCTTGTGGTGCAGTCCGTTCCGGAGCCCAAGCTTTTCACGGCCGGACGGGTGGAACCGGAGCAGGACATGGTGATCCCGGCCGCCGAGGACGAGGAATTCACCGGCCCGCCACGCAAGCTGATCGCCACGATCGGCGACCAGCTGGCGCGTTACGGTCCGCGAGCCCCGCAGCTGTGGCTGCCGCCGCTGGACGAGCCGATCCCGCTGACCGCGGTACTGGCCCGGGCCGGGGTGCCGCAGCGCCAGTGGCAGTGGCCGCTCGGCGAGATCGACAAACCCTTCGAGATGCGCCGGGACCCACTGGTGTTCGACGCGACCTCGGCGGCCGGCAACATGGTGATCCACGGCGGCCCCAAGTCCGGGAAATCGACCGCGCTGCAGACGTTCATCCTGTCGGCGGCCAGCCTGCACTCACCGCGCGACGTCACCTTCTACTGCCTGGACTACGGCGGCGGGAAGCTGCGGGCGCTGGAAGACCTGGCGCATGTCGGCAGCGTCGCCTCGGCGCTGGAACCCGAACGCATCCGGCGCACCTTCGGGGAGCTCGAGCAGCTGCTGCTGTCTCGGCAGCGGCGCGAGATGTTCCGGGAAAGGCACGGCGCCGCGCCCGACGACGGTTACGGCGAGGTGTTCCTGGTCATCGACAACCTGTACGCGTTCGGCCGGGACAACACCGACCAGTTCAACACCCGTAATCCGTTGCTGGCCAAGGTGAGCGAACTGGTGAACGTCGGGCTCGCCTACGGCATCCACGTCGTCATCACCACCCCGAGCTGGCTCGAGGTGCCCCTGGCCATGCGCGACGGCCTCGGCCTGCGGCTCGAGCTCAAGCTGCACGACCCGCGGGACAGCAACGTGCGGCTCGTCGGCGCGCTGCGTCGCCCCGCGGAGTCCGTGCCGCACGACCAACCGGGCCGCGGGTTGACGATGGCCGCCGAGCACTTCCTGTTCGCCAACCCCGAGCTCGACCAGGTGGCCGCGATCAACGCCCGCTACCCGGGCATGGCAGCGCCGCCGGTGCGGCTGCTGCCGACCAACCTCGCGCCGGAGGCGCTCGGCGCGCTCTATCGCGGCACGGAGCAGGTGGTCATCGGCCAGCGCGAGGAGGACCTGGCACCCGTCGTGGTCAACTTCGCCGACGAGCCGCTGCTGATGGTGTTCGGCGACAGCAAATCCGGCAAGACCACGTTGCTGCGCCACATCATTCGCACCATCCGCGAGCACTCCACGCCCGATCAGGTGGCCTTCACGGTGCTGGATCGCCGGCTGCACCTTGTCGACGAGCCGTTGTTCGCCGACAACGAGTACACCGCCAACGTCGACCGCATCATCCCGGCGATGTTGGGGCTGGCGAACATCATCGAATCGCGGCGTCCCCCGGCCGGGTTGTCGCCCGGGGAGCTGGCCCGGTGGGCATACGCCGGCCACACCCACTACCTGATCATCGACGACGTCGACCAGATACCGGACGCGCCGGCGATGAGCGGCCCGTACGTCGGGCAGCGGCCATGGACGCCGTTGATCGGAATCCTTTCGCAGGCGGCCGATCTGGGGCTGCGGGTGATCGTCACGGCGCGGGCGACCGGATCCGGGCACGCCCTGATGACCAACCCGCTGCTGCGCCGGTTCAACGACTTGCAGGCGACCACGCTGATGCTGGCGGGCAACCCGCAGGACAGCGGCAAGATCCGGGGCCAGCGCTTCGGCCGGCTGCCCGCGGGGCGGGCGATCTTGTTGGGCGACAGCGACATTCCGACGTACGTGCAGTTGGTCAACCCGCTGGTGGGTGAGGCCGCGATGTTTGGTGAAAGGGGAGAGTCATGACGTTGCGAGTGGTTCCCGAGGGCCTGGCCGCGACCAGCGCCGCGGTGGAGGCGCTGACGGCGCGGCTGGCGGCCGCGCACGCGGCGGCCGCGCCGGCCATCACCGCGGTGGTGCCGCCCGCGGTGGATCCGGTGTCGCTGCAGACCGCGCTCGGCTTCAGCGCACAGGGTCAAGAGCACGCCGTCGTCGCCGCCCAGGGCGTGGAAGAGCTCGGCCGCGCCGGCGTGGGCGTCGGCGAGGCCGGCGTCAGCTATCTCGCCGGGGACGCATCGGCCGCGGCGACGTACGGGTTCTAAGGGCGCCCGACAATGACGTCCCCCGTTGCGCCCCTTTGGATGGCTTCGCCACCCGAGGTGCATTCGACGCTGCTGAGCGCCGGTCCCGGGCCGGGGCCGCTGTTGGCGGCCGCCGGCGCGTGGACCGCGCTGAGCACCGAATACGCAACGGCGGCAGCCGAACTCACCGGGGTGGTGGGCCAGGCCCAGGCGGGGTCCTGGGAGGGGCCGACGGCCGAGCAGTACGCGGCCGCGCACGCCCCGTACCTGGCGTGGCTGCAGCAGGCCAGCGCCGACAGCGCGGGCGTGGCCGCGCAGCACGAGATCGCGGCCGCGGCGTACACCGCCGCCCTGACGGCCATGCCGACACTGGGCGAGCTCGCCGCCAATCACACCGTCCACGGGGTGTTGGTGGCGACGAACTTTTTTGGCATCAACACGATTCCGATCGCGTTGAACGAGGCCGACTACGCGCGGATGTGGGTCCAGGCCGCGACCGTCATGGGCGCCTATCAGGCCACCTCGGGCGCAGCGCTCGCGTCCGCGCCGCGCAGCACCCCGGCGCCGGCCATCGTGCGGCCGGGCGGGGAGGCGAACGACGCCGCGGTCAACGCCGCGCAGAACACCTCCAACCCCGCGAACGCGATCTCCGACTTCTTCCAGCAGCTGGCCAAGTTCCTGCAGGACTTCTTCCAGAACATTCAGCAGCTGTTGCAGAACTTCTTCTCGAACCTCCCGGCGTTGCTGGCCGCCAACGGCCCGCTGCTGTTCTTCGTCGCCTACCAGGTGTTCTTCAACGCCGTCGGCTGGCCGACCTGGGGCGCGATCCTGACCGCGCCCTTCCTCATCCCGCTGCTGCTCGGCATCGGCCTGAGTTCCCTGCTCACCGCGCCCGCCGAGATCGCCCCGGTGGCGGCGGGAGCCGCCGCGGCGCCGCTGGTCGCCTCGACCAAGCCGGCGTCACTGCTGCCGGCGGTCGCGCTGGCCCCGACGGTGGCGACTCCCGCTGGGGCGCCGGCCACTTCGGTCGCGGCGGGTACCGGTAGTGCTCCCGCCCCGGCGCCCGCGCCGGCGCCGAGCACCCTGGCCTACCTGGTCGCCTACGGCGGTGACCCGGAGACCGGCGTGGGACCGACGGTGGGTGGCCGTGGTGGCGCCAAAGCGCCGGCGGCGACCATCCCGGCGGCCGGCGCGGCCGCGGCCAGCCGGGCGGAGGCGCGCGCGCGGCGGCGCCGCCGGGCCACGCTGCGGGACCACGCCGACGAGTTCGCGGACATGGATTCCGACATCGGCGTGCCCCCGGACTACGACGACGACGATGAGCGACTGGCCGCGGCGGTGGCATCCGGTGCCGGGGCCGGGACGCTGGGCTTCGCCGGCACCGCGCGGAAGGCGAACACCTTCCGGGCGGCCGGTTTGACCAAGCTCACCGACGGCGAATTCGGCAGCGGCCCAAAGATGCCGATGATGCCCGGCACCTGGGACCACGACCCGGCGCGCCCGACCGAGCCCAGGGAAGGGGGATAAGGCAGTCAGCCCGATGCTCGTCAGTCACCGAAACCCCATGAGACCGCAGAGAAAGGAAGCACCATGAGTATGTTGGACGCCCACATCCCGCAGTTGGTGGCCGCGCAGTCGGCCTTCAGTGCCAAGGCGGCGTTGATGCGCAGCACCATCAGTCAGGCCGAGCAGGAGGCCATGTCGGCACAGGCGTTCCACCAGGGCGAGTCCTCGGCCGCGTTCCAGGCCGCGCACGCCCGCTTCGTCGAGGCCGCCGCGCGGGTCAACACCCTGCTCGACATCGCCCAGGCCAACCTCGGCGACGCCGCGGGAACCTACGTGGCCGCCGACGCCGCCGCGGCGTCCGGCTACAACGCCTTCTGATCGGGCTTCAGCCGCCAACAACCGCGAAAGGACTTCTCATGTCCCAAATCATGTACAACTACCCGGCGATGTTGAGCCACGCCGCCGACATGGCCGGCTACGCCGGCACGCTGCAGGGGCTGGGTTCGGACATCGCCAGCGAGCAGGCCACGCTGTCCAACGCCTGGCAGGGCGACACCGGTATGACCTACCAGGCCTGGCAGGCCCAGTGGAACCAGGCGATGGAAAGCCTCGTGCGGGCCTACCAGTCGATGGCCAGCACCCACGAGGCCAACACCACGTCCATGCTCGCCCGGGACCAGGCCGAAGCCGCCAAGTGGGGCGGTTAGTTCCTGTCAGATGAGTGCTGAGCCCAACGCCGTCGAGCTGACGGTCGAGAACGCCTGGTTCATAGCGGAAACCATTGGGGCGGGTAGCTTCCCGTGGGTGCTGGCGATCACCTCGCCCTACACCGATGCCACGCAACGCCAGGCGTTCCTCGACCGTCAGCGAGCCGAGCTGACCCGGATGGGTCTGGTATCGGAGGACGGCACCATCAATCCGACGGTGGCCGACTGGATCAGGGTGGTGTGCTTCCCGGAGCGGTGGCTCGACCTGCGGTACGTGGGGCCCGCCAAGGACACCGGCACCGGCGAATTGCTGCGCGGCATCGTGGCTCAGCGTCCCGCGACCAGCGTCAAGACCGTCGTCGCGCTGCGCAGCGCGCAGCTGATCACGTTCACCGCCATGGACATCGACGACCCGCGCGCGCTGGTTCCGGTGCTGAGCGTCGGGCTGGCACAACAACCGCCGGCCCGATTCGACGAGTTCAGCATGCCGACCCGCGTCGGGGCGCGGGCCGACGAGCGGCTGCGCTCGGGCGCCTCGCTGGCCGAAGTCGTTGATTACCTGGGCATCCCGCAGTCGGCCCGGTCGGTGGTGGAGTCGGTGTTCAACGGCCCGCGCAGCTACGTCGAGATCGTCGCCGGCTGCCGCCGCGACGGCAGGCACGCCATCACCGAGGTGGGGATGAGCATCGTCGACGCCGTCGCGGGCCGCGTGCTGGTGAGCCCGTCGCGCGCCTTCGACGGCGAATGGGTGTCGACCTTCGCCCCCGGCACACCGTTCGCGATCGCCCTGGCGATCGAACAGCTGACCGCTTTACTGCCGGAGTCCGAATGGTTCTCCGGCCACCGCTTGGCCCGAGATTTCACCGCGCAACACGCGTAACCCCAACGGAAAAGAGAGCAACGATGTTTCAGGTATGGCCCCAGCGTCCTTCGAGGGTCCGGTGACGTCCGGCGCCGTCATGCCGATCGTCCGCGTGGCAATCCTCGCGGAAAGCAGGCTGACGGAAATGGCGTTGCCCGCCGAGCTGCCGCTGCGTGAGATCCTGCCCGCGGTCCAGCGTCTGGTGGTTCCTTCGGCGTCGAACGGCGAATCCGACGACACGGCCCGGGGCGCCGCCGACCTCGGTGACGCGACCCAACTGAGCCTCGCGCCCATCGGCGGCGCGCCGTTCAGCCTGGACGCCAGCCTGGACACGGTCGGGGTTGTGGACGGTGACCTGTTGGCGCTGCAGCCGGTGCCGGTCGGCCAGGCGGCCCCCGGGATCGTCGAGGACATCGCCGATGCGGCCATGATCTTCTCGACCTCGCGGCTGAAGCCCTGGGGCGCAGCGCATATCCAGCGCGGGGCGCTGGCCGCGGTGATCGCGGTCGCGTTCCTGGCCACCGGGCTCTCGGTCACCTACCGCGTCACCACCGGCGCGCTGGCCGGGCTGGTCGCCGTCAGCGCGATCGCGGCCCTGACCGCGATCGCCGGCCTGCTCGTCGCGGCCCGCTCGCCGCGCACCGCGACGGCGTGCTCGATCGCCGCGCTGGTGCCCATCGGCGCCGCCCTTTCGTTGGCCGTGCCCGGACGGTTCGGGCCGGCGCAGATCATGCTCGCCGCTGCGGGGGTCACCGCGTGGTCGCTCATCGCGCTCATGGTGCCCAGCGCCGAGCGTGAGCGCATCGTCGGGTTCTTCACCGCGACCGCGGTGGTGGGGGCCGGGGTGTTGCTGGCGGCGGGCGCCGAGGTGCTGTGGCACCTGCGGCCACTCGCCATCGGCTGCGGCCTGATCGTCGCGGCGCTGCTGGTCACCATCGAGGCGGCGCAGCTCTCCGCGCTCTGGGCGCGTTTCCCGTTGCCGGTCATCCCGGCGCCCGGTGACCCCACGCCGTCGGCGCCGTCGCTGCGGGTGCTCGAGGACCTGCCGCGGCGCGTGCGGACCGGCGACGCCCACCAGAACGGATTCATCGCCGCCGCAGTGGTTCTCAGCGTCCTGGGCTCCGTGGCGATCACCCTGCGCCCCGAGGCGTGCAGCGGGGTGGGCTGGTGCGTGGTGGGCGCCACCGCGGCGACGTCCGTGCTGCGCGCGCGGGTGTGGGATTCGGCGGCGTGCAAGGCGTGGCTGCTGGCCCAGCCGTACCTGACCGCCGGTGCGCTGCTGGTGCTCTACACCGCGACCGGACGCTACGCCGCCGCCCTGGGCGCCGCGCTGGTGCTCGTCGCGCTGACCCTGGTGTGGGTGGTGGTGGCGCTCAACCCGCAGATCGCCGAGCCGGAGAGCTATTCGCTCCCGGTGCGACGGCTGGTGGGCTTCGTCGCGGCCGGGCTCGACGCGTCGCTCATCCCCGCCATGGCATTCCTGGTCGGCATCTTCACCTGGATACTCAATCGATGATCCGATCCGGATCGGCTTGTCTCGCCGCGGCTTTGGCGGCCGTGCTGTGGACGTGTCCGTCGGCGATGGCCATCGAAGCGCCGAAGGTCGATCCGGGTGTCCCGCCGCCCAGCGGGGCCCCGGGCGCCGTGCAGCCGATGGAGCAGCGCGGTCCGTGCACCGTCTCCGGGGTGATCCCCGGCAGTGACCCCGCGGCCGCCACACCCAGCCAGGCCACGCTGAATCTGCCCGGCGCATGGCAATTCTCGCGCGGAGAGGGCCAGCTGGTGGCGGTGCTCGACACCGGCGTGCGGCCGGGTCCGCGCCTGCCCAACGTCGACCCGGGCGGTGACTTCGTCGAGGCGACCGACGGGCTGACCGACTGCGACGGCCACGGCACCCTGGTGGCCGGGCTCATCGCCGGCCAACCGGCTGACGACGGCTTCGCCGGCGTGGCGCCCGCGGCGCGGGTGGTCTCGATCAGGACGACGTCGGCCAAGTTCTCGCCGCGGACGCCCGGGGGAGACCCGCTGGTGGCGCGGGCGTCGCTGGACGTCACCACGCTGGGCCGCGCGATCGTGCGTGCGGCCGACCTCGGCGCCCGGGTGATCGACATCTCCACGCTCACCTGCCTGCCCGCCGACCGGCCGGTCGATCAGGCCGCGCTCGGCGCCGCGATCCGTTACGCGGCGGTGGACAAGGACGCGGTGATCGTGGCCGCCGCAGGCAACACCGGAGCGACCGGATCGGTGGGCGGCGGAACCTCCTGCGAGTCCAACCCGCTCACCGACCTGAGCCGCCCGGACGACCCGCGCAACTGGGCGGGCGTCACCTCGGTCTCCATCCCGTCGGTGTGGCAGCCCTACGTGCTGTCGGTGGCCTCCCTGACGCCGGATGGCCAGCCGTCGAAATTCACCATGGCGGGGCCGTGGGTGGGCATCGCGGCGCCCGGGGAACGCATCGTGTCGGTCGGCAACGCCGACGGCGGCGGCCTGGCCAACGGGCTGCCCGACGAACACCAGCAGCAGGTCGCGCTGAGCGGCACCAGCTATGCGGCCGGCTACGTCGCCGGCGTCGCGGCGCTGGTCCGCAGCAAGTACCCCGACCTCAACGCCACGCAGGTCATCCATCGCATCACCGCCACCGCGCTGGGCGGCGCACGCGCGCCCTCCAACGTCGTCGGCACCGGCAGCGTGGACCCGGTGGCAGCCCTGACCTGGCAACTGCCCGCGGGCAACCAACCGCCCGCCGCACAGGTCAAACCCGTCGCCGTTCCGCCGGCGCCCGCGCCCAAGGACACCACCCCCCGGACCGTCGCGCTCCTCGGAACCGCCGCGCTGGCTGTGCTCGTCGCAGTCGCGGGCGCGTTCGCCGCCACGGCCACCCGCCGACGAAAGGACCACACCCCGTGAGCCCGCAGCGCTGGATGCCAATCCCCGGACCCGGCCGAATCACGCTGGCGCTGTTGGCCGTCGTGCCCGCGGTGATGGCCTACCCCTGGCGGTCACCCCGCGATTACTGGTTGCTCGGGATCGCCGCCGCCGTGGTCGTCGTGTTGTTCGGTTCCTGGCGCGGCTTGTATTTCACCACCCTGGCGCGCCGCCGGCTGGCGATCATCGGGCGCGGCGAGACCGCGGCCGAATCCGATTCGGCCACGGCGACGACAGCGCTGCTGCGGATCGGCGTGCCGGGCGGCGACGCCGACGTGCTGCCATTGCCGTTGATCGCCGGCTACCTGGACCGCTACGGCATTCGGGCGCACAAGATCCGGATCACGAACCGGGACAACGCATCCGACCCATCGAGGCGCGAGACGTGGATTGGTCTCACGATTTCGGCCACCGAGAACCTGGCCGCGCTGCGGGCGCGCTCGGCACGCATCCCGCTGCACGAGACCGCGCAGGTGGCGGCGCGCCGGCTCGCCGACCACCTGCGGGAGCTCGGCTGGGACGTCACCATCGTCGCGCCCGACGACGTTCCCCGGTTGCTCACCTCCAACCCCCGCGAGAGCTGGTCCGGGGTGCAGCGTGGGGCCTCGGATTACCTTGCGGCATACCAGATCCCGGTCGGGGAGGGGCTGGCGGCCACCCTCGAGGCGATCAGGGAGCATCCGGCGCGCGAGACGTGCACCGCGCTGGAGCTCGCCGGTGACGGGACGCACCACACCGTCGCGGCCGCCTGCGCCTTCCTGACCGACACGCCGCCGGAGCGGATCGCCGCGCCGGCGGGGCTGGTACCGGAGCGCGGCAATCACCGGCCCGCGCTGCAGGCACTGGATTTGTTGTCCACCCGGCGGCTCGACGGTCACGCCAAGGTGGCGGCGGGCTTGCTGGCGCAGCTGGACTGGCCGACCCCGGTGCGCGCGGATTCGGTCGCCGAAGCCGCTAGAACATGACGGTCTGCAAAAACGCGGTCATCCGGCGCAGGTAGTCGAGCTGGCTCACGTGCAGCACGTGACTGCCCGGAAACCAGTGCAGCGCACAGCGATCCCAGTGTTCCCACAACTGGACGGCGTGCTGCGGTGGCGCCATCCGATCGCCGAGCCCGGTGATGATCATCCGCCGATCCTTGCTCGGCAGCGGCCGGTAGTTCAGCGGGCTGTGGTAGGACAGCCCGTCGGATAACTCCGCGTGGCTGATGCGGGACAGGCGCAGCCCGAGTCGCACGAGCTTGTTGGCCGGGAACCATTCGTCGAACAGGTTCGCCGGGGCGACGACGGGACAGTTCGGGATGACGGCTTCGAGCCGGTCGTCGACGGAGGCCACCAGCGCCGAGGTGTAGCCACCCAGCGATATGCCGGTCAGCGCGATGCGGTCGACCCCGGTGCCGTGCAGGTAGTCGATGACGGACCGGAAGTCGTGCACGGCCTGGGCCATCGCCTCGGCGAAACCGCTCAGGCCGCCGGCGAAATAGCCGAAACCGCTGAACGGCGAAAGCTTTTCGGCCCGCTTGCCGTGAAATGGCAAGGTGTACAACAGCACGTCGTAGCCGGAGCGGTAATACCAGGGCAGCGCGAAGAACCGCCCGTTGGCCAGGTACGACGATCCCATGAAGCCGTGGATGACACACAGCGTGGGGCGTGGCCCGTCGTCGTGGCGCCAGTGCTGGGCGCGCACGGTGTTGTTGGATCTGAAGGCGGACCACTGCGGGCGCATCGCGGGGTTGATCGCCCTGAAGCTGCTTGGGAACGCGATGTTTTCCACCGTCCCGCCCGCGACCCACTCGGTCAGTGGGCTGGCCCGCCGCGACGACACCCGCGGCGGCTCGGTCGGCGCGGGAAACGACTTCACCGGATCGCGTTGCGCGCCCAGCCCGGCGTAGAAGCTCAGGTTGGCGCGCTCGGCGCGGGCATCGGCGTGCCGCAGGGACGCGGCGACGACGGCGGGTGCCACCGTCGCGGTGAGCAGTGACGACACCCAGGTGCGCAGCGCCAGGTCGCCGATGGCCGAGCCCTCGACTACCATGCGCTGGCGGGGGGACAGCGCCGAATTCGGGGGCAAGCCGCCGTCGTCGACCGGGACGTCCGCGCCTTCGAAGGCGGCGGGAATCGGCGGTTCAATCGAAGTGTTGGGCGCCACGAACGCCGATGCTAACCGGCCGGCGCGGCGGCCGGGGCCACTTGGGCGGCGGGGCCGCATGCGGTAATACCGTTTGTCTATCTCCCCGGCTGGCGGCGGCGCTTTGATCAGGAGGACCGACATGTGGGATCCCGATGTCTACCTGGCCTTTGCGGACCATCGCAGCCGGCCCTTCTACGACCTGCTGTCCCGGGTGGGGGCGGAGCGGGCCCGGCGGGTGGTCGACCTCGGCTGCGGCCCCGGCCACCTGACCGAGTACCTGTCCCGGCGCTGGCCGGACGCGGTGATCGAGGCGATGGACAGCTCGCCGGAGATGGTCGCCGCCGCGAAGGAACGCGGCATCGACGCAGTGATCGGCGACCTGCGGGACTGGAAACCCAAGCCCGATACCGACGTCGTGGTCAGCAACGCCGCGCTGCACTGGGTGCCCGAGCACGCCGACCTGCTGGTCCGGTGGGCGGGCGAGCTGCCGCCCGGATCATGGATCGCCGTCCAGATTCCCGGCAACTTCGAGACGCCGTCGCACGCCACGGTGCGCACCCTGGCCCGTCGGGAGCCCTACGCAAAGGTGATGCGGGACATACCATTTCGCGTCGGCGCGGTGGTGCAGCCGCCGATCCAGTACGCAAACCTGCTGCTGGACGCCGGGTGCAAAGTCGACGTCTGGGAGACCACCTACCTGCACCAGCTGGGCGGGGAGAACCCGGTGCTGGAATGGATCACCGGGACGGCGCTGGTTCCGGTGCGCGAGCGGCTCGGCGACGAAGACTGGGAACGGTTCCGCGAGGAGCTCATCCCGCTGCTGGACGACGCCTACCCGCCCCGGTCCGACGGGACCACGATCTTCCCGTTCCGGCGGGTGTTCATCGTCGCCGAGGTCGGCGGTTCCCGGCGGTCCGGCGGCTAACCGCTCGCCTGTTCCTCGATGCCGCGGTCGGCGGCGAGCGCAGACCGGGCGGTCGGTTTCACCCGATGAATGTGCAGATACGTCTCGGTGTACCGGGCCGAGATGCGGGTGCCGGCGAACTCCGACGGGATTACATCACCCGTACGCTGACGCCAATCATGAAGCCGCACAGCCAAATCGGCCGCGATTTCGTCGGCGTCGGCGTCGCCGGCGGCCAGCAGGTTGGTGGTCTCGGTGGGGTCGGCGCGCAGGTCGTAGAGCTCACGCTGCGGGCGTGGGCCGGTGATGAACGGCGCGACGGCTGCCCCCGACGGGCTCTCCTCGATATCCAACGGCAGGTCGAGCAGCGGCCGCGGGGCGTAATTCTCGATGTAGCTGTATTCCTTGGTGCGAATCGCGCGGATGGGATCGAACGAGTCGTGATAGGTCTTCGTCGTGTATACGTGGTCCCGGACCGGCACGGTGTGCGGGTCGGGCGCGAGGAGGGCGCGGGCGTGCGATACGCCCTCGACGTCGGCCGGAACGTCCACGCCCAGCAGGCCCAGCAGCGTCGGCAGCAGGTCAACGCCGCTGAACAGCTCGTCGTAGACCCGCGGGGGCAGCGC
>NZ_LZJN01000112.1 GCF_001667735.1 Mycobacterium sp. E183
CCCGACGTCGCCGCCGCGGACGTGCTGCTGGCGCTCGCCGGGGAAGACGGCGGTCATGTCGCCCCGCAAGACGACGTCATCGCCCTGCCGGCTCGCGGCCACCGGTGCGCTTTCGGCATCGAGGAAGCCGACGGTGGCGACCGTGGTGCCGTCGGAGATCCCGCTGAGCAGCTCGGCCGCGGCGTCGGTTGGCCCGAGCCGCGTCAGCGCCCGGGCGGCGGCGACCGCGGTCGACAACCATGGCCCCGGGTGCAGGGCGGCGCCGAGCTCTTCGGCAACGATGCCGGCCTCGACCATCGTCATGCCGGCGCCGCCGTGGGCCTCCGGCACCAGCAGACCGGTGGTCCCGAGGCCGGCCAGGCCGCGCCACACGGGCTCGGTGACGCCGGTCGGGTCGTCGAGCAGCGGGCGCACATGGTCGGCGATGGAAGCCTTTTCGGCGAGATAGCGTCGGGTGGTGTCGCGCAGCGCGACCTGCTCGTCGGAGAGTTCGAGGTTCATTTGCGGGGCAACCCGAGTACCCGCTGGGCGGTGATGTTCTTGTTGATCTGGCTGGTACCGCCCGCGATGGTCAGCGAGCGCGACGTCAGGCGGTAGTTCGCCCACGGCGCGCCGGCGCCGCTCGTGCCCAGCACGTCAAAGGCCAACGCGGCCATGTCCTGTCCGATCTCACCCCACACGGTCTTGGCGAGGCTCGCCGATCCGAAGGCGTCACCGCCATGCAGCGTGGCCGAGATCGACCGCTGGCACAGCACTTCCAGATACTTGATGCGCAGCGCGATCTCGCCGAGGCGCCGCAGCGTCACGGGGTCTTCGAGCGCGTCGCTGTGCGCGGCGATGTCGTCGGTCAATTCTTCGAGCCGCACCTGCATCTCGGCGTACAGCCGGGCGGCCCCGGCCCGCTCGTGGCTGAGCGTGGTGGTGGCCACCTGCCATCCCCCGTTCAGCGGACCGAGCAACGCGTCCGCCGGCACGCGCACGTCGTGAAAGAACACCTCGGCGAAATCGGCGTCGCCGTTGAGCGTTACCAGCGGACGGACTTCGATGCCCGGCAGTCTCATGTCGACGATCAGGCAGGAGATGCCCTTGTGCTTGGGCGCTTCGGGGTCGGTGCGCACGTAGAGCTGGCACCAGTCCGCGCGATGCCCCAGCGACGTCCAGATTTTCTGGCCGTTGACGACGAAGTCATCACCGTCGCGCGCCGCGCGGGTGCGCAGCGCGGCGAGGTCGGACCCCGCTTCGGGTTCCGACATCCCTTGGCACCAGATGTCGTCGGCCCGCATCATGCGGGGGAGCAGCGTGAGCTTCTGTGACTCGGTGCCGTATTGCATGATGGCCGGCGCGATGTTGTTTAGGCCAATGACGTTGAGCGGCATGGGGGCTCGCGCCCGCGTGGTTTCCTCGGTATAGACGAGTTGCTCGAGAACCGTCGCGCCGCGGCCGCCGTATTCCCGAGGCCACGAGACCGCGGCCCAGCCGGCGTCGGCCATCGTGGCGTTCCAGGCGCGCAGCACCTCGAAGGCGGCGTCGTCTCGTCCGGCGGGCCGACGGGCGGCCACCAGCTCGTCGGTCAGGTTCTTCGATAGCCAGTCGCGCAGCTCGACGCGGAACTGCTCCACTTCCGCCGGGTAGGAGAAATCCATTTTTCGGGACTTTACGTTTGAGCAGATAGCCGGTCAATAACGGTCACTCGCCTCCTGGCTCGGGGAAGGCGACATCGGCGCCGCCGGGCATCGCGCTGACGCCGCGGCGCTCACAGACCTCCAGCACCTCGTCGACGATCGACGCGGGCACGAGGAACTTCTCCGTCGACGAAATCTCCTCGAGGTGTGCGCGGATGTCTTCGGCGGTCGGTTGGCTCTCGACGTCCGCGAGCCACCCTTCGCTGAGCCCGACGAATACGCGCGCGTAACGGCCGGCGGCTGCCGAATAATTGCGGTGGGTGAACGTGCACGCGCTACTGGCGAGGAAGGTCACCAGCGGCACCACGAGTTCTGGCTTGATGGCCTGCAGGAAGCCGGATTCGGCGAGGAACTTCTCGTCGCCGACGGTCTCGGTGATCATTCGCGAGAAGCCGGTCGGCATAACGGAATTAGCGAGAATTCCGTGCGCCTCACCCTCGATCGCGATTACGTTCGTCAGCCCCATCAGCCCGGCCTTCGCCGCGGCGTAGTGGGCCTCCATCGGCTGACCGAAGACCCCGGCCGACGACGAGATGAACACGATCCGCCCGCCCCCGTTGTTCTTCATCACGCGGTACGCGGGCTGAGACAGATGAAAGCCGCCGTCGAGATGCACGCGCAGCATGCGAGTCCAGTCGTCGAGCGAGAGGTCCTCGAATGGCACGCTGCCGAAGATGCCGGCGTTGCTGATCACCGCGTCGAGCCGCCCGAACGTGCCCACTGCGGTGGCGATGATCGCCTGGCCACCGGCGGGGGTATCGACCGAGTCGTAGGAGGCGACGGCGGTACCGCCGTCCCGCGTGATCTGGTCGACCACCTCATCGGCGACGGCGGAGTCCGCCCCCTCGCCGCGCATCGAGCCCCCGACGTCATTGACCACCACCGCGGCGCCGCGGCGCGCCAGGTCCTGCGCGTACAACCGACCGAGTCCGCGGCCGGCGCCGGTGACGACGGCGACCTGCCCGGTGAAGTCAATCACCATGTGCTCCTTGCCCTGATTGACTGCGGTGGCACCGGACTCTACGGTGGAACAGATATTTGGTCAACGGAGTCCAGGCGGTTCGGAGATTGAGCGTGTCCACCGACGTTCGCGGTGACCGGCTGCCGGGTCTCGGCATGCTCGCATCCGCGCTCGCCGGCCGGGCCGTAGCGGTGGCCGAACTGCGTCCGGGCGAACCGTCATGGACCGACGGCCAGACCGTCCACGTCGATGCGGGTGCGAGTGCCCGCCGGCAGCTCGAAGCCGTTGCCGTGCAGGCGTCGATGATCGCGGCCGGCAGCCTGGAACCGGACGTGATGCGCCATCTGCTGCGCCGCCCTCGGGTGGCCAAGCGCTATCTGGCGGTGGAGGGGCACCGCGCGCTCGCCGCCAACGCCGACCTGTTGCCGGGCGTTCTGGCCTCCCTAGCCGACCCCGACGCCGCGGGACGAAGCGATTCGCCCGCCACTTCGCTGCGGATCGCCGACGGGCGGGAGCCGATCGGTAACCCCGCACCGGAATTCGGCATCATTCGCGCTGGGAAGGTGCTGGCAGCGTCGGCCCGGGCGCCCGAACGGCGAGACAAGGAACAACCCGGGCATGTCCCGAGGAGCGGCGGCACCGACGATCTGAAAGAACTCGCCGACGACGAGACCGACGACTCCGACGATCCCGACATGTTCACCAGCCCGGTGGGCGGCGGCGGTTTCATCGGCAGGTGGCTGAAGAAGATGCTTTCGTCGGCGCGCAAGACCGGCAGCGGCGGGGGACCGCCCGGCGCGGACACCCCGACGCACCGGACCGACTCCGCCAAGCGCGGATTGCACGCGGTGACCTCGCTGGCCCCCGCGTCGAGCGTCGACGGCGCGGACCAGCCCGCGTGCACGGGCGGCTTCACCTACCCGGAATGGGACGCCGGGCGCAGGATGTACCGGCCGGCGTGGTGCACCGTGCGCGAAGTCGACGCCGAGATCAAACCGTCGGCGACACACGCGATCGAGGCCGCCATCGGCGTGCGGCGCCCGCTGTCCCGGCTCGGGATGGGTCTGCACCGCCGCCATCGCCAGGCGCAGGGCGACGACATCGACATCGACGCGGCGGTCGAGGCCCGCGTCGAGGTGCTGGCGGGGTCGGTGCCCGACGAGGCCGTGTACCTCGACAGCCTGCGGCGCCGGCGGGATCTGTCGGTGCTCCTTCTCCTCGATGTGTCGGGCTCGGCCGCCGAGGCCGGCACGGTCGGGCGCACGGTGCACGAGCAGCAGCGCACGGCGGTCGCCAACCTCACCGTCGCGCTGCACGACCTGGGCGACCGGGTCGCGCTCTACGCCTACTACTCGCAGGGCCGGCGCGCGGTGAACGTGGTGCCGGTCAAGCGATTCGACGACCATCTCGACGCCCGAGTCATGCGCCGGCTCAACAGCCTTGAGCCGGGCGCGTATTCGCGCCTTGGCGCGGCGATCCGGCACGGGTCGGCGGTGCTGGAGGCGCGCGGCGGGACGTCGCGGCGGCTGCTGGTGGTGCTCTCCGACGGGCTGGCCTACGACCACGGCTACGAGCGGGCCTACGGCGCCGCCGATGCGCGCCGCGCCTTGGCCGAGGCCCGCCGCCGCGGCATCGGCTGCGTGTGCCTGACCATCGGCGCGGGTACCGACGTGCAGTCGCTGCGCCGCGTGTTCGGTACCGCCGCACACGCCACGATCGCCCGCCCGGACCAACTCGCGGGCGTGATCGGCCCGTTGTTCCGGTCCGCCCTGCGCTCGGCCGAGGTCCGGCGCCGGGTGTCATGACGCGCCACGACAACCGATGGCCGAGCCTAAACGCGCTCGTCAGAGAGCTTGAAACAAACATCTGTTCCGCGATAGGCTCGATTGACCGTGGGTAGCGGAGGGGAAGGTATGGCCAACGAGTCCGGGCTGGTGCACCGGAACGGCGCGATGCCCGAGGCCGAGACGTCGCGCCCCTATTACAAGGCGATCGGCGGCGAGGAGGCCGTATTCAAGGCGGCGTACCGCCAGGGTCTGGCCCTTGTCCTGAAGGGGCCCACGGGCTGTGGCAAGACCCGGTTCGTCGAGGCGATGGCCCACGATCTCGGCCGGCCGCTGATCACCGTCGCCTGCCATGACGACCTCACCACGGCCGACCTGGTCGGCCGGTACCTGCTGCAGGGCGACGAAACCGTCTGGGTGGACGGCCCGCTGACACGGGCGGTGCGTGAAGGGGCGATCTGCTATCTCGACGAGGTGGTGGAAGCCCGGCAGGACACCACGGTGGTCCTGCACCCACTCGCGGATCACCGGCGGCAGCTGCCGATCGAACGTCTCGGCGTCACGCTCGATGCGGCGCCCGGGTTCGGCCTGGTGGTGTCCTACAACCCGGGCTATCAGAGCGTGCTGAAAGACCTCAAGGATTCGACCCGGCAGCGAATGGTCGCCATCGAATTCGATTTCCCCGCAGCCGATATCGAAGAGGGGATCGTCGCACACGAGGCCGGCGTGGACGACGCCACCGCCGCGGAGCTGGTCCGGTTGGGACAGGCCATTCGCCGGCTGGAAACCGGCGGCCTGCGTGAGGTCGCGTCGACCCGCGTGCTGATCGCCGCGGGCAGGCTGGTGGCGGAGGGGCTCACCATGCGAGAGGCGGCTCGCGCCGCGATCGCGGGGCCGCTCACCGACGACGTGGCCGTGGGGAGGGCCCTGGCCGAGCTGATCGGGATCTATCTGGGCGGCGCGGGCGAATGATTGACGCTGCATACGGCCGCCGCTAGGGTCTGAACAAATATTAGGTTTGCCGTGGTTCGGCGTGCGTGAGGTTCGGGAGGTTCGATGTCCTACGAAAGCAGCGCTGAGCCGATCAAAGTCGGCTACCTGATGGACTTCACGCTGCCGCCGGGTTTCCCCGAGGAACTGATGGCGAGTTTCACGCGGTGCTTCGACCTCGTCTTCGAAGAAGCCGTTGGGCAGGGCCTTCTCGATCGCCCCGTGCAGATGATCTATCGCGAGGTGGAGGGCCTGCCCAAGGGATCGGTCAAGGCGGTTATCGATGCGTTCGGCGAGCTCGTCGACGAGGGCTGCCTGGTGGTGTTCGGGCCGCACATCACCGACAACTGCGTGCCGACCCGCGAGGCGATCGAGGAGCGGTTCAAGGTGCCGGCGATCAGCGTCACCGGCACCGACGACTGGCTGGGCGAATGGACCTTCGCGTTCCCGCAGGGCTCGATGACCGATGAGCCGATCTTCATCGCCGACCTCGTCGCCAAACGCGGACTCTCGGAAATCGGTGTCCTCGTGGAGCAGAATCTGATCGGCGAGAGCTACCTGAAGAATCTTCGAAGTGCGTGCCGCCGCAAGGGCATTCGCATCGTCGCGGAGGCGGCAATCGCCCAGACCGCGCAAGACATCAACGACGCCGTCCGCACGCTGCACGAGGCCAAGGCCGAGGCGATCGTGCATCTGGGATTCGGCTTCGGCATCGTCTTCATCAACCCCGCGCTGCAGGCCGTGGATTGGGATCCGCCGCGATTCACCACCACCGCATTCCAGAACGCCTGGGTGAACCCGATCATGTGGGACGCGTTCATGGGCTGGGTCGGCGTCGACCAGTACGACGAGGAGAACCGGCTGGGCCAGGACTTCCTCGACCGTTACGCGAAGAGGTACGAGGGCAGCCGGCCCGAGTACTGCGTGTCGGTGGTCAACCACGACGTTGCCGCCACCCTCGTCCGCGCGTTCGCCGATGCCCACCCGCTCAGCCCGCGCGGGGTCAAGGAGGCGCTGGAGCGGGTGAAGATGATGCCCGCCGCGTCGGGTGCCCCCGGCACGCGCGTCTCCTTCGGGAAGTGGACGCGGCGCGCGTGGATGGGCGCCGGCTATCTGGTGGCCCGCACGCTGGACGCCGACGGCACCAACTCGCACCTGGTCGATCGCTTCGGAGAGTGAGGCTGGCAAAGACATGAGCACCGATCAATCCGCACCGCTTGCGGCGCAGGAAAATCCGGCGCCCCCGCGGCGGACGGACAAGCGGGGCTGGGGCGGCTGGGTCGCCGGCGCCGCCCTCGCCGCGTTCACGCTCTTCTTCATCGCGAACTGCCGCGTTGCGTTGGACCCCCGCGTCGCCAACCCGAATGTGCAGGGTCGGCCCCGCCCGGTGAAATTCACGTTCGGGCTCGACTACATCGGGTTCCTGGACTGGGCCACGGTCGTGGCGCTGGTCGTGCTGCTGATCGTCTTCATCAGAGGCTGGCGCCGCAATCCCGGTAGTCCGGTGATGCTCATGTTCCTGTGCACCACGCTGATCGTGTGGCAGGACCCGATCATGAACTGGTCACCGTTCGCGGTCTACAACCCGGATTTGGTGCATTGGCCGGAATCCTGGCCGCTGGTGTCGATTTCGCCTACGGTCGAACCCTTCGTGGTCTTCGGTTACGTGATGTTCTACTTCGGGCCGTACTTCCCAGGGATATGGATCCTGCGCAAGCTGCAGGCCCGCAAAGGGCCAGAGGCCTTCGTTTCGCGGCACCCACTGATTTGCCTGGGGGCGATAGTCCTGGTGATCGGGTTCGTCATCGATGCCTTCCTGGAGAACACGTTGATCCACTGGGGCATGTACATCTACTCCCAGGTGATCCCGTGGGGCTCGGTGTTCACCGGCACGACATTCCAGTTCCCGCTGATCTGGGAGTCGTTCTCGGTGACCTTCGTGATGGTTCCGGCGGCGATACTCTGCTACCGCGACGACACCGGCAAGTCGGTGGCCGAGAAGCTGGCCGCGAAGGCCAAGATCTTCCCGACCCGTCCGGTGCTCGGCACGTTCCTGGTGATGTTCGCCATCATCAACGTGTCCTACTTCGCCTACGGGGCGTGGTTCTGGGTCATCAAGGTCAGCCACGCGGCGACCTCCGTCGCGTGCCCCTGGCCGTATCCGGAGGCGAAAGTGTACGACCCCCAAGGCTATTACGAAAAGGCTGGGGCGCAGGGCCCATACTCGGTCGGCATCTGGTCGACCTGGGCCAGCGGGGAGCCCAACGGGCGGCCCCATGTCGATTCCCCACCGCCCGGTGTGGGTGCCTGCGCGACCCCGGGCGCGCATGGCTGAGCCGCGCACCGTCGTCATCACCGGCGCGTCGCGAGGTCTGGGCTTCGCGTCGGCGGTGCGGCTGTACCGCGAAGGCTGGCGGGTTATCGCGGCGATGCGGACGCCCGACGTCGGCCTGCCGCCGCTGCGGGCGGCGACGGGCGCCGGTCAAGACGACGATCGGCTGGTCGGCGTGCAGCTCGACCTGTTGGACCCGGCGTCGATCGCGGCGGCGGCCAAGGCCATCGAGGAAGCCGCCGGCGCCCCCTACGCCCTGGTGCACAACGCCGGAATCTCCGCCGCCGGAATGGTGGAGGAGACCGATATGGCGTTGTGGCACAGGATGTTCGAAACGAACGTCATGGGCCCGGTTGCGCTCACCCAGGCGTTGCTGCCATCGATGCGGGCGGCCGGCGAGGGACGCATCGTCCTGGTGTCCAGTGCGGCCGGGGTGCGCGGCCAACCGGCCACCGCCCCGTACTCCGCGGCCAAGGGGGCGCTGGAGCGGTGGGGCGAAGCCATGGCGTGCGAGATCGCGCCCTTCGGGTTGGGCGTCACCGTGTTGGTCGCCGGCACGTACGACACCGAGATCATCACCGACGCGGGCACCACCGACAACCGCGACTTGGGCGGCCCGTACGCCCGGCTGCACAACACCATGAACACCCGCGGCAGGGCCGCGATGAAACTCGCCAGGCCACCCGAGAAGTTCACCGACGGCCTGGTCAGTGCGCTGGACGACCGGGTGCCGTTCCGCCGCCGCGGCGTCGGACCGGATGCATCGATGCTGTTGGCGGCCAACAGGATCCTGCCGGCTTCAGGCATGCACCACATGTCGCGGGTCGTGCTGGGCATACCCAGACAGGGCACGATGCGCGACGGGGCGTGGCCGCTGACGCTAAGTCAACGGGCGATGGTATTCGCGGCCCGCGTGCTGCCGCAGCCGGTGCTGCAACGCTTGGCCGCGCTGGCGGCGAAGCGCAAGGGAACCCAAGGGGGCTGAGGGGAAAGTATGGAACAGCTATTCGACGACCTGGAGGACTTCGGCGCCTTCGACGACGCGGTCTCCGGGGACGTGCGCGACCCGTACACGGAACTGGCGCGGCTGCGCCGCGAGGAACCCATTCAGCGCCTCGACGTTTCCGGGATGCCGCATGAGGAATCCAAACCCGTCTTCATCGTCTACCGCCACGAGGAAGCCCAGCGGATGCTGCGCGACAACGAGACGTTCTCGTCGGCGGCCGTCATCGCCGCGTTCGGGCCGGTGCTGGGGGAGCGCGTCATGCTCGGCATGGACGAACCGGTGCACGGGCGGCTGCGGTCACTGGTGTCAAAGGCCTTCTCGCAGAAGGCGTTGGCCCGCTGGGAAGACGAACTCGTCGGGCGGGTGGGCAACAGCCTGATCGACAAGTTCGCGGCGAACGGAAAGGCCGACCTGGTCAAGGAATTCACCTTCGATTACCCCAGCCAGATCATCGCGGGCCTGCTGGGGCTGCCGGAGGAGGACTATCCGCAGTTCCAGCGGTGGTCGATCTCGTTGCTGAGTTGGATCCTGAATCCCGAACGCGGCCTTGCCGCCTCGGCCGCGCTCTGCACCTACTTCGCACCCATCCTGGCGGCCCGCCGCGCCGAGCCGAAGGAAGATCTGATCAGCGCGCTGGCCCAGGCCGAGATCGACGGGGAGAAGCTCGAGGACGAGGAGATCTACTCGTTCCTGCGGCTGCTGCTGCCCGCCGGGGTGGAGACGACGTACCGGTCCCTGGGCAGCCTGCTGCTCGCGCTGCTGTCGGATCCCGCGCAGCTGGATGCCATCCGCGCGGACCGGTCGCTGCTACCACAGGCCATCGAGGAGGGTGTGCGCTGGGAACCGCCCCTGCTGACCATCACCCGGGTGGCGACTCGCGACACCGAACTCGGCGGGGTGGCGATACCGGAAGGGTCCACGGTGATGCCGATGCTGGGCTCCGCCAACCGGCAGGAGGACCGTTACCCCGATCCCGACAGGTTCGACATCTTCCGCACACCCAGGGCCCACCTGGGCTGGGGGCACGGCGTGCACGTCTGTCTCGGCATGCACCTGGCGCGGCTGGAGATGCGCACCGCCATCAACCTTTTGCTCGACCGCTTGCCCAACCTGCGGCTGGACCCCGACGCGGACGATCCGCACGTCCGCGGGCAGATTTTTCGTTCGCCGACGTCGGTGCCCGTGCTGTTCGACCCGCAATGACCAGGCCCGTAGGGGTTGTCGCTTGCCAATCGGCTAGTTTCCGGTAAGGCTCTCTGTAGCCCCTCAACGACTCAGAAGAGAGTGACAAACATGACCGAGGCTGTAAAGGTGCGGTTCGAGCCGAAGATGATGATCGACGGGAAGCTCGTCGACGGGCAGTCCGGCACCTTCACCAACATCAACCCGGCGACCGAGGAGCCGCTCGGGGAGGTCGCCGACGCGTCCAAGGAGGACATGCACCGGGCGATCGACGCCGCCCGGCGCGCCTTCGACGAGAGCGACTGGTCGACCAACCGGGAGTTGCGCAAGCGCTGCCTCTTGCAGCTGCACGAGGCGATCGAGTCGGAGAAGGAGGAGCTGCGCGAGGAGCTCATCCTCGAGGTGGGATCGCCGCGGGCCATCACCTTCGGTCCCCAGCTGGACGCGCCGCTGGAGGACGGGCTGCGCTACCCCGCCAGGCTGATCGACGAGTACGCGTGGGAGACCGACCTGGGTGACAAGGTGATCAGCCTGACCGGCACGCTGACCACCCGCAAGGTGTGGCGCGAGCCGGTGGGCGTCGTCGGCGCGATCGTGCCGTGGAACTTTCCGTTCGAGGTCACCCTCAACAAGCTCGGCCAGGCGCTCGGCACCGGCAACACCGTGGTGCTCAAGCCGGCGCCGAACACCCCGTTCAACGCGACCCGGCTGGGCCGGCTGATCGCCGAGAAGACCGACATCCCCGCCGGCGTCGTCAACGTCGTGACCGCCTCGGATCACTTTGTGGGCGAAGAACTTACGCTTTCGCCCAAGGTCGACCTGATCTCGTTCACCGGCTCGACCGTGGTCGGGCAGCGGATCATGGAAAAGGGGGCCGCCACCATGAAGCGGCTCTTCCTCGAGCTGGGCGGCAAGTCGGCCACCATCGTGCTGGAGGACGCCGACTTCCCGACGGCTTGCATGGTCGGCATCGCGCCGTGCATGCACGCCGGCCAAGGCTGCGCCAACCCGACCCGGATGTTGTTGCCGCGGTCGCGCTACGACGAGGGCGTGGAAATCCTCAAGGGCATCTACGAGAACGTCACGTGTGGTGACCCGCAGGACCCGGGAACCCTGTGCGGCCCGGTGATCTCGGAGGTGCAGCGAAATCGCGTGATGGGCTACATCCGCAAAGGTGTCGAAGAGGGCGCCACGGCGCTCGTCGGCGGCCCCGACGCGCCCACCGGCTTCGACAAGGGTTTCTACGTCAGGCCAACGCTTTTCACCGATGTCGACAACTCCATGACGATCGCCCAGGAGGAAATCTTCGGTCCGGTGCTCGCCGTGATCCCGTTCGACGACGAGGAGGACGCGATCCGGATCGCCAACGACAGCAAGTACGGCCTGGCGGGCAACGTGATGTCCGGCTCGCTGGAGCGGTCGCTGGCGGTGGCCCGAAGGATTCGGGCCGGCTTCATGGGCGTCAACGGCGGCGCGCCGTATGGCGCCGACACCCCGTTCGGCGGGTACAAGTACAGCGGGGTGGGCCGCCAGAACGGTGTCGCCGGGTTCGACCAGTACACCGAGATCAAATCGGTGGCCTATCCCGCCGTCTAAGGCCCGTCGAGATCGCCGTCACGGCTGCGGGTTTGGGCTCACCCGCGACCGTGGCGGCAATCTCGGCGTGGGTCAGGCGGGCGCGACCGGTCGTTTCAGCGTGCAGACGATGCTCCACTCGAAGTAGTGGTCGCCGCCCTTGTCGTAGTCCTTGAAGCGGTGGGCGACCTGGGTGCGCTGCACCGACGACCCGACGATCTCCCAGCCCTGTTGTCCGTAGGACTGCGTCAGACGGTTCGCTTCGTCCAGCACGGCCTGCAGAGATTCGTTCGTGTACGAGACGAAGGTGCTCTCCCATTGCTGGGGATACCACTTGCCATCGGATGCCAGCCACCAGCCGGGGCCCGGTGAAGGGGTGCTCACATCGGGGCACCCTACGTCGCCGAGCCTCGCGGAAAAATGGACTGCACATGACGGGGTGCCGAAAAGCTGGCAATCGGAAGGCCATCTGCCACCCAAAACCACCCCGGCCCGCGCCCGCCCAACGCGTTGGTTGACAATCGACGGCGAGACTCACTTTCACCGATTAGGGTCCTAACGTCAAAGGAGACACCACCATGGCTGAAGCCGTCATCGTCGAGGCAGTGCGCTCACCGGTCGGGAAGCGCAACGGCGGATTGTCCGGGGTGCACCCGGCGGACCTGTCGGCGCAGGTGCTCAACGGGTTGGTGGACAAGGCGGGTATCGACCCCGGCCTCGTCGACGACGTCATCTGGGGCTGTGTGATGCAGGCCGGTGAGCAGGCCCTCGACATCGGCCGCACCGCCCTGCTGGCCGCCGGCTGGCCGGAATCCGTCCCCGGTGTGACCGTCGACCGTCAGTGTGGTTCGAGCCAGCAGTCGATCCACTTCGCGGCGGCCGGCGTGGTGGCCGGGCACTACGACGTCGTCGTGGCCGGTGGGGTGGAGTCGATGTCGCGCACTCCGATGGGTTCGTCGTTGGCCAACGGCGGCCGCCCCTACCCGAAGACCTTCCTGGACCGCTACGAGGGCCAGATCCCCAACCAGGGCATCGGCGCCGAGATGATCGCCGAGCGGTGGGGATTCGACCGCACCGCGCTCGACGAGTTCTCGCTGGGCTCACACGAAAAGGCCGCTGCGGCACAGGATTCCGGCGCTTTTGACGACCAGATCGTCGGTATCAAGGACCAGGACGGAAACGTGGTGCTCAAGGACGAGGGCATCCGCCGCGGCACCCCGATGGAGAAGATGGCGTCGCTGAAGCCGGCGTTCAAGGAAGACGGGGTGATCCACGCGGGCAACTCGTCGCAGATCTCCGATGGCTCGGCCGCGATCCTGTTCATGTCGGCCGAGAAGGCCAAGGAGCTCGGCCTGAAGCCGATCGCGAAGGTGCACACCGCGACGCTGGCCGGAGCCGACCCGGTGATCATGCTGACCGCGCCGATCCCCGCCACCCAGAAGGTGCTGAAGCGTTCCGGCCTGTCCATCGACGACATCGGGGCCTACGAGGTCAACGAGGCGTTCGCGCCGGTGCCGCTGGCGTGGCTGAAAGACATTGGCGCCGACGAGAAGAAGCTCAACCCCAACGGCGGTGCGATCGCGCTGGGGCACCCGCTGGGCGGCTCCGGCGCCCGGATCATGACGACGCTGCTGTACCACATGCGGGACAAGGGAATTCGTTACGGTCTGCAGACCATGTGCGAGGGTGGCGGCCAGGCCAACGCCACCATCGTGGAATTGTTGTGACGGACGTTGACACCGCGGCGCCCGGCGCGCTGACCGAGCGCCGCGGCAACGTCATGGTGATCACCATCAACCGGCCGGAAGCCCGCAACGCGGTCAACGGTGCCGTCAGCATCGGCGTCGGGGACGCGCTGGAGGAGGCCCAGCAGGATCGCGAGATCCGGGCCGTGGTGATCACCGGCGCGGGCGACAAGTCGTTCTGCGCCGGGGCCGACCTCAAGGCGATCTCACGTCGGGAGAACATCTATCACCCCGACCATCCCGAGTGGGGCTTCGCCGGTTACGTGCACCACTTCATCGACAAACCCACGATCGCGGCGGTCAACGGCACCGCGCTGGGCGGCGGCACCGAGCTGGCGTTGGCCAGCGACCTGGTGGTGGCCGACGAGCGCGCCCAGTTCGGGCTGCCGGAGGTCAAGCGGGGGCTCATCGCCGCCGCGGGGGGCGTCTTCCGGATCGTGCAGCAGCTGCCGCGCAAGGTGGCGATGGAGCTGCTGCTGACCGGCGAGCCGATCACCGCCGCCGACGCCCTCGAATGGGGCCTGATCAATCAGGTGGTCAAGGAGGGCACGGTGCTGGAGGCCGCGCTCGCGCTGGCCGCGCGGGTGACGGTGAACGCGCCGCTGTCCGTGCAGGCCAGCAAGCGCATCGCCTACGGCGTCGACGACGGCGTCATCACCGACGAAGAGGTGGGCTGGGCGCGCACCATGACCGAGATGCGCGGCCTGATCAGGTCGGAGGACGCCAAGGAGGGCCCGCTGGCGTTCGCCGAGAAGCGCGAGCCGGTCTGGAAGGCCCGCTAGCCCGCCAGTACGTTCACCCCGCGCTGGAACGCGCCGGGCAACAGCGTGCACGCCGGCACGATGGCGCGGCGCGCGATCGGCGGGGCGCTGGCCAACACCAGCGCGCGGGTGAGCAGCCGGTAGTTGCGGGTAATCCGTTGCCACGCAAACTCATACGACTGCGGCGCCTCGTCGACGATGGCGGCGACCACAGCGGCCGCTTGCTTGACCGCCAGGCTGATGCCCTCGCCCGTCAGCGCGTCCTCGTAGCCCGCCGCGTCGCCCACCAACAGCACGCGCCCCGCGACCCGGCGAGAGACCACCTGGCGTAACGGGCCGCAGCCGCGCGCGTCACCGCGGGTGGCGCTGCCGAGCCGGCGGGCCAGCCCGGGGAACCACGCGAGGTCGGGCCGGCCGCGCGACAGGATCGCCACGCCCACCAGATCCGGCTCGACCGGCGTCACATATGCCTCACCCCAGCGCGACCAATGCACCTCGACGAACTCCGACCACGGCGGCACCCGGAAATGCCAGCGCACGCCGTAGCGCCGCGGCGTTCCGGCCGTCGCCGTGATCCCGACGGCCCGCCTGACCTGTGAGTGCAGTCCGTCGGCCGCCACCAACCATTTCGCGCGCACGCCGGCGGCCGTCACCCCGTGCGCGTCCTGGTGCACGGTGGTCACCCGCGCCCGAAGCCATTCCGTGTCTTGCTCTTTGGCGCGCGCGGCCAGCGCCGCGTGCAGCGTGGTGCGTCGCACGCCGCGACCCGGGCCGTTACGAAACCGGGCCTGGGCACGGCGGTGTTCGCTCACGTAGGCGATTCCGTGAAAGGGCATGCCGACCGGGTCGACGCCGAGGGACGTCAGCTCGGCCAGCCCGCCGGGCATCAGGCCTTCACCGCACGCCTTGTCGATGGGTCCCTCCCGCGGGTCGGCGACGATCACCGAAAGTCCCTGCCGCCGAGCGTGTAACGCCGTTGCCAAACCGCCCGGCCCGCCGCCGACGATCAACAGGTCGGTGTCGTAGTCGCTCACGTGTATCCCAGAGCGGAGTTCTCGACCCGCAATCGCACCTTGAGCAACGCCGCGTTGGCGAGCGTGAAAATGGCGGCCGTCAGCCACGCCGTGTGCACCAACGGCAGCGCCAACCCCTCAGCCACCACTGCAACATAGTTCGGATGGTGCAGCCACCGGTAGGGACCCTGGCGCACCAGCGGGGCCTGCGGCAGCACGATGACCCGGGTGTTCCACCGCGGGCCGAGCGTGGCGATGCACCACCAGCGCAGCACCTGGCTGAGTGCCACCACCGCCAGCATCGGCCAGCCCAGCCATCCGATGAACGGCCGGTGCAGTGCCCACGGCTCGAGGATGCAGCCAACCAGCAGCGCCGTGTGCAGCACCACCATCACCGGATAGTGTGCCCGCCCAAACTCCTTGGCGCCCTGGGCAAAAGACCATCGCGCGTTGCGGTTGGAGACCACCAGCTCCACGACGCGTTCGATGGCGACCGCCAGAACCAGTAGGTAATACATGTCTCCACTATCTCTTCGAAGAGGACTTCTTCTACCGGCTCACGATGCCGCCGCCGCGCGGGTTCACCGCCGCGAGCGTAACGGCATGGCGAAAATCAGGCCGGAAGAGCGCCGTGGCGTTACGTTCGCGATCGGCGGCCCGCGCCCGCCAGGTTTGCGTCGACCGTCGCCGGGTTAGGTTGAAAGGTATGCGGGTCCTCGTCACCGGTGCCACCGGATATGTCGGATCGCGGCTGGTCACGGCGCTGCTGGCGGACCGGCACCACGTCGTGGCCGCCACCCGGAAGCCCGAGCGACTCAGACGGTTCGGATGGTTCGACGACGTCACCCCGGTGACCCTCGACGCCGCCGATCCCGCGTCCACGCGGGCGGCCTTCGCCGACGCCGGGCACGTTGACGTGGTGTATTACCTGGTGCACGCCATCGGGCAGCCCGGCTTCCGCGATGCCGACAACGCCGCCGCGGCCAACCTCGCCGCCGCGGCCAGGGACGCCGGTGTGCGTCGCATCGTCTACCTGGGCGGATTCGTGCCCGCCGACGAGGTGCTGTCCGAGCACCTGACCAGCCGGGCCGAGGTGGCCGAGGCCCTGACGGTGCCGGGCGGCGCGGAGCTGGTCTGGCTGGGCGCCGCGATGATCATCGGCGCGGGCTCGACCTCGTTCGAGATGATGCGCTACGTCGGGGACCGATTCCCGCTGCTGCCCGTCCCGAGCTGGATGGACAACCCGATAGACCCGATTTCCATCCGCGACGTGCTGCATTACCTGGTCGCCGCGGCCGATCCCGGCCTGTTGCCGGCGGGCGCGTACGACATCGCCGGCCCGGACACCACGTCCTA
>NZ_LZJN01000113.1 GCF_001667735.1 Mycobacterium sp. E183
AACGTCCGTTACTTCGCCGCGCTGTACGGTTTCGAGCACCAGGCCGCCGACGACGCGATCGAACGGGTCGGGCTGGCCGACCACCGAACCGCGTTCTGCGGCAACCTTTCCGGCGGCCAGCGCACCCGGGTGTCGCTGGCCTGCGCGCTGGTCTGCCGGCCCGACCTGCTCGTGCTCGACGAGCCCACGGTCGGCCTGGACCCGGTTCTGCGCGCGGATCTCTGGGAGCAGTTCGCCGAGCTCGCCCGCGGCGGAACCACGCTGCTGGTCTCCAGCCACGTCATGGACGAAGCCGACCACTGCGGCGACCTGCTGCTGATGCGCGACGGTCACCTGCTTGCCCACACCACCCCGGCCCAACTACGAGAGGACACCGGATGCACGTCACTGGAGGACGCGTTTCTGTCCATCATCAAGCGCAGCACCATGCGCCAGGCCGGCTAGGGCTCAAGGGCTACACCGCCACCACGACGCGAATCCTGCGCCAGCTGGCGGCCGACCACCGCAGCGTCGCCATGATCCTGTTCGTGCCGGTCTTGGTGATCACGTTGATGTACTACATGTTTCAGAACGCGCCGCATCGGCCCGGCACGCCTGCGCCGTTCAACAACGCCTGCCTGATCCTGCTGGGCCTGTTCCCGCTGTTCGTCATGTTCATCATCACGGCCATCACGATGCAGCGCGAACGGGCCTCCGGGACGCTGGAGCGGATCCTGACCACTCCCCTGCGCCGGTTCGACCTGCTGATCGCCTATGGCAGCGCCTTCTCGGTGGCCGCCGCGGCGCAGGCGGTGCTGGCGTGCGTCGTGTCGTTCTGGTTGCTCGGCTTCGACACCGCAGGCAGCCCGGCGTGGGTGTTCGTGATCGCGATCGTCAACGCCGTCCTCGGCGTGGGCCTGGGGCTGTTGTGTAGTGCGTTCGCGCGCACCGAGTTTCAGGCGGTGCAGTTCATCCCGCTGGTGATGGTGCCGCAGCTGTTGCTGGCCGGCATCATCGTGCCGCGGGCGCTGATGCCGCACTGGCTGCAGTGGGTCAGCAACGTGATGCCGGCGAGCTACGCGCTGGAGGCGCTGCAACAGGTGGGCGCGCACCCCGAGCTGACCTACATCGCGGTGCGCGACATCGTCGTCGTCCTGGGCTTCGCCCTCGCGGCGCTGTGCCTGGCCGCGGCCACGCTGCGACGGCGGACGGCCTAGTGGCGATCACCAACAGCCAGCGCAGGCGGCCCGGCCGGCCGGCCGGCGGCTCCGACACCCGTGAGCGAATCCTCTCCAGCGCGCGAGAGCTGTTCGCCCGGAACGGCATTCGCAATACCTCGATACGCGCGGTGGCCGCGGCGGCCGGGGTGGATTCCGCCCTGGTGCACCACTACTTCGGCACCAAGGAAAAGCTCTTCGCCGCCGCCGTCCACATCCCGATCGACCCGATGGAGGTGATCGGCCAACTGCGCGAGGTACCCGTCGACGAGCTCGGCCACACCCTGCCGTCGATGTTGTTGCCGCTGTGGGATTCCGAGGTCGGCACCGCGTTCGTCGCCGCCCTGCGCTCCATCATCGCCGGCTCGGAAGTCAGCCTGTTCCGCACCTTCATCCAGGACGTGATCGCCGTGGAAGTCGGCCCGCGCGTTGACAATCCACCCGGAAGCGGACACATCCGCGTCCAATTCGTCGCGTCGCAACTGGTCGGCGTGGTGATGGCGCGCTACATCCTCAAGCTGGAGCCGTTCGCTTCGTTGCCGGCCGAGCAGGTCGCGGCGACCATCGCACCGAACCTGCAGCGCTACCTCACCGGGGATCTGCCGCCTAGCCTCGTGCCATGAGGCGCGCGTGCTCGTCATCGTCCACATCTCGGGCCTCGTCGACGAGCAGCACCGGAATGCCGTCCTCGATGCGATAGGCGCGCCGCAGCCGCGGGTTGTACAGCAATTCGTCGTCCACGAGCAGCAACGGACCCCGGTCGGCCGGGCACACCAGGATGCTCAGCAGCGAATCGTCAACCATCGGCGCGCCCCTTCAGTTCGGACCGGATGCCGGGGGTCAGCTTTCGGAAGTGCTGCCCGTCGGCGTCGAAGTACCACACCTGGCGGCCCGGCTTGGGAATTCCCGCCGCGCGCAGGGCGCTGACGGTCGGGCGGTAGGTCGCGCTCAGCGTCATCTCCGGGCAGACCTGGACGATGTCGGGCCCCACCCCGATCGGAATCTTCGCGACGGCGTCCGTCAGGTCCGCCGCGGTGATGCTGGCCCCGGGAAGCAGCGTCACCGCCGACACCGCGACCTCCCGGTCGCCCAGCGGCACGTTGTAGGTCACCGCGAGGTCGACACCGTTGATGCAGCCCAGCACGTTGGTGACCGGCTCGTCGAACACCAGGCCCCGCGCGGTGTGGACCACCGAGCCGCGCCGGCCCGCCAGCCAGTAGTCCCCGTCGTCGTCGCGGTAGAACAGGTACTCGGTGGAGATCCAGGTGTCGCCGGCGGCGAACACTCCCCGCTTGACCGACGCCGTCGGATCGATCGGACCGTTGGACGCGGCGAGCAGCACCCCGACCTGTTTCGGCTCGGCGACCTGGACGAAGCCGCGCTCGTTCTCCAGGATCAGGTCGTGCTCGGCGTCGTAGGCGGCCAGCTCGATGCGTCCGGCGCCGGGCAGCGGACGACCCTTGCTGCCGGTCTTCGCGCCGGAAACGTTGGCCAACACCGCTTGTCCGTCGGTGGTGGCGAAGAATTCGACGACGTGCGCGGGCGTGAACGCGTCGACGACCCGGCCCCACAAGCCGGTCGGCATGCCGGAACCGATGAACAGCCGCACCGGGTGGTTGCCGTGCAGCACGAACGCGGGATCGTCGACGATCTCGCGGAGCATGGCCCAGGTGTAGGACACCACGGTGACGCCGTACTGCCGCACCTCCTGGACGAACCGGTCGCGGTCCAGGCCGCGGGACAGCGCGATGCGGGTGCCGCCGACCACCGCGCCGCCGAGGCTCACCAGCAGCGCCGACTCGTGGTGCAGCGGGGTCAGGCAGTAGACGGTGTCCCGGCGGTCCAGGGCGGCCGTCGAGGCGGTCCCGAAGGCCGACACCGCCCAGCGGTAGTTGGTGATCTGCTTGGCCACCAGCTCGCCGCCGGCCGCGCTGAACGCGATGAACGCCAGGTCGCGGGCCAGCCCCGGGTTGGGGCGGTACCACCCGGGCAGCTGGACGGCGTCCGGGTCGATCTGCTCCATGTCGATGACGTCGCTGTCGTCGGGCAGGTGCAGATCGCGCGACTCGCCGCCGCCGAGCACCAGCACCTGACGCAGCCCCTGGCGGTCCGACGCCAGCACCGCCTCCAGATTGGCGGGGTCGGTGAGCAGCTCTGTCACCCCGCCGAGCCGGACCGACGCGGCCAGGTCGGCATCCGGTCGCATCACCACCCCGATCGCGCCCAGGCGCGACAGGGCGGCGATGGCGACCAGCGCGCTGGGTCGCGTCTCCATCAGGACGCCCACCCGGTCGCCCTGCCGCACGCCGACCTCGATCAGGCCGCGGACGACATTGTTGATGCGCCGGTTGACGGCCTCGTAGGTGTGCACGCGCCCGTCGAAGAGCAGGAATTCGCCCTGCGGGGCGTCGTGCGCCTGTTCCTCGATGATGCGGCCCAGCGAGATGCGGGTGTGGTCGTTGATCTGCCCCAGGCGGACCAGGCGCGGCAGGGTGCGGGCCGTCTCGACGGCCAGGGTGCGCATCGACTTGTTGGCCGCGACCACCGTGTTGGCCGCGCCGCGCACCATGCCCAGCGCCGCCTCGGAGACCTCGCCCAGGCCGTGCGTGATCCGGGAACTCAGCGCGACGCCGCTGTCGGTGTGCTCCGCGGGCTGGTCGGCCATCAGATCGATGCCCTCCGGCTTGTCGCCGCCGGTGGACAGCCACTTCACCCAGGCGGCGACGGTCGGCCAACTCTGTTGCGCCGCTTTAGATCCCACGACCAAGCCGAAATGGCCTGTGCGGATGGTGGATTCGTAGACTTCGGCGTCGGGTGCGGCGCGCCGGATGCCGCGCACCGAGGCCGGCTGCCCGATGTCGTCCACCTCGCCGACGAAGGCCAGCACCGGACAGGTGATGTCGGTGAGCGTGACCATCTGGCCGTTGACGGCGAAGCCGCCGGTCATCATCCGGTTGTGGGCGATGAACTGCTTGAGCAGTTCGGAGATCGCCGGGCCCGACCAGGCGATCCAGCCTTCGCGTTCGAGGAAGCGGCGCTGCTGCTCGCGCGGGAGTAGCGCCTCGCGGTCGTGCAGCTGGCGCACGAAGTCGACGCGCGCCTTGGCGGTCTTGAGCGGATCGAGCATCTGGAAGCCCGTGCGCGCCATCCAGCTGGGGATGGCCAGCCGGCTGAAGACGTGGTCCGCCATGAAGTTGGCGGCGGGCGCGGCGAAGTTTGCCGGGATGCCCATCGGCAGCGCGGCCAGGGTGTCCACCGGAGAACCGAAGGTGACGATGCTGGCCAGGCTCTTCGACCGCCGGTAGGCGGCGACCTGGTAACACCACATGCCGCCCTGCGAATAGCCGACCAGGTGGATGTCGCTGCCGGTGACGTCCTTGACGGTGTCGATGGCCTGACTCAGCGCGACGATGTGGTCGGCGAGGGTGCGGCGCATGCCGCCTTCCACCTTGTCGGGCTCCCCGAAGTCGATCACCCAGGGATCCAGGCCGTTGGCGTGCAGGATGCCCACCGCGCCCTCCTCGCGCGTGACGTCCCACATGTTCGCCGACATCATCATCGGGTGCACCATCAGCACCGGCGGACCCACCCGCTTCTCGCGCCGGCTGTCGGGCGGGAAGTAACGCCGGAGCTTGTACATCGGTACGCTCTCGACGATTTGCGACGGCGATGGGACGCTACCTGTTTCCAAGCCCCCCAGCCGGACAACCTCCAGCCCGTTCTGCGCCGTCGCAATCAGGCGCTCGACCGGTCGCGTGACAATCGACAAGTTGAGATCCACGGCCGCTCCCTTGTGTCTTGACAGCTCCGACATCATGGCACATCGGCGGGCTCGGCGGTCCTGGCCAGGTAATTTGCTCCGGGCGGTCAACCGTTGCAGTCGTGCAGGTCGATCTTGGCCCCGGGGCCCGCACCCTCCAGCGCCGCCGCGTCGGCCGCGTCGAGGGTCGGCGCGACCCGCGCCGCCAACGCGTTCCCGTCCCCGGCTTCGGCGATCGACAGACACCCCAGCCCCGACGTGAGGGCCTGGCAGTCGTTGGTCTTGCCCATGACGTCGCACCACAACACGGCGGCGTCCTCGGCCTGCTGCCGGGTGCGGTAGTTGAGGCGGATGGACTCTTCTCCGGTCGACGGCGACGCCGCGATCGCACCCCAGCAGCCCGGCCTGCAGTAGAAGTCGACGTCGGCCCGGGCCACCGGGGTCGCCATTTGCCATCCGGCGACGACGAGAGCACTCACCACCGCCGCCGGCCCGGCCGTCCTGCTTGGCATAACTCAGCGTCGCGGCCCTTGCTTTCAGCGAGGTGAGAACCGGCCATGAGGCCCTTTAGAAATGGGGGTTCAGATCGCGATCGGCGCAGCGGTTGGTGCGGATAACGTCGAGGCCGTGGGCGCGACGACTGAACCCAAGGGCAAGGGCGGTGTTCGGGTCGAGAAGAACGGACCCGTCACCACCGTGATCATGAATCGTCCGGAGGCCCGCAACGCGGTCAACGGATCTGCTGCCGCCGCGCTCCTTGCCGCGTTCGAAGAGTTCGACAATGACGAGTCCGCGTCGGTGGCCGTGCTGTGGGGAGATCAGGGGAATTTCTGCTCTGGCGCGGATTTGAAGGGAGCCGAGACGGGTGACTTCAACCCGGTGAGTCCAACCGGTCCAGGTCCGATGGGTCCTAGCCGGATGACCCTGTCCAAACCGGTGATTGCCGCTGTCAGTGGCTATGCCGTTGCTGGCGGCCTCGAGCTGGCGGTGTGGTGCGATTTGCGAGTAGTCGAGGCGGATGCCGTCTTCGGAGTGTTCTGCCGACGCTGGGGATTGCCTCTCATCGACGGCGGCACCGTCCGACTGCCCCGACTGATCGGACACGGTCGGGCAATGGATCTGATCCTCACCGGACGTTCGGTCGACGCGACCGAGGCGCTGGCTATCGGGTTGGCGAATCGTGTCGTACCCACTGGCACAGCCCGTGAGGCAGCAGAGGAGCTGGCAGCCGAACTCTCGGCGCTGCCGCAAACATGCCTGCGCTCGGACCGCCTGTCGACGCTCTACCAATGGGGACGAAGCGAGGCCGAGGCCATGGACTTCGAGTTCGACAGTTTGGCGCGTTCGGCATCCGAATTGCAGTCAGGTGCAATGCGGTTCGTGGACGGGGCGGGCCGACACGGCTCCAGCACGTGATGGTCCGACAGGGTTGACGGCATGGGCATTTCGGATTCGACGGATGCGTCGGACCGCCCTCGGAGTACGGATCGGCGGGCCCGCTGATCGCGATCCGCCTAGTGGCACCGCGCGAATCGGTTCTCGCAATACATTCCGACGGCGTTCGAGCCCGCCGTGGGACCGCCTTCGTCGGCGGGATCCGGAGACAGCGCCGGGGTCGACGTGATGAGTTGATTGAGCACGCCCGGCCCCGACGGGTCTGACGAATCCGCATGCGCCACGCCGGTGCCGCCGGTCAGAGCCAGGAGGATCACCGCCCCCGCCAGCAGTCCGAGAGCGCGCGGGTGAGAATTCATCGCCACCCTTTCCGTGGTCGCCGGAACACTGGTTACCGTAAGAGTTGCGCACCGATGTTCCATAACGGTCACGAACGCGAAACGACTTCGGCCGGTCGGCCGGCAAATTTCGGGCCCGGGTTCCGGCCGCGCATACGGTATCGGTCGTGTGGCCGGTAGCCGTCAACGTCCGTCGCGCTGCGATTCTCGCGCTGTGCGTCGTCATGTCGGTGAACTCGGCGCCACCGGCGGCCGCCGATCCCGACGCCGAAAACGCCGCGGCCACCGCGGGCGCACCGGACGAAGGGCGGGTGCCGTCGTCCGATCCGGTTACCTACACGACGCCCGAAGGCTGGACCCTGACCCTTGCAGCCAGGGACGAGTCACAAACCCCCATCGCGCCGTTGACCACCGCGGTCTCGTCCCGCGAATACCTCGCCCGCGGAACGTTTTTCGGTTCGTTGGACGGGCTCGAACAGCCTCGCGGGGTGCTCGAGGTGGGTTACGAGATCGGCTGCGGGATCGATATGAGCACCTCCAACGGTGTCACCATCGCGGGCAGCGCCGGCGTCAGCCCGGGCCTCGGCATCGCGGGCCTGGGAGCCGGCACGCCAGTGGCCGTCCCGCTGATCACCACACCGCTGAACGGCGTGGTCACCGTGGGGCTCAAGCCCGGCGTCGTCATCGTCGTACCGGTGGCCAAGAAAGACTTCAAGGGCGCCAATCCCCGGGTCATCGTTACCGGGTTCCACGTCAAGATCGACGGCTGCGTCGGGCAGTCGTTCATCCGGTCCTACGCGACCCTGACCCAGGTGACCGACGAATCCGACGTCGTGCTGTCCTACGTCGGCGTCACCAAATCCGTCTGAGCTCTCCGGATCAAAACGGCGGGGGTTCGTCGTCGGGGGGTGCGGGACCCGCGGACGTCGATTGGGTGGCCAACCGCGCTTGGCGGTTGTGCCGGCGCTCGCTGGAGACGCGGTGGGCCCGGTTCTGGGCGCGGGTTCTCTTGCGACGCGGCATCATTGCGGTGCGTTCGCCGCAGCACTCGGGTGCCGGGAGGACCGGGGCGTCGCCGGTGGGGGCGCACAGGCCGGGGAACAGCAGCGCGCTGCCCGGGGTGGTGACATAGGTGTGTCCGTCGGGCAGCCGCCAGATCAGGGTGCCGTCCTCCAATTGCTCGTCGCGCCAGCCCCAAAAAGTTTTCAGCAAATGATGTTGGCGGCAAAGGCATTTGAGGTTCGATGGGTGCGTCGCACCGCCCTCGGAGTAGGGAATCGTGTGGTCGATGTCGCAGTCGACGGCCGGGCGGTCACACCCCGGCGCCCGACACGTCAGGTCCCGGCACCGCACGAAATCGGCCAGTCCCCTCGACGGGGTGTAGCGCGGCTCCGCCTCGGCCGGGGCGCCCAGGGGCACGAGCTTGGCCGAGCCGGCCAGCTCGGCGATCACCTCGGCGGGCAGGAGTCCCTCAAACCCGGGCAGGACACCCGGGGCGGCTCCGTGGCCGGCGACGGTGGCCTGCTCGGCTAGGACGTGAATCACCACAGCGCTCGGGGTGCGCTCGGTGGCTGCACACTCGGGCGTTCCGCATTGGCACCGCAACCGCTCCGCCCCGGCGGCGAGCGCCCCCAGCGCGTCGGCGCGCCGCTGTCGGTGGGTACGCGGATCGGCGCCACACACGCTGCGGGCCAGCTCATCGAGCCGCCGGTCCAGCGCATGTCCGTCGGCGCCTAAGACGCTGCCGGTCAGCCAGCCCATGCCCGACTCGTTGGCTTGCACGTCCACGAACCGATCGTTGATCGCCTCCCTGGCCCGGCGCACCGCATCGGCATCCACCAGCGCCACCACCCGATCCACCGCCGCGCTCAACCCGCCCCGGGTCAGCGAGGGGCGCCGTGACAGCAACGCCGCAAGTCGGGCATCCACCCGCGCCAACACGTCGGCATCGGTGATCAGATCGGTGCGAAACACGATCGTCTGGAACGCGCGATAGTCGATATCACCGGCCTGGAACGCCTTGCCGACCTGCGGCAGCCGCTCGCGCATCGCCATCGCGTACCGCAGATAGCTGTGCGCCATCGCCACACTGCACCCCAGCGCCGCACCGACCTGCGCGGCGACCGCCTCCCACGCGTCGGCCGCCCAGTCCGCCTGCTCCCCCGAATCGCGGCAGCGCAGCACCAGCAGGTCCCCCACCGCTACCAAACGTTCGGCGGCGGCCCGTGCCTCCGCACGCCCCGCCTCACGCATCCGATCCAGCAACGCCGCCGATTCCGGCGTCGAACGGGATGCCAGCACGTACTCGAACATGTGTTCGATCATAGGACAGCCCTCCGACAACTAGATGGGCGGCGCGATGGGCCGTCAACCCGACACCGATCGAACTGTTTACGCCGACGGGAATCGGGTACGCAGCGGATGCGCTTCGGTCACGACGCGCCGTCGGGACCACCTCGGTTGAAACACGCAGCTGGGCGCATGCCAGATCTGGGCAGTCATCGCGAGCCTTCTTCGCGGTGGCCGCCTGAGCGTGTTTCGTTTCAGGAGTGAGGTGACGCATGAGCAAAACGGCGGCATGCTTTCTCCGCGCGCGGCTACCCGATCAGCTTGCCGCGCAATATGTCCCGGATACCCGCGTGGATCCGCGCGCGCAGCCAGTCGGCTAATTCATGAACCAACGAGCGAGGAAGGGAACCCAATGTTGTTGTCAGGCAACGGCGGTCGACGCACAGGCGAGGCCGAACACCTCGCCGAGCGGGCGTTGTACAACGTCGCGCACGGTCGCTTCGAACGCTCGCTGTCCGGGTTGACGGCGATCGCGGCCGTCGTCACGACGGCGGAAATCTATTTCGAGCACTACAAGGCCAGCTTCGGCAACAAGTGGATGTGGAGCCCGATCGTGGTGACACCGCCCGTGGTCGTCGCCGGAATCGGCGGGGTGTTCTCGCGGCGCTGGGCCAAACTCTGGCTGCCGATCACCGCGGGCGTCTACACCGCCAACGGCCTGATGGGCGAATATCTGCACGCGCGGGGGGTCGCCCGCAAGCCGGGCGGGTGGAAGAACGCGTCGTACAACGTGCCCATGGGCCCGCCGATCGCGGCCCCCGGACTGATGTGCATGGTCGGGGCGATGGGGCTGCTGGCCTCGATCCTGCGGCGCGAGCGGTTCCGGGGCTGAGCGCGATGGCCGACACCTCACGCCCGGATCACCTGCCCAACCTGCGTGCGGACCGCAAGCCCCCGCACCCGTCGTGGCTACCCAAGCAGCGCCGGGGTGTCACACCCCAAATGATCGGCCGCTACCCGGATTTCGACGTGCTGGAAACGACCGACACCTGGGACGAGGCCACCAAGAAGGTGGTGCTGGCGCGGCTGGAGCCGCCCGGGCCGCTGCGGTTTTTCACCGCCGAGGAGGAGCCGTGCTTGCGCGCGTTCTGCAACACGGTGCTGGCGCAGGACCGCGAGCCGCGCGTGCCGGTGGCCGAATCCGTCGACTCCAAGCTCGCCGACGGGCGCCTCGACGGCTACCAGTACGCCGACATGCCCGACGACCGCGACGCCTGGCGACTGGTGCTGCGGGGGCTCGACGAGACCGCGTCCAGCCGCTACGGCAAGGCGTCGTTCGCCGAAGCCGAGCCCGACACCCGCGAAGAGATCGTCGACCAATTCTCCCAGGGCGCCCTGGACGGCGGGGTCTGGGAGCGCATGAACGTCAAACGCGCCTGGTCGGTGTGCATGCGAATGGTGTTGTCCAGCTTCTACTCCCATCCGTGGGCGTGGAACGAGATCGGGTTCGGCGGACCGGCCTACCCGCGAGGGTTCATGCGCCTCGGCGGCGCCACCGGCCCGGCCGCCGCCCGCGAGCCCTTCGAGACCCCGGGCGCCACCGACGAGGACCCGGTCCGCGTGGTTCAGCGGGGTGAGCTGTGATGGGCGACCGGCTCCGTGGGCTGCTGAGGGGGGCGATCGGGCCGAAGGACAACGAATCACGGTTCCTACTCGACGTGCACGCGCGCGACCTGCCCGGCGAAAAGACGATGCGGTGCTACCGCGACGACGACGAGGTCGACCTGGTGGTCGTAGGGGCGGGCGCCGGCGGATCGGTGCTGGCGCAACGGCTGGCGCGCGCCGGCTGGCGGGTGGTGATCATCGAGGCGGGCCCATTCTGGCACCCGGACGAGGACTGGGTGTCCGACGAGGCGGGCTCCCATTCCCTGTACTGGACGCAGAAGCGCATCATCGGCGGCGACGACCCGATCGAGTTGGGCAAGAACAACTCCGGGCGCGGGGTGGGGGGCTCGATGGTCCACTACGCCGGCTACACCCCGCGGTTCCATCCCAGCGACTTTCACACCCACACCCTCGACGGGGTCGGGGCGGACTGGCCGATCGGCTACGAGGACATCCGCCGCCACTACGAGCGCATCGAACTCGAGTTGCCGGTGGCCGGACAGAACTGGCCGTGGGGTTACCCGCACCGTTACTCCTTCTCGCCACACCCCATTTCGGGTGCCGCCGCCAAGCTGTGGCGGGGCGCGATGCAGCTGGGCATCGAGATGCGGGTCGGGCCCGTCGGCATCGTCAACGGCACCTTCGGCAACCGCCCCCACTGCATCTACCGCGGCTACTGCCTGCAGGGCTGCAAGGTCAACGCCAAGGCCAGCCCGTACGTCACGCACCTGCCCGACGCGCTGGCCCACGCGGTGGAGATCCGCGCCAACTGCATGGCCGCGCGCGTCGAGCTCGACGAGACCGGCGCCGCCCGCGGGGTCGTCTACTACGACGAGGCCGGCGGCACCGAACGGCTGCAGCGGGCCAAGGCCGTCGCGATCGCCGGGTATTCCATTGAAACGCCACGCCTGCTGCTGAACTCGGCGAGCGAACGCTTCCCGAATGGATTGGGCAACAACGACGACCAGGTCGGCCGCTATGTGATGGTGCAGGGCGCCACGCAGTCGGCGGGCCGGTGGCCCGAAGAAATCCGGATGTACAAGGCCCCGCCCCCCGAGGTGTCCTCGGAGCAGTTCTACGAGACCGACGCGTCGCGCGGGTTCGCCCGCGGCTTCTCCATCCAGACCGTCTCGCCGCTGCCCATCGGATGGGCCGAACACGTGCTGGCCGACGGGCATTGGGGCCGCGCGTTGCGGGAGTACATGCGCGACTACAACCACTGGGCGACCATCGGCGTGCTCAACGAGTTGTTGCCGTTGCCGGAAAACCGGGTCACCCTCGCCGAAGAGACGGACCGCTACGGCCTCCCGGTGGCACGGTTCGATTACACGTTGTGCGACAACGACAAGGCCAATATGGCCTACTCCACCGAGGTGATCGGCGACATCCTGCAGGCCGCAGGCGCCCAGGACGTGCTCACCATCCAGCGCTTCGCCCACCTGATCGGCGGCGCCCGGATGGGCACCCGCCCGGACAACTCGGTGGTGGACTCCGATCACCGGGTGTGGGGCGTGCCGAACCTGTTCCTGGCGGACGGCTCGGTGTGTCCGACGCAGGGCTCGGCGAACCCGGCGCTGACGATCATGGCGCTGGCCTCACGGCTCGCCGAACGGATGGCGACCCGGAAGATCGGCACCGACGTCGTGGCGAGGCGACCGGCGGAGGCGGGGATCCGTGGCTGACCACACGATCGACGTCGAGGCGACCTACTCCCCCCGGGTGTTGCGCGAATACGCGCTGCTGGCCGACGGCGAGCGGGGCGCCCTGATCGGGCCGCAGGGCGACGTGGCGTGGATGTGCGCGCCGCGATGGCACTCGGACGCGGTGTTCTCCAACCTCATCGGGGGCGGCGGGATGTACGCGATCACCCCGACCGACGTGCGGCACGTGTGGGGCGGCTATTACGAGCCGGGCAGCCTGATCTGGCGCAACCGCTGGATCACCCGCGATGGCATCGTGGAATGCCGCGAGGCCCTTGCCTTTCCGGGCGACCCCGAGCGGGTGGTGCTGCTGCGCCGCCTGATCGGCTGCCGCGGCACCGCGTGCGTGCGGGTGGTGCTGCAGCCGAGCGCCGCGTTCGGCCGCCACGGCCGCGGCGAGGCGAGCGTCGACGACGGGATCTGGAGCGGAAAGTCGGGACCGCTGCGATGGCGCTGGGCCGGCGGCTGCGACGTCCGCTCCGTGCGGGGGACGCGCGGCCGCGGGGAGCTCCTCACCTGCGAGATCACCGTCGACGAGGGCGGTCGGCACGACTTCGTGCTGGAGCTCTCCGAACGCGCGCTCCCCGACCGGCCGCCCGACCCCGACATCACCTGGGACGCAACCGAAGCCGCGTGGCACCGCAGCATGCCCGAGCTGAACTGCACCATCGCCCCGCGCGATGGGCGGCACTCCTACGCCGTGCTGCGGGGGTTGACCAGCAGCGGCGGTGGGATGGTCGCCGCCGCGACGATGAGCCTGCCCGAACGCGCGCACACCAACCGCAACTACGACTACCGCTACGCGTGGATCCGCGACCAGGTCTACGCCGGTATCGCCGCGGCGACGGTCGGCGCGAACGAATTGCTGGACCGCGCGGTCGAATTCGTCGGCGCCCGCCTACTCGAACACGGGCCTGACCTCAGGCCGGCCTACACCGTGACCGGCGACAGCGTCCCCGGCGAGGAAGACCTCGACCTGCCCGGCTATCCCGGGGGCACCGACAAGGTGGGCAATTGGGTCAACCAGCAATTCCAGCTCGACGTTTTCGGGGAGGCGCTGCAGCTGCTGGCCCGGGCGGGCAATGCCGGCCGGCTCGACGCCGAGGGGTGGCGCGCCGCGCAGACCGCCATCGGGGCGATCGAAAAGCGCTGGCGCGAACCGGATGCGGGCATTTGGGAGATCGACGACGAGCACTGGACGCAGTCCCGCCTGGCATGCGTGGCCGGGCTGCGCGCCATCGCCAAGGTGGCCGGCGGCGGCCCCGAGGTGGCCGCCTGCACGTCGCTGGCCGACGCGATCCTGGCCGACACCGCCGCCGGCAGCCTGCACCCGCAGGGCGGCTACTGGCAGCGCAGTCCGCGATTGCGCGGCACCGACGCGTCGCTGCTGTTGGCGCCCGTGCGCGGGGCCGTGCCCGCCGACGACCCGCGCACCAGGGCCACGCTGGACGCCGTCCGCGAGCAGCTCAGCGACGACGGGTTCGTCTACCGCTTCCGGCACGACGAGCGGGACCTCGGCGACGCCGAGGGCGCGTTCCTGCTCTGCGGGTTCATGATGGCGCTCGCCGAACACCAACTGGGACATGACCATTGCGCGATGCGCTGGTTCGAGCGCAACCGCGCCGCCTGCGGACCCCCGGGATTGTTCTGCGAGGAATACGACGTCCGGCAGCGCCAGCTGCGCGGCAACCTTCCCCAGGCCTTCGCGCACGCGCTGCTGCTGGAGTGCACGTCCACCCTGGCCGACGACGCCGTCCATCACGGCTGAAAGGAGATTTCGGCGATGACACCGACCCCGAAGACAATCGTGATCACCGGAGCCAGCGCCGGCATCGGGCGGGCCGCCGCCCAATTGTTCGGGCGGCGCGGGGCGAACGTGGCCCTGCTCGCCCGCGGCACCGCCGGGCTGGACGGCGCCGCGCGCGACGTCGAAGCCGGTGGCGGCAAGGCGCTGGCCATCCCGACCGACGTCGCCGACCACGACGCGGTCGTCGCCGCCGCCGACGAGACCGAGGCCGCATTCGGGCCCATCGACGTCTGGGTCAATGTCGCCTTCACCTCCGTGTTCGCGCCGTTCAGCGAGATCACCGCGGAGGAGTTCAGACGCGTGACCGAGGTGTCGTACCTCGGCTACGTGCACGGCACCATGGCGGCGCTGAACAAGATGCGGCCGCGGGACCGCGGCACCATCGTCCAGGTCGGCTCCGCGCTCAGCCAACGGTCCATCCCGCTGCAGTCCGCCTATTGCGGCGCCAAGCATGCCATCAACGGGTTCACCGAATCGGTGCGCTGCGAGCTGCTGCACGAGCACTCGAAGGTGCGGGTGACCGTCGTGCAGATGCCCGCGGTCAACACCCCCCAGTTCTCCTGGGTGCTGTCCCGGCTGCCGCGCCATCCCCAGCCGGTGCCCCCGATCTATCAGCCCGAGGTCGCCGCCCGCGGTGTCCTCTACGCCACGGATCACCCTGGGCGCAAACAATATTGGGTCGGGGATTCCACGATGGTGACACTGCTCGCGCAGAAATTCGTCGCACCGCTGCTGGACCGCTACCTGGGCCGCACCGGGTACGACTCGCAGCAGACCGACGAGCGCGTCGGCGCGGGGCGGCCGCACAACCTGTGGCACCCGCTCGACCAGGAGCCGGGCAGCGACCACGGCGCCCACGGCGGGTTCGACGACAAGTCCCACACGTTGAGCCCGCAACTGTGGGCGTCGCAGCATCCCGTCGCCAGCGGCACCGGCGCGCTTGGGGCGGCGGGGCTCGGCGCGTGGCTCGCGGCCCGCCGGTGGACCCGATGACGCTCGACGCGCCCGTCGACGACGTCACCGCGCAGGTCTACGAAATCCCCACCGACGCACCGGAAGCCGACGGTACCCTGCCCTGGTCGTCGACCACGCTGGTGCTGGCCGCGGTCACGGCCGGCGGGCGGCGCGGGATCGGCTACACGTACGCCGACGGCGCCTGCGCGGCGTTGATCACCGGGGCGCTCGCGGGCACGCTCACCGGACACAGCGCGCTGGACATCACCGGCGGCTGGCAGGCGATGGTCAGGGCGATGCGCAACAACGGACGGCCCGGGTTGGTGTCGTGCGCCATCTCGGCGATCGACACCGCCCTGTGGGACCTCAAGGGCAAGCTGCTCGAGCTACCGGTCTGCCGGCTGCTCGGCATGGCGCACGACGCGGTGCCGATCTACGGCAGCGGCGGCTTCACCACCTACGACGAGCGGCAGACCCGCGCCCAGCTGGAACGCTGGGTGGACGAGTGGAAGATTCCGCGGGTCAAGATCAAGATCGGCGAGTCCTGGGGCTCCGACGAGCGCCGCGACCTCGATCGGATCGCCCTGTCGCGCAGCGTGATCGGGCCCGAGGTGGAACTCTATGTCGACGCCAACGGCGCCTACCGCCGCAAGCAGGCGATCCGGGTCGCCCACGCGATGGCCGACCAGGACGTCACCTGGTTCGAAGAACCCGTCTCCTCCGACGACCTCGCCGGGCTGCACGAGGTGCGCGACCAGGTGACCCCGGACGTCACCGCCGGCGAGTACGGCTACGACCTGGTCTACTTCCACCGCATGCTGGCCGCCGGGGCGGTCGACTGCCTGCAGATCGACGTCACCCGCTGCGGCGGCATCACCGACTGGCTGCGGGCCGCGGCCGTCGCCGCCGCCCACAACGTCGACGTGTCCGGGCACTGCGCCCCCAACCTGCACGCCCACGTGGCGGCCGCCGTACCGAACCTGCGGCACCTGGAGTACTTCCACGATCACCACCGCATCGAGCACATGTTCTTCGACGGCGCCCTGCCCCCCGACGGCGGCGCCCTGCGGCCGGACCAACACCGGCCCGGGCTGGGGCTGGACTTCAAGCACGCCGACGCCGAGCCGTACCGAAAAGCCTGATCCGTGCATGGACCCGCGCAAAAGTGGGCATTGATATGCCAGGGACATAGTTACGGATCTGAAGGGCAACGCGCGATGACCGTGAACTTCGAGGACGAGGCCGTTCACCGGCGCGACGGGGAGCCCACCCGGGAGGCGGCCGCGTCGGAGGCGCTGATGTCCGGCGTGGTGGCAGAGGACGACCTGAGCGCGGTCGACTTGGTGCTGGGGCTGGGCGAACCGCAGCGCGTCGGTCGCTTCCGGTTCTTCCTGGACGGCCAGCGCTGGGAGTGGTCGGACGCGGTCGCGCGGATGCACGGGTACCGGCCCGGGCAGGTCGAGCCCACCACGGACCTGCTGCTCAAGCACAAGCATCCCGAGGACCGCGAACGCGCCTCGGCCGTCCTGGACCGCGTGATGCGGGGCAAGCCGTTCAGCAGTCGGCACCGCATCGTCGACACCGGGGGCCGCACCCTGTGCGTCGTCGTCGCGGGCGACCGGATGCTCGACGACCACGGCACCGTGATCGGGACGTCCGGGTTCTACGTCGACGTCACCGACTCGCTGCAGACCGACATCAACAAGGTCCTGTCGGCGGTGGCCGACGCCCGCGCCCGAATCGAGCAGGCCAAGGGCGTGCTGATGGCCGCCTACGACATCTCCGCCGAGCGGGCGTTCGACATCCTGGTGTGGCGCTCCCAGGAGACCAACCTGAAGCTGCGCGACCTCGCCAGCCGCTTCCTGGACGCGGTGGCCAGCAAGGCGTCGGCGGAGACCCAGAGCGAAGTCGACCGGGCGCTGCTGACCCTGGAGTAGCCGCAGTAGGGTCGGGCCAGTGGCGCACCTATTGGGAGCCGAGGCCATCCGCCTCGAATATCCGACCCAGCTGGTATTCGATTCGGTCACGCTGGGCGTGAACGACGGCGCGCGCATCGGCATCGTCGGCCGCAACGGGGACGGGAAGTCCAGCCTGTTGCGGCTGCTCACCGGCCAGCTGCGGCCCGACTCGGGCCGCGTGACCCGCCGCAGCGGCTTGCGCGTCGGCGCGCTCAGCCAGGCCGACACCCTGGACCCGGCCCACACGGTGGGCTGGACGCTGGTCGGCGAGGCGGCCGAACACCAGTGGGCCGGCGACCCCCGGGTCCGCGACGTGGTCGCCGGCTTGGTCTCCGACATCGATTGGGACGCAGCGATATCCACGCTCAGCGGAGGTCAGCGCCGGCGGGTGCAGCTGGCCCGGCTGCTGGTCGGCGAGTGGGACGTCATCGCCCTCGACGAGCCCACCAACCATCTCGACATCGAGGGCATCACCTGGCTGGCCGACCATCTCAAACAGCGCTGGGCGCGCAACACCGGCGGGCTGCTGCTGGTGACGCACGACCGCTGGTTTCTCGACGAGGTCGCCACCACGACGTGGGAGGTGCACGACGGGATTGTGGAGCCGTTCGAGGGCGGCTACGCGGCGTACGTGCTGCAGCGCGTCGAACGGGACCGGCTGGCCGCCACCGCGGAAGCCAAGCGGCAGAACCTGATGCGCAAGGAGCTGGCGTGGCTGCGTCGCGGCGCGCCGGCGCGGACCTCGAAGCCCAAGTTCCGCATCGAGGCGGCCAACCAGCTGATCGCCGACGTGCCGCCGCTGCGCAACTCCGTCGAGCTGGCCAAGCTGGCCACCGCCCGGCTCGGGAAGGACGTCATCGATCTGCTCGACGTGTCGGTCTCGTTTGACGGCCGTCCGGTGCTGCGCGACGTCGAATGGCGGATCGCCCCGGGCGAACGCACCGGCATCGTCGGCGCCAACGGCGCCGGGAAGTCGACGCTGCTCGGGCTGATCGCCGGGACCATCGCGCCGGACGCCGGACGGGTCAAGCGCGGCAAGACCGTTCAGCTGGCCGTGCTCGACCAGCAGGGCGACGCCCTGGCCGGCCTCACCGACGACCGCATCGCCGACGTCCTGGCCCGGTTGCGCGGCGGCTACGAGGTCGAGGGCCGCGAGGTGACGCCGGCCCAGCTGCTGGAACGGCTGGGGTTCGGGCGCGGCCAGTTGTCCGCGCGCATCGGCGAGCTCTCCGGCGGGCAGCGGCGGCGGTTGCAGCTGATGCTCACGCTGCTCTCCGAGCCGAACGTGTTGCTGCTCGACGAGCCGACCAACGACGTCGACACCGACATGCTCGCCGCGATGGAAGACCTGCTCGACTCGTGGGCCGGAACCTTGATCGTCGTCTCGCACGACCGCTACCTGCTCGAGCGGATCACCGATCAGCAGTACGCCGTTCTCGACGGCCGGTTGCGGCACCTGCCCGGTGGCATCGACGAGTACCTGCGGCTGGCGGCGCGCGAGGCCGGCGCCGCGGCGGACGGCGGCCCGGCGCCCGCGGAGCCGCAAGGCATGTCCGGGGCGCGGCGCCGGGCCACCGAGAAGGAGCTGGCCGGCGTCGACCGCCAGCTCGCCCGGCTGGCCGACCGGATCGCGGACAAACACCACGAACTCGCCCGCCACGACCAGTCGGACCATGTCGGCATCACGCGGCTCACCCGGGAATTGCGGGCGCTCGAGGACGAGGTCGCCGAGACGGAGGGCCGCTGGCTGGAGCTGTCGGAGGCGCTGGAATGACGCCCGTGCGGTACCGGCCCGGCGAGGCCTTGCTGGCGCTGTACCGGCGGCGCGGCCCGGTCATCAACTCCGGCGTCGGTCGGCACGGTTACACCTACCTGCTGGGCGCCGAGGCGAACAAGTTCGTGTTCGCCAACGCCGACGCGTTCAGCTGGCGGTTGACGTTTCAGAACCTCGCCATCGTCGACGGACCCACCGCGTTGATCGTCAGCGACGGCGACGATCACCGGCGCCGGCGCAGCGTCGTCGCGCCCGGGCTGCGGCACCGCCAGATCCAGGACTACGTCGCCACCATGGTGTCCACCATCGACGCCGTGATCGACGGCTGGCGGCGCGGGCAGCGGCTGGACATCTACTCCGCGTGCCGTTCGGCGGTGCGGCGCAGCACCGCCGAGAGCCTGTTCGGCCCGCGCCTGGCCACCCATTCGGACTTTCTGGGCGAACAGCTGCAGCCGCTGCTGAACCTGACTCACCAACTGCCGCAGTCGGTTGCGCTGCAACGGCGGCTCAACGCACCGGGGTGGCGACGGGCGGTGGCCGCCCGGAAACGCATCGACGCCCTGGTCGACGAGCAGGTCGCCGCCGCGCGGGCCGAGCCCCGGCCCGACGACCACATGCTGACGATGCTGATAAACGGTCGCGGAGACGAGGGTTATGCGCTGGGCGACAACGAGATTCGCGATGCCGTCATCTCACTGATCACCGCCGGCTACGAGACCACCAGCGGCGCGCTGGCATGGGCGATCTACACGCTGCTCTCCGTGCCGGGCGCGTGGGACACCGCGGCCCGCGAAGTGGCACGCGTGCTCGGCGGACGGCCGCCGGGCGCGGCCGACCTGACGGCGTTGACCTACCTCAACGGGGTCGTGCAGGAAACCCTGCGGCTCTACCCGCCCGGGGTGATCTCGGCGCGCAAGGTGATCCGCGAGATCTCCTTCGACGGCCACCGCATACCGGCGGGCCGGCTGCTCATCTTCAGCCCATACGTCACGCATCGCATCCCCGAAATCTGGCCCGGGCCAACGCAATTCCGGCCGGAGCGGTGGGACCCCGACGCCCCGGGCTACCGCAAACCCGCCCCACACGAGTTCATTCCGTTCAGCGGGGGCCTGCACCGCTGCATCGGCGCGGCCATGGCCACCACCGAGATGACCGTGATGCTGGCCCGGCTGCTCGCCAGGACCACACTGCGGATGCCGCCTCAGCGCATCCGCGCGGCCAACCTTGCCGCGTTGTCCCCGAAGCCGGGGTTGACCGTCGACGTCGTCGCCACCACCTACCTAGCGCCAGCTCAGTAGCACGAACTCGGCGCTGAATCCCGGGCCCATCGCGAGCATCAGCCCGGGGCCCCCGCCGGGCGGCGGCTTGGCGATGGTGTCGCGCAGGATGTGCAGCACCGACGCCGACGACAGGTTCGCGACCTCGCCCAGCGAGCGCCAGGTCAGCTCGAGGGCGTCCGGGGGCAACTCGAGGGCGTTGCCGATCGCGGTGATGACCTTGGGGCCGCCGGGGTGCGCCACCCAAGCGCCCACGTCGTCCTTGGTCAGCCCGTGGGCACTCAGGAAGCGGCCGACGTCGTCGGCCAGGTAACGGTCGATGAAGTTGGTGAGCTCCGGCGACATCACCAAGTGCAGCCCGGCCGAGCTGACGTTCCAGGCCATGACGTGCAGCGATTCGGGATACAGCCGGCTGCGGGAATCGACGATGTCGGGCCCGCTGGGGCTCAGCCGTTCGGCGCGACGGTCACCGACCGCGACCACGGCGGCCGCCCCATCCCCGAACATCGCGGTGCCCACCAGGCCGGACACGGTCGGCTTGACCGCCGGGAAGGTGAGCGAGCACAGCTCGACCGACACCAGGACCGCGACGCCGTCCGGGGCGCCGCGCAGGTAGTCGTGCAGGCGGCCCACCCCCGCCGCGCCGGCCGCGCAACCGAGCCCGAACAGCGGCACCCGGCGCACGTCCGGGCGAAGGCCGAGCCGTCCGGCGATCCGCGCGTCGAGCGACGGGACCGCCACCCCGGTGACCGTGGTGGTGGCGATCATGTCGATGTCCCGTGGCTGCAGGCCGGCCTCCTCGAGCGCCCCCAGCAACGCTTCGCAGCCCAGTTCGACGGCGTGTTCGATGAACACCTCGTTGGCCTCACCGAAATCGGTGAGCGACGGGTAGCGCTCCAGCGGCAGGACCAGGTGGCGGCCGTTGACCTTGGCGGCGGCGTGCAACCGCCGGACGATCTCCTCGTGTTCGGCCAGAGCCGGCAATTCGACGAGCTGGTCCGTGATTTCGGCCTGGCTGTAACGATGCGGGGGCAACGCTCCGAAAACACCCGCGATGACGCTCATGCCCAACCCTTTTGCCCGCGTCCCAGCTCGAATGGGACATTCGCCGATTTCCGAAGTTTAAGCAATCGGCGGTAATTCGGCAAAAGTTTGAAGTATTCGACATGTGTCTTATTGCTTCGCATTTTTTCATTCGGAGTCCTGGTTTTTCAGTGCCATCGCGATGAGGGCGTCGGGGCTCAGCGAGTCGATGGGATCGGTGACCGGTTGGGCCACAACGCTTTCCGGGCCGCCGGCGAGCAGGAGAAGTTTGTCGAGCAATCCGGTCCTCCTCAGCTCGGCGAGCGGAATGTTGCGCAGCGAGGACCACACCTTTTCCTCGTCCGATTCCCGGTCCTCGCCGCGGAATAGCTGCTGGCGCAGATGGTCGGCCAGCGCGGCGGGAGTGGGATAGTCGAAGATCAGGGTTCGCGACAACGCCAACCCGGTCGTCGTCGTGAGCCGGTTGCGCAATTCGACCCCGGTCATCGAGTCGAAGCCCAGGTCGGCAAAGGCGCGGTCGCGACCGATGGCCCGCGCGTCCGGATGTCCCGCGACGGCGGCCGCGTGCTCGCAGACCAGCTCGGCCAGCCGCCGCTGTTGCTCCTCGGGCGCCAGGCGGTGTAGCTGCTCGGCCAGATTCGGGGACCGGGCCGCGTTGGGGCGGAGCACATCCTGCGTGCCACCCAGCCAGAACCGTTGGCGGGCAAAGCCGTACGTCGGCAGGTCGACGCGTCGACCCCCGGAGTCGGCCAATACGGCCGGCCAGCCGACGGCCACCCCGGCGGCGAACAGGCGGCCGGCCGCGATCAGCAGCGACTCGGCCTCGGGAGCGTCCTTGGGCAGGGTGGTCACCGAGATCGGCCGCTCGGTGGTCATTGACTGGTCCACCGCCGCGCTCAACCCGCCGCCAGGGCCCGCCTCCGCGAACGCCGTCACCCCGAGGGCCTCGGCGGCGCGCACGCCGTCGAGGAAGCGCACGGGCCGGCGCACGTGCTCGACCCAGTATCGCGCGGACCCGTAGCCGGGGCCGGCTGGCTCCCCGGACACGTTGGATATCAGGCAGATTCGCGGCTGTTGCGGCTCGATGTCGGCGATCCGGCGCGCGAACTCGTCGAGCATCGGTTCCATCAGCGCCGAATGAAACGCGTGCGAGACCGCCAACCGGTGTGTGCGCCTGCCGCTTTCCGCCAACCGATCCGTCAGGGCGGTGACCGCGGCGCGCTCGCCGGACAGGACCACCGCATTGGGGCCATTGACCGCCGCGATGCCGACACTGTCGCCGAGCATCGGGGCGACCTCCGCCTCGGTGGCGCTCACCGCCACCATCACCCCGTCGCCCGGCAGCGCCGCCATCAGCCGGCCGCGCGCCGCCACGATGCGCGCCGCGTCGCCCAGCGCCAGCACCCCCGCCACATGCGCGGCCGCGATCTCGCCGACCGAATGACCCAGAACCACCTCGGGCGTCACCCCCCAGGATCGCCACAGCGCCGCCAGGGCGACCTCGAGCACGAATAAGGCCGGCTGCGCGAACTCGGTGCCGCGCAACAGCTCCGCGTCGGTGCCCCACATCACCTCGCGCAACGGCGACCGCAGGTGGGGATCCATCGCGGCCGCGGCCTCGTCGAAGGCACGCGCGAAGGCCGGGAACCGCCGGTGGAGTTCGCGACCCATTCCCGGCCATTGGGAGCCCTGGCCGGGGAACACGAAGGCGATCTTGGCCGCGGGCCCGGCCCGGCCGGCGATCACGCCGGGGGCGGGCTCCCCGGCGGCCAGGGCCACCAGTTCGCGCGTCAACTCTTCGGGATCGCCGCCGACCAGCACCGCCCGCCGCTCGAACACCGAGCGCGTCGTCGCCAGCGACCACGCCACGTCCGCGGGGCTCACCCCCGGCTCGGCCACCCACTCCGCCAGCCGGCGCGCCTGGTTGGCCAGGGCCCGCCCCGAGCGGGCCGACAGCACCCATGCGAGCGGCGGTTCGTGCGGTTCGGCGGGCGTATCCGGTTGCGGCGGGGCCTGTTCCACGACGACGTGTGCGTTGGTGCCGCCCATCCCGAAGGACGACACACCGGCGCGGCGCGGGCGCCCCGCCGCCGGCCAGGGCAGCGCGGCGGTGTTCACGCGCAGGTGTTCGAGTTCGGGATTGCCGTCGGCGTAGTTCAAGCTCGGCGGCAGCACCGAATGTCGCACGGCCAGTAAGGCTTTGAGCAGGCCCGCTATCCCGGCCGCGCCGCCGGCGTGACCGATGTTGGTCTTGACCGAACCCACGTGCACTGCGCGCTCGCGCGCCGCGAACACCTCGCCGAGCGCCTGGGCCTCAACCGCGTCGCCGACCTTGGTGCCGGTGCCGTGGGCCTCGATGTAGTCGATGTCGCCGGCGCCGAGGCCGGCGGTGGCGAGCGCCCGCCGGATCACGTCCGCCTCGGCGGAGACGGAAGGCACCGTCTGCCCGGCTGCGCTGTGCCCGGCGTTACCGACGGCGCTGCCGCTGATGACCGCGTGGACGCGGTCCCCGTCGCGCAGGGCCGCCGGCAACGGCTTCAGCAGGACCAGTCCCCCGCCCTCGCCGCGCACGTAACCGTCCGCGCGCCGATCGAACGCATAGGTGCGACCGGACGTCGACAGCGCACCGAATTCGCGCTCCAGCATTGCGGTTTCGTCGGCCAGGTTCAGGTGAACCCCGCCGGCGATCGCCAGCGCCGACTCGCCGGCGCGCAGGCTCTCACAGGCGAGGTGCACGGCGAGCAGCGACGACGATTGGCCGGAGTCGACGGTCATGCTCGGCCCGCGCAAACCGAAGGCGTACGAGACCCGGTTGGCGATCATCCCCCGGCTGATCCCGGCGAACGAGTGGTGGTCGAGGTTGTCGGCGATGTCGCGCAGCGTGAGGACCGCGTAGTCGTCGGCTATCGCCCCCACATACACCGAAACGTCGTTGCCACGAATGCTTTCGGGTACCACGAACGCGTCCTCGAAGGCTTCCCAGGCCAGTTCGAGGGCCAGCCGCTGGCGAGGGTCCATCGCGCACGCCTCGCGCGGCGAGAGGTTGAAGAAGTCGGCGTCGAACTCCGCGACGTCCCCGGGCAACCGCGTCGCTTCCCGGCCGTTGCGGATCAGATCCCAGAACTCGCGCGGGTTTGCCGCGCCGGGGAATCGGCACGCCAGGCCGATGACTGCGACGTCCGTCATGCTAGGGGCCGATCTCTTCGTCGAGGATCGCGAAGAGTTGGCTCTCGGTGGCGGTGGCGATGTCGTCGTCGAACGGGTCGTCGGGCTGCTCCGGGTGGTGCACTTCCGCCGGCCCCGTCAGCGAGCGCAGCAGGCCTTCCAGCCGGGTGACCAGCTGCGCCTTGTCGCCTGGGCTCCAGTCGGATTGCCCGAGCAGCGCCTGCAATTCGCGGGCCACGTCGTTGAAGCGGGCCATTCGGTCGGGCGGCGCACCGGCCGTGCCGGTGGTCAGCTGGCCGTCGAGATGCTCGGCCAGCGCCGCCGGCGTCGGGTAATCGAAGATCACCGTCGGCGAAAGGGTCAGGCCGGTCGCGATCTTGAGCCTGTTGCGCAGCTCCACGGCGGTCAACGAGTCGAACCCGAGGTCCCCGAAAGCCTGGTCGGCGTTGACGTCGGCGGTGCTGTGCCCCAACACCGTGGCGGCGTTGCCGCACACCAGGTCGATCAGTTCGCGCCGGCGCTGCTCGGGGGCCAGGCCGTCCAGCCGCGCCCGCAGGCCGGTCAACGACACCATGTCGGTGGGGTCGAGGACCCGTCGGGCGCGCCGAATGGCCAATTGGCTCAACAGCGGTGGCAGCGCGGCGCCGGCGTGCGCCAGCGCGGCGGTGTCGAGCCGGGTGGCCACGACGACGGGCGGCTCCGTCAGCAGCGCGGCGTCGAGCAGGCCGAGCGCCTGCCGGGTGGACAGCGGGGCGAGCCCAGCGCGGCTCATCCGCGCCTTGTCGCGGTCGCCCAGGTGCCGGGTCATGGCCGACGCCTCTTCCCACATCCCCCAGGCGATCGACAGGGCGGGCAGGCGATGGGCGTGGCGGTAGGCCGCCAGTCCGTCGAGGAAGCTGTTGGCCGCGGCGTAGTTGCCCTGACCCGGCGCCCCGACGATCCCCGCCATCGACGAGAACAGCACGAACGCCGAAAGATCCAGATCCCGGGTCAGCTCGTGCAGGTGCCACGCCCCGTCGACCTTGGACCGCAGCACCGTATCGATGCGCTCCGGTGTCAGGGACGCGATCACCGCGTCGTCGAGCACCCCCGCGGCGTGAAATACGCCGCGCAGCGGGAAGCGCTCCGGCACCCGCGCCAGCAACCCGGCCACGGCGTCCCGGTCGCCCACGTCGCAGGCCACCACCGACACCTCGGCGCCCGCCTCGCGCAGCTCGGCGACCAGCCCCGTCAACCCGTCCGCCCGTTCACCGCTGCGGCTGACCAGCATGACGTGCGGTACCCGGTAGCGGTCGACGAGGTGCCGGGCCACGGCCGAACCCGCCATGCCGGTTCCGCCGGTGATCAGTGCGGTGCCGCCGCCCAGCCCGGCCGGCCCGTCGGGCATCGTGAGCACCACCTTGCCGATGTGGCGGGCCTGGCTCACGAACCGGTACGCCTCCGCGGCGCAACGCACGTCGAAGGCCTTGACGGGCAGGGGCTTTAGAGCTCCGGTCGAGAACAGGCGCATCAGTTCGGCCGACATCGCCGCGATGCGGTCCGGGCCGGCCTCCATCAAGTCGAACGCGCGGTAATAGATCTCGGGGTGCGCCGCCGGGTCGCGCAGGTCGGTCTTGCCCATCTCGATGAAGCGCCCGCCGCGGCCGAGCAACCGCAGCGACGCGTCGGTGAACTCGCCGGCCAGCGAGTTCAGCACGACCTCCACGCCGACTCCGCCCGTGGCCGCGGAGAACTTCTCCTCGAACTCCAGCGTCCGCGAATCCGCGATGTGATCGTCGTCGATGCCCATGGCGCGCAGGGTGTCCCACTTGCCGCGGCTCGCGGTCGCGAAAACCTCGGCCCCCCAATGCCGGGCCAGCTGCACGGCCGCCATGCCGACGCCGCCGGCACCGGCGTGCACCAGCACCCGCTCGCCGGCGCGCAGGCCCCCCAGGACCGACAACCCGTAATACGCCGTCAAGAACACCACCGGCACGCCCGCGGCCTGCGCGAACGACCAGCCCGACGGCAGCGGCGTCACCAGCCGGCGATCGACGACCGCCTCGGACCCGGTCAGGCCCAAGATGCCCATCACCGCGTCGCCTACCGCCAAATCCGTGACGCCGGCGCCGATCTCGGTCACCAGGCCGGCACCCTCCGCGCCCAGCTGCGCGGCACCCGGGTACATGCCCAGGGCCACCAGCACGTCGCGGAAGTTCACCCCGGCGGCGGCGACCGCCACCCGCACCTGGCCGGCGGCGAGCTCGGCCGGCGGGCCCGACTGCACGGCCAGGTCCTCCAGCGTTCCGGCGTCGCCGGCGGCCAGCCGCCACACCGACGGCGGCCCGGGCAACGGCAACAGCGGGTGCGGCTCGAGTGGCTGCAGCCGGGCGCCGTAGGCGATGCCCCCTCGCACCACCAATTGCGGCTCCCCGCAGCCGATCACGGAGGCGAGATCGAGCGATCCGTCGGAGTCGACCAGCACCGCCCGGCCCGCCTGCTCGGCCTGCGCCGAGCGCACCAGCCCCCACACCGCCGCGCCGGCCAGGTCCGAGACCTCCTCGCCGGGCAGCGCGACCGCGCCGCGGGTCAGCATCACCAACGGCCCGGCGCCCTCAACCCTGGACTGCAACAAGCCCAACGCCTCATGGGTGGCGGCGTAGACCGACCCGACCACTCCGTCGCCGTTCGAGTGCGGCCGCCACACCTCGGGATCGGCCCCACCGGCGTTGTCCGCCAACGTGATCGGGGACCACACCGCCTCCAGGAGTTCGCTGCCGCCGGACCGCGCCGCCGCGGCCGCCGCCAACTGGGCGGCCGACACCGGCCGCGTCACCAGCTCCCGCACCGACAGCACCGGCAGGCCCGACGAATCGGCCAGTTCCACCGACACGGCGCCCTTCCCCACCGGTGCCAGCCGCACCCGGACCCGGGACGCGCCGGCCGCGTGCAGGCACACCCCTTGCCAGGAGAACGGCAAGACGGCCTCGGCGTCCTCGTCGGCCACACCCAGGGCGTGCAGAGCCGCATCCAGCACCACCGGATGGATCCCGAAGCCGCCCACCGTGACACCGTCGTGCTGCGGGGCCTCGACCTCGGCGAAGATCTCGGTCCCCCGGCGCCACACCTTCCGCAGGCCGCGGAACGCCGGCCCGTACCCGTAGCCGCGCCCCGCCAAATCGTCGTAGGCGCCGGTCACGTCGACCGCCGCGGCGCCGACGGGCGGCCACACCGACAGGTCCGCGTCCGGCGCGGGCGAGCCGTCGCTCACCACGCCCTGGGCGTGCAGGGCCCAGTCGGGACCGGCCTGCGAATAGACCGCAACCGCACGGGATCCGGTCTCGCCGGCGGCGTCCACCACCACCTGCACCCGCACCCCGCCGGCGGCCGGCAGGGGCAACGGGGCCGACAGCGTCAGCTCCTCGATCACCGGGCAGCCGACCTCGTCGCCCGCCCGCAGCACCAGCTCGACGAACCCCGCGCCCGGGAACAACACGGTCCCGGTCACCGCGTGATCGGCCAGCCACGGCTGGGCGGCCGCCGACAGCCGGCCCGTCAACACCACACCGCCCGAATCGGGGCGCTCCACCACCGCGCCCAGCAGGGCATGCTCGGCGCCGGTCAACCCCAGGCCCGCGGTGTCCCGGCCGCCCACCGCCTCCGGCGACAGCCAAAACCGGCGCCGCTGAAAGGCATACGTCGGTAGGTCGACGCGGTGGGCGGTCAGGCCGGCGAACGCCGCGGCCCAGTCCACCCCGGCGCCGGAGACGAACAGCTGGCCGGCCGCCAGCAGCAGCGAATCGACTTCGGGACGGTCCTTGGCCATCGACAC
>NZ_LZJN01000114.1 GCF_001667735.1 Mycobacterium sp. E183
ATGTTCTTGGAGATGCGCCTGGTCGAGGGCACCGACTTAGACAGCGTGCTCAAACGCTTCGGCCCGCTGGCCCCACCGCGCGCGGTGGCCATCATCACCCAGATCGCCTCGGCGTTGGATGCCGCCCATGCCGCCGGGGTGATGCACCGCGACGTCAAACCGCAAAACATTCTGGTCACCCGCGATGATTTCGCCTATCTGGTGGACTTCGGCATCGCCAGCGCGACCACCGATGAAAAGCTCACCCAGTTGGGCACCGCGGTCGGGACGTGGAAATACATGGCCCCGGAACGCTTTTCCAACGCCGAAGTCACCTACCGCGCCGACATCTACGCCCTGGCCTGCGTGCTCTACGAATGCCTCACCGGCTCACCGCCGTATCGGGCCGACAGCGTCAGTGTCCTCGTCACCGCGCACATGATGGATCCGATTCCTCAGCCGACCGCGTTGCGGCCCGGGATTCCCAAGGCTTTCGATGCGGTGATCGCCCGCGGGATGGCCAAGAAACCCGCCGACCGCTACGCCAGCGCCGGCGACCTGGCCCTGGCCGCCCACGAAGCGCTCAGCGACCCCGACCAAGACCACGCCGCGACCATCTTGCGCCGCAGCCAAGAAGCCACC
>NZ_LZJN01000115.1 GCF_001667735.1 Mycobacterium sp. E183
GCGGCGGCCTGCGGGGCCGCGGTCGTCGTGGCGGTGGTGGCCGCCTTTTGCGCGACGTTGGCCGCGTTGCCGGCGGAAGTGTTGGCCGCCGCGTTGGCCACCGTGCTGGCCTGGGTGGTGGTGCCCGCGTCGTTGGTCACCTTCGGGGCGGCCTGGAACTGGGTGATGCCCTTGGTCGCCGCCGTGGACTGCACCGAGTAGTTGGCCATCGCCCCGGCATCCTGGGCCCAAAACTCGCCGTACTGGGCCTCCAACTGCGCGATCGCCCCGGTGTTCTGCCCGATCACGTTGGTGGCCTGCAACTGCTGCACCAACGCCCGGTTGGCCGCGATCACCGGCGGAGGCACCACCGCGGCGAACGCCGCCTCATAAGCCGCCGCCGCCGCGGCGGCCTGCACCGCGGCCTGCTCGGCCTGCGCCGCCGTGCTGGCCAGCCACTCCGCATACGGGGTGGCCGCGGCCGCCATCGCCGCCGAGGCCGTGCCCGCCCACTCCTCACTGGCCAGCTGAGTCACCACATTCTGATAACTCAACGCAGCCGACTGCAGCTCCGCGGCGATCGCATTCCACGCCGACGCCGCCGTCATCAACGACCCCGACCCCGGACCGGCATAAATCCGCGCCGAATTAACCTCCGGCGGAAGCGCCCCAAAATCAAACACGAATTACTCCTTAACCTTGGCCGCTTGGCTCGGGTATTGACTGACGATAAATCGGTGACGGCGGGTCGCCTGGGCGCCCGACCCCCGCAGCGTGGGCGGCCGCCGGTGCGCGTAGGCCTATGGGTCGTTCCTGCCGCGCGCCGCGGCAGGGTTGATCAGTCATCGGGCCGCTGGTCGCTTGCCGGCCATGAGCTGGAGCGAGGCGTTCGTCGCGACCGCGTGGTCCGACGCCGTGGTCGAGCCCGGGCCGCAGCGCTGTCCTGGGGACCGGGTTCGAGCGTGGCGCCAGCCGAATAAAATCCCGCCGCGGATAAGTGAAATGGTCAGCACTCATGTCGTCCCGCTATCCGGCCGATGGGGGTCGGGTTAGGACGCTGTAGCGGAAGCCGTATTTGTGGGAGTAGCCCGCGGCGGCGCCGGCGCGGCGGCCCATGACGCCGGTGGGCATGCCGCGCAGCAGGGCGTTGCCCGGGGGGTTGCCGGCCGCGCCGGCCTGCACCGGCAGCGCCTCGGCCTCGGCGTTGGCCGGGCTGACCGCCGAGGTCAGCGTGGCCCACTGCTGGGGCACCGACAAACCCCCGACTTGGGTTGCCTGCCCGGCACCGGCCGAGACGACGTTGCTGCTGAGGCTGCCCAGGTTGCCCAGGCCCAACTGGGCGAACTGCGGCGTCGGGAACCACGCACCACCGGCACCAGCCGTGGTACCACCGGGACCCGACACCAACTGCTGAGCCAACTGCGACCAAAACGCCACGATGCCGTTGGAGAAGTAGGCCAGGCCCGTGTTCTGCTTGAGCATCACGGTGTAGAAGGTGGGGCTTAGCCCCAGGTAATTGTTGGTCGGCGTGGGCAGCCCACTTTGGGTGAAGTTCTGGATCGCGCTCGTTAGCCAGGTAAACGGCCCGGTCTGCGACGTCGGGGTGGTCACCTGCGGAGCCGCGGTGGTGACCAATTGCGTGCTCGCCAACTGCGAAGCGACCGTCTGGGCGGTGTTGCCCGCGGGCTGCTGAGCGGCCTGGGTCACCGCCAACGCCTGCTCGGCCCCGCCGTCAAC
>NZ_LZJN01000116.1 GCF_001667735.1 Mycobacterium sp. E183
CAGGAACCGGTGCGCTCCAGCTCGTCGACCGCCTCGATCAGGGTCCGCTCGTCGGGCGCCCACCGCGGGTCGTCGGGGCCGGCGGTCACCAGCGCGTCGCACTCGTCGTCGCTGACACCCGCGATCGGACCCCAGAACGCCGCCTGCCCGCCCCACTCGTACCGGCAACCGAGGAGCGCGCAGCTGCGCAGGATCGCGATCGTCCGCGTCCGGGCGGGCAAAAGCGCTGCGACATAGAGTGATTCGCCGAGCTTGCGCAGCCGGGTGGCCAGCGCCGGGTGGCGTTGCAGGCAGCGCACCAGCAGCAGCGGCTCATAGGTGCGGTCCGGGTGACCCCAGCTGTTGATCCCCGCCGCGTCCTCCTCGCTCCACGGCGGGGCCAGCGGGGCGACGCGGCTCACCGGGAGAACACCACGCAGTCGTGCAGGCAGCCCTTGGCCGCGCCCGGGGAGCCGGGGTCGGCCTCGCGGTGCAGAAGGGCGCGGCCGGGCACGACTTCCAGGCGAACGGCGTCGCCCGCGTCGCTGACCTCGGCCGTGCCATCGACGATCAGCGAATAGCCGCCGGGCTCGGTCGGGGGCCACAGCAGGGTGACGTCGCGGCGCTGCGCCAAATTCTGGCGGGTGCGGCCACCGATGAGGCCGACGTCCAGCGTCGCGTCGCGCATCCGCGGCTCGACCGTCACGGTGTGGACGCGGTAGTCGTCGTCGACGGTGACCAGGTAGGCGAACGGGTAGTCGGGAAGGGCGGCCGCCAGACGCTCGACGTCCACCTGCTTCTTGGTGCGCATGACCCTCAGGATAGGCGCGGGCCGGGCCGCTACAGCGTGCGCGGAACCCGCGCCGCCGGCAGGCCGAAGGTGAGCTGGCCGCTGCTGCTGAAGTGGAAACCGAGGTTCTGCAACACCTGCTGCCAGGGCGCCAGTTTCTCCACGGCCGCCGACGCGTCGGCGTGATAGCCGTACATCGCCTCGACGTCGGACGCCCACATCTGGTCGTAGGCGGCCTCGATGTCGGCGATCGCGGGGGTGTTCTGGCCCAGCCAATTGGTGGCCGACAACGCCTGCGCCAGCGCGCGATTGGCCGCGACCACCGCGGGCTGCACCGTGGCCGCCAACGCGCCCTCGAACGCCGCCGCCACCGCCGAGGCCTGGCTGGACACCGCCTGGGCCTGGGCCGCCGCCGCGCTCAGCCAGCTGACGTAGTGCGTGGCGAGAGCCATCATCGCCGCCGAGGACGGCCCCTGCCAGGAGCCGCTGGCGAGATTTGACGTAACCGAAGAAAACGACGATGCTGACGATGCCAAGTCCTCGGCCAGTCCGTCCCAGGCTTCCGCGGCAGCAAGCAGCGGCCCGGCTCCGGGACCCGAGAAGATTCGTGCCGAGTTGACTTCTGGCGGCAACCACGCAAAATGCGGGCTCGTCACCGGCTCAACTTACCCGGGATCTGGCTGTTTTGGTGGCGTTATTGCGCGGGTACCGGGCGCGGTTGCCGACCGCGGACCAACTTGCCTGGACGAGCGTCGGTGGGCACGCCGTTCTCCGCGATCACTTCGCCGGCCACGATCGTCGCGACGTAGCCGTCGGCGGTCTGGTCGAGGCGCCGGCCCCCGGCCGGCAGATCGTAGGTGATGACCGGCTTGTGCAGGCGCAACGCGGCGTGATCGATGACGTTGAGGTCGGCCTTGTAGCCGACGCCGATGCGCCCCCGGTCGCCCAGTCCGGCGATGCGCGCCGGCACCGACGTGAGCTCGCGGACGGCCTGGGGCACGGTGAACCGGCCCGACTCGCGGTCGCGCGCCCAATGCGTCAGGAAGTACGTCGAGTAGCTGGCGTCGCAGATCATCCCGTAGTGCGCGCCGCCGTCGCCGAGCCCGAGCACCACGTCGTCGCGGTGCAGCAGCTTGCCCACGGTGTCCAGCGAATTGCCCTGCAGGTTGCTGGTCGCCACCAGCAGCATGGCGCGGCCCTCGTCGTCGAGCAGCCGGTCGTAGGCCTCCTCCATCGGGTTCACGCCTCGTGCCCGCGCCCGGGCCCCGATGGAGGTCGACGGGTCCGGCTCGTAGTCGGGGGTGTCGCCCAGCGGGTAGATCCAGTCCCACATCTGGGCCACGTACAGGATCGGGTGGCCCTGGCCCGGCTTGTCGGCGAGGATGCGCGCGCGCACCTCCGGCTTGCGCATCTCGGCGACCCGCTCGGCCAGGGGCAGGTGCGCGATTTCGCGGTAGCTCGGGTAAAGCACGAACGGGTTGGCGGACAGCTGCAGCCCGATGATCAGCCCGATCGGGCGCGGCAGCAGCTGTGCGGTGATCCGGGGGTCACCGTCGCCGGCCCGGGAATTCGCCTTCTCGATCATCGTGATGGCGTCCTCCCACGTCGGGTCGCCGGAGTTGGCCACCACCAGCGTGAAGGTCAGCGGCAGGTCGACGTCCTCGGCCACGTCGAACACCGTCTGCAGCACGGGCTCGTAGCCGCCGGCCGGGATGTCCGGCACGAACTGAAGAAGGCCGCCGCCGCCGTCGACGACACCGCGGGCGATTTCCTCGATCTCCTCCCGCGCGGCGTCGTAGCTCGGGATGGGCGAACCGCTTTCGGTTTTGTGGATCGTCAGCCGCGACGACGCGAAGCCGAGCGCCCCGACCTCGACCGCCTCCTTGGCCAGCGCCCGCATCTGGGCGAGGTCCTCGGCGGTGGCCGGCTCGCGGTCGGCGCCACGCTGGCCCATCACGTAGACCCGCAGCGGCGAGTGCGGCAGGTACGCGGCGACGTCGATGTCCCGCTTGCCGGCGTCCAGCGCGTCCAGGTATTCGGGGAACGTCTCCCAGGTCCAGGGCAGGCCGTCGGTCATGACGACGCCGGGAATGTCCTCGACCCCGGCCATCACGTCGACCAGGACATCGTGGTCGGACTGGCGGCACGGCGCGAATCCGACGCCACAGTTGCCCATGACCACCGTGGTCACGCCGTGCGCCGACGAAGGCGTCAGGCGTTCCGACCAGATGGACTGGCCGTCGTAGTGGGTGTGCAGGTCGACGAAGCCCGGGGTGACCAGCAGGCCGGTGGCGTCGATCTCCCGCTCGGCGCGCTCGCCGTTGACCCGACCGACGGCCGCGATCACCCCGTCGGTCACCGCGACGTCGCCGACGTACGGCTCACCACCCAGCCCGTCGACGATGGTGCCGTTGCGGATGATCAGGTCGTAAGTCATGCAAATAATCTACGACCGCGCCCGCCGGTCGTGCCAGGATCTAGTGTCGCTGGTATGGCCAACACCTCCAGCCCCGACGCCGCCGTCCAAGAACTGCTCCGCGACGCGTTCACCCGGTTGATCGAACACGTCGACGACGTCGCCGACGGCCTGACCGACGCGGTCGCCGACTACCGGGTGTCCCCGGGCGCCAACAGCATCGCCTGGCTGCTCTGGCACAGCGCGAGGGTGCAGGACATCCAGCTGGCCGACGTGGCCGGGGTCGAGCAGGTGTGGCTGCGCGACGGGTGGGTGGACCGGTTCGGGCTTGACCTGCCGCGCAACGACACCGGCTACGGGCACGGCCCCGAGCAGGTCGCCAAGGTCAAGGCGCCCGTGGATCTGCTGTCCGGCTACTACCACGCCGTGCACAAGCTCACGCTCGAATACGTCGCCGGCGTGACCGCCGCCGAGCTGGAGCGGGTGGTCGACACCAACTGGGATCCGCCGGTGACGGCCAGCGCCCGGTTGGTGAGCATCATCGACGACTGCGCCCAACACCTCGGGCAGGCCGCCTACGTTCGCGGAATCGCGCCTTAAGGATCTCCCGGCGTGGGCATCGTGGCCGCCGTCTTCAGGGCGGTGCTGTGGCTGGCGACCACGGTCGCGCTGGCCGTGGCCGTTCCGGCGGTGTGGCTGCAGCTGAACGTGGTCAGCGAGGGCGGCTACGTCGCGCTGGCCCAGCGGGCCGCCGGCGACCCCGCGCTGCAGTCCGCCGCCGCGGACGAACTGGCCAACCGCGCGATGGCGCTCATCGCGGAGCACACCGGCGGACGCCAGCCGGTCGAGGGGGCGGAGGTGCACCTGGCCGCTGTCGCGTTCACGGCCGGGCCCGCCTTCCCGGCGTTGTTCGCCCAGGCGAACCGGGCGGCGCATCGCTGGTTGTTCACCGCCGACGGCGCAGGCGAGTCGTGGTCGATCGACGTGGCGCCGATGCTCAAGGACGCCGCGATGCAGCGGATACTGAGCCGCCACAACGTGAAAGTGCCCGCGACGCTGACGGTTCCGTTGACGGCATCGGCGCCCTCGGCCCACGGGTCGCTGCGGTCGGGCCGGTTGAGCCCGCTCGGCACGTGGGGTCCGTGGGTGAGCGTCGGCGCGGCCGCCCTGAGCGTCGTCTGCGCCGTGCTGCTGCTGGCCACCGCGCGACGCCGCGGTAAGGCACTCACCAGCCTCGGGGTCTCCGCGCTGCTGGTCGGCGCCGCCGGCTGGGCGGGCATCGAGATCGCAGGCCGCCACGTCGGCGACGCGCTCAACCGGACCACCGACGACATCCGGCGCATCGCCGAGGTGATGGTCTCCCACGCCGAGGCGGGCCTGCACCAATGGCTCAACCTCACGCTGCTCGTGGGCGTCGCGCTGGTGATCGGCGGTGTGGTCGTCGCGATGCTGGGCAGCCTGGCCAAGAAGCCGGCCGGCTAGCCGAAGGTGAACGAAAACACTTGCAGCCCAGGGCTGACCCGCATGTCGAGCTGGTCGCTGCGCGCGGCCTCATCGGCCACGATCGGGTGCAGCGTGGGTGGGCCGCCGATCGCCGTCGTCGTCGTCTTGCCGTCCCGGGACACGGTCAGGGTGCCCGTGCCGCCGACGACGACGTAGACGTCCTTGGCGGTGTAGCTCAGCCGGATGCCGGTGTCATCGCTGTCGGCGGTGGCGCCCTGGTCGTCCAGCTTCCACCGGCCGCGCAGCGCGAACTTGTCGGCCGGCAGTGACGCCGGGTAGTCGAACGTCGCGGTGCCCGCCTTGTATTCGCCTGTGCCGCCGTAGTTTCGGGCTCGGTCGACCCCCAGATACGTCTCGGGCGTGAGCCGGGTCTGCGGCGTGGTGTCCGGCGAATGTGTCGGCCCGGGCAGCCGGGTGCCGGGATGCGCGCCGACGAGCAGCTCGCGGATCAGCTTCTCGGTGCCGTCGTAGTCGCCCTCGCCGAACTTCGTGTGTCGCACCTGGCCGGTCGCGTCGATCAGGTATTCCGCCGGCCAGTAGAGGTTCTGGTAGTTGTTCCAGGTGGTGTAGCCGTTGTCCAGCGCGACGGGGTAGGGGATGTGCAGCGCGGCGGCGCCGCTGGCCACGTTGGCCGGCACCCGTTCGAAGGCGTACTCGGGGGTGTGCACCCCGATGGCGACGAACCCCGCGTCGTGATACCGGTTGTACCAATCGATTACGTGCGGGATGGCGCGCTGGCAGTTGATACACGAGTACGCCCAGAAGTCGATCAGCACCACCTTGCCGCGCACCGCCGCCGGGTCCAGCGGCTCGCCGTCCGGGGTGTTGAGCCACCCGGCGATGCCGGCGATGGCGGGTGCCGGGCCGCACTGCTGCAACTGCGTGGCGCCCTCCATGCAGTCGGTCAGCGCGCCGTCGATGCTGACCCCGCCCGGGCTGAGTTGCAGGCCGCTCGTCCCGGGCGGGGGTGTCGCCGGGCCTGCGTTGAGCGTGCGCTGGATGTCGTCGGCGCCGATCTTGTTCTGCATCGCCGTCGTGTAGTCGGGGATGGCGCGCTGCAGCATCGCCGGCAGGTTGAAGACCAGCGCGACGGCCAGCACGACCATCGTGATGCCGCCGGCGACCTGGATCACGCGCTGGTGGCGACGGAACGCGGCGACCCGTTCGGCGACGCGTCGCCCGGCCAGCGCGAACGCCAGCAGCGGCACCGCGTTGCCCAGGGCGAAGGTGCCGGTCAACAGCAAGACGCCGGCCCCGATGGACTGCGTGCCGCCGGCGACCACGATCGCGGCGAGCACCGGACCGGCGCAGGGCACATACAGCGCGCCCAGCGTCAGCCCTAGCCCGAAACCATCGGTGTTGGGCCCGATTTGACGCTGCGGCAGGTACGCGAACGGCCGCTCGATCAGGTGCTGTAGCGGCGGGAAGATCAGCCCCAGCCCGATCAGCACCAGCACCACGAGGGCTGCCCACCTGATGGCGTCCTGCGGCAGGTGCAGCGCGGTCAGCAGCGCCGAGCCGATCAGCGTGGCCAGCGAGAAGCTGCACACCAGGCCCGCGATCAGCAGGTAGGGCCGGGCGGCCGAACTGATGCCGCGTGAACCGCTCGCGCCGGACAACAGGATCACCGGGAGCACGGGCAGGATGCACGGCGAGATCGCGGTGATGAGTCCGCCGAGGAATCCGATGAGCGCGATGGTGTGCATAGCTAGTTACACCTTTACCTGCGAGAAATGGTTCACGTGGCCCGGAACAAGTCACGTCCCGTGCGTTATGCAAATCACACAATGTGCGTTACGCTCGGCCGGTGGCGCAGTTAACCTTCCAGCGC
>NZ_LZJN01000117.1 GCF_001667735.1 Mycobacterium sp. E183
GTCGTCGTCCTTTTGCTGGTGACCGCGATCGCGGCGTTCGGGTCGGGATACCTCAACTCGACGCACTGGAGCCAGCTGGCCAAGAACATCATCTACGGCGTCATCTGGGGCATCTGGCTGGTGATCGTCGGCTGGCTGACGCTGTGGCCGTTCTTGAGCTGGCTGACCACCCATTTCGTCGTGACGAACCGGCGGGTGATGTTTCGGCACGGGGTGCTGACCCGCACCGGAATCGATATCCCGCTGGCGCGGATCAACAGCGTGGAATTCCGCGACCGGATCACCGAGCGGATGTTTCGCACCGGGACGTTGATTATCGAATCGGCGTCACAAGACCCGTTGGAGTTCTACGACATACCGCGGCTGCGCGAGGTGCACGCGCTGCTGTATCACGAAGTCTTCGACACCCTGGGTTCCGAGGAGTCGCCCGGCTGAGTCAGCCGGCCGGCCCGGTTGCGCCAGGACCGCAGCAGCGTGACGTTGCCGCCCTCGATCTCGTCCTCGAGCATTTCGGCGATACCACCCGCGGTGAGGGCGGATTCCAGCGCCTTGTCCGGGTTGCGCGCGAACTCGTCGGGGAACACCCAGCGCCGGAACGCATAGAAGCGGAACGCCATCTGCAGCAGGTTGCCGATGATGTAGGCCGAGATGAAGTCGGCGATGTTCTCCACGGTCAGCGACACCATCGGCTCCCGCAGCTGCAGGACGTAGCTGGAGAACCACAGCGGCGCCATCGACAGCAGCACGCCCACCCCGCTGAACGCGAAGAACAGCAGCGCCTCGTGGTGACGCTCCCGGCCGCCGCGATCGCGGAAGCTCCACTCCCGGTTCAGCACGTAGGACGCGATGACCGCGACGATGCCGGCGATGACCTTCGCGGTGACCGGCTTGGAGTCCAGAATTGTCAGTTTCAGCGTGTAGAAAATCGCCGAGTCGATCACGAACGTGGTACCGCCGACGATGGCGAATTTGATCAGTTCGTGGTGGCGCAGCAAATAGGGCTGAATAAAGCCGGGCATGCGCTCGATTGCGGCGTCGGCGAAGGGCACAAGTGGTCAGTGTACGGACGGACACAAAATAGACGCAAAATCGTACATAACGATTCGGCGTCACCGCCGGTCAACACGCCGCCCGCGCCGTGACACCATGATGGCCGTGCCGAACATACGCCCTCCCGGGGCCGCACCCACGATAGCGCCGGTGGTCGCCATGGTCGGCGGCGGACAGCTGGCCCGGATGACCCACCAGGCCGCGATCGCCCTCGGGCAGACGCTGCGCGTGCTGGCCACCGCCGCCGACGAGCCGGCCGCGCAGGTCACGCCCGACGTCGTGATCGGTTCGCACACCGAGCTGGACGACCTGCGCCGGGTCGCGGCCGGGGCCCATGTGCTGACGTTCGACCACGAGCACGTGCCGAACGAGCTGCTGGAGAAGCTGGTTGCCGAGGGGGTGAACGTCGCGCCGCCGCCGGAGGCGCTGGTGCACGCCCAGGACAAGCTGGTGATGCGCCGGCGGCTGGACGCGATGGGCGCCCCGGTCCCGCGCTACGCCGGCATCGCGAATCTCGAGGAGCTGGACGCCTTCGCGCAGCTCGTCGGCGGCCCCGTGGTGGTGAAGGCCGTCCGCGGCGGCTACGACGGGCGCGGGGTGCGGATGGCGCGCGACCCCTCGCACGCCCGCGATATCGCGACCAGCTTCCTGGCCGATGGCGTGCCGGTGATGGCCGAGGAGCAGGTGAACCTGCGCCGCGAACTGTCGGCGCTGGTGGCGCGGTCGCCGTTCGGCCAGGGCGCGGCCTGGCCGGTGGTGGAGACGGTCCAGCGCGACGGGATCTGCGTCCAGGTGATCGCGCCCGCCCCGAACCTGCCCGAGCACGTGGCCGCGGCCGCGCAGCAGCTGGCGTTGCGGCTGGCCGCCGAACTCGGCGTGGTCGGGGTGCTCGCGGTGGAGCTGTTCGAGACCGTCCAGGGTGAGCTGCTGGTCAACGAGCTCGCGATGCGGCCGCACAACTCCGGGCACTGGACCATGGACGGGGCGCGCACCAGCCAGTTCGAACAGCACGTGCGGGCGGTGCTGGACTACCCGCTCGGCGACACCGATGCCATCGCCCCGGTGACGGTGATGGCGAACGTCCTGGGCGCCGCGCAGCGGCCGGCGATGACGGTCGACGAGCGGTTGCACCACCTGTTCGCGCGGATGCCCGACGCGCGGGTTCACCTCTACGGCAAGGAGGAACGGCCCGGCCGCAAGGTCGGCCACGTCAATTTCCTGGGCTCCGACATGGCGCAGCTGGCCGCGCTGCGGGAGCGCGCCGAGCTCGCGGCACACTGGTTGTCACACGGGCAATGGACGGACGGATGGGATCCGCATGACTAGCAACCCCAGGGTCGGCGTGATCATGGGCAGCGACAGCGACTGGTCGGTGATGAAGGACGCGGCCGAGGCGCTCGCCGAGTTCGACATTCCGGCCGAGGTTCGGGTGGTCTCCGCGCACCGGACCCCACAGGTGATGTTCGACTATGCGCGCGGCGCGGCCGACCGCGGCATCGAGGTGATCATCGCGGGCGCCGGCGGCGCCGCACACCTGCCGGGGATGGTCGCGTCGGCGACGCCGCTGCCGGTGATCGGGGTGCCCGTCCCGCTGGCGCGGCTGGACGGCCTCGACTCGCTGCTGTCGATCGTGCAGATGCCGGCGGGCGTGCCGGTGGCCACGGTCTCGATCGGCGGCGCCCGCAACGCGGGCCTGCTCGCCGTGCGCATGCTCGGGTCGTCCGACCCGGCGCTGCGGGCGCGCATCGTCGAGTTTCAGGGCCGGCTGGCCGAGAGCGTGCGGGCCAAGGATGAGGCGCTGCAAAAGCGCCAGGGTAAAGTTACTGGCTAGTAGCTAGAGGAGGCCACGATGGCTGGTTGGGCCGGAGACCCCACGTTCGATCTGTTCCAGTTGCCCGAGGAACACCAGGAGTTGCGGGCGGCGATCCGCGCGCTGGCGGAGAAGGAGATCGCCCCGCACGCGGCCGACGTGGATGAGAATGCGCGGTTCCCACAGGAGGCGCTCGAGGCGCTGAATGCGTCGGGGTTCAACGCCGTGCACGTGCCCGAGGAGTACGGCGGGCAGGGCGCGGATTCGGTGGCGGCGTGCATCGTGATCGAGGAAGTGGCCCGCGTCGACGCCTCGGCGTCGCTGATTCCCGCGGTGAACAAGCTGGGCACCATGGGGCTGATCCTGCGCGGCTCCGACGAGCTCAAGAAGCAGGTGCTGCCGTCGATCGCCGACGGCACCGCGATGGCGTCCTACGCCCTCTCGGAGCGGGAGGCCGGCAGCGACGCGGCCTCGATGCGGACCCGGGCCAAGGCCGACGGCGACGACTGGATTCTCAACGGCGCCAAGTGCTGGATCACCAACGGCGGCAAGTCGAGCTGGTACACCGTCATGGCGGTCACCGACCCGGACAAGGGCGCCAACGGCATCTCGTCGTTCATGGTGCACGCCGACGACGAGGGGTTCACGGTCGGTCCCAAGGAACGCAAGCTCGGCATCAAGGGCTCGCCGACCACCGAGCTGTACTTCGAGAACTGCCGCATCCCGGGCGACCGGATCATCGGCGAGCCGGGCACCGGCTTCAAGACGGCGCTGGCGACGCTGGACCACACCCGGCCCACGATCGGCGCGCAGGCGGTCGGCATCGCGCAGGGGGCGCTGGACGCCGCGATCGCCTACACCAAGGACCGCAAGCAGTTCGGCCGCCCGGTCAGCGACAACCAGGGCGTGCAGTTCATGCTCGCCGACATGGCCATGAAGCTCGAGTCCGCGCGGCTGATGGTCTACCACGCCGCCGCCCGCGCCGAGCGCGGCGAATCCAACCTGGGCTTCATCTCCGCGGCGTCCAAGTGCTGGGCGTCCGACGTGGCGATGGAGGTGACCACCGACGCCGTGCAGCTGTTCGGCGGCGCGGGCTACACCGTCGACTTCCCGGTGGAGCGAATGATGCGCGACGCCAAGATCACTCAGATCTACGAGGGCACGAATCAGATCCAACGCGTGGTCATGTCGCGGGCGCTGCTGCGCTGACCTATAGGATCTCCGTCGGTTAACCATCGGGGTGGTAGGGCCACACGTAAAGTCGAACAAATGTGTCTTACCGCGGCCAGGGGGTCTGAAGTGAACAGCGTGGCCACCTTGGCGCATCCCCGGACGACCGGGAATTGATGCCCGTGCGCGCACCAGTGACCCCGGCGGCGAGTTGGCAGTCATTGTCGTTGCTGTTGGTCGAGGACGACCGGGCGGACGCGGTGCTCGTGGAAGACCTGATCGCCGACGCCGTCGCCGATATCCGGGTGGTGTGGGCGCAGTCGATGGCCCACGCCGAACGCGAGCTGGCCTCCGCCCGGCCCGACTGCGTGCTGCTGGACCTGCACCTGCCCGACGCCAACGGCATCGACGCGCTGGACCGCATCGCCAAGCACGACGCCACCGTGCCGATCGTGGTGCTGACCGGACTGAACGACGAGTACTTCGGGGCGTCCGCGGTCGCTGCGGGCGCCCAGGACTATCTGGTCAAGGGCCGGGTCGAGCCGGAGATGCTGCGGCGCGCGCTGCTGTATGCGATCGAACGCAAGCGGGCCGAGCTGATCGCGGCCGACCTGCACGCGACCCGGCTGCGGGCGCGGGAGAACGCGCTGCTGGAGCGCGGGCTGCTGCCCTCCCCGCTGCTGCTGGACAAGCCGGGCGTCGATATCGTCGCGCGGTACCGCCCGAGCCGCGAGGACGCGTTGCTGTGCGGGGACTTCTACGACGTGGTCCAGACACCCGATCGGATCGTGCACGTCCTGATCGGTGACGTCGCCGGCCACGGGCCGCACGAGGCCGCCCTGGGTGCGGCGCTGCGGATCGCGTTTCGCGCGCTCACCTTCGCCGGCGTGCACGGGGTGGAAGTGATGCGGCAGCTCGAGCGGGTGCTGCACTCGGAGCGAACGGACACAGGCGTTTTCGCGACCGTGCTCAGCTTGGAGATCCCGCCCGACAGCACGCGCATCACCGCCATCCGCGCCGGCCATCCGGGGATGCTGTTGCAGCGCGACGGCGCCGTGGAATGGGTGGAGCCGCCGGGCGGTCCGGCGCTGGGCCTGCGCGCCGACGATGACTGGCCGCGGTTCGAGATGGACCTGCCCCCGGGTCAGGGGCTGCTGCTGCTGACCGACGGGCTGTTCGAGGGATATTCGGGACAAGGCATCCGGCGCCTCGGCGAGGACGGCCTGCTCGCGCTGGCGCGATCGCACGCGGCCAAGCCGGGCCCGGAGTTCGTCGATGCGCTCATCGACGGCGCGCAGCAGCTCGCCCAGTCGCACGGCGGGCTCACCGACGACATCGCGGTGCTGCGGGTGGAAAGGACCACCACGTGACCCCGAGGTTGCGCCGCCCGCGACTGTCGCAGCTCACCGTGCGCGGATGGCAGGCGCTCGTGTTGGTCAGCATGGGCGCGATGGTGCTCGCCGGCGCGGTGGTCGGTGCGTTGCTGCTGAATCGCACGGACCAGATGACGCGCGACCTCGTCGACAACATCCAGCCGGCGCGCGTGGCCGCCTTCCAGCTGCAGGCCGCGCTGCGCGACCAGGAGACCGGCATCCGCGGCTACCTGATCGCCGGAGACCGGCAATTCCTCACGCCGTACTACGACGGTCAGCACAGCGAACAGGCTGCGGTGGAAGAGATCCGGCGCCGGCTGGGCGGGCGTCCGGACCTGTTGGGTGACCTGGACGCGATCGAGGACGCGGCGGCCAGGTGGCGGGAAAGCTATGCCGAACCGGTGATCGCGACCGTGCTGCCGAACGGCAAGAACGTCAACAGCAAGCCGTCGGCCGAGCGCGGTAAGGCCGAATTCGACCATCTGCGAATGCTTTTCGATACCCAGAATGCGAACCTGTCAGCGGCCCGGGCGGCCGCGGCGGGCGAACTCAAACGCGTTGATGCCTGGCGCGACAGGGCTTTCGGTGCCATGGTGTTGTTGTTCTTCGTCACGGCCGGGATGCTGGGGTTCCTGATCCGGGAGACGGTCGCCCGGCCGCTCGCGGCGCTGGCCGCGGCGTGCCGCCGGATCACCCAGGGCGGCTTCGAGGAAAGCATCGCGGCGCCGAAGCGGCCCAAGGACGTTCGCGACATGGCGATCGACGTGGAGAACATGCGCAGGCGGATGGTCGAGGAGCTCGAGATCTCACACTCGGCGCAGGCGCAACTGGACGAGCAGGCGGCCGAATTGCGCCGGTCCAATACCGAACTCGAGCAGTTCGCTTACGTGGCGTCGCACGACCTGCAGGAGCCGCTGCGCAAGGTCGCCTCGTTCTGCCAGCTGCTGGAGCGGCGCTACGGCGATCAGCTCGACGAGCGCGGCATCGAATACATCGGCTTCGCGGTCGACGGGGCCAAGCGGATGCAGGCGCTGATCAACGACCTGCTCACCTTTTCGCGCGTCGGCCGGCTCGGCACCACGGAAACCGACGTCGACCTCGACACCACGCTGGACTCCGGTCTGGCCAACCTGGCCACCGCGATCGAGGAATCCGACGCCGAGGTCGTGCGACCCGACTCCCTGCCGCGGATCAAGGGCGACCCGATGCTGCTGACGATGCTGTGGCAGAACCTCATCGGCAACGCGGTGAAGTTCCGGCACAAGGACCGCAGGCCACGCGTCGTCATCGAGTGCGCACCGGGCACCGCCGCTCATGACCGCGAATGGGTGATCACCGTGTCGGACAACGGCATCGGCATCCCGGCGGAGTTCGCCGACAAGGTCTTCGTCATCTTCCAACGCCTGCACGGCCGCGACGTGTACGCCGGGACCGGCGTCGGCCTCGCGCTGGTCAAGAAGATCGTCGAGCACCACGGCGGCACCATCCGGATCGACACGACCCGCACCGAGGGCACCCGGTTCGAGTTCACCCTGCCCATGTCCATGCCCGAGCCCGAGCCCGTTGGCGAAGCAGACGCAGACGCAGACGCTTTGGAAGGAGCGCATCAATGACGTCAGAAGGTAGAGCGATCGACATCCTGCTCGTCGAAGACGACCCGGGGGACGAGCTGATCACGCGAGAAGCGTTCGAGCACAACAAACTCAACAACCGGCTTCATGTCGCGCACGACGGCGAGGAAGGCCTCGACTACCTCTACCGGCGCGGTCAGTTCTCCGACGCGCCGCGGCCCGACCTCATCCTGCTGGACCTGAACCTGCCGAAATACGACGGCCGTCAGCTGCTGGAGAAGGTCAAGTCCGACCCCGATCTGGCCCGCATCCCGGTCGTCGTGCTCACCACCTCATCGGCGGAGGAGGACATTCTGCGCAGCTACAAGCTGCACGCCAACGCGTATGTCACCAAACCCGTTGACCTGGACCAGTTCATGAAGGCCGTCCAGCAGATCGACGAGTTCTTCGTCCAGGTGGTGCGGCTGCCCAGCCAGTGACGGCTTAAGACGTGGTCTGCGGCGCGGTGAGGAACTCGTCGTTGTGCTGTCCCGGCGCGGGCGGCGGTTCGGTGGCCGCCGCGTCGAAGCTCGAGTAGCGCGCGGGCATACGGACCACCGTGACGGTGCCGTCGCCGTCGCCGACGCGCAGGGCGAGCTCGTTCTCGGCGAACAGCGGGGTGTCCACCACCTGCTTCCAGGTGTAGGCCAGGCAGGCCATCAGGCCGCCTTCTTGAAGCAGCTCGACCCATTCGGCCGCGGTCTTGGCGGCCAGCGCAGACTCGAGCTCCTCGGTCAGTTCGTGGTAATTCATTGCGCGTGAACGCTGGTCGATGAACCGTTGGTCGGTCAGCAGGTCGGGGCGGCCGATGATCTGGCACAGCTTCGCCCAGTGCTTGGGCACGTACGCGCTGATCACCAGGTACCCGTCGGCGGCCTTGAACGCGTCCGACGGCTGGGTGGCGAAGCCAACTCCCTTGCGCTTCTTGGCTTTCGGTGCCGCATCGGGTTTGGGCGCCTCGCTCGGCTTGTTCAGGTGGATCGTGAGCTGGCCGGCCTGCAGGTTGACCGCGACGTCGTACATTGCCACCCGCACCACGTCGGCCACCCCGTGGCGCTCCCGGTTGAGCAGCGCGGCCAGCACCGCCTGCGCCAGTACGTGACCGCTGGCGGCGTCGACGAGCTGGAACGGGATGATCTGGGGCTTGCCGGTCGGCGTGGGCATCCCGGTGGTCATGCCCGACTCGGCGGCGACCATCAGGTCGACGCCCGGCCTGCTGCCGTGCGGGCCGTTGCCGCCGTAGGCCGACAGCCGCGCGTAGATCAGCCTGGGGTTGCGTGCGCGCAGGTCATCGGGGCCCAGGCCCATGCGCTCCATCACGCCGGGGCGGAATCCCTCCAGCACGACGTCGGCCGTGTCGACCAGCCGCAGGATCTGCTGCTTGGCCTCGTCGTCCGTGAGGTCCACCGCCACCGACTTCTTGCCCCGGTTGTGCGGCAGAAACAACGTGGGCAGCGGCGGGCGCCCGGGCAGCACCGCGGTGATCTGCCGCGCCGCCTCACCGTGGGGCGCCTCCACTTTGATCACCTCGGCGCCCAGGTCGGCCAGCACCTGACCGGCCAGCGGCCCGGCGATGTTCTGGGTGAAATCGAGTACCCGGAATCCGTCAAGTGGCTTGGCGGGCGTGCTGTCTGCCATCGGTGGCCTTCCGTCAACGGGCCGCGTGCAACTCTGCGATGCAGTAGTAGTTCTGGGCGAACGGCGCACCGGGATCGGTGCGCTGCAAAGGTAACCCGTTGTCGGCCAACAGCTGATTCAGGGGTGTGCGAGTCGGGCGCCAGCCGTGCCGCTCCAGGTGGGTCGCCGCGTCGTTGCGCTCGCCCGGAAAGCCCAGGTCGCCGAGCGCGATGTCGAGGCCGTTGTCCCGCCACTTCTGGCTGGCGGCGTTCAGGGCGTCCCCGTTCGCGCCGGAATTGATGAAGACCTCGGCCACCAGCCGGCTGCCGGCGGCGCTCAGCGCGGTGATGTCGTCGAGCAGCCGGTCCTGCGCCTCGGGCGGCAGGAAGCCGAGCAATCCCTCGGCGGCCCAGGCGGTGGGTCGAGCGGTGTCGAATCCGGCGTTGCGCAGCGCCGATGGCCAATCGTGGCGCAGGTCGATCGGCACGGCGCGCACCTCGGCGGTGGGCCGGGCACCGAGCTCGGCGATGGTGGCGGTCTTGAACTCGATGACCTCCGGCTGGTCGATCTCGTACACCGTGGTGCCCGCCGGCCAGGGCAGCCGGTAGGCCCGCGCGTCCAGGCCGGAGGCCAGGATCACCACCTGGCTTATCCCCGCGGCGCCGGCCTCGGCGAAGAAGGCGTCGATGTAGCGCGTGCGGGCGGCCAGCATGTCGGTCATGCGTTGCATGCCCCACGGCGCCCCGGGCTCGTCGACGTCGGCGGAGTCCAGTTCGCCGGCCGCCCAGCGCGTCATGAAGTCCACCCCGACCGCCCGCACCAGCGGCTCGGCGAACGGGTCGTCGATCAGCCCGTCGCGGGTGGCCCGGGCCCGTCCGGCGGCCACCATGGTGGCGGTCGCCCCCACACTCGTGGCCAGGTCCCAGCTGTCGTTGTCGGTGCGCGTCATCGGCAATCGTCCCCTTCCGTCTAGTCGTTAGCCAGAATAACGATGGTGACGAAAGACCCCGTCCGTAGTGGCGTTGCGCCCTTATCCGGCGCGGTGTCGGGCGGCAGCATCGACGTGTGCAAATTCTTCGGCGCGCGGGTGCGGAAGCCCGGTCACTGCTCCTCTACGCCCGGTCCGGGGGATTGCGGTGGATACCGCCCGGCCGCGTCGCGCCGGTGCTGGGCGCCGTTCGGCGCTACGGCATCCTGGGTGCGGCGACGGCGATCGCCGCCGGACGGGACCCCGACGGGGTGGCGCTGATCGACGAGCGCGGCCCGCTGACGTTCGGTGAACTTGACCGCCGGACCAACGCGCTGGCCAACGAGTGGCGCCGGCGCGGCCTGGGCCCGGGTCACGGCGTGGCCATCCTGGTCGGCAATCACCGCGGCTTTCTGGAAGCCGTCTACGCCGCAGGCAAGTGCGGCGCCGGTGTCCTGCTGCTCAACACCGGCTTCGGCGCCCCGCAGCTGGCCGGGATGCTGGCCTCCGAACGCGCCGATCTCCTGGTCTACGACGAGGAGTACGGCGCCGTCGTCGCCGACGCCCGGCCGCCGCTCGGCCGCGTCCTGGCCTGGACGGAGACGCCCGATCCCGACTCGCTCGACGCGCTGATCGAGCGGGGCGATCCCGCCCCGCCGCCGGCCTCCGGCGGGCGGCCCAAGATCGTCATCTCGACCAGCGGGACGACCGGAACGCCGAAGGGCGCCGCGCGTTCGGAGCCCTACTCGCTGATACCGGTCGGCGGCCTGCTCGGGAAGGTCCCGTTCCGCGGCCGGGAAGTCACCGAATGCTGTGTGCCGCTGTTCCATTCGATGGGTTTCAGCCATGCGATGTACGGCATGGTGCTGGGCTCGACCCTGGTGCTGCGCCGCCACTTCGATGCCCGGGAGACGCTGGCCAGCCTGGCCGCACACCGGGCCAGCGCCATGATCGTGGTGCCGATCATGTTGCGGCGCCTGCTCGACCTGGGCCCCGCCGCCCTGGCCGAGCACGACCTGTCGGCGCTGCGCATCGTGTTCATCGGCGGCTCGCAGCTGGGCGCCGCGCTGGCCACTCGCGCGCTCGAGGCGCTCGGGCCCGTGGTCTACAACATGTACGGGTCGACCGAGGTCGCCTACGCCACCATCGCCACGCCCGCGGATCTGGCCGTCGCGCCGGGCTGCGTGGGTGCGGTGGTGCCCGGCTCGGTGGTCAAGGTCTTCACCGCCGACGGGCGTGAGGCGCCGCCGGGGACGCCGGGGCGCATCTTCGTCGGCAACGTGCTGGCCTTCGAGGGCTACACCGGTGGGGGCACCAAGGAGTCGATCCGGGGCCTGATGTCCACCGGCGACGTCGGTCACTTCGACGGCGACGGCCGGCTCTTCATCGACGGGCGCGACGACGAGATGATCGTCTCCGGCGGGGAGAACGTCTACCCGGGCGAGGTCGAGGAGGCGCTCTCACACCACCCCGACGTCCTCGACGTCGCGGTGGTCGGGGTCGGCGACGAGGAGTTCGGGCAGCGGTTGCGTGCCTACGTCGTGGTGCGGCCGGGCGCGACGCTGACGGAGGATGACGTCAGGCAGTACGTGCGGGACCGGCTGGCCCGCTTCAAGGTCCCCCGCGACGTGCTGTTCGTCGACGCACTGCCCCGCAACGCGGGCGGAAAGGTGCTCAAGCGGGTGCTGACCGGTCAGGTTTGACACGGTTGTGTTACTAGCTGGTGTCCGGGACTGCCGCCGGGCGCGATCGCCGCTAGCCTCGCGCCATGACCACCTTCTCGCTCACCGCCGGCGGCCAAGCCCTCGCCGCGGCGCGGGACGCCGGTTGGCGGCGCAGCGCCGAGTGGGCGCGGCGCCTGGCGTGGATCAGCCTGGTCGCGGTGCTGGTCGAGGGCGCCGTCGGGCTGTGGCAGGGCCTGGCGGTCGGGTCGGTGGCGCTGACCGGCTGGGCGCTCGGCGGGGTGTCCGAGGCGCTGGGCAGCGCGATGGTGGTGTGGCGGTTCAGCGGAGCCAGGACCTTCTCGGCAGACGCCGAGCGGCGCGCGCAACGCGGTGTCGCGGTGTCGTTCTGGCTGACCGCCCCGTACATCGCCGCGGAATCCGTCCGGGAGCTGATCGGTGAGCACCGCGCCGAGGCGTCGGCGATCGGGCTCGCGCTGACCGCCGCCGGGTTGCTGCTGATGCCGATCCTCGGCCGGGCCAACCGCCGACTGGGCGCGCGGCTGGACTCGGGCGCCACCGAGGCCGAGGGGATGCAGAACTACCTGTGCGCCGCCCAGGCGGCCGGGGTGCTCGTCGGGCTGGCGACGATGGCGCTGTGGTCCGGCGGCTGGTGGATCGACCCGGCGGTCGGGCTCGGGATCGCAGGCGTCGCGGCCTGGCAGGGTGTGCGGGCCTGGCGCGGCCACGACTGCGGCTGCTGCTGAGCTAGTCGAGCCGGTACCGGATCAGCCGGGAGCTGTTGGCCACCACCGCGACCGACGACGCGTTGTGCAGGATCGCGGCCAGCACGGGGGACAGCGCGCCGCCCGCGCCGATGATCAGCCCGGCGGCGTTGACCGCGATCGACATGCCGTAGTTCTCCCGGATGACGTCGACGGCCCGGGCGCCCAGATCCCGGACGTCGAGCAGGCGATGCAGGTCGTCGTTGGCCAGCGCCACATCGGCGGTCTCCACCGCGACGTCCGTTCCGGCCAGGCCCATCGCGATCCCGATGTCGGCCGCCGCCAGTGCCGGGGCGTCGTTGATGCCGTCACCGACCATGCCGACCACGTAGCCGTCGTTCTGCAGGCCGCGCACCACCTCGAGCTTGTCCTCCGGCATCACCTCGGCGCGCCACTCGTCGATCCCCAGTTCCTCGGCGACCACCTGGGCGATGTCGGGATGGTCGCCGGTGAGCATGACGATGCGGCGAATCCCATTGTCCCGCAACTGCTTAAGCACCTCGACCGCTTCGGTGCGCACCTCGTCGCGCAGGCTGATCAAGCCCACCAGCTTGCCGTCGACCGCGAGCAACAGCGGGGTCTCGGCCTGGCGCCGCAGCCTGTCCACCCACTCCGAGGCCTTCTTCGACACCCGCACCTTCTCGGCGCGCAGCAGGCCGGGGCTGCCGAGCAGCAGGGTGCGGCCGTCGGCCCAGGTGCGCATGCCCAGGCCGACCAGGACCTCGCACTCCTCGTGCGGCGGGATGGTGATGTGGCGCTCCTCGGTCGAGCGGATCACCGCCTCGGCCAGTGGATGGCGGGAGTGGATCTCCGAGCTGGCCGCGTAGGCCAGCACCTGCTCGGGCTCCCAATCCTTATGCAGGGCAATGATGTTGGTGACCACCGGACGGCCGACGGTCAGCGTGCCGGTCTTGTCGAACACGATCGCGTCCACCCGGCCGGCCTGCTCGAGGTGCGATCCGCCCTTGATCAGGATGCCGCGGCGCGCGCCGTTGCCGATCGCGGCGCTGATGGCCGTCGGGGTGGACAGGCCCACCGCGCAGGGGCAGGCGATCAGCAGCATGGTCATCGCGCGGCGCACGTCCCCGGTGACCGCCAGGGTGAGCGCCGAGACGATGAACGAGGTGGGAACGAAACGGCGGGAGAAGTTTTCGCCGACGGTCTGGATGGGCGCCCGGTCGTGCTGCGCCTCCTCGACGCGGGTGATGATGCGTCCGATCGCCGTCTGGTTGCCGACGGCCTCGGCCCGCACCACGAGGCGCCCGCGCACCACGACCGACCCGGCGTGCACGTGCGCGCCCACCGCGACCGAAACGGGCAGGTTCTCACCGGTGATCGCGGACTGGTTGACGATCGCCTCGCCGTCGACGACCTCGCCGTCGACCGGGATCGCGACGTGGTCGTGAATGATCACCTCGTCGCCGATCTCCACGCTGTCGATGGGGACCTGGACCTCCGCCCCGTCGGCGAGCCGGATCCAGGCCGTGTCCTGGCTGCCGCGCAGCAGCTCCGAGATCGCCCGCCGGGTGCGGCGCAAAGTCAGGTCCTGCAGGTACTCACCGATGTTGAGCAGCCACAGCACGGTGAGCGCCACCACGTTCTCGCGCAGCACCAGGCTCGCCACCGTCGCGGCCGACACCAGGGCGTCGGTGCCGGCCCGGCCCGAGCGCAACGAGCGCAGCGCCCCGCGCAGGAACGGGTAGCCGGTGAAGATGGTGACGCCGGTGGCCAGGATCCGGCCGTTCGGGCCCAACAGCGGCGGCCGGGCGAACACGTAGCGGCGCACGCCGAGCAGGGCCAGCGCCGCGCCGCCGATGACCATCCGCAGCACGTCGGTGTTGCGGATCTCCGACGAATGCGGAGCGCGGGCCGGGATCAGCTCGGCGGCGACGTGCGCGGCGGAGGCGATCGCCGCCAGCACCGCGGCGCGGTCACACCGCCGGGGCGAGTACCAGACGACGACCGATCCGGTGCGCGGGTAGGCGTGCACCACACGCACGCCGTCCTCCTTGGCGACGGCCTCCTCGACCGCCACCGCGCGCCGGGAGTCGCACCGCAGCCAGTCGACGGAAACCCGCATGCGCCCGGCCGCATCCGAAATGACCTGCAGCGCAGGGTCTTTCGAGCGGACCGGCTCGAGGGCGGTGGCGAGCGCCATCTAAACGGGATTCAGTGGTCGTGCTGGTGGACGTCGGCGACGGCCGGGGTGGGCGCTTCCTCGCCGATGCGCTCGCGGGCTTCTGCCATGACGTCGGCGATCTTGAGCCGGGCCGACTCGGCAGCCTCCTCGGCCTTGCGGGTTCCGCGCAGCCCGAGCTCCGCCGCCGACACCGCGGTCTCGTGCAGCGGCGCCTTGGCCACGGCCTTGCGCACCACCTCGTAAGCCGTCACGCCGACGAGGCCGGTGACCACAGTCGATGCCGCCTTTGCCAAGAGCGCGTACCCCGCCATTGCCCGGACCTCCTTGTCGTCGCCGCGTCAACCGACGCTCGCTCGACGTTAACATTGAAATATAGCGATATCAATATGAATCGCGCGTCCCTAGAGCACCCGGGTGACCTTCTCGGTCTCGATCCGGCGCGCCAGCGCCGACGGGTCGGGATGGGCGACCTGCACCAGCGACGCGCCGACGGCCAGGATCGCCAGCAGGCCGTCCACCAGTTCCCGGGGGCCCGGCCACGCGGCGGTGGAAAGCACCCGGTCCTTGGCGGTCAATTCCCTTGCGGCGGCGGAGCTTTGGCAGTCGGCCAGCACCTCGTCGACGGACCGGCCGGCCAGCGCCGGGCCGGGATGGCGTTCGGCGACGATTTGGTCGCCGTGCACGCGCACGGCGGTGGCGTAGTCGGTGACGCCGATCGGGAGGTCCCCGGCCGGACGACCGAACGGGTCCAGCGACAGCACCGCCACCTCACCGGCCATCGAGTCCGCCTCGTCCAGCCGCCCGGCGGTGCACAGCGCGATGTCCGCCGCGCCCGGTTCGAGCACCGCCTCGGCGCCGATCCACCACACGCCGAACAACACGGCCGCGGTCTGCCAGTGCGCCGGCAGCAGGATCGCGACCCGGCTGCCCGGCCCGGCGCCCAGCTCGTCGCGCAACAGGTTGCCGGTCTTGGCCGCCCAGTTGGCCAGCGTGACCGCGGACAACTCGATGCGCTCGCCGGTGGCGTCGTCGTAATAGGTGATGCGCGGGCCGACCGGATCGGCCCGCAGCATCGGGTCCAGGATGGCGCCGGAAAGCGTGCTCAGTTGATGCACTCGGGCTTGTCGGAACCGGCGGTCAGGATCGGCGAGGGCGCCGGGACGTTGGGGTCCGCCGCCACCGAACCGACGTTGGACACCCGGGCGGGCATCACCGTCCCGGTGCCGGACAGGCCCGAACCGGGGCCGCTGTAGTCGTTGCCCAGCACCACCCGAACCGAGCCCGGTGCCAGGGACGGATCAGCGACCACCGGCAACCCGCCCAGCTCCTTGGACACCTCCTGGGCGCCCACGTCGTCGGTCTTGGCGGCCCGCACCTGGCTGCCCTTGACGTGGCCGCCGTCGTTGTTGCCAACCGTGCCCGCACCAAATCCCTTGGACGTCAACACCTGTGACACCGCCGACGCCAGCCCGTTGATGTCGGTGTCGTTGACCACGCTGGCGGTGGTCTTCGCCGGGGTGTAGGCGATCTCCTCGGTCTTGCCCTGCTCCTGGTCGTGCAGCAGCCCGCTGACCCAGTCGGCGACCTGGTGCGGATCCACCCGCACCACGCTCTGCATGCCGTCGTCGCTCCAGCCGGCGCCGTCGAGCACCGGGATGGTGGCGAACGCGACATTGCCACCGGCCAGTTTCTGCATCTGCTGCACGAAGTCCATGACGTCCCAACCCGACGAGATCACCACCGAGCGCTGCACGGCCGCCTCGAGCCTCTTGACCGTGGTGGGGCTGGACAGCGTCTTGCCGGAGATGACCCGGTGGGCCAGCGAGGCCATCACCACCTGCTGGCGCACCACCCGGTCCAGGTCGCCGCGCGGCAGCTCGTGCCGCTGGCGGACGAAGCTCAGCGCCTCCGGCCCGTCGAGCCGCTGCGGGCCGGCCGGGAAGTCGGCACCCGAAAGTGGTTCGAACACCGGCTCTTTGAGGCAGACGTCCACGCCGCCGAGCGCGTCGGTGATCAACGAGAACCCGAGCAGGCCGATCTCGGCGTAGTGGTCCACGGTGACGCCGGTGAGGTCGGCGACGGTCTTGATCAGCGCTTCGCGCCCGGCCTCGGTGCCCTGCGCGGCGGCGTCCTCGGCCGAGTCGCCGGCCTTGACCAGGCTGGTGCGCTTGGCCTCGCGGGTCTGGCCGTAGACGCCGTTGATCTTCGTCTTGCCCAGGCCGGGGGCCGCGACGTAGGAGTCGCGGGGGATCGAGATGGCGGTCGCCGACTTCCCGTTGTTGGGGATCCGGATCAGGATGATCGTGTCGGTGTTGGTCGCTTCCTCGTCGCCGGCGCGCAGGGTGGCCAGTTCCTCCTGCGACAGCGGGTTGCCGTGGGCGTCGGTGCGGCTGTCGAGGCCGACCAGCAGGATGTCGATCGCGCCGTCGTCGCCGCCCTTGCCGAGCGAGGGTGCGGACATGTGGAAGATGCCGTCCTCGAAGGAGCGGACGTTGCTCCACGCCAGCCCGGTGCCGAGGACGACAACGAGCGTGAGCGCAGTGGCAATCACACGAACCACACGTTGCACAGGCATCCCACTAGGTTACTTGCGACACAGACGCTTCGCTGGTAGCGAACCCCCGCGCGCCCCGGCCGTCGCCCGCGCTTTTGCGCGCATGCCAAACTCAAACCATGTCGAGCAGGATCGTGATCGCCGGTGCCGGGGGCCAACTGGGCCGCTACTTGCGCTCGCTCGCGGCCGGTCAGGGCCGTGACGTGCTGGCCCTCACGTCGTCGGAGTGGGACATCACCGACCCCGCCGCCGCCGAGCGGATCGTCCGCGGTGGCGACGTGGTGATCAACTGCGCGGCGTACACCGACGTCGACGGCGCCGAGAGCGACGAGGCCGGCGCCTACGCCGTCAACTCCACCGGCCCGGAGAACATCGCCCGCGCCTGCGCGCGCGTCGGCGCCCGGTTCATCCACGTCTCCACCGACTACGTCTTCAACGGGGACTTCGACGGCGCCGACCCGCGCCCGTATGAGCCCAGCGACCGGACCGCGCCGTCGGGGGTCTACGGGCGCAGCAAGCTCGCCGGGGAGCAGGCCGTGCTGGCGGCGCTTCCCGAGGCCGTCATCGTCCGCACCGCCTGGGTCTACACCGGCGCCGACGGCAAGGACTTCGTCGCCGTCATGCGCCGGCTGGCCGCCGGGGACGGCCCGGTCAACGTGGTCGACGACCAGGTCGGGTCGCCCACCTACGTGGGCGACCTGGCGGAGGCGCTACTGCAGATCGCCGACGACGGCGTGCCCGGGCCGATCCTGCACGCCGCCAACGAGGGCGCGGTGTCCCGCTTCGAGCAGACCCGCGCGATCTTCGAGGCATGCGGCGCCGACCCCGAGCGCGTCCGGCCGGTCAGCACCGCCGAGTTTCCCAGGCCCGCGCCGCGCCCGGCCTACTCCGCGCTGTCGGGCCGCGAGTCCGCCGCGGCGGGCCTGCGGCCGTTACGGCCCTGGCGCCCCGCGCTTGTCGCGGCGCTCGCGGCCGCCGACCGACCGTTACCCTCGACGCGTGACTGACGTCCTGCCGGTCGTGACGGTGACCTACTCACCGGGCCCACACCTCGAGCGCTTCCTGGCCTCGCTGTCGCTGGCCACCGAGCGGCCCGTGTGCGTGCTGATGGCCGACAACGGCTCCACCGACGGGACGCCGGAGGCCGCCGTCGAGCGCTACCCGAACGTTCGGCTGTTCCACACCGGGGCCAACCTCGGGTACGGCACCGCGGTGAACCGGGCGGTCGAACAACTCGACCCGGGCGACGACTGGGTGATCGTGGCAAACCCGGACGTGCAATGGGGTCCGGGCAGCATCGACGCCCTGCTGGACGCCGCGACCCGCTGGCCGCGCGCCGGCGCACTCGGCCCGCTGATTCGCGACCCGGACGGCTCGGTGTACCCGTCGGCGCGGCACCTGCCCAGCCTGGTCCGCGGCGGCATGCACGCGGTCGTCGGCCCGGTCTGGAAGCGCAACCCGTGGTCGGCGGCCTACCGGCAGGAGCGGCTGGAGCCCACCGAACGCCCGGTGGGCTGGTTGTCCGGGTCTTGTCTGCTGGTCCGCCGGTCCGCCTTCGCCCAGGTCGGCGGGTTCGACGAGCGCTACTTCATGTATATGGAAGACGTCGACCTCGGGGACCGGCTCGGCCGGGCCGGCTGGCTGAGCGTCTACGTGCCGTCGGCCGAGGTGTTGCACCACAAGGGCCACTCCACCGGGGACGACCCGGCGAGCCACCTGGCCGCGCATCACGAGAGCACCTACCTGTTCCTGGCCGACCGGCACGCGGGGTGGTGGCGGGCGCCGCTGCGCTGGGTGCTGCGGGGCTCGTTGGCGTTGCGGTCCCGCCTGATGGTGCGCGGCGCGCTGCGGGATCGGAGACGGAAACTGGCGGAAGGGCGGCGCGCAAATGGCTAACCCGCAAGTCGATGCGGTGATTCTGGTCGGCGGCAAGGGCACCCGGCTGCGGCCGCTGACGCTCTCGGCGCCCAAGCCGATGCTGCCCACCGCCGGTCTGCCGTTCCTGACCCACCTGCTGTCGAGGATCGCCGCAGCGGGCATCGAGCACGTCATCCTGAGCACCTCGTACCAGGCCGCGGTGTTCGAGGCGGAGTTCGGCGACGGATCCAAGCTGGGCCTGCAGATCGAATACGTCACCGAGGACAGCCCCCTGGGGACCGGCGGCGGCATCGCCAACGTCGCCGGCCACCTGCGCCACGACACCGTGCTGGTGTTCAACGGCGACGTGCTCTCGGGCTCGGACCTCAACCAGATGATCGACTTCCACCGGGCCCAGCAGTCCGACGTCACGCTGCACCTGGTGCGGGTGGGCGACCCCCGGGCCTTCGGCTGCGTCACCACCGACGAGAACGGCCGGGTCACCGCCTTCGTGGAGAAGACGCAGGACCCGCCGACCGACCAGATCAACGCGGGCACTTACGTGTTCGCCCGCGGCATCATCGACCGGATCCCCCGGGGCCGCGAGGTGTCGGTCGAACGCGAGGTGTTCCCGGCCCTGCTCAAGGACCCGGACGTCAAGGTCTGCGGCTACGTCGACGCCACCTACTGGCGGGACATGGGCACACCGGAGGACTTCGTGCGCGGCTCGGCGGACCTGGTGCGCGGCATCGCGCCGTCACCCGCGCTGCACGGCCACCGCGGCGAGCAGCTGGTGCACGACGGCGCGGCGGTGTCGCCGGGCGCGGTGCTGGTCGGCGGCACCGTCGTCGGGCGGGGCGCCGAGATCGGGCCCGGCGTGCGGCTGGACGGCGCGGTGATCTTCGACGGCGTCAAGGTCGAGGCCGGCAGCGTGATCGAGCGCTCGATCATCGGCTTCGGCGCGCGCATCGGCCCGCGGGCGCTGATCCGCGACGGCGTGATCGGCGACGGCGCCGACATCGGCGCGCGCTGCGAGCTGCTGCGCGGCGCCCGGGTCTGGCCCGGCGTTGCGATCCCCGACGGCGGGATCCGCTACTCGAGCGACGTCTAAGGCGCACGCCCTCTTCCGCCGAGGGTCACGCCAGCGTGGCGCCCGGCGCCGTCGGTCACGCTAGCGTGACCCGCGCGACCGGGTGGTGCCCCGAGCGCGCGCGACCAAATACGCCAGCGCGTGGTCGGTCCCGTCCGGCAGGGCGTCGGCCGGCCACCACCGCAGGTCATCCGACTCGTCGCTGATCGCGATTCGCGCGCCGGCCGGCGCGTGCGCCACGAACTGCAGATCCAGGTGGCGGGTGGGCACGCCCAGCGAGCAGGTGACCGGGTGGACGTGCACCGCGGCCAGCCGGGGTTCGATGCGCAGGCCGTCGACGCCGGACTCCTCGGTGGCCTCGCGCAGGGCGGCGGCGGCGATGTCGCGGTCGTCATCGTCGCAGTGGCCGCCCAGCTGCACCCAGCGGCCCAGCCGCGGATGCAACGTCAGCAGCACGCGGTCGCCGGTGTGGTCGACCACCAGCGCCGACGCCGTGACGTGGCCGGGCACGCACTCGCGGCGGCACGCGTCGGGACGGGCGAGCACGAAGGCAAGCACCGCGTGCCGCAACGAATCCTGCCCGGCGTCGGGCGCCTGCCAGTCGGACAGCAGCGCGATAGCCGACTCCCGGACGCTCACCGGGCGCCCCGCCGCTTCCGGCGATCCCGCAGCGAGGCCCATGCCGCGCGGCACCGCGCCACCACCTCGGGTTGCAGACCCAGGCGGTCGATCAGGACGTGGCGGTCGACGAGGTCCAGCGCCTTATCGATCTCGTTGGCCCTCAACAGCAGGTCGACGTCGCCGGCCAGCCCCGGGCCGGCCAGCGCCGGTGGGGGAATGGGCAGCTGCTCGGCCTCGCGGGGTTCCAGCTCCAAGATCCCCCCGCCGTAACTGCGGCCGATGATCTCGGCGAAGGCGAACGTCACGCTGTTGTGGAAGGCGGTGGCCAGCGCGGCCGCCTCGACGCCGGGGGAGAGCCGGACCCGGTGCACGGTGTCGGTGCTCGTCGCGTCGGCGGCGTTGACGGTCAGCCGCGGCGCCAGGTGAATCTGTCGCAGCAGGAACAGATCCGGGACCCACGGCGACGGAGTGCTCCACCACGGCTTGCGGATCGAGCATTTGTAGCCCCGGTGCACGCCGGCGGACTCACCGGCCCGGATGTGTGCGATCAGCGCGGGGTCGTCCGGCTCGCGCGGCGCGTCGAGCAGCCAGGTCCGACGCCCGGCCGCGACATCGCCTGCCCGGCAGTCGGTGTCGTAGAACAGCCCGGATAGCTGCGCGCTGCGCGAGACGAGCGGCACGCAGTGGGGCAGCAGCGCGAGTTCGCGGGCCTGCGCGTCGGTGAACGTGAAGAAGCTGTTGCGGCCCGTGACGATGCCGACGTCCACGTCGGCGACCGAGCCGAGGCGGGTCATGGCCGCCGATCCCTTGAGCGTTCGCAGCGCCCGGATCGCGTCAGGGCGCAGAAAATATTTGGTCCACTTCTCGTTCTCGTGCAGCAGCGCGGGAGCCCAGTCGACGTCCAGGGCCGCGCGCGCGAGCGCGTCGGCGTCGGTGAGGTGCAGGGTGCGGATGCGGGCCGGCCCGGCGCCGGCGACCCCGCAGAACAGCACGACCTCCTGCAGGATGCCGTCGAACACCAAGCGCTCGAACGTCACCAGGGTGATGTCGCTGAACCGGCTCAGCAGGAACTCGCGCAGCTGCGCGGCGTAGGTGACCTGAAGCAATTCGGCCGGCAGCACCAGTCCCACCCGGCCGCCGTCGCGCACCAAGATCGAGCTCGCCACCACGAAGGGGACCCAGGCGTTGGTCAGGCGGCTGGGCCGCAGGCCCGCGCGCCTCATCAGTTCTAGCGCGGGCTCGCGCTGCTCGGCCGCCCAGTTGCCGAACCGGATGTAGGGCGGGTTCCCGGCGACGCCGTCCCAGGCGCCGGGTTCGGTGGTGGCGAGCCAGCCGAACAGGTTCGCGGCGTCGACGGGCGCGAATTGCCTTGCCTTGGCCGCCTCCTCGCCGACGAGTTCGACGCCGCGGGGCCGTCCGCCGAGGGCGGCCAGCTCGCGCAGGATGGCACCGTCGCCGCAGGAGGGTTCGACGATGCGCGGTCCGGCTTCGCGAACCCAGCCGGCCAGGAACAGGGCCACGGGCGCGGGCGTGTAGTAGCCGCCGCGGGCCTTGTCGGCGGACGCCGCCGCCTTGCCCGCGAATCTCATGGGGCCAGTATCACTTGCGGATCAACAAATCCCCGGCGTCCGCGGCGTCGCGCGGGCCGGCGGGTTCCTCGGGGTAACCGATCGCGATGGCGCCCAACGGCTCCCAATCGGCGGGCAATTCGAGTTCGGCGCGCACCAGGTCGGGGGCGAAGATGGTCGAGCCGATCCAGCAGCTGCCCACCCCCCGCACGGCCAGGGCGACGAGCAGGGCCTGCACGGCCGCCCCGACGGCGACGGTGAACATGGTGTGCTCGGCCTCGGTGCGGGCGGCGTCGGGGTACGTGTGCGCGCCGTCGCGAGCCAGCATCGGGATGACGACCTCGGGTGCGTCGTAGAGGATCTGGCCCCGCGCCACCCGGCGTTCCACCGAGTCGGCGGGCCGGCCGTCGCCGGCGAGGTCGGAGCGCCACTTGTCCTTCATCCGGTCCAGCAGCCGCAGCCGGACGTCGGGAGTCCGCAACCAGACGAACCGGACCGGGCGGGTGTGGTGCGGGGCCGGGGCGGTGAGGGCTTCTGCGACGGCGTCTTCGATCAGCCCGGGCGCGACGGGCTCGGCGCTGAACCGGCGCACGGACCGGCGCAGCAGCTGGGCCTGCCGGCGCCCCATGTCGAGGGCCTCGGCGGTGCCGAGCCAGAACAGGTCCTCCTCGCCGGGCCGCAACAGCTGCCGGGCCGTCGAGCCGTCGTCGGCCACCGTGAGGCCGCGCACCACGGCGACCGGCATGGCGGTCAGCTTGCCCTTCACCAGATCGGCCGCGGCCGCGACCTCGTCGGCGACCGCGATCTCGGTGACCACCAGCTCGTTGCCGTGCCGGTCGACGGCCCCCGAATACCCGTGCAGCACAGCCAGACCCGACGAGCCCACCGCGGCGTCGATCTGGCCGTTGCGCCAGGCGCGGCCCATCGTGTCGGTGATGACCACCGCCACGTCGACGCCCAGTCGCTCGCGCAGCCCGGCCCGCAGCGCCGCGGCGCTGGCGTCGGGGTCGACCGGCAGCAGCGCGAGTTCGTCGCGGCCCACGTTGGATCCGTCCACGCCCGCGGCGGCCTGGATCAGGCCGATGCGGTTCTCGGTGATCAGGGTGCGGCCCTTGCGCGCCAGCACCCGCACGGCCTCGTCGTCGACGAGCTTGCGCCGCAGTTCGTCGCGCTGCTCGGCGTCCTGCGGGGCCGGCACCAGCCGGCCCTCGCACTTGGACACCACCTTGCTGGTCACCACGACGACGTCGCGGTCGCGCAGCCAGGGCGCGGCCGAGGCCAGCGCCGCGCTCAGGTCGTCGCCGGGCCGGAACTCGGGAAGCCCGGTCACGGGCAGGATCTCGATCGCCGCGGCGGCGCCGTGTTCGGTCATGGGGTGACGCCCGCGAGCTCGAGACCGGCCCGCACCATCTCGGCCGTCGCCTTGGGGTCGGTCATCAACAGCGGCACGGCGGTCACCGCGACGCCGTCGACGTCGGCGTGATCGCCCTCGTGCACCAGCCAGCAGTCCAGTATCCCGGTGCCGCCGCGCGCCCCGTAGTGCCGGCCGACCGCCTCCGCGGTGGATTCCACCCCGATCACCGACAGGCACGCATCGGCCATGCCGCGCAAGGGTTTTCCACCGATGATCGGGGAGTAGCCGACGACCGGGGCGGTCGCCGAGCGCAACGCCGCGCGAATCCCGGGGACCGCAAGGATGGCGCCGACGCTGACCACCGGGTTCGACGGCGCCAGCAGGATGGCGTCGGCGTCGGCGATGGCCGCCACCGCTTCACTTGTGGCGGTGGCCTTTTCGGCGCCGACGAAGGCGAAGCTGTGCGTGGGCACCTCGGCCCGGTAGCGCACCCACCACTCCTGGAAGTGGATCGCGCGGCGGGTGCCGTCGTCGGGATCGGTGATCACCACGTGCGTCTCGCAGCGGTCGTCGCTCGCCGGCAGCAATCGAGCGCCGGGTTGCCAGCGGTCGCACAGCGCGGTGGTGATCTGTGACAGCGGGTAGCCGGCGTTGAGCATCTGGGTGCGCACCAGGTGGGTGGCGATATCCCGGTCGCCGAGCCCGAACCAGTCCGGCTGCACGCCGTAGCGCGCCAATTCCTCTTTGGCGTGCCAGGTTTCGTCGCGGTGACCCCACCCGCGCTCCGGGTCTACCCCTCCACCTAAGGTGTACATGCAGGTGTCCAAATCCGGGCAGACCCGCAGTCCATGAATCCAAGCGTCGTCGCCGATGTTGACGATTGCGTTAAGTTCGTGGTTGCCGGTTCCCGCTTCTGGGTGCTGTTGCGTTCCGAACGGACCGAGCCCGAGCAGCTGTTGAATCCCCAGCAGGAATCGGGCGCCGCCAACCCCACCGACCAGAACGGTGACCTTCACGTGGACGACAGTACTGCCCGGCGACCTTGCGGTGGCGGGGCCGTTACGCGGCCCTTAAGCGTAGTCGTGGTCGGTGTGATCGACACGCCGAATGCGCAAAACAACGGAAACGCCGTAATTCGGTCACGAGATGGTATGGAAATGCGCCGTAATGCTTGACCCGGCTGGTCAACCCGTGTCTAATCACAACAGTGTCATTTCCCGGTTGGCCGGCCGGTTCCGGTGTCGCAGACCGAGATTCGATCACTTGTTCGAATTGTCTGTACACATCAGAAATAGTGGGAACCACTCACTCTCTCAATCAAACTGAGGAGGCGGACGACCGTATGTCTTACGAACATCTTCGAGGAGTCATGGCGAGCACGCCGCACACCCCCATCGTCTCGGCGCCGGTCCGACCGGCCCGGCCGCACTTGACCGTGGTTCCTGATGCGCCAGTCGCATTCGAACCCGAGCCGATGCCGGCCCCCGTCGCGGACCAGTGGCAGGACCGGGCGTTGTGCGCCCAAACCGATCCCGAGGCGTTCTTCCCGGAGAAGGGCGGCTCCACCCGCGAGGCCAAGAAGATCTGCCTGGGGTGCGAGGTACGCCACGAGTGCCTGGAGTACGCCCTGGAGCACGACGAGCGCTTCGGCATTTGGGGCGGGCTCTCCGAGCGCGAGCGCCGCCGCCTCAAGCGCGGCATCATCTGACGCCGCGCCGCAACATCATTCGTCGTCGATCGTCGGGTCGATGATCGACGGCTCCACGTCGAGGTAGATGGCCACCTGGGCCACCAATATTTCGTGCAACAAATCACCGAGCTCGACGGTGTCCTTGGCCCGTCGCTCAATCGGCTTGCGGAACAGAACGATTCGCGCCCGCGTGGCGTTGCCGCGGACGTCGACACCGGCCGGGATCAATCGCGCCAGCGGGATCGGCCCGTCGGCGATGACCTCCGGCGGCCACTGCACGCTGTCGGGATCCTTGGCCGCGATGCGGGGAATCTCGTCGACCGCCACGTCGAGATCGGCGAGGCGCGCCTGCCAATTCCGCTCGATGGGTTCGTAGGCCTCCAGCACCGCCATGTCGAATCGCTCGGCCCGGCTGCGCCACCCGGGCACCGTCGGCGGCAGCAGCGGGCCGCGCACATCGCGGCCCCGGCGGGAGGACCGGTGGGAAGCGAATCGGCCCTGGGGCCGATCCCTCCGCGGGAAGCTGCGCGAATCGCCCACGCGCCGATGGTAACGGTTGAACATCGGGGGCCCGCCGGTTGCGCGTGTCCGGCGCTTCACCGGCGTTTGCGCACGATAGCCTTTCGCTCGTGAACGTTCCCCGTCGCTGTTGCCGGCCCGGGTGTCCGCACTACGCCGTGGCGACCTTGACGTTCGTCTACTCGGACTCGACGGCAGTGGTGGGGCCACTCGCGACCGCGCGGGAGCCGCATTCGTGGGACCTGTGCGTCGGCCATGCCGGCCGGATCACCGCACCCCGCGGATGGGATCTCGTGCGCCACGCCGGTCCCCTGCATGCTGAGCCCACGCACCCCGACGAGGACGACCTGGTCGCCCTCGCCGACGCGGTGCGCGAAGGCGGCCAGGTCGAGCGCGCCGTGCCCTATGGCGGCACCGGCACGCCCCTGAACGGCTTCGCGGACCCGCACATTCATCACGGCGGGGCCACCGCGCCAAGCAGCAGTGTGCTGGCGCCACCCGAGCATCGGTCGGGCCGGCGCCGCGGACACCTGCGGGTGTTGCCCGACCCCAAGGACTAGCCGTTCGGGTGTGGCGCGCGGCCCCCGCGCACCGCTGCGGCCCGTGTTTCCCTGGGGCCGATAGGCTGACGGCCAAGAGGCGAAGGAACGCGAACCCTTTCAAGGCGTCAGGAGGCCCCCGCATGTCTCGGCTCGCCGCGACCGTGCACCGCGTCGTCAAGGCTTACGACGTGCGGGGGTTGGTCGGCGAAGAACTCGACGAGCCGCTGGTCACCGCCTTGGGCGCGGCGTTCGCCAAGCTGATGCGCGACGAGGGCGCCCGGCAGGTGGTGATCGGTTACGACATGCGGGACAGTTCGCCCACGCTGGCCGCGGCCTTCGCTTCCGGTGTGACGGGCCAGGGCCTGGACGTGGTCCGCATCGGTCTGGCCTCCACGGATCAGCTCTACTTCGCCTCCGGGTTGCTGGACTGCCCGGGCGCGATGTTCACCGCGAGCCACAACCCGGCGGCCTACAACGGCATCAAGTTGTGCCGGGCGGCCGCGAAGCCGGTCGGCGCCGACAGCGGCCTGCGCACCGTCAGCGAGTCCGTGATCGCCGGGGTCGAGCGCTATGACGGACAGCCCGGAACCGTGAGCGACCGCGACGTGCTGGACGACTACGGGAAGTTTCTGCGCTCGCTGGTCAGCACCTCGGGGCTGCGCCCCCTGCGGGTGGCGGTGGACGCGGGCAACGGCATGGCCGGCCTCACCGCGCCCGCGGTGCTCGGGGCGATCGACTCGATCACGTTGCTGCCGTTGTACTTCGAGCTCGACGGCTCGTTCCCCAATCACGAGGCCAACCCGCTCGACCCGGCCAACCTGGTGGACCTGCAGGCCTACGTCCGCGAGACGGGCGCCGATATCGGTTTGGCCTTCGACGGGGACGCCGACCGCTGCTTCGTCGTCGACGAACGCGGCCGGCCGGTGTCCCCCTCGACCGTGACCAGCCTGGTCGCCGCGCGCGAGTTGAGCCGGGAGATCGGCGCCACCATCATCCACAACGTGATCACGTCCCGGGCGGTGCCGGAGTTGGTCACCGAGCGCGGCGGCACACCGCTGCGCTCGCGCGTCGGGCACTCCTATATCAAGGCGATGATGGCCGACACCGGCGCCATCTTCGGCGGCGAGCATTCGGCGCACTATTACTTCCGCGACTTCTGGGGCGCGGACTCCGGGATGCTGGCGGCGCTGTACGTGCTGGCGGCCCTGGGCGAGCAGGACCGGCCGCTGTCGGAGCTGACCGCCGACTACCAGCGCTACGAGTCGTCAGGCGAGATCAACTTCACCGTGGCGGACGCCGCGCTGTGCACCGAGGCGGTGCTGAAGTCCTTCGGCAGCCGCATCCACGCGATCGACCACGTGGACGGCGTGACGGTCGACCTCGGCGACGGCAGCTGGTTCAACCTGCGCAGCTCCAACACCGAGCCGTTGCTGCGGCTCAACGTCGAGGCGCGCAGCACCGACGACGTAGACGCGGTGGTCGCGCAGATCAGCGCTCAGATCCAGGCGCAGTCGGCGCCCGCCGGGGCCGCGCCGTGAACACCGTCCGGGCGATCGATCTCGAAGACACCGAGGGCCTGCTCGCCGCCGACCGGGACGGCCTGCTGCGCTCCGCGTCGTCGGCGGGCGCGCAGGTGCGCGCGATCGCCGCGGCCGTCGACGAGGGTGCCCTGGATCCGCTGCGGGCCGACGACCGGCCGCGCAGCCTGATCTGGGTCGCCGGCCGCGGGACCGCCGACAACGCCGGCGCGATGGTCGCGGCGACGGTGGCCGGAGCGGCCTCCGAGCCAATCACGCTGACCGCCGAGGTACCGCCGTGGATCGGCCCGCTCGACGTGCTGATCGTCGCGGGCGACGATCCCGGCGATCCGGCGCTGGTCACCGCGGCCGCCACCGGGGTGCGCCGCGGGGCGCGGGTCGTCGTCGTCGCGCCGTACGAGGGTCCGCTGCGGGACGCCACCGCCGGCCGCGCGGCGGTGCTGGCGCCGCGGCTTCCGATCCCCGACGAGTTCGGGTTGTGCCGCTACCTGGCCGCCGCCCTGGCGGTGGTGCAGGCGGTCGACCAGCGACCCAGCGTCGACCTGCGGGCGCTGGCCGACGAGCTGGCCGCCGAGGCGCTGCGCAACAGTGCGGCCCGCGAGCTGTTCACCAACCCGGCCAAGACGATTGCCGCGCGCATCGCCGATCGGCAGGTGGCGCTGGCCGGCGACTGCGCCGCGACGCTCGCGCTGGCCCGGCACGGCAGTTCCGTCCTGCTGCGGATCGCCCACCAGGTGGTTGCCGCGACCGGGCTGTCGGATGCCGTCGTCGCGCTGCGGGCCGGGGTCTCCGGCGGCTTCGCCGATCCCGCCGACGCGCTCTTCCACGACGAACAGATCGACGGGCCGCTGCCGCGGCGGCTGCTGGTGCTGGCCCTCACGTTGTCCGCCGAGCAGACCATCGTGGCGGCCCGGACCGCCGGGCTCGACGACGTGTACCTGCTCGCCGCCGAGGACGTGCCCGACGGTCCCGGCGGCTCTGCCGGGTCGACGGTCGCGCCCGCGTTGGGCGGCGCCATCAGCGCCGAGCAGCAACTGGCAGTATTGGCCGTTCGACTGGAGATGGCCGCGGTTTACGCGCGCCTGGCGCGGGGATAGATAACACAGTGGAACTGCTTCGCGGGGCCTTACGCACGTACGCCTGGGGATCGCGTACCGCCATCGCCGAATTCACCGGGCGGACGGTCCCGGCTGCCCATCCGGAGGCCGAACTCTGGTTCGGGGCGCATCCGGGCGACCCTGCCTGGCTGGAAACGGACGCCGGCGAGATCTCGTTGCTCGACGCGCTGGTCGCCGACCCGGAAGGCCAGCTGGGCCCCGGGGCCCGCGCCCGGTTCGGCGACGTGCTGCCGTTCCTGGTCAAGGTGCTCGCGGCCGACGAGCCGCTGTCGCTGCAGGCCCACCCGAGCGCGGCGCAGGCGGCCGAGGGTTACCTGCGGGAGGAGCGGCTGGGCATTCCGCTGAACTCGCCGGTCCGCAACTATCGCGACACCTCGCACAAGCCCGAATTGCTGGTGGCGCTGCAGCCATTCGAGGCGCTCGCCGGATTCCGGCAGGCCTCCCGCACGGTCGAGTTGCTGCGGGCGCTGTCCGTCTCCGACCTCGACCCCTTCATCGACCTGCTCAACGACCAGTCCGACGCCGATGGCCTGCGCGCGCTGTTCACCACCTGGATCACCGCGCCGCAGCCTGACATCGACGTGCTGGTGCCCGCGGTGCTGGACGGCGCCATCCAGTACATCAGCTCCGGGGCAACGGAATTCGCCGGCGAGGTCAAGACGGTGCTGGAGCTCGGGGAACGCTACCCCGGCGACGCCGGGGTGCTGGCCGCGCTGTTGCTGAACCGCATCACGCTGGCCCCGGGCGAGGCGATCTTCGTGTCGGCCGGCAGCCTGCACACCTACCTGCGCGGTTTCGCCCTGGAGGTGATGGCCAACTCCGACAACGTGTTACGCGGCGGCCTGACCCCCAAGCACGTCGACGTCCCCGAACTGCTACGGGTGCTCGACTTCACCCCGACCACCGAGGAACAGGTGCGCCCCCACGTGCGCCGCGAGGGCTTCGGCCTGATCTACGAGACTCCGGCCGAGGAATTCGCGGTCGCGCTGCTGGAGCTCGACGGCGACTACCTGGGCCACGAGGTCGACGCCTCGTGCAGCCACGAGGGTCCGCAGATCCTGCTGTGCACCGAGGGGTGCACGACGGTGCACGGCAAGTCCGGGTCGCTGACGCTGCAGCGGGGGATGGCCGCCTGGGTGGCGGCCGACGACGCCCCGATCCGGCTGGTCGCGCGCGAGCCCACCAAGCTGTTCAGGGCGACCGTAGGGCTGTAGGGGTGCGCCGGCGATCGCCACGGGCGGCCTGACGGCGTTCGCCCAGCCACAGCCGCAGATTGTGGGCGATCGTGCGGCCGACGATGCGCGGCGGCGGGACCATGTAGAGGCTGTCGAGCAGCGAGAACCGGCGCAAAAACCATTCGGCCAGAACGGGATCGGTCTCGGCGGCCCCGAGGAACTGGTCGAACAGCGCGCCCGAGGGCCGCCACCACCAGGGAATGGGCCCCTTGGTCTCGGCGTGGTGGAAGGTGACGTCGCCGATGGCGTTCATCGTCCACACCGGGAAGGTCGACTTGGCGGTGGCCCGACTGAGTTCGGCGGCCAGCTGGTCGTCGGGCAGTTTCAGCGCGCGACGCAGATGGCCGGCCTGCAGCGAGGTCATCGTCATGCCCTGCCCGAAGGTGGGGTTGAAGCTGGCCACGGCGTCGCCGAGGGGGATGATGCCGGCGGGGAAGCGGTCCAGCTTGTCGTAGCGGCGCCACTTGCTGGCCGGAAAGGCGTGGAACGCCGGCTCGCCGATGGGATCGGCCTGCTTCAGCGCCGCGTTGACGTGGGGCGGGACCAGCTCCTCGGCCAGTTCCAGCATCTCCGGAAACGTCTGCGGCGGCTTGACGTTCGCCACCCCGAACGTCGTCAGCACCCAGGTGCCGTCCTCGTAGCAGAGCATGCCGAGCCCCAGCGACTTGTCGTGCGACGCGCCGGCGACCACTACCTTCTCCGCTATCAAGCCGTCCGGGATGCGAAATTGCTGGGTCGCGTAGTAGATGCCGATGTCGAGGAGGTCTTCCCGCGGGCGCTCGTAGCCCCACTGCGTCAGCCACGTCGGCAGCCGGGTGCCCCTGCCTGCCGCGTCGACGACGAGGTCGGCCGCGACGAATTCCGGATCCTCGCCGTCGACGGGATCCAGCAGCACCCCGGTCACCCGCTGGCGCGCCGGGTCGAACCGCGGTTCGGCCACCGAGCGCCGCACCATCGTGACGTTGTCCGTGTTGCGGACGCGTTTGCGCAGCTGCCACTCCAGGTGCGGCCGGCTGGGCACGTACGCGGTGAATTCGTCACGCAGTGTGTGTCCGGTGCCGAGCACGTGGCCCGCGGCGCCGAGATGAATGCAGTCGGGCCGGTTCTCCAGCATGGGCACGCCCGCGGCCACCATGTCTTCCAGCAGCCCGGGGAAAAGGCTCTCGAACTCCATTGCGCCGCGGGCCATCAGCATGTGCAGGTGCCGGTCCTGCGGAACGGTCGCCCGGCTCGACGGTGTGCTCGGCAACTCGTCGCGCTCGTAGACCGTGACCCGGGAGAACGCATCCGAGAGCACCTGCGCGGCGCACAGCCCGGCGATGCTGCCGCCGATGACCACCGCATGGTCCCTGGTGTTTGCTTTGGTGTCCGCCATCTCGGCAGAGTACCCAGTACTGTGACGGACCAATGGGTCCCCTTCGTAGAGGGAAAGGGCGACGGATGGCCAACCGATGGCGCATGAAGTCGGTCGAACAATCGATCGCCGACACCGACGAGCCAGACACCCGGTTACGCAAGGAATTGACCTGGTTGGACCTGGTCGTCTTCGGGGTTGCCGTGGTGATCGGCGCCGGTATCTTCACCGTCACCGCGTCGACGACCGGTGACATCACCGGCCCGGCGATCTGGATCTCGTTCGTGATCGCGGCGGTCACGTGCGCGCTGGCGGCGCTGTGTTACGCCGAGTTCGCCTCCACGCTGCCGGTCGCCGGCAGCGCCTACACGTTCTCCTACGCCACCTTCGGGGAGTTCCTCGCCTGGATCATCGGCTGGAACCTGCTGCTCGAGTTGGCGATCGGCGCCGCGGTCGTGGCCAAGGGCTGGTCGAGCTACCTGGGCAACGTGTTCGGGTTTGCCGGCGGCACAACGCAGCTCGGTTCGGTCAGCCTGGACTGGGGCGCGCTGCTGATCGTCACCGGGGTTGCCGTGCTGATCGCCCTGGGCACCAAGCTGTCGTCGCGGTTCTCCGCGGTGATCACCGGCATCAAAGTGTCGGTGGTGCTGCTGGTCGTCGTCGTCGGCGCCTTCTACATCAAGGGCTCCAACTATTCGCCGTTCATCCCCAAGCCGGAGGCGGGGCACGAGGCGTCGGGCGTCAACCAGTCGGTGCTGTCGCTGATGACCGGGGCGCACAGCAGCCACTACGGCTGGTACGGGGTGCTGGCGGGAGCGTCGATCGTGTTCTTCGCGTTCATCGGGTTCGACATCGTCGCGACCATGGCCGAGGAGACCAAGCGGCCCCAGCGCGACGTTCCGCGGGGCATCCTGGCGTCGCTGGCGATCGTGACCGTGCTCTACGTGGCGGTCTCGGTGGTGCTGTCCGGGATGGTCTCCTACACCCAGCTCAAGACCATGCCCGGCCACAAGCCGGCCAACCTCGCCACGGCGTTCACCGCGAACGGCATCCATTGGGCCAGCAAGATCATCGCGATCGGGGCGCTGGCCGGATTGACCACCGTGGTGATGGTGCTGATGCTCGGCCAATGCCGCGTGCTGTTCGCGATGGCGCGCGACGGCTTGCTGCCGCGCCAGTTGGCGAAGACCGGCTCCCACGGCACCCCGGTCCGGATCACCGTGCTCGTCGCGGTGGTGGTGGCCGCGACGGCCTCGGTGTTCCCGATCGCCAAGCTCGAGGAGATGGTCAACGTCGGCACGCTGTTCGCGTTCGTCCTGGTCTCGGCCGGCGTGATGGTGTTGCGCCGCACCCGCCCGGACCTGGAGCGGGGCTTCCGCGCCCCGTGGGTGCCGGTCCTGCCGATCGCGTCGATCGCCGCGTGCGTCTGGCTGATGGTCAACCTGACTGCGCTGACCTGGGTGCGGTTCGGCGTCTGGCTGGCGGTCGGCACCGCGATCTATGTCGGCTACGGCTATCGGCACTCCGTGCAGGGCCGCCGCGAGGCGGAGGGCGTCGCACCGCCCGCCCGGGCCGAGCCCGACGCCGTGCCCTAGCGAATCCGTTTACAAAAGCACCTCTTGTGTCTAGACACGAGACGCTGATGGCGATATTGTCAATCTCCAACGTGGTGTGACTCACAAGGAGGTTTGGCATATGACCACACTCGAACGGCAGGCAGACGCCGAGGCGGTGGAGCCGCCCGTCTGGCGGGACAAGAAGCGACGCCTCTGGCTGATGGGACTGATCGCCCCGACGGCGCTCTTCGTGATGCTGCCGATCGTCTGGGGGCTCAACCAGCTCGGCTGGCACGCCGCCGCGCAGGCGCCGCTGTGGATCGGGCCGATCCTCGTCTACGTGCTGCTGCCGATCCTCGACCTGCGCTTTGGGCCCGACGGGCAGAACCCGCCCGACGAGGCGATGGAGCAGCTGGAGAACGACAAGTACTACCGCTACTGCACCTACATCTTCATCCCGTTCCAGTACCTCAGCGTGGTCTTCGGCGCGTACCTGTTCACCGCCTCCAACCTGAGCTGGCTGGGCTATGACGGCGCGCTGGGCTGGGCGGGCAAGCTGGGCGTGGCGCTGTCGGTCGGCGTCCTCGGCGGCGTCGGCATCAACACCGCCCACGAAATGGGCCACAAGAAGGACTCGCTGGAGCGGTGGCTGTCCAAGATCACCCTGGCGCAGACCTGCTACGGCCACTTCTACATCGAGCACAACCGCGGCCACCACGTGCGGGTGTCCACGCCCGAGGACCCCGCGTCGGCCCGTTTCGGGGAGACCTTCTGGGAGTTCCTGCCGCGCAGCGTGTTCGGCAGCCTGCGCTCGTCGCTGCGGCTGGAGGCCCAGCGCCTGCGCCGGCTGGACAAGAACCCGTGGAACCCCGCGACGTACCTGTCCAACGACGTGCTCAACGCGTGGCTGCTGTCGATCGTGTTGTGGGGCGTGCTGATCGCGGTCTTCGGCCCGGCGCTCATCCCGTTCGTCATCATCCAGGCCGTCTTCGGCTTCAGCCTGCTCGAGGCGGTCAACTACCTGGAGCATTACGGGCTGCTGCGGCAGAAGAACGCTAGCGGTCGCTACGAGCGGTGCGCACCGGTGCACAGCTGGAACTCCGACCACGTCGTCACCAACTTGTTCCTGTACCACCTGCAGCGGCACAGCGATCACCACGCCAACCCGACGCGGCGTTACCAGACGCTGCGCAGCATGGCGGGCGCGCCCAACCTGCCCAGCGGGTACGCGTCGATGATCTCGCTGACCTACGTCCCGCCGCTGTGGCGCAAGGTGATGGACCACCGGGTGCTCGAACACTACGACGGCGACATCACCAAGGTGAACATCCACCCGCGGGTGCGTAAGCGGGTGCTGGCCCGCTACGGGGTGAGGGCATGAGCGCCTACCGCTGCCCGGGCTGCGACTACATCTACGACGAGGCGAAAGGCGCTCCGCGGGAAGGCTTTCCCGCGGGCACGCCCTTCGCCGAGATTCCCGACGACTGGTGCTGCCCCGACTGTTCGGTGCGCGAAAAGATCGATTTCCAGGAGACAGGAGCCATCCGATGACCGATTACAAGCTCTTCATCTGCGTGCAGTGCGGATTCGAATACGACGAGGCCAAGGGCTGGCCGGAGGACGGCATCGCGCCCGGGACCCGCTGGGACGACATCCCCGAAGACTGGAGCTGCCCGGACTGCGGCGCGGCGAAATCCGACTTCGAGATGGTCGAGATAGCCCGGGCGTGATCGGCACCAACGGCATGGCCGAAGCGGCTATTGTCGCGCCTGTGAAGCGGATGCCCTACCCCGAGGCGTCGCGCGCCCTGCTGCGCGACTCGGTGCTGGACGCGATGCGCGAGCTGCTGCTGACCCGCGACTGGTCCGCCATCACGCTCTCGGACGTGGCCCGCGCCGCGGGCATCAGCCGGCAGACCATCTACAACGAGTTCGGGTCGCGGCAGGGTCTGGCGCAGGGTTACGCCCTGCGCCTGGCCGACCGGCTGGTCGACGCCGTCCATACCGCCATCGTCGCCAACGTCGGCAAGATCTACGAGGCGTTCCTGCAGGGCTTTCGGGCCTTCTTCGCGGAGTCGGCGGCGGACCCGCTGGTGATCTCGCTGCTGACCGGGGTCGCCAAGCCGGACCTGCTGCAGATCATCACCACCGACAGCGGGCCCATCATCACCCGGGCGTCGGAACGGCTGAGCACGGCGTTCACCCAGAGCTGGGTGGCCACCAGCGACGAGGATGCCGGCGTGCTGGCGCGGGCCATCGTGCGGCTGGCGATGAGCTACGTCTCGATGCCGCCCGAGGCCGACCATGACGTGGCGGCGGACCTCGCGCGGCTGATGACGCCGTTCGCCGAGCGTCACGGCGTCGTCAACGTCCCCTGACGACGGCCGGCGCCTGGGCCGCCGACTACAGTGGCGCAAGAGCGTATACCTAAGCTAAGTAATCCTCTTTCGAACCAAGCCGCAGAAGGAATGGAACTTTAATGACGACGACTGAAAGTTCGCTGACCGCCGACGTCCGCAACGGCATCGACTTCAAGGTCGCCGACCTGTCGCTCGCGGACTACGGTCGCCGGGACATCGAGCTCTCCGAGCAGGAGATGCCAGGTCTGATGTCGCTGCGCCGCGAATACGCCGACGTGCAGCCGCTCAAGGGGGCGCGGATCTCGGGCTCGCTGCACATGACGGTGCAGACCGCGGTCCTCATCGAGACCCTCGTTTCGCTGGGCGCGCAGGTCCGCTGGGCGTCGTGCAACATCTTCTCCACCCAGGACCACGCCGCCGCCGCGGTGGTCGTCGGCCCGTACGGCACGCCCGAGGAGCCCAAGGGTGTTCCGGTGTTCGCCTGGAAGGGCGAGACGCTGGAGGAGTACTGGTGGGCCGCCGAGCAGATGCTGACCTGGCCCGACGAGCCGGCCAATATGATCCTCGACGACGGCGGTGACGCCACCATGCTGGTGCTGCGCGGCGCGCAATACGAGAAGGCCGGCGTGGTGCCGCCCGCCGAGGAGGACGACCCCACCGAATGGAAGGTCTTCCTGGAGCTGCTGCGCAACCGCTTCGAGACCGACAAGGACAAGTGGACCAAGATCTCCGAGTCGGTCAAGGGTGTCACCGAGGAGACCACCACCGGCGTGCTGCGCCTGTACCAGTTCGCCGCGGCCGGTGACCTGGCGTTCCCGGCGATCAATGTCAACGACTCGGTGACCAAGTCCAAGTTCGACAACAAGTACGGCTGCCGGCACTCGCTGATCGACGGGATCAACCGCGGCACCGACGTGCTGATCGGCGGCAAGAAGGTGCTGGTCTGCGGCTACGGCGACGTCGGCAAGGGCTGCGCCGACTCGGTCAAGGGTCAGGGCGCGCGCGTCGTCGTCACGGAGATCGACCCGATCAACGCGCTGCAGGCCCTGATGGAGGGCTACGACGTCGAGACGGTCGAGGACGCGATCGGGACGGCGGACATCGTCATCACCGCCACCGGCAACAAGGACATCATCACCCTCGAGCACATGAAGGCGATGAAGGACTACGCCGTCCTCGGCAACATCGGGCACTTCGACAACGAGATCCAGGTCGCCCAGCTGGAGCGCTCCGGCGCGACCAAGACCAACATCCGGCCGCAGGTCGATGTGTGGACGTTCCCCGACAGCGGCAAGTCGATCATCCTGCTCTCCGAGGGCCGGCTGCTGAACCTGGGCAACGCCACCGGCCACCCGTCGTTCGTGATGAGCAACAGCTTCTCCAACCAGGTGATCGCGCAGATCGAGCTGTGGACCAAGAACGACGAGTACGACAACGAGGTGTACCGGCTGCCCAAGCACCTCGACGAGAAGGTGGCCCGCATCCACGTGGAGGCGCTCGGCGGAAAGCTGACCAAGCTGACCAAGGAGCAGGCCGAGTACATCGGCGTCGACGTCGACGGTCCCTACAAGGCCGACCACTACCGCTACTGAGTCATTGCTGGCCCGCCGAGCGTCGCGCCAGCGCGGCGTTCGGCGTCGCGCTTAGGCTGGCGCCGTGCTGATCGCGATCGAAGGGGTTGACGGCGCGGGCAAGCGGACGCTGTCCGACGGCTTGCGCAGGGCTTTCGAGGCGACCGGGAAGTCGGTGGCGATCATGGCCTTCCCCCGCTACGGGAAATCGGTGACCGCCGACGTCGCGGCCGAGGCCCTGCACGGCGACCACGGGGACCTGTCGTCGTCGGTCTACGGGATGGCGATGCTGTTCGCGCTCGACCGGGCGGGCGCCGTCGACGACATCGAGGCGTTGCGCCGCGACCACGACGTCGTGATCCTGGATCGCTACGTCGCCTCGAACGCGGCCTACAGCGCCGCGCGCCTGCACCAGGACGCGGGCGGGCCGGCGGTCGAGTGGGTGCGGCGGCTGGAATATGAGCGGCTGGGCCTGCCGTCGCCCGACTGGCAGTTGCTGCTCGGAGTGCCGGTCGAGCTCGCCGCGCGGCGCGCCCGGCACCGGGCCGAGCACGAGCCGGGGCGGGCCCGGGACAGCTACGAACGCGACGACGGCCTCCAGCGGCGCACCGGCGCCGTCTACGCCGGACTCGCCGAAGCGGACTGGGGCGGCCCGTGGCTGGTGGTCGACGCGGACGTCGATCCTGGCCGGTTGGCCGTCTCTTTGGACGCCGGTTAGCACAATTTGGTCTCGATTCGCCCTTATCGGGGAAGAAACACCCGTGTGGTGTCCGAGTTTTGTCCCGATCTGGTGACACCATGGACTCCATGAGGCAAAGGATTCTCGTCGTCGATGACGACGCTTCGCTGGCCGAGATGCTCACCATCGTGTTGCGTGGGGAGGGTTTCGACACCGCGGTCATCGGTGACGGCACCCAGGCCCTGACTGCGGTGCGCGAACTGCGCCCCGATCTGGTGTTGTTGGACCTGATGCTGCCGGGCATGAATGGCATCGACGTCTGTCGCGTGCTGCGCGCCGATTCGGGCGTCCCGATCGTGATGCTCACGGCCAAGACCGACACCGTGGACGTGGTCCTCGGCCTCGAGTCGGGTGCCGACGACTACATCATGAAGCCGTTCAAGCCCAAGGAGCTGGTGGCCCGGGTGCGGGCGCGGCTGCGGCGCAACGACGACGAGCCGGCCGAGATGCTGTCCATCGCCGACGTGGAGATCGACGTGCCGGCCCACAAGGTGACGCGCAACGGCGAGCAGATCTCCCTGACGCCGCTCGAGTTCGACCTGCTGGTCGCGTTGGCGCGCAAACCGCGGCAGGTGTTTACTCGTGATGTGCTGCTCGAACAGGTGTGGGGCTACCGGCACCCGGCGGACACCCGCCTGGTGAACGTGCATGTCCAGCGTCTGCGGGCCAAGGTTGAGAAGGACCCGGAGAACCCGACCGTGGTGCTGACCGTTCGAGGAGTGGGATACAAGGCCGGACCTCCGTGATCCGGGAGCGTCCTTGATTTGGCGCTCGCCGCGACGGACTAGGAGCCGCTGGGGGCGTTCGGGTCCCATGACCCGCGGCATGGGTGCGGTGAGTCGCGCCGTTGCCGTCGCGTGGCGCCGGTCGTTGCAGCTGCGCGTCGTCGCGCTGACGCTCGGAATGTCACTGGCGGTGATTCTCGCGCTCGGCTTCGTGCTGACTTCTCAGGTCACCAATCGGGTGCTCGACGTCAAGGTCAAGGCGGGCATCGAACAGATCGAGCGGGCGCGAACCACCGTCGGCGGGATCGTCAGCGGCGAGGAAACCCGCTCCCTGGACAGCAGCCTGCAACTGGCCCGCAACACGCTGACGTCCAAGACCGACCCCGCGTCGGGCGCCGGGTTGGCCGGCGCGTTCGACGCGGTGCTGATCGTGCCGGGCGATGGGCCGCGCGCGGCGTCCACGGCCGGACCCGTAGACCAGGTGCCCAATTCGCTGCGCGGCTTCGTCAAGGCCGGGCAGGCGTCCTACCAGTACGCGACCGTACACACCGACGGCTTCTCCGGGCCGGCGCTGATCATGGGCACCCCCGCCTCGTCGCAGGTGGCCAACCTGGAGCTGTACCTGATCTTCCCGCTGAAGAACGAGCAGGCCACCATCACGCTGGTCCGCGGCACGATGATCACCGGCGGCGCCGTGCTGCTGGTGCTGCTCGCCGGGATCGCCCTGCTGGTGTCCCGCCAGGTGGTGGTGCCGGTGCGGTCGGCGTCGCGGATCGCCGAACGGTTCGCCGAGGGGCACCTGTCCGAACGGATGCCGGTGCGCGGCGAGGACGACATGGCCCGGCTCGCGGTGTCGTTCAACGACATGGCGGAGAGCCTGTCCCGCCAGATCACCCAGCTCGAGGAGTTCGGCAACCTGCAGCGCCGGTTCACCTCAGACGTCAGCCACGAACTCCGCACGCCGCTGACCACGGTCCGGATGGCCGCCGACCTCATCTATGACCACAGCGCCGACCTCGACCCCACCCTGGCGCGCTCCACCGAGCTGATGGTCAACGAACTCGACCGGTTCGAGTCGCTGCTCAACGACCTGCTGGAGATCTCCCGCCACGACGCGGGCGTGGCCGAATTGTCCGTCGAGGCGGTGGATTTGCGAAGCACCGTGCAAAGCGCGCTCGGCAATGTGGGCCACCTGGCCGAGGACGCCGGCATCGAGCTGCTCGTCGACCTGCCCGACGAGGAGGTGATCGCCGAGGTGGACACCCGGCGGGTGGAGCGGATCCTGCGCAACCTGATCGCCAACGCCATCGACCACGCCGAACACAAGCCGGTGCAGATCCGGATGGGCGCCGACGAGGACACCGTCGCGGTCACCGTCCGCGACTACGGGGTGGGGCTGCGGCCGGGCGAGGAGAAGCTGGTGTTCAGCCGGTTCTGGCGGGCCGACCCTTCGCGGGTGCGCCGGTCGGGCGGCACCGGCCTGGGCCTGGCGATCAGCGTCGAGGACGCGCGCCTGCACCAGGGCCGGCTGGAGGCGTGGGGCGAGCCCGGCGAGGGCTCGTGCTTCCGGCTCACGCTGCCGCTGGTCCGCGGGCACAAGGTCACCACCAGCCCGCTGCCCATGAAACCCATCCCGCCGACCGCCAACACCGGCCCGCAACCCAAAGACCGTTCGCGGCAACGCGAACACGCGGAGAGGAGCGGATGATGCGCCGGCTGCTGGGCCTGCTGATGCTGGCCTTGCTGCTGGCCGGTTGCGCGGGCGTGCCCAGCTCGTCGGCGCCGCAGGCCATCGGCACGGTCGAGCGACCCGCGCCGTCGAACCTGCCCAAGCCGACCCCCGGCATGGACCCCGACGTCCTGCTGCGCGAATTCCTCAAGGCCACAGCCGATCCCGCGAACCGGCACCTGGCGGCCCGCCAGTTCCTCACCCAGTCGGCGTCCAACGCCTGGGACGACGCCGGTAGCGCCCTGCTGATCGACCACGTGGTGTTCGTGGAAACCCGTGCCGCCGAACGGGTTTCGGCGAATATGCGGGCCGACATCCTGGGGTCGCTTTCGGACATGGGGGTGTTCGAGACCGCGGAGGGGGTACTGCCCGACCCCGGCCCGATCGAGTTGGTCAAGACCTCGGGCGGGTGGCGGATCGACCGCCTGCCCAACGGGGTGTTCCTGGACTGGCAGCAGTTCCAGTCGACGTACAAGCGCAACACGCTCTACTTCGCCGACCCGACCGGCAAGACGGTGGTGCCCGATCCGCGCTACGTGGCGGTGGCCGACCACGACCAATTGGCGACCGAGCTGGTCTCCAAGCTGATCGGCGGGCCGCGCCCCGAGATGGCGCACACGGTGCGCAACCTGCTCGCCCCGCCGCTGCGGCTGCGCGGGCCGGTGACCCGGGCCGACGGCGGCAAGAACGGGATCGGGCGCGGTTATGGGGGCGCGCGCATCGACCTGGAGAAGCTGTCCACCACCGACCCGCACAGCAGGGCTTTGCTTGCCGCGCAGATCATTTGGACGCTGGCGCGGGCCGACATCAGGGGCCCGTACGTGATCAACGCCGACGGCGCCCCGCTCGACGACCGGTTCGCGGAGGGCTGGACGACCTCCGACGTCGCCGCCACCGACCCGGGCGTCGCCGACGGCGCGGGCGCCGGGCTGCATGCGCTGGTGAACGGGTCGCTGGTCTCCCTGGACGGCCAGCACTTCGCCAATGTGCCCGGGGCCTTCGGGCGGATGGGCGACCAGACCGGCGCCGCGCTGTCGCGCAGCGGGCGACAGGTCGCGTCCGTCGTCACCCTGCACCGCGGCGCGCCGGACGAGGCGGCCTCGCTGTGGATCGGCGACCTGGGCGGCGAGGCGGTCCAGTCCGCCGACGGGCACGGCCTGACGCGGCCCAGCTGGTCGCTGGACGATGCCGTGTGGGTGGTGGTGGACGGCAACAACGTTTTGCGCGCGATCCAGGAACCGGCGTCGGGGCAGCCCGCCCGCATTCCCGTCGATTCCGTCGCCGTGTCCACCCGCTTCCCGGGTCCGATCACCGACCTGCAGCTGTCCCGCGACAGCACGCGCGCCGCGATGGTGATCGGTGGCCAGGTGATCCTGGCCAGCGTCGAGCAGACCCAGGCCGGCCAGTACGCCCTGGCCTACCCGCGGCGGCTCGGCTTCGGGCTGGGCAACTCGGTGGTGTCGCTGTCCTGGCGCACCGGTGACGACATCGTGGTGACCCGCACGGACGCCAGCCATCCGGTGTCGTACGTCAACCTCGACGGGGTGAACTCCGACGCGCCGTCCCGGGGTCTGCAGATGCCGGTGCTGACGGTCGCCGCCAACCCGTCGACGGTCTACGTCGGGGCTCCCCAAGGGGTGCTGCAGTATTCGGCGGCCGCCGCCGAAAGCCAGCAGGGGTGGTCGGAGGTGCCGGGCCTGATGGTGTTCGGGGCGGCGCCGGTCCTGCCTGGCTAGTGGCGATCGCGAGCGCGGCGGAGCCGGGCGTGGCGGGTCGCCACCGTGGGGCTAGTGGCGATCGCGAGCGCGGCGGGTCGCCACCATCACCCCGGTTGTCGGTCCCGCCGGCGACACTGACCCCGTGCTGGATCTCATCCTGCCGCTGCAGTGCGGCGGCTGCGGGGCGCCGTCGACCCGTTGGTGCGCCGCCTGCACACGGGAGCTATCGGTGGCCGCCGACCAACCCCATGTGGTGACCCCGCGCGTCGATCCGCAGGTGCCGGTGTTCGCGCTCGGCCGCTACGCGGGCGCCCGCCGCCAGGCGATCTTGGCGCTCAAGGAGCACGGCCGCACGGATCTCGTCGGGCCGTTGGCGGGGGCGCTGGCCGCCGGTGTGCACCGGCTGCTCTCCTGGGGCATCGTCGAGCTCCCGCTGACCGTCGTGCCGGCCCCGACGCGCCGTTCGGCGGCGCGCCGACGCGGCGGCGACCCGGTCACCCGGCTCGCGCGCGCGGCGGTGGCCGGCCATCCCGCGATCGCCGTCGCCCCGGCGCTGCGGATGAGGGCGCTGGTGCGCGACTCGGTGGGCCTGGGCACCGCGGCCCGCGAGCGCAACGTCGCGGGCCGGGTGCGGCTGCGGCGCGCGGCGCCGCCCACCGAGGTCTTGATCGTCGACGACATCGTCACCACCGGGGCCACGGCACGGGAGTCGGTGCGGGTACTGCGGGCGGCGGGGGTCCGGGTCACCGCAGTGCTGACGGTCGCGGCCGCGTGAGGCTGTGCGGTCGCCAAGAGTATGTGAAGAACTCGCAACAGCTCCGCGAAATCAGTGGCATGGCGAGGCGAACAAGAGCTAACGTCGAGAACAACGTTAATCGACTCACTGGTCTGACTCACTGGTCGCGACATTCCCAGGTTGAGACCCCACTCGCGGGAAGGGGTGAGTATTCGACACCTTGCATCGGCGAGCAGCCTGCAGCGGTGATTCAGGTGAAAAGACCCGCTCTCCCCACCTCGTCGGCGCGTCGTCAGCAAGCCGGGCACGCAGGGCGCGTGCGACGTGAAAGAGAAACGAGTTGTCACGTATGTCAAGGCTATCCGTGGATTCCGGTCAAATTCTCGACCAACCGCCGACGCAAACCGACGGCCAAGTTCAACCGATGACCAACGCCGAAGTCGTCTTCAAGGGCCGCAACGTAGAAATCCCCGACCACTATCGGGTGTACGTCTCCCAGAAACTCGCCCGCCTCGAGCGGTTCGATCGCTCCATCTATCTCTTCGATGTCGAGCTCAAGCACGCGCCCAACCGGCGACAGCGCAAATCGTGTCAACGCGTCGAGATCACCGCCCGCGGCCGCGGGCCGGTAAGCCGGGCGGAGGCCTGCGCCGACAGCTTCTACGCGGCATTCGAGTCCGCGGTCGACAAGCTGGAGAACCGGCTGCGCCGCGCCAAGGATCGCCGCAAGGTCCACTACGGCGACAAGACGCCGGTGTCGCTGGCCGCCGCCACCGCGGTCGTGCCGCCGCCGGCGCAGGAACGTGCGCCCGAACCGCCGGCCGAGCATGACGGCGCCGAGGCCGGCCACGAGCCCGGTCGGATCGTGCGGACCAAGGAACACCCGGCTACGCCGATGACGGTCGACGACGCGCTCTACGAGATGGAGCTCGTCGGGCACGACTTCTTCCTCTTCCACGACAAGCAGACCGAGCGGCCCTGCGTGGTCTACCGGCGGCACGCCTACGACTACGGGCTGATCAGGCTCTCCTGAGGTACGACGGCCATCACGGCGTCGTCACCTACGATGGGAGTCGCCTTAAGAGAAGAGACTCCTAACCAACAGGGGACATAGCTGTGCTGTCGAAGTTGCTGCGCCTTGGCGAAGGTCGCATGCTCAAGCGTCTCAAGCGGGTGGCTGACTACGTCAACACCCTGTCCGACGAGGTCGAAAAGCTGACCGACGCGGAGCTGCGGGCCAAGACCGACGAGTTCAAGAAGCGGCATGCCGACGGCGAAAGCCTCGACGACCTGCTGCCCGAGGCCTTCGCGGTGGCCCGCGAGGCGGCCTGGCGGGTGCTCGACCAGCGCCCGTTCGACGTGCAGGTGATGGGCGCGGCGGCGCTGCACTTCGGCAACGTGGCGGAGATGAAGACCGGTGAGGGCAAGACCCTGACCTCGGTGTTGCCGGCCTACCTCAACGGCATCGGCGGCAAGGGCGTGCACGTCGTCACCGTCAACGACTACCTGGCCAAACGCGACAGCGAGTGGATGGGCCGCGTGCACCGCTTCCTCGGTCTCGAGGTCGGCGTGATACTCGCCCAGATGACCCCCGACGAGCGCCGGGTGGCGTATGCCGCCGACATCACCTACGGCACCAACAACGAATTCGGCTTCGACTACCTGCGCGACAACATGGCGCATTCGCTCGACGACCTGGTGCAGCGCGGGCACAACTTCGCCATCGTCGACGAGGTCGACTCCATCCTGATCGACGAGGCCCGCACCCCGCTGATCATCTCCGGCCCCGCCGACGGCGCCTCCAACTGGTACCTCGAGTTCGCCCGGCTGGCGCCATTGATGGAAAAGGACGTCCACTACGAGGTCGACCTGCGCAAGCGCACCGTCGGGGTGCACGAACTGGGTGTGGAGTTCGTCGAGGATCAGCTCGGCATCGACAACCTCTACGAGGCCGCCAACTCGCCGCTGGTCAGCTACCTCAACAACGCGCTGAAGGCCAAGGAGCTGTTCAACCGCGACAAGGACTACATCGTCCGCGACGGCGAGGTGCTGATCGTCGACGAGTTCACCGGCCGCGTGCTCTACGGCCGCCGCTACAACGAGGGCATGCACCAGGCCATCGAGGCCAAGGAGCACGTCGAGATCAAGGCCGAGAACCAGACGCTGGCCACCATCACGCTGCAGAACTACTTCCGGCTCTACGACAAGCTCGCCGGCATGACCGGTACCGCTCAGACCGAGGCGGCCGAGCTGCACGAGATCTACAAGCTGGGCGTGGTGCCCATCCCGACCAACAAGCCGATGGTCCGCACCGACCAGTCCGACCTCATCTACAAGACCGAGGAGGCCAAGTACATCGCGGTGGTCGACGACGTCGTCGAGCGCTACGAGAAGGGCCAGCCGGTCCTGATCGGTACCACCAGCGTCGAGCGCTCCGAGTACCTGTCGCGCCAGTTCCAGAAGCGCCGCGTCCCGCACAACGTGCTCAACGCCAAGTACCACGAGCAGGAGGCGGGCATCGTCGCCGTGGCGGGCCGCCGCGGCGGGGTCACGGTGGCGACCAACATGGCCGGCCGCGGTACCGACATCGTGCTGGGCGGCAACGTCGACTTCCTCACCGACCAGCGGCTGCGCGAGCGCGGCCTCGACCCGGTGGAGACGCCCGAGGAGTACGAGGCGGCCTGGCACGAGGAGCTGCCCAAGGTCAAGGAGGAGGCCGGCAAGGAGGCCGCCGAGGTGGTCGAGGCCGGCGGCCTGTACGTGCTGGGCACCGAGCGGCACGAGTCGCGGCGCATCGACAACCAGCTGCGCGGCCGCTCCGGCCGCCAGGGCGACCCAGGCGAGTCCCGCTTCTATCTGTCACTGGGCGACGAGCTCATGCGCCGGTTCAACGGCGCCGCGCTGGAGGCGATGCTCAACCGGCTCAACCTGCCCGACGACGTGCCCATCGAAGCCAAGATGGTCACCCGCGCGATCAAGAGTGCCCAGACCCAGGTCGAGCAGCAGAACTTCGAGGTCCGCAAGAACGTCCTCAAGTACGACGAGGTGATGAACCAGCAGCGCAAGGTGATCTACGCCGAGCGCCGCCGCATCCTGGAGGGCGAGAACCTCAAGGAGCAGGCGCTGGACATGGTCCGCGACGTGGTCACCGCCTACGTCAACGGTGCGACCGCCGACGGCTACGCCGAGGACTGGGACCTCGAGGCGTTGTGGACCGCGCTCAAGACCCTGTACCCGGTCGGCATCGACCACGAGACGTTGATGCGCGTGGACGCCGACTCCGACCGCGACGACCTCACCCGCGAGGAGCTGCTCGACGAGCTGCTCAAGGACGCCGAACGGGCTTATGCCGCAAGGGAAGCCGAGCTGGAAGAGATCGCCGGCGAGGGCGCGATGCGCCAGCTGGAACGCAACGTGTTGCTCAACGTCATCGACCGCAAGTGGCGCGAGCACCTCTACGAGATGGACTACCTCAAGGAAGGCATCGGGCTGCGCGCAATGGCGCAGCGCGACCCGCTGGTGGAGTACCAGCGCGAGGGCTACGACATGTTCATGGCGATGCTCGACGGCATGAAAGAGGAGTCGGTCGGATTCCTCTTCAACGTCACGGTCGAGGCGGTGCCCACCCCACAGGTCGCGCCGGTGGAAACGCCGGAGGGGCTCAAGGATCTGGGAACCGCGGCGGACCAGGGCGAGGCCGTCCCGCCCGCGCGGGAAGAGCCGCCAACCCAGTTGCGCGCCAAGGGGATTGACAACGAGGCGCCGGCGATGACCTACTCCGGCCCGTCGGAGGACGGCTCGGCGCAGGTGCAACGCAACGGCGGCGACGGTCAGCGGACGCCGGCGGGCGTGGCGGGCGGCGGTTCCCGGCGCGAGCGCCGCGCGGCCGCCAGGCAGCAAGGCCGCGGCGCCAAGCCGCCGAAGTCGGTCAAGCGCCGCTAGCGCGCGCCTTTCTCGCCGAGTGTGCGGCTAGCTTCACGCTCGGCGCCGAAGGTGCGGCTCGCTTCACGCTCGCCACGGCCCGGGGATTTGAGGCAGTCGCCCCATGCGTCGACGGCACCCCCGCGCGCACGATTCCCGCATGATCACTTCGCCTTTGGCGGCCGCCACGGCCGTCCTGCAGAACCCCCGCCTGCCGTCCGGAGACGACGAACGGTTCGTCGGCTTCGGCGTGATGGGCCTTCCGTTCGCCAGCGGACACTATCTGGCGTTGCGGGTATTTCCGGCCACGTCGTTTTCGCCCGGCTATCGGTCGGTGTGGCACCGCGACCCCGACGGCGCGTGGACCTTCTACGCAACGACGCCGGGCCCGCAGAGCTGCGCCCGGTTCTTCAGCTCGGCGACGCCCAACGATGCGGTGCAGTGCGACATCGACGTCGCCTGGGTCACCCCGTGGTCGCTGTTCGTCGAGATCCCGGGATTGCTGGCCTGGCACATCGATATCGGCACCACCGCGTCCACCCGACTGATGAGCACGGTCGGCGGGCGGTTGCCGGCGCGGGCGTGGACCAACCGCGCGCTGCTGGCCGCCCTCGGCCGGGCCGCGGGCCCGACGCTGAGGGCCGGCCGGGTCCGCCTGTCCGGCACCGCGCCCAACGGGCAGCGGTTCATGATCGCCCCCGCGCAAGTGTGGGCGGTGGCGGGTTCGCGCGCGGCATGGCGCGGGGTGGACCTCGGGCCGGTCGGGCCGCTGCCGCACCAACCGCGGCTGGCCGGTTTCCGGCCGCCGCAGCGCGGCCTGTTCGTGGTGGGTTCGGGCCATTTCGAAACCTTCGACGCCGGCCGCCATCACGCCGTCGGACGCACTGTGCCAATCGGCTGACCGCGGACCGATGAGCTGGGCACAATGAGGCCCATGTCGGAGCCCGAACTGCCGACCCGGGCGGAGCTGCTGGCCGCGCTGTCGGTGGCGATCGACCTGGGTTTGGGCCAGCCCGCCGAGCACATGCTCCGGGCGGCGCTGATCGCGACCAGGCTTGCCGACCGGCTCGGGCTCGACACCGACGAACGGGATTGCACCTATTACACGACCCTGATCATGTGGATCGGCTGTCACGCCGACTCCCACGAATACGCGCGGTGGTTCGGCGACGACATCGCCGTGCGCCACGACTCGTATCTCGTCGACTGGTCCGGGCTGCCCTACCTGCGGTTCCTGGCCGGCAACGTGGGGCGCGGCCAGCCGCTGACGCACCGATTGAGCGTCATGGCAACGCTTTTCGCCAACGCGCGCGGCCACATCTCCCGCCTGATCCACTCGCATTGCACCTCGGCGGCCGTCCTGGCCGACCGAATGGGGCTGGGGCCCGACGTGCAGGCGGCCGTGGCGTTCGCCTTCGAGCGCTACGACGGCGGCGGGTTGCCCGCAGGCGCCCGGGGCGACGAGATCCCGATCCAGATGCGCATCGCTCAGCTGGCCGACATGGTCGAGGTGCACCATCGCACCTACGGCGTCGCGGGGGCCGAGGCCATGGTGCGTGATCGGCGCGGCGGGCAATTCGACCCCCAGGTCGCCGACGCCTTCCTGCGTCACGGCGAGCAGATCCTGGCCGGCCCGCAGGCCGGCGACTCCTGGGCCGCGGCACTGGCCGCCGCGCCCGATCGGGATCAGCGGCTCGACGACCGGTCGCTGGACGCCCTGCTCGTCGCCCTCGGCGACTTCGTCGACCTGAAATGCCCGTTCACCCTTGGGCATTCGCGCGCGGTCGCCCGGCTCGCCGGGGACGCCGCGCGGGCCGCGGGCGTCGACGCCGACGCGGTGGCCCTGACGCGACGCGCGGGTCACGTCCACGACCTGGGCCGCATCGGGGTGTCGAACCAGATCTGGTCCCGGGAGGGGCCGCTGACGGCCTCGGAATTCGAACGCGTGCGGCTGCACCCGTATCTGACGGTCCGCATCCTCAACCAGGTGCCCGGCCTGCGGCAGCTCGCGGAGGTCGCGGGCAATCACCATGAATGCCTGGACGGTTCGGGGTATCCGCGTGGGCTCGCCGGCTCCGCGCTCGGTCTGCCGGACCGGATCCTGGCCGCCGCGGTCTGCTATCAGTCCGCCTGCGAGCCCAGGCCGTATCGCGAGCAGATGTCGCCGGACGCGGCGGCCAGGCGGCTGCGCGGCCGGGCGCGGGCCGGTGAACTGGAATCGGTCGCCGTCGAAGCGGTGCTGCACGCGGCCGGTCAACCCGCGCAGCGGCCCAAAATGCGGCCGGACGGGTTGACCCCCAGGGAGATCGAAGTGCTGTGCCTGGTCGCGCGCGGCGCCTCCAACAAGGACATCGCGGCGTCGCTGGTGATCAGCGAGAAGACCGCCCGCAACCACGTCGAGCGCACCTACGCCAAGATCGGCGTTTCGAACCGCATCGGCGCCAGCATGTACGCGCTGCGCAACGGACTGGTCAAAAATACCTAGTGCCCCGCCCGGGGAAGATGAGGCAAACGACCTATGGTCGAGCGCTCGCACGCGGCGGACACTTAGCCCATGAAGCGATATCTGACGCTTGGTTACGGCGCCGCGGCGTACCTGCTCTTCCTCGCGGCGTTCCTGTATCTCATCGGTTTCGTGGGCAATTTCGCGGTGCCCCGAAGCGTCGATCATGGGCTCGCCGCGCCCATCGTCCAGGCCATCCCGATCAACGCGGTCCTGGTCGCCCTCTTCGGGGTGCAGCACAGCGTGATGGCCCGGCCCGCGTTCAAGCGGTGGTGGGCACGCTTCGTGCCGTCGTCGATCGAGCGCAGCACCTACGTGGTGTTCTCGAGCGTCGTGCTCGCCCTGATGTACTGGCAATGGCGGACGATGCCGACAGTCGTCTGGGAGGTGCGGATGCCGGCGGCCCGCGCGCTGCTGTGGGCGCTGTTCTGGCTCGGCTGGGCGATCGCGCTGCTGGCGACGTTCCTGATCAACCACTTCGACCTGTTCGGGCTCCGGCAGGTGTACCTGGCATCGCGCCAACAGCCTTACACCAGCGTCGAATTCCGCGTCCGGCTCCTCTACCGCGTGGTGCGGCACCCCCTGATGCTCGGGATGGGCATCGCGTTCTGGGCCGCGCCCGTCATGACGGCCGGGCATCTGTTGTTCTCGGTCGGCATGACGCTCTACATCCTGGTCGCCACCCAGCTGGAGGAGCGGGACCTGGTCGCGTCGCTGGGCCACCAATACCTCGATTACCGCCGCGAGGTGTCGATGCTTGTGCCTATTCCGCGACGCCGAGCTGCGGGGATGGCGCGGCAGGGCTGAGTCTCTAGCAGTTCCGTAGGAGGTCGGCGATCCGGCGCCCGCGCCCCCGTCCCACCTGTCAGGATTGACGGTATGGATGTCAAGGAGGTGCTGCTGCCGGGCGTCGGTCTTCGCTACGAGTTCACCGATCACAAGGGCGACCGCATCGGCATCATCGCCCGGCGAGGCGGCGATTTCGAGGTCGTCGTCTACGCCCGGGAGGATCCCGACGAGGCCCGCCCGCTCCTGCACCTCAGCGAGGAAGAGGCCGAGGTGGTGGCCGCGATCCTCGGGGCGCCCCGGATCGCCGAGCGGTTCACCGAACTGGCCCGGGAAATACCCGGGCTCGAGACCGGGCAGGTTCACATCCTGGCCGGCAGCCCGTTCGTCGACCACCCCTTGGGCGACACCCACGCCCGCACCCGCACCGGCGCCTCCATCGTCGCGATCGTGCGCAACGACGAAGTGCTCGCCTCGCCCGGGCCGGCCGAAATGCTCCATGCCCGAGACGTTTTGATTGTCATCGGAACCCAGGACGGCATCGCCGGCGTCGAGCAGATAATCGACAAAGGCTGAGCCGGTGCAAATTTCGTGGGCGCTGCTGCTACAGCTCGGCGCCCTCCTGGCCACGCTGGCCGTATTGGGCGCCGTGGCAAGGCGATTCGCTTTGTCGCCGATACCGGTCTACCTGCTCGCGGGCCTGTCCCTCGGTAAGGGCGGCATCCTGCCGTTGGACGCGGGCGGCCAGTTCATCACGACGAGCGCGCCCATCGGCGTCGTGCTGCTGCTGCTGACCCTGGGCCTGGAGTTCTCCGCGGCCGAGTTCGCCACCAGCCTGCGCCACCACCTGCCGTCGGCGGGCGTCGACATCGTGCTCAACGCGGCGCCCGGCGCGGTCGCGGGCTGGCTGCTCGGACTGGACGGCGTCGCGATCCTGTGCCTGGCCGGCGTCACCTACATCTCCTCGTCCGGTGTGATCGCGCGCCTGCTGGAGGACCTGCACCGCCTCGGTAACCGGGAGACGCCGGCGGTGCTGTCCGTGCTGGTGCTCGAGGACTTCGCGATGGCGGCCTACCTGCCGCTGTTCGCCGTGCTCGCCGCGGGCGGCGGATGGCTGCACGCGGTCGGCGGCATGGTGGTGGCGGTGGCCGCGCTGCTGGCGGCGTTCGCCGCGTCCTACCGCTGGGGCCACCACGTGGGACGGCTGGTCGAACACCCCGACTCCGAACAGCTGCTGCTCCGCGTGCTCGGCATCACCCTGATCGTGGCGGCGTTGGCCGAGTCCCTGCACGCATCCGCCGCCGTGGGCGCGTTCCTGGTGGGGCTCACGCTGACCGGCGAGACGGCGGAACGCGCCCGTCAGGTGCTGGGCCCCCTGCGGGACCTGTTCGCCGCGATCTTCTTCCTGGCGATCGGCTTTTCGGTCGACCCGCACGCGCTGATCCCGATGCTTCCGGCGGCGCTGATATTGGCCGCGGTGACGGCGGCGACCAAGGTGGCCACCGGGATCTTCGCCGCCCGGCGCGACGGGGTGGCGCGGCGCGGGCAGCTGCGGGCGGGCACGGCGCTCGTCGCCCGCGGCGAATTCTCGCTGATCATCATCGGCTTGGCCGGCACGTCGATCCCCGCGGTCGCCGCGCTGGCGACGTCGTACGTGTTCGTCATGGCGATTCTGGGTCCAGTGCTCACCCGCTACACGCCGGCGGCCCGCTGACGCCCGCGGCCGGGCCTTGATCACCGGCGGTCAACCGATGTGGAGGGCCACCACCAGCCACCGGGCGCCGGCGTCGGCGGGCATCCGCTCGACACGGCAGGCGATGGCATGGACCCGGTTCCCCCGGCTGTAGGAGCCGGACACCTCGGCGGCGGCATCCGGGTCCCGATGACCGGCCGGCTGCAGCCGCACCCGGCGCAACACCGCGGCGCCCGCGCGCCCGGTGGCCGACTGACTCACCGCGACAACGGAATCCACCAGGCTGGGCGTCAGCAAGGGGCGCAGTTGCGCGGCCGGTCGGCGGCGGTCGATGACCTCCAGCACCCGGCGCAGCGCAGCGTCGGCGAACGCCGCCGCCTGGCGCATCTGCGGCGACGTGGCCGCGCGGACCGGCTCCGCGGGTTGCCGCCCGGGCGGGTAGGGGCGGGGGCCGCGGCGGCGCAGCGGTGCCCGCGCCGATGGCCGGCACGCGGGAACGCTCGGCGGGACGTCTTGCGGGGGAGGCTCGTAGTCGACGACGGGCAGGACGGCGAAGGCGTCGGACGGACCCGCGACAGGACTGCTGTTCACCACGCACTCTCCAACTCTTCGGTCGAACCGTGAGCCCGCTGGAGAGGGGCAGGCAGTGGTCATCATGGCACAACCGCGGCCCGCGCGTACCCGCGCTCGGCCGGGACCCGTCGAGACGATTACCGTGGGCGGGGCATCTCCTTAAGCAACAGGGCGATGATTCGACGAGGAGGACTGCGCCCTTATGGTGACCCGGCTGTCCCCATCGGACGCGTCGTTTTTTCGGCTGGAAAACACGGCCACCCCGATGTACGTCGGATCGCTGTCGATCCTGCGCAAGCCGCGCGCGGGATTGAGCTATGAGACGCTGCTGGCCACCGTCGAACAACGGCTGCCGCAGATCCCGCGCTACCGGCAGAAGGTCCGGGAGGTCCGGGTCGGTTCGGCCCGCCCGGTGTGGGTCGACGACGCCGACTTCGACATCACCTATCACGTGCGGCGCTCCGCGTTGCCGTCGCCGGGCAGCGACGAACAGCTGCACGAGCTGATCGCCCGCCTGGCCGCCCGGCCGCTGGACAAGACGCGGCCGCTGTGGGAGATGTATCTGGTCGAGGGCCTGGCCAAGAACCGGGTCGCCCTGTACACGAAGTCGCATCAAGCCTTGATCAACGGCATGGCGGCGCTGGAGATCAACCACGTCATCGCCGACCGCACCAGGCGTCCCCCGGCGCTGCCCGAGGACATCTGGGTCCCGGAGCGCGACCCGGGTAACGCGCGGCTGATCTTCGGCGCCATCGGCGACTGGTTCGTGGGGCCGGGCACCCAGCTGCAGGCCGTCGGGTCGGCCGTCGGCGGCCTGGTGACCAACCATGGCGAGCTCCTCGCGGCCGGCCGGCGGGTCGTCGATTTCGCGCGGGCGGTGGCGCGCGGCACCGCGCCGAGCAGCCCGCTCAACGCCACCGTCTCGCGCCACCGGCGGTTCACGGTGGCGAGCTGCAACCTCGAGGACTACCGCACGGTGCGCGCGCGGTATGACTGCGACGTCAACGACGTGGTGCTCGCGGTGATCACCGGGGCGCTGGGCAACTGGCTGATGTCACGCGGAGTGGCGGTGTCGCCGACGGCGACGGTGCGGGCCATGGCGCCGCTGCCGGTCTACGCCGACGGCCAGCTCGACGCGACCGGCCCCGGCCAGGCCATCAGCCAGGTGACGCCCTTCCTGGTCGACCTGCCGGTGGGGGAGCCGAACGCGGTGGTGCGGCTGTCGCAGATCGCGCACGCCACCGAATCCAACCCGACGGGTGCGCGCCTGGTGGACGCCAGGACCATCGTCACCCTGTCGGGCTTCGCGCCGCCCACGCTGCACGCCATGGGTATCCGCGTCGCCACCAGCTTCCCCACCTTCTCCCGGCGGACGTTCAACCTGCTGATCACCAACGCGCCCGGGGCCCAGTCGCAGATGTATGTCGCGGGCACCAAGCTGCTGGAGACCTACTCCGTGCCGCCGTTGCTGCACAACCAGGCGCTGGCCATCAGCGTGACGTCGTACAACGGCATGCTGTATTTCGGCATCAACGCCGACCGCGAAGCGATGAGCGACGTGGAACTGCTGCCCGGCCTGTTGAGCCAATCGCTCGAGGAATTGCTGGAAGCTTCCCGGTAATTAGTCCAGGTGAAAACCTGTGGCCGGTTCTATCATTCGTTGATGTGAGCACCGCGACGAAAAGCCCCAAGGCGAAACCGGCGAAATCGGCGGAGCCGAAAGCGCCCAAGATTTCCGAAGAGGTATACCGCGCCGAATTGTTCCGCCTGCAAACGGAATTCGTGAAGCTGCAAGAGTGGGTACGGCACACCGGCCAGCGCCTCGTGGTGATCTTCGAAGGCCGCGACGGGGCGGGCAAGGGCGGCACCATCAAGCGGATCACCGAATATCTCAACCCGCGCGTCGCCCGCATCGCGGCGTTGCCCTCGCCGACGGAACGCGAACGCGGCCAGTGGTACTACCAGCGCTACATCGCCCATCTGCCCGCCAAAGGGGAGATCGTGCTGTTCGACCGGTCCTGGTACAACCGCGCCGGCGTCGAAAAGGTCATGGGATTTTGCACGCCGCAGGAGCATGCGCTGTTCTTGCGGCAGACGCCGATCTTCGAGCAGATGCTGATCGACGACGGGATACTGCTGCGCAAATATTGGTTCTCGGTCTCCGCTAACGAGCAGCTGCGCCGGTTCAAGGCGCGCCTGAGTGACCCTGTGCGGCAATGGAAACTCAGCCCGATGGACACCGAGTCGCTGTATCGGCGGGAGGACTATTCACGCGCCAAGGACGAAATGATGGTGCACACCGACACCCCCGTCAGCCCTTGGTACGTCGTGGAATCGGATATCAAGAAGCATGCGCGGCTGAACATGATGGCGCATCTGCTGGCTACCATCGAATACCACGACGTCGAGCGGCCCCACGTCAAACTGCCCAAGACCCCGGTGGTGAGCGGGAACTACCAGCGCCCGCCGCGTGAGCTGTCCAAGTACGTCGACGACTACGCGGCCACACTGATGGGGGATACGTGACGCTGGTCTACATCCCGGCCACGCTGGCCATGTTGCAGCATCTGGTCGCCGACGGCTCGTTGATGCCCGTCAACGGCACCGCGTTCGCGCTGACGCCGACGTTGCGGGAGTCCTACGCCGAGGGTGACGACGACGAACTCGCCGAGGTCGCGCTGCGCGAGGCCGCGCTGGCGTCGCTACGCCTGCTGGCCGAATCGGAAGCGGAGGGGGGCTTGCCGCCGCGGCGCGCGGTGCTGGCCGCCGAGGTCGGCGACGTCACCTTCCGTCCCGACCTCGACGACGCCGTGGTGAGGCTCGGCGCGCCCGTCGCACTCGACGAAGTGGTCGCCGCCTACGTCGACAACGCGGCGGCCGAGCCGGATGTGACGAAGGCCATCGAGGTCATCGACGCCGCCGACTTGGGTGACGAGGACGCCGAGCTGGTAGTCGGTGACGCTCAGGACCACGATCTGGCCTGGTACGCAAACCAGGAGCTGCCGTTCCTGCTCGAGCTGCTCTGACGCCGAATGTGACGCGTTCGGGGCGTGCCACCCTGGCTACGCAACCGTAGGTTACGGTACCGTAGGTTTCGTGAGGCCCCAGGAATCGACCACAATGGTGAGCGCAACCAAGACGCCGCGTAGTGAGCAGGAGCTTCCGCTGGGCAGACGTAACCCCGCTATCAAGGGCAACGTCGTCGAGACCAAGCGACCCGTTGTCGCGGGCGCGGACCGGCATCCCGGCTGGCACGCGCTGCGCAAGATCGCCGCGCGCATCACCACACCGTTGCTGCCCGACGACTACCTGCACCTGGCGAACCCCCTGTGGTCCGCGCGAGAACTGCGGGGCCGCATCCTCGAGGTGCGCCGCGAGACGGAGGATTCCGCGACCCTGGTGATCAAGCCGGGGTGGGGCTTCGACTTCGACTACCAGCCGGGTCAGTACATCGGGATCGGCCTGCTGGTCGACGGACGCTGGCGCTGGCGGTCGTATTCGCTGACGTCCAGCCCTGCCGCAACGTCCGGATCCGGCTCCGCGCGCACCGTCACCATCACCGTCAAGGCGATGCCCGAGGGTTTCCTCTCGACCCACCTGGTGGCCGGCGTCGCGCGCGGGACCATCGTCCGGCTGGCCGCGCCCCAGGGCAACTTCGTGCTGCCCGACCCGGCGCCGTCGTCGATCCTGTTCCTCACCGCCGGATCCGGGATCACGCCGGTGATGTCGATGCTGCGAACCCTGCTGCGGCGCAACCAGATCGGTGACATCACGCACGTGCATTCGGCGCCCACCGAATCCGACGTGATGTTTCGCGCCGAGCTGGCCACGCTCGCGGCCGAGCACCCGGGCTACCGACTGAAGCTGCGGGAGACCCGCTCGCAGGGCCGGCTCGACCTCGCCCTGCTCGACCACGAGGTGCCGGACTGGCGCGAACGCCACACCTGGGCCTGCGGGCCGGAGGGCATGCTGGCCCAGGCCGAGAAGATCTGGTCGGCCGCGGGCATCGGCGACCGGCTGCACCTGGAGCGGTTCGCGGTGTCCAAGGCCGCGCCGGCCGGCGCGGGCGGAACGGTCACCTTCGCGCAGAGCGGCCGCGCCGTCGCCGCCGACGCCGCCACGTCGTTGATGGACGCGGGGGAGGGGGCCGGCGTGCAGATGCCGTTCGGCTGCCGAATGGGTATATGTCAGTCGTGCGTGGTGGGTCTGGTGGAAGGTCACGTTCGCGACCTGCGCACCGGCGTGGAACACGATCCGGGCACCCGGATTCAGACGTGTGTCTCGGCCGCCTCGGGCGACTGCGTGCTCGACATCTAAAGGCTACTCACAGGTAACCTACGGGTTCGTAGGTTACGATAGCGTAGGTCTTGACCTGTTCAGGACGGACAAATCAAACCGTAGGGAGAAGAAGACGATGGCGATCACCGACGTCGACGTATTCGCCCATCTGACGGACGCCGACATCGAAAACCTGGCCGTTGAGCTGGACGCCATCCGCCAGGACATCGAAGACTCGCGCGGCGAGCGGGACGCCCACTACATCCGCCGCACCATCGCGGCCCAGCGTGCGCTGGAGGTATCCGGCCGGCTGCTGCTGGCCGCCAGTTCTCGCCGCTCGGCCTGGTGGGCCGGCACCGTAACGCTGGGCGTGGCCAAGATCATCGAGAACATGGAGATCGGCCACAACGTCATGCACGGCCAGTGGGACTGGATGAACGACCCCGAGATTCACTCCTCGACGTGGGAGTGGGACATGAGCGGGTCGTCCAAGCACTGGCGCTACACCCACAACTTCGTGCACCACAAGTACACGAACATCCTCGGGATGGACGACGATGTCGGCTACGGCCTGCTGCGCGTCACCCGCGACCAGCGCTGGAAGCGCTTCAACATCTTCAACCTGGTCTACAACACCATGCTGGCGCTGCTCTTCGAGTGGGGCGTCGGCCTGCAGCACGTGGAGATCGGCAAGATCGTCAAGAAGCGGATGGAGCACGACGACGCCCGGCAGCGGGTCGACGAGTTCCTGGCCAAGGCCGGCCGGCAGGTGGTGAAGGACTATGTCGCGTTCCCGGCGCTGACCGCGCTGTCGCCCGGCGCCACGTACCGATCCACGCTGAAGGCCAACGCGGTGGCCAACATCATCCGCAACGTGTGGGCCAATGCGGTCATCTTCTGCGGCCATTTCCCCGATGGCGCAGAGAAATTCACCAAGACCGACATGATCGGCGAAACCAAGGGGCAGTGGTACCTGCGCCAGATGCTGGGCAGCGCCAACTTCGAGGCGGGGCCTGCGCTGCGGTTCATGAGCGGCAACCTGTCCCACCAGATCGAGCACCACCTGTTCCCGGACCTGCCGAGCAACCGATATGCGGAGATCGCGGTGCGGGTGCGCGAAATCTGCGACAAGTACGACCTGCCCTACACGACCGGGTCGTTCCTGGTGCAGTACGGCAAGACGTGGCGCACGCTGGCCAAGCTGTCGCTGCCGAACAAATACCTGCGCGACGACGCCGACAATGCGCCGGAAACCCGCAGCGAGCGGATGTTCGACGAGCTGGGGCCCGAATTCGCGGGCACCGACCCGGAGACCGGCCGCCGGCGCGGGCTGAAGACCGCCATCGAGACCGTGCGCGGCTGGCGGCGCGGCAAGCGCGCGCAACGCGACGCGCGGCGCGCGGACGACTTGGCGGCCTAGCGCAGCGCGTGCGGACGCGGTGTGGCCGCCGTCCCGCGCTCGTTCGCCATACTGGGATGCGTGCAGGTGTTCGTCGGATCGCACGTGTCGCACTGGGATTTCCCGCGCAGCATGGCCAGCGTCGCGTTGATGGCCGAATTCGGTTGCGCGAATGGCATTGCCATGGCGGACGTGCTCAACGGGACCGGCCTGACGGAGGCCGACCTGCGCGACCACAACCGGATGATCGTCGGGCGTCAGGAGCTGGCGGTCGTCACGAACCTGGTGAACCTGCTGGGTGAAGCCGCCGACCTGGGGACGCGCGTCGGCGGCGGCTATCACGTCGGATCGCTGGGCATCTTCGGTTTCGCCTGCCTGACCAGTTCGACACTGGGCGACGCCGTCCGGTTCGCTGCCCGGTTCTACGAACTCAGCTACGGCTTCTGCCTGCCGACCGTCACGGTGGACGGGCCGGTGGCGGCGCTGCGGCTCGACCTGCCCGACGTGACCGGCCCGGTCGCGGAGTTCCTGGTCCGGCGCGACCTGGCGGCCATCGCCCAGGTCATGGCGGAGCTGCTCGGCCGTGCGGTCCCGTTCACCTCGATCGAGTTCACCGGTCCGGCGCCGTCCTCGGATGCCCTGGCCTGCAAGGCATTCGGCGTGACCCCGCATTACGATGCGCCGGCGAACGTGGCGCGCTGGCCGGCCGAACTGCTGGACAACCCGCTGCCGCAGGCCAGCGAGATCAGCGTGGCCATGTGCGAGCAGCAGTGCCGCGCCCTGTTGGAGCGGCGCCGGGCGCGGACCGGTGTCGCCCGGCAAGTCCGTGAGCGGCTGGCCTCGGTCGACGGCGAACCGCACACCATCGGGGCGGTCGCCCGGCAGCTGGCGATGAGCGAGCGGACGCTGCGGCGGCGGCTGGCCGAGGAGAACACGACCTTTCGGGACCTCCTCGAGGAGGTGCACCGGGTCCTCGCCGAGGAGCTGTTGGCGACGGGCGCGCTGTCGGTGGACGACGTCGCGTTGCGGCTTGGCTACGCGGAGGCGACGAGCTTCATCGCCGCGTTCAAGCGGTGGACGGGCACGACTCCCGCGCGCTACCAGCGGTCGGTCGCGCCGCGCGGGCGGTTGGTCGCCGTCTGATCGTGGCCGGAATTATGGATTTGCCGACCGCAATCGGTTGCCGGTGACGGGCGCCCCGGGCCTACTTTTCATTTATGACTTCGACTCGTCCTCGCGTATTGGTCATCGGGGCCGGCTTCGGTGGCCTCGCCGCCGCCTACGAGCTGTCCCGGGATGGCCTGGCCGACGTGACGGTGCTGGAGAAGGCCGAGGACATCGGCGGTGTGTGGCGGGAGAACACCTACCCCGGTGCCGCCTGCGACGTGCCGTCGAACTTGTACTCGTACTCCTTCGCCCGCAAGACCGACTGGGGGCGGCGGTATGCCGAGCAGGCGGACATCCTCGGCTACATCCACGACACCGCCGACCGGTTCGGCCTTCGCGAGCTGGTGCGCACCGGGGTCGAGGTCACGTCGGCGGCCTTCGACGACGGCACCGCCACGTGGCGGGTCGAGACCTTGTCCGGCGAGATCTACGAGGCCGACGTGCTGGTGCCCGCGGTGGGGCAGTTGTCGCGGCCGGCGCTGCCGAACATCCCGGGCCTGGATACGTTCGCGGGTCCCTCTTTCCATTCGGCGCAGTGGCGCCACGACGTCGACCTGGCCGGCAAGCGCGTCGCCGTCCTCGGCACGGGCGCATCCGCCATCCAGTTCGTCCCGCGCATCCGCCAGACCGCGCAGCGCGTCATCGTGTTTCAGCGGTCAGCGCCCTACATCGTCCCCAAGCCGGACCGCGCCTACACCGGCGCGCACCACGCCGCGTTCGCCAAGGCGCCCGGCTTCGCCTCCGCCATGCGAGGCCTGATCTGGGAGATCTCGGAGTTCTTCGGCCTCGCGCTGACCAAGGTCGCCCCGCTCGCCCGGCTGGTGGGCGTCGCCGCATCGGCAAACCTCAAGTGGCACATCAAGGATCCGGTGCTGCGGGCGAAGCTGACCCCCGACTACCCGATCGGCTGCAAGCGCGTGCTGTTCAGCAATGACTGGTACCCGGCGCTGGCCAGCGACAACGTCGACGTCGAGACCGGCGCGATCACCGAGGTGACGGCCACCGGGGTGCGCACCGCCGACGGCAGGCTGCACGAGGTCGACGTCATCGTCTACGGCACGGGGTTCAAGGCCACCGAATTCCTGGCCCCGATGACGATCACCGGCCGCGACGGTCGGGACCTGCAGTCCGAGTGGGCGGAAGGCGCGCGCGCCCATCTGGGCATGGCCGTGCCGGGCTTCCCGAACATGTTCCTGATCTATGGCCCGAACACCAACCTGGGCAGCAGCTCGATCATCCTGATGATGGAGCAGCAGGCCCGCTACATCCGCCAGGTCACCGAAGAGCTCGCCCGCGGGGGTGTGGTCCGCGCGTTCGAGGTTCGGCGCGCCGCGGAGCAGGCCTACGACGCCGAGGTCCAGGCCCGGCTCGACGCCGGCGTGTGGACCTCGTGCGACTCCTGGTATCGCGCCGCATCGGGCCGGGTCACCACCAACTGGCCCGGGCTGGTGCACGAATATCAGCGCCGCACAAGGGCGGTCGCGTTCGCCGACTACCTGGAGGTGTTGCCCAAACCGGTGGCCGAGGAGATCAGCGCCTGACCCGGAGCCGCCGGGACTACGCTCAAGGCATGCTCGCAGCGTTCGGATTCGAAACCATGGGTGTCGTCGTCGGCGACATGTTCTTCGTCGACCCGCGCCCGCTGGAAGGTCAGGAAACCCCGGAGCGGGGCGTCCGGCTGGAACTGCGGATTGTCGACCGGGACGAGCCGCAAGGGTCGATCTACGCCGGCGTCCCGATCGGCTTCAACCGCCCGGTGTGGCGGGTGGATCTGTTCGGCTCCACCGAAAGCCCGCCCGGGACCCTGGACCGGGCCCATCACCACCCGAAGTTCGACGGGTGGGAGCCCGGGCGACGGCACTTCGTCCCCGAGCTGTCGGCCGACCCGGTCGCCTGGCTGACCGATCAGCTCGCCGACCCGGCCGCCGTGCTGGCCCGGGCGGGGGTCGATCCCGACCAGGTCCCCGAAGCCGACAAGGCCGGCCTGGCCGCGTCCGCACCGGAGATCGTC
>NZ_LZJN01000118.1 GCF_001667735.1 Mycobacterium sp. E183
GAATCGCAATCCATCTACGACGTTTCGGACGAGTTTTTTGCCCTGTTCCTAGATCCGACAATGGGCTATACGTGCGCTTATTTCGAACGCGAGGGCATGACCCTGGAAGAGGCGCAGAATGCGAAGTTCGATCTGGCGCTGGGCAAGTTGAATCTCGAGCCGGGGATGACGCTACTCGACATCGGTTGCGGCTGGGGAGGAGCGCTGCACCGGGCGATCGAGAAATATGACGTCAACGTGATCGGGATCACGCTGAGTCGCAACCAGTTTGCCTACAGTAAGGCCAAAATGGCCGCCATCCCCACCGACCGCTCCGTCGAAGTCCGGTTGCAGGGCTGGGAGGAATTCGACGACAAGGTCGACCGAATCGTCAGCATCGGCGCCTTCGAGCACTTCGGCCGCCAGCGCTACGGCCGCTTCTTCAAGATGGCCTACCAGGTGCTGCCGTCCGACGGAATCATGTTGCTGCACACCATCGTTCGCCCCTCCTTCAAGGAGGCCAGGGCGCGGGGCATGACGCTGACGCACGAGATCGTGCACTTCTCGCAGTTCATCCTCACCGAGATCTTCCCGGGGGGCTGGCTCCCGACCCCGCAGACCGTCGGGGAGTACGCCGTAACGGCCGGCTTCGAGCTGACCCGGGTGCACTCACTGCAGCTGCA
>NZ_LZJN01000119.1 GCF_001667735.1 Mycobacterium sp. E183
AGCGAATGGCTGGCCCGCATCATCTGGTCGTTCTCGACCGTCAACGAGGCCCAGACGTTCGACATGTCCAAGCCGGACACTGTCCGGCGCTACGTGGAAACGTTCGCCATCAACGGGCTTCGCTGAAGGACTGAGCGGCGTCGCTCAACTAAACAATAGATGTACTATTGTTCTCCGATGTCGAATGGCTTTCGACACTGGATTCTCGATCGGTGGTCAGCGCATGGGCGAACGGACATTGGCCGGCAAGCGGGTCGTGGTGGTGGGCGCATCGGCCGGGATCGGGCGGGCGTTCGCCGTCCGTGCCGGCAAGGAGGGCGCCGACCTGCTCATCGCGGCGCGCCGACGAGACCGTCTCGACGAGGTCGCCGCCGATGCCGGCTGCGGCGCGGCCATCAGCGCGGATGTGCGTAACGCTGACGATTGCGCGCGGCTCGCCGATATGGCCCGAGCGAGCCTTGGTGAAATCGACCTGCTGTTCATCTCGGTGGGGTACGCGCCCTTGAGAATGTTCGCCGACACTTCCGTCGACGATTGGACGGACGTGATGCAGACCAATGTCGTCGGTGTGCATCAAGTCATCAAGTGCTGCCTGCCGGTGCTCGCGCCCGCCGCGATCGTCAGCGCCCTGTCCTCCGAAACCGTCGGCCAGCCACGGACCGCGTTGGGCGCCTATTCCTCCAGCAAGGCCGCGCTATCAGAAAGCCTGAATGCCTGGCGCACTGAGCATCCCGGCTTTCGCTACTGCTGTGTCACCGTGGGTGGCACCGTTCCGACGGAGTTCACCGCGGCGTTCGACCCCGGGCTGCTCGGCGTGGTCGTGCAAGATTGGGTGGCGCGCGGCCTCTTGCAAGAGACATTGATGTCGCCCGCCGACGTCGCCGACATGCTGGCGGGAACGTTCGCCAGCGCTTTGAACTTTCCCGCCGTCGGCCTCGAGCAGCTCGTAATTCGTCCACCGTCGTCGCCGCGTCGCGCCGTGACGGTATGAGGCCGGCGACGAGAGGGTAGTGATGCCAACGCAAGTCGAGTCGGCGTGGCCCGATTACCCCGATTACCGGATCGAGGCGACCCCGTGTCCATACCGGGGTCAGGTGTGGTTTGGTGACATGCTCGTTGCCCAGAGCGACCGGTGCCTCGTGGTGACCGAGACCGACCACGAGGACCGCTTGTACTTTCCCGAATCCGACGTGCGGTGGGAGTTGTTCCGCCCGTCGGATCACAGCACCGTCTGCCCTTTCAAGGGCCGGGCGAGTTACTGGAGCCTTGACGGGGCGGATTCCGGCGTCGAGAACGTCGTGTGGGCCTACCGCACCCCGTTGCCAGAGGTCGCAGCGATTGCGGGACACGTCTGTTTCTACGACGACGCGCTGCGGGTGGTCGTCGTCGAAGAGTGGCCGGACGGCTCAAAGATCCCTGCGACGTTCCCGCTATGGGGAGACGCCGACGAGCTGTGCAGAATCATCGACGTGCAGCAGGTATCCGAAAGCGGGTTCGTCGGGCCAGCGCACGGGCCGACGCGTCGCAATGTCGTCGAGGGTGGCCAGCTGCTCGGCGAGGCGATCGTCGCGGCGTCGAAAGCGCTTCCCGGGCAACGAATCACGTCGGCATCGATGATCTTCGCCAAAGCGGCTTCATTCGACGCGCCCGTGGACCTGTCCGTCGATGTGCTTCGCAGGGGCAGATCGTTTTCATCGGCCGAAATACGCATCAGCCAGGGCGGGGTGCTGCGTAGTGCGGGCTTGGTGCTTGCGGACTCGGGAGCCGGCGACGTCATGCGGCACGTCGAGGCCATGCCGGCCGTTCCGGGGCCCGACGAGGCGGTGTCGTTTCCTGGCTTCGGGATGACCGGCCGCGAGATCCGGGTGGTCGATGGGGCTTACGATCCGGATCCCGATCGGGTGGGCCCGCCGATCATCAACGTGTGGGTGCGATTCCGCGATGCGCCGCCGACCCCTTACCTGCAGACGGCGTTGCTGGCCCAGTCGACGACGCATTGGACTATCGCCGCGGGTATGTTGCCGCATCCGGGTTTGGGCGAAGCCCGCGCGCATGCCACCTTGTCGACCGGAATCATGAAAGCCACCATCGCGTTTCACGACGACGTGGATGTTACCGACTGGCTGCTGTACACCAACCACGCCTTCTGGTCGGGACGGGGGCTTGTGCAGGGCGACGGCCGGGTGTTTGCCCGAGATGGACGGCTCGCCGCGTCGTACACGATCCAGGCGATGGTGCGTGAGTTCGCGACCGAGCCCGCGGCGATGGGCCGCGACAGCCGCACGGCTATGTGATGCGCAGGTGAAATTCGCGACCGCGTCAGCGCAGGCCGTTGATCGCGAATTTCTCGACGTAGCGGCGAACCGTGGCCGGCTTGGTCATATCGAAGGTCAGACCTTGATTGACAGTCGAAAAGGAATAGATGATTCTCGCCAGCCATTCGCTACCGGCGGTCACGTCGACTCCGGCGCCGACCTCGCCGCGTTTCTGGGCATCGCGCACGTAGGGTTCGAGGAACTTTGTGGTGCGGCGGACGGCGGCATCGCCGTCGGCGACCATGTGGCGCATCAGCTCGGCGTCATCGGCCATCAGCCGGTTGCGAGTCCGATGGTCGAGCAGAATTTTCGCGTGGGTTTCCGCCATCGCGCCGACCTGCTCAGCCAGCGTGTTCTTCTTGGACATGGCGGAAGCGACCTCCCGATAAAACCGCTGCGCACCGAATTCGATTGCGGCGTGGATGAGCACGTTGCGGTCTTCGAAGTACCGGTACACCGTGCCCCGCGACACGTTGGCTTTTCGCGCGACGTCCTGCACGCTGGTGCGCTGGATGCCGAGCTGGGTGAAGCATTCGTTCGCCGCCTCGAGGATCTGGTCTCGGCGATCGAATTCCCCGTCCGATTCCAGATCGGCAGGGGCGGGTTTCGTCGACATGTCGCTCTATGCTACGCGACAAATTTCGGCGTTGTGTTCCGTTGATGGGCCAATTCGTCACTGAACTGGGCCCGGATAGTAGTCATTGCGACACACATCGTACTGCTGTCTAGTATGGCTGACGTCGGCGGTGACGCCAGAAACGAGGGCAGCGCGTGGAGCTTGGCCTGGGGGGACGCAATTTCGTTCTCGTCGGCGGGACGACCGGTATCGGGTTCGCCGCCGCGCGGCAGCTCGCGGCCGACGGTGCCAACGTGGCGCTGCTGGCTCGTAACGGGGAGCGTGCTCGAGCGCGGGCCGAGCAATTGACCGCAGACTACGGAGTGCGGGCGGTCGGAATCGCCGTCGACGCGGCCGCCCCGGGCGACGGGGTGGATCGCGCTGTCGACGAGGCGGCGGCGAGCCTGGGGCCGCTGCGCGGCCTGGCCGTCACCGCGGGACCGATGAATCAACAGGGGCCGTTCCTCGAACACGGCGACGAGTCGTGGGACTGGTATTACCAGTTGATTTTGATGGGAACCGTGCGCTCCTGCCGCGCGGTCATCCCGCACCTGCAACGCAATGGCGGTGGAACCATCGTCACCACGGCCGCGTATTCCGTTCGGGCGCCGAAGATCCTGATTCCGCCGTACAACGCGCTCAAGGCGGCGGTGTTGACCTTGTCAAAGATCCTGGCGAAAACGCATGGCCCCGAGGGCATCAGGGTCAACACCGTATGCCCGGGGCTGTTCGACACTGAGGTCAACGACTTCATCCGCGCGCGGCGGGCGGCAGAGTACGGGGTGGCGCTGGAGGACGCGATCTATACGCACCTCGCGAGCAACCCGGACTGGAACATGCGGGTTGCCCTCCGCCGCGGCGGGCGTCCCGAAGAAGCGGGCGAGCTGATCGCCTTCCTGCTCAGCGACAGGGCAGCTTTCATGACCGGCGCGGCCGTCAACATCGACGGGGGCACGGACTTCTGACCCCCTCAGAGCCCGATGTCGTCGGCGAGGAGCCCCCGGTGATAGGACGCGTCGCCCAGCAGGTGCCCTGACGATTGAGCCCGCTTGAAGTACAGATGGGCCGGATGCTCCCAGGTGAATCCGATCCCACCGTGAATCTGGATATTGGCGGCAGCGGCCCGCGCATACGCCTCCGAACTGCACGCCTTGGCCAGCGACGCCACCGCCGGCAGTTCTGGCGAGCGTTGGGCCGCGGCCCGCACCGCGTAATAGGCTGCCCCGCGGGCACATTCGATATCGAGGAATACATCGGCGCACTTGTGCCGGATGGCCTGGAATGAGCCGATGGGCTTGCCGAACTGTTTGCGGGCCTTGCCGTAGGCGACGGCCATCTCGAGGCAGCGTTGCGCGCCGCCGACCTGTTCGGCGGCCAGCGCGGCGCAGCCAAGCGCGAGGGTCGACCGCAACAGTTCCTCCGCGCCGCCCAAACGACCGACGAGCGAGGCCGGCGTTGTGGTGAATTCGATGCGGGCCTGTTTTCGAGTCTGGTCAAGGCTGGACAGCGCGCGCCGGGCGACGCTGTCGAACCGGTCGACGGCGAACAACGACAATCCGGAGTCGGCCTGGGCGGCCACGAACAGCACATCGGCGCTGCAGCCATCGAGGACATAGGTTTTGGCTCCGTCCACCACCCAGCCGTGTGCCGTTTCTCGCGCCCGCGTGTGGATCGCACCGGCTTCCCAGCGGCCCGACTCCTCGGTGACGGCCAGGCTGGCGATGGTCGCTCCGGACGCGATGCCCGGCAGGTATCGTTGTTGCGCCGCGTAGTCACCCGAATCAAGCAGCGCGCTCGACGCCAGTACCGCCGACGCGAAGTATGGCGACGGAGCCAGGGCGCGCCCCAATTCCTCGGTCACGACGCCGAGTTCGACGAACGTGTACCCCTGACCGCCGAATTCTTCCGGGATTGCGAGCCCCACCAGGCCCAGCTCGTCGGACATTTGCGCCCACAGCGACGGGTCGTAGCCCACCGGGTTTTCCATGTGGCCGCGCACGCGTGCCTCGTCGGCCTTGCTTTCGAGAAAAGAGCGCACGACGCGGCGCAGCTCATTCTGCTCGTCGGTGAATCCGAAACCCATTGCACGACCAGACATCACGACTCCGCGGGCGCGCGACCGGTCGGGCTCACCCGCGGTGCTTCAGCGCCCTGGCGCAGGGTGCGCAGCCAATCGCCGACGGCGGCCGGGGCCGGGACCGGCGCGTCGAAGCGGCCGGGGTCGGCGGCCCAGAAAGCCTCCCACGACGGGAACGCATGGTGGAACGAGCCGTCCTGGTTCGGGCTGCCGGGCCAGCGCACCTTCCGCGGACCGACCGGCGGGTCGGTGATGTCGCTTCGGTACCAGAACAGCGGGATGCGGCGCGCGAAATACCAATGGCCGTCCCGCCTTTCGTAGCGGTCCAGATAGGCCAGCAGCTCGATGAACCACGCGCCCTCGGTTTCCAAGTCGTTACGCGAGTAGACGAGTCCGCTCGCGGTGTCGGTGTCGTGGACGTCGATGACATGGCCCAGGACACCGTGCGCGCTGCCCAGCAGCGTCGGACGAACCTCGGCGTCGTACCATTGGCGCATCGCGTCGCGGCCGCGGCGCTTGCCCGGCACCCCGATGTCGTCGACGAAAAGGTTTGCCAGGGAGTCGAAGTCGCGCATGTCCAACGCCACCGCGTACCGTGCCGCCAGCTGACGGATTTCCTCGATAGCCTCCAGGCGGGCGATCCGCGCCTCCAACCCGGTCATGCCAGCTCCCCCGAGGTGACAAGTTGCACCAACCGTGGCTTGTCGATCTTGTTCGTGGTGGTGTACGGCAGCCGATCGGCGTCGGGGAGAATCACCCACCGCTTCGGAACCTTATAGGCGGCGAGTTCCTTGCGGCATGCCGCCGCGAGTTCATCCTGCGAGGCGCACCGCCCCTGGTTGAGCACAACCACGGCGCAGACGAGCGCACCCTTGTCCGCGTCCGGAACGCCGACGACATAGGCGATCCGCACGCCGTCGACGCCGCCGATCACCGCCTCGACCTCCACCGGTGCGACGTTGGCGCCAGAGGATTTGATCATGTCGTCGGTGCGTCCGGTGAAGAACAGGAAACCCTCGTCGTCCAGGTATCCGGCGTCTCTCGTGTGGTACCAGCCGTCGGCGTCGAACAGATCGCTGTGCTGCCGTCCGATCATGCCGCGCATCATCGCGACTCCCCGCACGCAGATTTCCCCGATGGTGCCGTTGGGCACCTCCGCACCGCACTCGTCGACGACCTTGTGCTGGTAGCCGGGTGCGGCAACCCCGAGTGAACCGCGCTTGCTTTCGGGCACCGGTTCGTGTGGTGGCCACCAGGTGTGGGAACTGCACGTTTCGGTCATCCCCAACTGCGTCACCAGCAGTGACGGATCGGCCGCGCGCAGTTCCGGCGGTAGCAGCACCTGGTGGTATCCCCCGCGCAGACTTGACAGATCGGCGGAGGCGAAGTCGGGATGATTCGCCAGTGCCCGGCCGACGTGCGGGAACCCCGTTGCGTAAGTGGCGCGCTCGGTTTCGAGTAGGCGCAGCACGTCGCCGGCGTCGAACTTGTGCTCGGTGAGAATGGTGGCGCCGGTCTGCATCGGCCCGAGCAGACCGAAGACCAGCCCGGCGACCCAGAAGAACACCATCGGGATGTAGACCCGGTCGTCGGGCTTCCACTCGTGCTGGGTGGCGACGAAGCGGGAGTGCGTAATCACGGTGCCGTGCGTGTGGATGATGCCTTTGGGGTCCGAGGTGCTTCCCGATGTGTAGATGACGACCAGGTCGTCGGACGGGCGGACCGTCGATTCGCACGCACGCAGAAACGTCTCGGGCGCCGGCTCCGGCCATGCACTGGGCCAGGTCCGCTCGCTGTCGCCAAGCCCAAAGATGTTGCGCAACTGGGGCAGCCGTTCGAGGCCGAGCGGCGCGCCCGGGGGCGGTAACTCGCCCGCAGCACTTCCGACACGAGCGAGCATGTCCTTGCCGAGCAGCGAGTCGACCGACAGCAGGGTGTGGATGTCGGCGTCGCGCAGCAGCCAGCTCAACTCCGGCGGCTGAAAGAAGGTGTTGATCGGCACCGCCACGGCGCCGATCCGGGTGGCAGCCAGGAAGGCGACCGCAAAATCGGGTCCGTTCGGCGCCAGGATTCCGACCCGAACGCCCTTGGTGACGCCCGCCGCGAGCAACCGTCGCGCCATCTCGGCGGACCGAGCAGCGGCCTGCGCATAGGTGATTCGCTCGATCGTCCCCCCGCCCGCCGTGGAAATGACGAAGTCGTTGTCTCCGTAAGCGGCTACCAGGTCGACCAGCATCGCCGGGACGACCGGTGCGTACGGCATCGGTTCGTAGGCGAAAGTCCGTGCCGCCTCACTCATCGCGCGTCATTCCACTACCCACCGCGGTTCCCGCTTTTCCGCGAACGCGAGCATCCCTTCCCGGTAGTCGGGGTGGGTCAGCTGGTGTTGCAGCACATAGCGATACGCGACGTCGTTGGCCGCACGTAACCCGACATCGAGACTGCTCCACATCGCCTTGATCGACGCCTGGACCGTCGCAGGTGAGAGTTTCGCGATGTCCAGGGCGATTTCGCGCGCCCGTTGTTGCAGCCGGTCCGCGGGCACGACCTCGTTGATCAGGCCGATCTCGTAGCCCCGCTGCGCGCTGATCCGGCCCTGTTTGGTCATCAGCCCGAGCTGCATCACCATCGACAGCGGCATTCTGCGCAGCAGCACGGCGGGCTCGAGCGCGAACACGTTGCCCACGGCCAGATGCGTGTCGATCAGCTCGGCGTGCTCGGCCGCGATGATGAGGTCGGCATCGGCGACCTGATGCAGGCCGCCGCCGACGACCATTCCGTTGAGGGCGCAGATTACCGGCTTCCACACGTTGTGGTGCAGCCGCGAGCCGGGAACCTTGTTGCGGATGCCACCCTCGGCCGTTGCCCGGATGTCCTGGCCCGCGGAGAACGCCCGGTCGCCGGCTCCGGTGATGATGGCGACCCGGATGTTCGGGTCCTCCCGCACCCGTGCCCACGCGATGCCGAGTTCGGTGCGGGTCAGGTCGTCGGTGGCGTTGAGCCGCTCCGGTCGGTTGATCGTGATGGTGGCGACCTGCTCGCTGACGTCGAACAGGATTCTCTTCAGTTCCACGACATCCCCTGGCATCGATTCGTAGCACTAAACACTACATCAACATCTGTCTTGTCGTTCCGGGTCGTCGTCATGGCATCCACTGCCCACCCGAAACCGAAATCAGCTGGCCGGTGACGTGTTTGGCCGCGGGTGAACAGAGAAATGCCACCACGCCCGCCACGTCGTCCGGCTCACCGATGTCGCCGGTCAAAGTGGTGCGGCGCATCTGCGCCAGCTCGTCCTCGGTCTTGCGCGACAACAACCACGGGGTCGCGGTGGTGCCGACCACGACGGTGTTGACCCGGATGGCGTGCAGACCGAGCTGAACGGCCATCAACCGGCTCAGCCCTTCGACACCGGCCTTGGCTGCCGCATAGGCCGGCGGCCCGGTGCGCACGCCGTGTGCCGACACCGAGCTGACGTTCACGATGGCCCCGCCGCCGTGGGCGACCATCTGCCGGGCGGCGACCTGCGCCATCACGAAGGTGCCCTTGAGATTGACGGCTACGATGCTGTCCCAGTCCTCGTCGGTCTGCTCGAGGAACGTGCCGGGCAGCGTCATGCCCGCGTTGTTGACCAATGCTCGAACGGGCCCGTGCCGGTCGGCCAATGCGCTCAGCGCGGTCTCGACCGCGTCTCGGTCGGTGATCGATACGTTCATCGGGACGAGCAACCCGGATCTCGCATCATCCGAATCCTGGGCACGGGCAATGGCTTTCGCGTTCACGTCGATCGCGGCCACCCGATGCCCGCCGCGAATCAGCGCGGCCACAATCGATTCTCCGATGCCTCGCGCTCCCCCGGTGACGACGGCGAGGGGGTGGAAGTCACCCGACACGCTGCCCACCCGCCCGTCTGGTCCCGGGGGCCTTGCCGGTGCGTTCGATCGCGACGATCGAGGGGCGCACCAACTCCACTGATTCGGCCATCAGTTGCGACAAGTCACCCCTGCCACCGCCGGCGACCCACGAATCGATGGCGGCGCGGTTGGCGGCGTTGATCAGCGTGGCGGCCAGGCGCGGTCGCAAGTCCGGCTGAGTTTCGCTGCCCAGCCATCGCGCCACCTCCGTGGTGAGTTGGTCGATCCAGTCCTCGTTGATCCGGAGCATCGTCGCGCGCAAGGCCGGCAAGCCGTGGTACATCCGCGCGCGCACCAAAAAGATGTCAGGCTGATCGACGATCGCCTGCGCCACCGCCACCGAAGTCTCGGCGAGTGCGTCCCACAGTGAGTCGGAGCGCGCGGCACGAAAACGCCGGATCGCCTCCTGCAGCCGCTCGGCGTAGCCGTCGAACAGGATGTCTTCCTTGGTGGCGAAGTGATGGAAGAACGTGCGCGGCGCGACTCCGGCCGCCGCCGAAATCTGGTCGACGGTGGTTCCCTCGTAGCCCTGGGTGTCGAACAGCTCGATCGCCGCGTGGATGAGTGCCTGTCGGTTGCGCAACCCGCGGGCCCGTCGTTGGTCCATGCTCATACCCCTGCCAGCGTGGCGGTTCCGGAGCTCAGGGCGACGGCGTCACCCTGCAGGGTCCGGAAACGCACCGAATCTTCGGTTCGCCAGATTTCCGTCCGCAGCGGGGCGTCGAGCTTCACCTGCTTGGAGAATCGGCAGCTTAAGGATGTCAGCGACCGCGGGTTACCGTCGGCGATCCGGTCGATCACCGCTCGGGCGGCGAATCCCAGCGTGCACAGGCCATGCAGGAAGACGTCGTCAAAGCCGTACTTGCGGGCCGCCTCGGGGTCGATGTGCAGCTGGTTGCGGTCGCCCGAGAGCCGGTAGAGGGCGGCCTGCTCGGGCCGGACGACGTCGTCGAACACAGCGTCCGGTGGCCCGTCGGGGTCCGGTTCGGCAGCGGGCCCACGGTCGCCACCGAATCCCCCCGCACCGAGGACCATGGTTTGGGATTTGGCGACGAACACGGTCCCGTCCGGGTCGGCGCCGCGGCTGGTCAATTCCACCGCGGCGTGTTTGCCCTTGTCCCATACGGCCGACACCTCGGCTTGCACCGACATTTCCCCGCTGGCACCGATCGGCCGATGCAGTTCCAGCGACTGCGCAGAGTGAACGATCGGATACGTACCCAGGTCAAGCACACCGCGCAGGTCCTTGACGGCCCACCAGTTGGCCACCAGGGCGAACGTCGGCAGGACATCCGGGCCGCAGGCCTCGTTGAGCAGTCTCAGCTCGGACCGCGGGCGGGCGCCCACCCCCAACGCGTAGAGGATCACGTCGGTCTCGCTCCAGCGGAAGGTGTTCGGCGGCAAAGCGGTTCCGACCGCAGAGTCGAGCAGAGCCACGGCACCTCCTACTAGACGGATTGACGATATGTGTTCAATCGTGCATTATTGTGGCAGTCAGTGCAACTACTTTTACCCGATGCGGAAAGCGGGAGGGACCGACATGAGGTTCGGCGTGTTCATCCTCGGCGACAAACCCAACCACCTCAGCGAACGCGAGGTGCTGGCCAACGTGTTGGAGGAAGCGCGCTGGGCGGAAGAACTCGGTTACGACGAGATCTGGCTGGCCGAACACCACTTCTCCCCCTACGGCATGCTCCCGGACCTGCCACAGGTGGCGACGGCCATCGCCGCGCAGACCGAACGCATCCGCATCGGCACCGCGTGCATGGTGGCGCCCTTCCACGAGCCCATTCAGCTGGCCGAACGGATCGCCTTGGTCGACGTCCTGTCCGGCGGGCGCTTCGACGCCGGCTTCGGGCGCGGCTACCAGGCGCATGAGTTCAAGGGCTTCGGTATCTCGATGGACGAGGCCACGGGCCGATATCAGGAGTGCGTGGAAATCGTCAGCCGCCTGTTGACCGAAGAGAACGTCAGCTTCCACGGCAAGTACTTCCAAATCGAGGACGTCACGATCTACCCGCGGCCGGTGCAGCAGCCGATCCCCGTTTGGGGCACGGTGATGAAGACGCCGTCGAGCTTCGAGTGGCTGGCCGAGAAGGGTTTCGGGGCGATCATCGGAAACCCCTACCAGGTGGACCCGGATCTGCAGGGCGCGCTGGACATCTACCTGAAGGTGCAGTCCCAGAAGGGACTTGACGCCGCAACCGGCAACGTGTGGGCGCTGCTCAACGCCTTCTGTCACGCCGACGATGCGTTCGCCCGCAGCTACCCGCGCGAGAGCGTCGAGCTCTCCATTCAGACCCATCGGAAGTATTCGAGCCCGTTCGAGCGCGGCGGCGAAATACCGGCCGACTACAAGGCGTATTCGGACTGGTTCGAGAAACACGACAAGCAGAGCTACGAGCAGGTGTTGAACTCGCACCTGACGCTGATGGGCGACCCCGACCGCATCGTCGATAAGATGCGTACCGTCATCGACATGGGCTGGCGCAACATCATTTTGCGCATGTCGCGCGGCGGCGCCATGGACCGCACGAAGGTGTACGAGTCGATGAAGTTGTTCGCCCAAGAGGTGATCCCCGCGGCGACCGAGCTCGCGGCAGCCGCGGCTTGAACCAGCAACTCGCCGACCGCATCCGCGCGGTGCTCGCGATCGACCCGCGGGCGCCCGCGATCGAGCATGAGGGCCGGTGGGTGGATTGGCAGGGATTGTCGGACACCGCCGCGGGCCTCCAAAGTTGTCTGCGGGCTGCAGGGTTGGGTGAGGGCTCCCCCGTGGGGCTGGTGCTGCGCAATCACCCCGCGATGGTCGGCGCCGTGCTCGGGGTGCTGCTGACCGGCGGCTGCGTGGTCACGATCAACCCGTCCCAGGGTGACGCCGGGCTCTGCGCGGACATCCGCGAGCTGCGGTTGCCTGCGGTGGTGGCCTTACCGATCGACTGGGAGCGCACAGGAGTGGTCGACGCCGCCGCCGGGGCGCTGGGTGTTCGCGTATCGAGTGACCCCGCCGGCGCGACCGTTGTCGAGGGGCTGGAACAGTCCGGACCGGGCCCGTTCCGCCCGCCCGGTGACGGCGTGGCAGTCGAGATGCTGACGAGCGGCACGACCGGTCCGCCCAAGCGAATACCGCTGTCTTACAGCTCCTTTGAGCACACCGTCGCGGCGGCGAGCGCGCATTACAGTGTTGGCGCCGGGCACGACTCAGAACCGAGACTGCGTTCGGGCGTCGCGATCGTATCCTCGCCGCTGGTGCATATGTCCGGGCTGTTCCGCACTCTGCTCAACATCTGCGAAGGAAGAAAGATCGCGCTCCTGGAGCGATTCCGCGTTCCCGAATTTGTGGATCTGCTACTGCGGCACCGACCGAAGGCTGTCAGCCTGGTGCCGTCGGCGATGGTGATGGTGCTCGACGCGGGCGTGGATCCGGAGGCCTTCTCAAGCGTCGAGGTGGTGACCTCCGGCACCGCACATTTGCCGGTCGACGTGCAGACCAGGTTTGAATGTCGCTACGGCGTCGCGGTGCTGCCGTCCTACGGGGCAACGGAATTCGCCGGCGGCGTGGCCGGCTGGAACCTGGCCTTGCACCGGCAGTGGGCGACCGCCAAACGGGGAAGTGTCGGGCGCCCCCAGCGTGGTCGGGAGATCCGCGTCACGTCCGTCGAGGATGACATCGAGATGCCGCCCGGCGGGCAGGGCCGCATCGAGGTCCGCACCGAAGGCGGGGACTGGGTGCGCACCACCGACCTCGGCCGGGTCGACGCCGACGGCTTTGTGTTCATCGACGGGCGCACCGACGACGTCATCATTCGCGGCGGGTTCAAGGTCAATCCGGGCGAGATCGTCGGCGTGCTCCGTGATCATCCGGCTGTCCGCGACGCGGGGGTCACCGGCCTGCACGATGAACGGCTCGGCCAGGTGCCGGTCGCGGCGGTCGAGTTGACCGACGGCGCCCGCGCCACGCCCGACGAGCTGCTCGCCTACGCGCGTGAACGATTGAGCCGTTACTACGTCCCGGCCCGCCTGATCATCGTCGAGGAGTTGCCCCGCACGCCGTCGCTCAAGGTCAGCCAACCCGCGCTGCGCGAACTCTTCGAAGGGACAGCAAGTTGACGACACGTGGTGTGGCCGCCATTGCCGGTGTGGCAGACGAGGTTTCGGCGAGCGGGGTGATCGATGTTCCACTGCGCGAGCTCGAGGCGCGCGTGATCACCGCCGCCCTGGCCGACGCGGGCCTGTCGCTGCGCGACGTCGACGGGCTGTGCACCTGCACCGGCGGAACGCTCATGCACTCGGTGGAGCTGGCCGAGTACCTGGGGATAGCGCCACGCTTCACCGACGCGACGCAGACCGGCGGCGCCAGCTACGGGTTGTATGTCGAGCACGCCGCCGCGGCGATCGCGGCCGGCGAGGCGGAGACGGTGGTGATCGTCTACGCGTCGACGCCGCGCGCCGCGCGCAAGCGTGGCGAAAAGGGTCTCGGAGTTTTCGCCACCCCCGAGCGGCTGGAATGGGAGACACCGTTCGGGGTGATGCTCCCGATCAGCGCCTACGCCCTGGCGGCCAACCGGCACATGGCCGTGTACGGGACGACGCCCGAACAGCTGGCCCAGATCGCGGTCGACACGAGGCGCTGGGCCGCGCTGAACGAGCGAGCTCACCTGCGCGAGGCGATCAGCGTGCAGGACGTCCTGGACTCGGGCTTCCTCGCCGAGCCGCTGCACAAGCTGGAGTGCTGCCTGGTCACCGACGGTGCCGCCGCGGTGGTGGTCACCAGCGCCGAGCGCGCGCGAGACCTGGCCAAGCCGCCCGCATTCGTCCTCGGGGCGGCGACGGCGGCCTCGCACGCCATGATCTCCCAGATGCCCGACCTGACCGTCACCCCGGGGGCGCTGTCCGGGCCGGCCGCCTTCCGCGCCGCGGGCCTTCGCGCGGCCGACATCGACGTAGTCGAGCTGTACGACTCGTTCACGATCACGGTGTTGCTGGCGCTCGAAGACTTGGGCTTCTGCGGCAAGGGCGAGGGCGGTCCGTTTGTCGCGGACGGCGCGTTGGGGCCCGGCGGCACGTTGCCCGCTCAGACGTCCGGCGGCGGCCTCGCGTACACCCACCCCGGGGCGTTCGGGGCCTTCCTGCTCGTCGAGGCCGCGCGGCAGTTGCGCGGTGAGTGCGGCGAACGCCAGGTCCCGGACGCGAAAACGGCTGTCGCACATGGCACCGGCGGGGTGCTCTCGGCCACCTCGACGGTGATTCTGGGAACGGAGGCCACGCTGTGACCGATACGCTGCCGGTCCCGCAGCCCAGCCCGGTGTCCGCGCCCTTCTGGGACGCGACCCGGCGTCGCGAGCTGACGGTCCAACGATGCCAATCGTGCGCCCGGCTCGTCTGGTACCCGCGGTTCGTCTGCCCGCACTGCGGCGGGCCATCGCTGGTGTGGGAGAAGTTGAGCGGTGACGGGGTCGTTTATGCGGTCAGCGTGCACCACCGCGCCGCGCTTCCCGCCCTCGCCGACAAGGTGCCGTACTCGGTGGTGCTCGTCGATCTGGACGAAGGGGTCCGCATGATGTCGAACGTGTTCGGTCCCCCTCCCGCGGTCGGTGACCGCGTCAGGCTGGCGTGGGTGCCGCTCGAGGACGGCCGCAACCTCGCTGTCTTCGAACCGAAGTGAGCCCCGACTCCGCGCTGCGACGGTTCCGCGAAGAGCTCGTGCTGCGGCACGTCGCCGCCGAGAATGCGCGGGACCTGGAGGCGGCGATGGCCACCTTCACCCATCCGCGCTACGAGATCATCCCTACCGGAACCGTTTTCGACGGTGACCAGGCGGTCCGCGCGATGCTGTCGCAGCAGTGGGCGGATCTCCCGATGCTGCGATATGCCGCGGAGGCGATCTACCACGGGGACAATGGTCTGGTCGTGGAGACCCGGACGACCGCACCCGGCACCCCACTCGACATGTTGAGCGTCAACCTCTTCGGCTTCCGCGGGCCCGATCTGGTTTTGGAACGGTGCTACTTCGACCGGATGCTGCTCGCCGCGCAACTCGAGTCGATCCGCGCGCCCTAGCCGCCTACAGCGTCACGGACCGCTTGGACAAGGGCCGGAATGTCGCGGTCCCGGTTCGCACCGGGCAAGGGCCAGTGCGTCATCCGCAGGTCGGTCACGCCTGCGCTCGACAGCGAGGCCGCCCCCGCGGCGACCGCGGAGAGGTCGAGCCCGCCATCGGGGCTCGTCTGCACGCGCAGCGTCCCGGCAACACCGAACCCGTCCGGGTCACCCCCGGCGCGCTCGACCGCGGCGCGCATTCGACGTATTCCGCCGGCGACATCCCGCGCGTCCGGGCCCCACGGGATCCAGCCCTGTCCGAAGCGAGCGAGCCGGCGAGCGACCGCTCGGTTCACCGTCCCGCTCACCCACACCGGCACCCCGCCTGGCTGAACCGGTTTGGGCATCTGGTGTATCCGCTCGAAACTCAAATCGACCGATTCGTAGCTCACCTCGTTCTCCCGCCACAACCGCTGGCAGACGTCCAGCGTCTGGTCCAGGATCGCCCCGCGTCGATCGAAGTCCACCCCGGCCGCGTCGTATTCCTCACGCTGCCAGCCGACACCCACCCCGACATCGATGCGGCCGCCGGACAGAACATCCATCGTTGCAAGGGTTTTCGCGAGGACCGCGGCCGGACGCAGCGCCGCGAGCAGAATGTTGGTGCCCAGCCGGATCCGGCGCGTCCGCGCCGCCAGATAGGTCAGCGTCGTGAGCGGTTCCAGCCAGTGCCCGTCGGGTCCGGTCGGTTGGCGACCGCCTACCGTTCCACCCGTTTGTGGATTCGCGTATGCGTCCATGTTCATACCGAACGCCACGTGCTCCGACACGAGCAGACGGTCGAACCCAGCGCCCTCCAACAGCTGTGCCCACTCCGTGAGGTGTTCCCAGTCCGACGGTGCCGCGGACGAAAACGACGGAATCCCCATCGACAGCTGTAGCGAGGCCATCAACTGTGTTCCTCGATCGACGCGCGCCGGTCTTCGGTGGCATCGACGACAACCCTGCGGTGTGCGATCCGCCACCGCCCCTCGGCGTCGAGTACATACTCGTCCAGGTAGCGGATGTGCATGACGTGGTTGCGACCGTCCGCCTCGTCAACGCGAAAGTGATTGGCGGTGCAGTAGATTTCGCCTACCGCAGATCCCCCCTCGATGACGTACAGGCCCTGGGCTACGAGGTGAGCCGTCCGCGGCCACCGGGCGACGATGTCGATTACCCGTTCGATCTCGCCGTGGCCGGTCAGCGTTCCCGGTTCGCGCCCCGGTCTTTCGACGAGCATGGAAGCGTCGGGCGTGAACACCGAGAGCAGCGCCTCGCGGTCTCGGCGATCGACCGCCGCCGCATACCTGCGGGACAGCGCCTCGAGTTCCGCATGGGGGACTGCGCGCGAGATGTCCATCTGCTTCCCGTGCCGGCGGATAGAGACCTGTTGACGATACAACCCCGGGTTGTGGCGTCAGCGGCCGGGAACTCGGCTGCGCGCCTCGCCGGAGTGTCGTGCTCCGAATCGCGGCACGGCTACGAACCCGCGACTGTGTGCGGCGGTCACGGCGCGCTGCAGCGGTATCAGCAGCGGTACGAAGAGGAGTTGGTCGGCGACCATCGGGGTCAGCAGCCGATTGTGCACGAAGGCGAATGAGCTCTTGGTGATCGGGTCGGCCCAACCGATGGTTCCACCGAGGCCGGCGTGCCCAAAGCCCCGCAGTAGGCCCGGCACCGGTGATCCGTGGTAGCCCAGGTGAAACGACATCGGGAAGAAGACGTTGAGGTCGGGCCGAAAGCTGCGGGTGCCGGTCAGCGACGCGACCAATTCCTCCGAGAGGAATCGCTGCCCATCGATTCTTCCGCCGTTGGTGAGTGCTGCGTACATCTTGGCCAGCCCCCGCGCGGTCACTACCGCGTTCACCGCGGGAATCTCGCTGTCCAGCAGCCCCATGTCGCCCTGCACCAGCGAGGTGATACCGGGGACATAGGTCGCACCGAGCGGTCCCGGAACCGGCAGGCTGGCCATCAGCGAAACCAGCCGCCCGAGCACCGGGCCGCCCGAGAAGCGTTGCGGGAACATCGTTTGGGCGGCCTTCGTGGGCGCGTCGGCCGGCGGCCGCCCCAGGTGGATACCGTCGATGTCGAGTGGTTGAGCGACCTCGGCGCGGAACAACTCTCGCATGCCCTTACCGGTGATCGCGCGGGCCAATCCGGATGCCAACCAGCCGAAGGTGAACGCGTGATACGCCGCGCGGCCGGCGAGGCGGTCCACCCGCGCCGCCGCCAGCCGCTCTTCCATGTAACGGTGATCGAGCAACTGCTCGGTGCTGATGGTCCCGAGCCGCGACAGGCCCGTGGTGTGGCGCATCATCTCGCGCACGGTGATGGCGGACTTGCCGTTGGCGCCGAATTCGGGCCAGTAACGCGCGATGGGGTCGTCGTAGGACAGCAACCCACGGTCGACCAGCCGGTGCAGGACCGTCGAGGCCACGCCCTTACCCGCGGAGAAGACCATCGCGCCGGTGTCCGCCGACCACGGCACCCGCCCCTCTCGATCGGACCAGCCGGTCCACACGTCGACGACGGGTTCGCCATCGACGTACACAGACAGCGCGCCACCGCCATACCGTGGGCCGGGAAAGAGCGTGGCGAAGGTTTTCACTGCGCAGGCAAATCGAGGGTCGGCGGCACCGTGCACATGGGTGGGCAGACCGTCACCGGCTTGTAAGGCTGGTCGATCGGGCATCGCGGTCGAAGCTCTCCTCACTGGCACTTGGCGCCATCGGACGACTGAACAAATATCGT
>NZ_LZJN01000120.1 GCF_001667735.1 Mycobacterium sp. E183
CGTCGCCGAGGAGGATGGCGAATTCCTCGTCACTCACGCGCGCCAGCAGATCGTCGCGACGCACGTTGCGCGCGAGGCGGTTTGCGACGCGCCACAGCAGCTCATCGCCGAAGTGCCTGCCGACCGAGTCGTTGATCTCCCGCAGCTTGTGCAGGTGCAGCAACAACAGCGCACGCCGCGATGACGCCCGCCCCGACGACGCCGAAGCCGACAGCGCGGTCAGGGCCGTCGCCAGGGACCGCCGATTGGGCAGCGTGGTCAATTCGTCGGTCATGGCTTGCTTGTGGCTCTCGGCCAGCATGCTGACGTCCCGGAAGCTCACCGAGAACCGCGCGGCGACCGCGACGAGGCTCAGCGCCGCGAGCGTCGAAGCGAGCCGTGAGTTGTGCCCCAGGATGGCGACGCCGAGCGCCACGACCGTGCACGTCACCGGCACCGCGTAGGAGCCGAGTCCGCGCCGCGCGGCCGGTATCGCCGACGACGACCGGGCCCAACTGGCCATCGCCACCAGCAGCGACGACGCCGGCCAGAGTGCGTCCAGCGTGGTGCCCACCCGGTACGAACCCGCGGAGGTCTCGAATAGGTACGCGGTGTCGGCGACCGCAAAGCCCACCAGCCCGGCGACAAGCAATCCCCAGCGGAACTCGCTGCGCCAGCCCAGGACTGGCAGCATCCCAACGGCCAAAGCCAGCAGCACCAGATCGCCCCACGGGTAGACGAGACCCACCAGCACGGTGGCCGGCGTCTTGGCCGCGGCGGCGTGCATGGGCCCGGCCCGCAGCGCGGCGGCCAGCGCGGCGATGGCCAGCGCGCACACCAAAGAATCGAGGCGGATCGGCATCGGCACCCGCTTCAGGTGCGACCGCATCAGCAGCAGAATCCCGGCGAAGACGAACGGATAGAACGCCAGGTATTCGGGATCGGCGACCGACGGCGAATGGGCGTTGGGTACCCACAACGCATAGACGACGTCACCGAGCGCCGAGAGCGCCATCCCGGTTGCGATCATCGACCACGCGACCCGGTCGGCCCTGAGGCGGTATGCGCGAAGGGCGATCAAGCCGGCCGCCACCAGGTTCAACGCCGAATACAGGGATTTGGCGAAGAAGACGCTGTGGCTGGCATCCGGGAAGAGGGCGCTGGCCGCGGTGAAGGCGAGCACGCCAATCGCCAAGGCGGCCAGCGCGATCCGGATCGCCGTCGGTGGCCATCGAACACCGTCGCGGCCATCCTGTGGCTGCGCCGGTTTTGGCGCCGTCAGGTCGGCGGCTCGTCTGAGCTTCGGGGCGGTGCTCGCCTCCACCACGGCGTCCACCACCGGGGACGACGCGGTCAGCTGGTCGACCGAAAACGAGTACGCGAGCGGCAAATCGGGCACAAAGCTGCGAACGCATTGGCCGCCTTCGCGTTTGGCCGTATACATGGCCAGGTCGGCGTGGCGGAGGAGCTGCTCGACGCTGCACTCCGAATCGGACGTGGCCACCGTGAAGCCGACGCTCGGCCGGACCGGGATGGGAATGCCGTCCACCAGGATCGGGGTGTGGAACGCCTCGAGAACCCGATGCGCCGCCTCGCGCAAGTCCTCGACGGAACCCTCGAGCAGCACGGCGAATTCGTCACCACCGAGGCGAGCGGTGACGCAGTTGTCGCCCAAGGTGGCGGTGAGCCGCGCGGCCACCTGGACCAGCAGTTCGTCACCGGCGGGATGACCGAGGGCGTCGTTGACGGATTTGAAATTGTCGAGGTCTAAGAACAGCATCCCGATGGGTAGGGCGTCGAGTTGTCGACGGGCGACGGCCTCCTCCAGCCGCTGCAGGAAGTAGGCCCGATTGGCCAGTCCGGTCAGGCTGTCGCGGAAAGCTTCCCGCGCGACCTCCGACAACAGGCTCTGGTTCTCCATCAGGACCACGAACTGCCGCGCGAGCACCGCGGCCACCAGGATTCCCAGCGCGAACAGCAGCGGCCCATGCGCCATCAGCCCCACCGCGTGGGCGAGTCCGACCGCGGAGGCAATCACGAGTGGGAGATAGGGCAACCACAGGCGGGTGCGCGAGCGGATCTGCTCGCCGCGTGACGCCGGCAGCGGCGACTCGTTGAGGCTGGCGAGCGCGGCCAGCGCGATCATTGCCAAACCGGCCACCCTGCCCAGGTCCGCCACGGCGCTGACCTGGTAGGTGCCGACCCCGCTCCTGAACACCGTCGCGATGTCGGCAACGCTGATCGTTGCCACTCCGCCCGCCAGCAGATTGCGACTGGGAATGTCTCCGGTCACGCCGCGTGCCAGCAGCAGGATGGCGATGGTCAGCAGGACGACGTCGTTGAACACCTCGGCGACCGTTGCCAGCCTCGGGCCGCTTTCCACCCGCAGCTCCTTGTCGAGCACCAAGGCCCACGACACGACGAACAGGGAGGTCGCCACGATCAGCCCGTCGAGCAGCAGTCGCCGCGGGCTGTGGCGGGACACGCGCGACAAGAGCGCGAGCGAGGCCATGGCGCCGAACGGCCAGAGCAGCAGCACGATCTCGGCCTTGGCCGGGTGTGTGACGTGGGCGAGTACCGGACGCGCCTCGTAGACGGCCCAGATCACCTCGCCGACCGCCCAGCCCACCAGGGCAATCAGCATCGCCAGCCAGCCGAACCTGTGCCGTCCGGTCGCGGAGCAGGCCGCGCGGCCCGCGCATGCCGCCCCGAACAGCAGACACAGCGCGAGCACGATCTCGTCCACCGGCCGGGTCGCGTAGGCGCCCTCCCAGCCGGCGAGCGACGACGTGACCACCAGCGCGGCCGCCAGAGCGTAGCTGCCGAGCACGGCCCAACCCAGACGCGCGGGCAGCCCTAACCGCCGCCACGGATTTCCCGCCCAGGGTTTCATGCCCGCTCCAGCCGATCGGCGCCGTGTGGTGAGCAACCGAGGAGTTCACCACGCGTTACAGGAGAATAAACCTCCACGCGGCGTTCGGGGTCAACGCCGCGTGAGTACCACAACCGGGATCGGCCGCGACGTTTTCTTCTGGTAGGCCGTGTATCGGTCGCCATTGTTCTTGTTGACGATCTGCCATAGCCGCGGGTAGTCGGGATCGTCGGGCAGCACGGCGCGGGCGGTTACCGCCAAACGCTTTGGCCCCACGTTGATTTCCACATCCGGATGCTTGCGCAGGTTGTGATACCAGCCGGGTGCCCGGGGGTCGCCGCCCTTGGAGGCGACGATGAGGTAGTCGTCTCCGTCGCGCGCGTAGGTGAGCGCCGCGGTTCGGCGCTGTCCCGTCTTGGCGCCCACGGTATGCAACAGCAGGCTCGGTATCAGCAGCATGCGGTGGCCGATCCAGCCGTTCGACTTTCGATAGACGGCGTCGTGTACGCGCAGGATCTGGGGCAGTAAACCCTGCTCAACCCAGGACGGAAATGCCATTCGCCCAGTATTACTGGCTGGCGTCGATGCGGGCCAGGGCCGATCGCAGGATGTGCGCGGTGGCGTCCCGGTCGGGGTCGCGGCGCAGGAGCATGCCCTTGGCGACCGACAGCTTGTCGCCGTTGCGCCGGGGCAGCACGTGCAGGTGGACGTGGAACACCGTCTGGAAGGCGGCGCTGCCGTCGTTGATGGCGATGTTGGTCGCGTCGGCCAACTCCGTCGCGCGGGCGGCGCGGGCGATCCGCTGACCCATGGTGACCATGCCCGCCAGTGTTTCCGGGGGTGTATCGGTGAGGTCGACGGTGTGCCGCTTGGGAATCACCAGGGTGTGGCCGCGGGTGAACGGCCGGATGTCGAGGATGGCCAGGTAGTCGTCGTCTTCACAGATCCGGATGGCCGGGGCCTCCCCGGCGACGATCGCACAGAACACGCAGGACATGTCGCCCACGGTACTGGCCGGTGCGATGCGGGGGATACGCTGCCGCAGTGGACGCTCGCGACGTGGCTTTTGCCGGCGCCGCCGCTCAGGTCAGGATGCTGGCCGACGGTGAACTGACGGCGCCCGAGCTGCTCGAGATCTACTTGGACCGGATCGCGCGGATCGACAGCCAGCTGCGCTGCTACCGCGTGGTGCTCGCCGACAGCGCGCGCTATGAGGCCGCCGTCGCGCAGGACCGCCTCGACGCCGGCGAGCGGCTTCCCCTGCTCGGCGTGCCGATCGCGATCAAGGACGACGTCGACGTCGCCGGCGAGGTGACGACGTACGGCAGCGGCGGACACCGGCCCGCCGCGAACTCCGACGCGGAGGTGGTGCACCGGCTACGCGCCGCGGGCGCGGTCATCATCGGCAAGACCAACGTGCCCGAGCTGATGATGTTCCCCTACACCGAATCGCTGACCTTCGGCGCGACCCGCAATCCCTGGAACCCCAGGCGCACCCCGGGCGGCAGCAGTGGCGGCAGCGCCGCGGCGGTGGCCGCGGGCCTCGCTCCGCTGGCACTGGGATCCGACGGTGGCGGCTCGATACGCATTCCGGCGATCTGGTGCGGCCTGTTCGGCGTCAAACCGCAACGGGACCGGGTGTCGCTGGAGCCCCACGACGATGCCTGGCACGGGCTGAGTGTCAACGGTCCGCTGGCGCGCTCGGTGCTCGATGCCGCGATGTTTCTCGATGCGACGTCGACGGTGCCGGGGCCCGAGGGTGAGTTCGTGGCGGCGGCGACCCGTGCGCCCGGAAGGCTGCGGATCGCCCTGAGCACCAAGTCGCCGACGCCGCTGCCGGTCAGGGTCGGCAAGCCGCAGCTGACGGCGGTCGAACAGGCCGGCGCGTTGCTGCGCGACCTGGGCCACGAGGTGATCACCGCCGACCCCGACTATCCACCGTCGGCCATCATGACCAATTACCTGCCGCGCTATCTGCGCGGCATCAGCGACGACGCCGATTCGCTACCGCACCCCGAACGCCTGGAAGCCCGGACCCGCAACCTGGCCCGCGCCGGTTCGTTCTTCTCGGATCACCGCATGACCGCCCTCCGCGAGGCGGAGCCGGCGGTGACCGCCCGGATCCAATCGATCTTCGACGACGTCGACGTCGTCCTCACGCCGGGCAACGCGACCGGCCCCTCACGCATCGGCGCCTACCAACGCCGCGGCGCGGTGTGGACGCTGCTGGCGGTGGCGCAGCGGGTGCCCTACCAACAGGTCTGGAACCTGACCGGCCAACCCGCCGCGGCCGTGCCGTGGGATTTCGACGGTGACGGCCTGCCGATCGCCGTGCAGCTGGTGGGCCGCCCCTACGACGAGGCGACCCTGTTGTCGTTGGCCGCGCAGATCGAATCCGCCCGGCCGTGGGCGCACCGCCGTCCGCCGGTGTCATAACGTCTGCGCCTCATCGATTGCGCCGGCCCCATCGCTCGCCGGGCTTCGCCGCGCTCGCGTTCGACGCGATTTCGCGCCAGGCGGCCAGCTTGGTGTCCGGCGGCACGGCGTGCGCCGGGCTCGTGGACGGCAGCCGCCGGTACTGGACCCGCTCGTCGGCCTGGGCCAGCCTGCGGTAAAGCTCGGCGGCCTTGGCGCCGTTGAAGTACACCCGCGCGATGGCGGGATACCGAGCGTACAGTCCGCGGAAGTCGTTGACCACCAAGCTTTTCGGTTCGATCGCCGAGTCCGCGCTGCCGGAGCGGCGGCATGCGTGCACCACGTCCCAGAGGGCCACACCGGCCGATTGCAGCGCGGCCAGCCGCGTTTCGTAGGGCGCGGCCGGGTCGAAGCCGAACAGCTCTGCGGTGATCGGCCAGAACGCATTTCGCGGATTGGCGTAGTAGTGACCCACCGCCAGGGATTGCACGCTGGGAAACGACCCCAGGATCAGCACGCGGGCGCGCTCGTCGACGACAGGCGGGAATCCCCGCAACAGTGGTGCGCTCATCGCTTCACATCATGGCGCGCGTTGTACGTTGGCGAAGTGGAGGACGACGGTCACAACGGCGCCGGACCGCACATCGAGGATCTGCTCGACGGACTCGAGGGCAGCGCACGCACCGAGCGGGCGGAATTGGTGGAGTGGCTCCTGGAGCAGGGCATCACTCCGGAGGAGATCAGGACGACCAATCCGCCACTGCTGCTGGCGACCCGCCACCTCATCGGTGACGACGGCACCTACGTGTCCACCCGGGAGATCAGCGAGACCCACGGCATCGACCTGGGCCTGCTGCAGCAGGTGCAGCGGGCGATCGGTCTGGCGCGAATCGACGACCCCGACGCCGTCGTCCACATGCGCGCCGACGGTGAAGCCGCCGCCTACGCCCAGCGTTTCGTCGAGCTGGGCCTGGACGCCGAGCAGGTGGTGCTGGTGGTCCGGGTCCTCGCCGAAGGCCTGTCGCGCGCGGCCGAGGTCATGCGCTACACCGCCCTCTCGGCGATCATGCGGCCCGGCGCCACCGAGCTCGAAATCGCGAAGGCCTCGAAGGCGTTGGTGAGCGAGATCGCGCCGCAGCTGGGCCCGATGATCCAGCACATGTTGTTCCTGCAGCTGCGCCACATGATGGAGACCGAGGCGGTCAACGCCGCGGAGCGCGCCGCCGGCCAGCCGCTGCCGGGGGCGCGCGCGATCACCGTCGCGTTCGCCGACCTCGTCGGTTTCACCCGGATCGGCGAGGTGGTTTCCGCGGAGGAATTGGGGCATCTGGCCAACCGGCTCGCGGCGCTGGCCCGAGACGTCACGGTCCCGCCCGTGCGGTTCATCAAGACGATCGGCGACGCGGTGATGTTCGTCTGCCCCGACCCGCTGCCCATGCTCGACGTGGTCTTGAAGCTCGTCGACGCCGTCGACTCGGACAACGATTTCCCGCGGCTGCGGGCGGGCGTGGCCTCCGGCATGGCGGTGAGCCGGGCGGGGGACTGGTTCGGCAGCCCGGTCAACGTCGCCAGCCGGGTCACCAGCGTGGCGCGCCCGGGCACCGTGCTCGCGGCGGATTCGGTCTGGGAGACGGTCGGTGACACCGGCGAGTTCAACGGCTCGTTCGCCGGTGCGCGCCGCCTCAAAGGCATCAAGAACGAGGTGAAGCTGTTCCGGATTCGTCGCGGCGACGGATCCAACGGCGACGACTGATATGGGAATGCTGCCGGAATGCTGCCGACATGGGCAGGCCCGGACGACACTAGGGGGCGTTTGACTCCGTCATGCGCGGGTCCTACGCGGCCGGTTTTCTACCCTGACTTCCGGCGCTTGGAATTGGTCGTTTCCGGGCCTGCTTCGCTACCAAAAATACAACTTTGATCAGCCCATATCAACGGTTTTTGGGCAGTCGGATCGGGGCTTGGCGCGGGGCCGCGTCGTGGCGACGGGTTCGCCGGGGGCGAACACGGTTCCCTTGCACGTGCAACGATGTAATCATGTAATTATGAAATCGCACCACACGCACGGCCGGCGCTACGGCCGCCCCGGCGGCTGGCAGCAGGCCCAGCAACCCGACGCCAGCGACGCCGCCGAATGGTTCGCCGGACGCCTGCCCGAGAGCTGGTTCGACGGCGATCCGACGGTCGTCGTTGACCGCGAAGAGATCACCGTCCTCGGACGGCTGCCTGAGCTCGAGGGCTCGGAGAAGGAAGAAAGCGAGGCCCGCGCCGAAGGACGCGCGTCGCGGTTCCGCGAGGAAACCCGTTCGGAGCGAATGCGCATCGCCGACGAGGCGCAGGATCGCTATGGCCGCAAGGTTTCCTGGGGCGTCGAGGTCGGGTCGAAATCCGGCTCGGAGCGAATCCTGTTCACTCACATCGCGGTACCGGTGATGACGCGCTTGAAGCAACCGGAACGGCAAGTGCTCGACACGCTGGTCGACGCCGGCGTCGCCCGGTCGCGTGCCGACGCCCTCGCCTGGTCGGTCAAGCTGGTCGGCGAACACGCCGAAGAATGGCTTGCCAAGCTACGCAACGCCATGTCGGCCGTCGACGACTTGCGCGCCGAAGGGCCGGACCTCCAGTCGTAGGCGAAAAGCGCGCTGCGCCTTGGGTTTAGGGCTCGCTACCCGTTGTCGACTTTCGCGACGATCTTGTCGACGATCTGGGTGCCCTGATCGCTGATGTGGTATCCGCAGGCGTTGACGTCGACGACGACGTTGTTGGCCGCGCTCATCGCGCGCTGGCACTCCCAGCCGTCGGCGCCCTCCTGGGTGTCCAGCACCGCGATCTTCGGCGGGTCGCCCTGAATCTGGGCGAACGTCCACCGATACGTCTTGCCCTTGTTCGTCACGGTCACCGTCTTGCCCGCGCAGCCCTTCCACTTTCCCGCCGAGGTCTCCAGGAAAGCCTTCGCCTTGTCGGCGGACGGGAACAGGACAACGGCCTGATTGACCCAATGGTCGTAGTTGTCTCCCGGCTCCGACGACACCAGCCCGCTCACCGCTGAGTAACCGGTGCCCGAGTACACCGGGCTCTGGGTGGTGTACAGCGCGCCCTGGCAGTCGGGCTGCGACACCGTCAGCGACGAGGTGTCCATCGACTGAATGGGCTTGCCGGGCTCCATGGTTGACGATCCCATGACGGAGTTGACGTCCGAGGCGCCGAGCAGAAGCGCGCTGAGGCGCTCGGCGGGTATCGGGTCGGGTGCCGGCGCCGGCTTGGGTCGCACGAGAAACCAGATGCCCACGGCACTGGCGGCGACGACGACGACCAGTGCGGCGACGCCGGCGATGATGGGCCAGGGGTTGCGTCGTTTGGGTGGGGGTTGGTTCCAGGCGGGTGCGCCGGTGAATTGGTGCGGGGCGTGTGGTGGGG
>NZ_LZJN01000121.1 GCF_001667735.1 Mycobacterium sp. E183
AATGCACTCCCTGATGAGCCTCACGCTGCAGCGCGCGTTGTCGGACAGTCTCGGTGAATTCCTGCCGGCTTCGGTGAGTTCGTCGTAGACGTCGGAGGCGGGTTCGGCATCCGGTTCGGCGAGTTCGGGCAGCATCGTCGCCAAGTAGTCGGTGAGGCTGTACACGGTCGGGTAGTCGAAGATCACCGAAGCCGGCAGGAATTCACCGAGACTGTCCGACAACGCGCGCTGCAGCGTGACGCTCATCAGGGAGTCCATTCCGAGCTGGAAGAAGCCGATCGAGGGATCCAGCGACTCGCTGGGTGGTAGCCCCATCACCCCGGCCGCCAGCAACCCGACGTGGTCCAGCAGCATGTCGTGGCGGCGTTCGGGCGGGCACTTACTCAGGCCGACGCGCAATTCGCTTGCGGGCATGGCGGTTTCGCCGGGCACCGGAAGCAGGTCGTCGACGATGTGCAGCGCGCCGCGGGTGCGGTAGGCGGCCGCGAGCAGTGGCCAATCCGCTTCTACCACAATGGAATGCACGCCTGCGGCGGGGCTCATGGCCCGCGGCAGAGCGCCGATGGCGACCTCGTCGTTCATGGGCACCAGCCCCGAACCCATGCTGACCTGGCCGAATTGGTGCTCGGCGTCGGACAGGGATTTCCACAGTCCCCAGTTGACCGTCGTCGCCGACAATCCCATCACGTGCCGCGCGTACGCCAGGGCGTCCAGGTAGCCGCTGGTGGCGGTGTAGTGGGCCAGCCACCGCGAACCGGTGAGGCCGGAGATCGGGCAG
>NZ_LZJN01000122.1 GCF_001667735.1 Mycobacterium sp. E183
TCAGCGTATCACTCACGTCGGCGACTACGGCAGACACCGACCCCTCCGCCCCCCCCCCGCCCGGCGCTCATCAACAGGGACAACTGCCAACAGATCCTGGGTTTCTTCTGCCCCCACGCGTGACGGGCGCCGACCGCTGGGTGCCAATCGTCCCGATCCCTGGTCTAGGTTGATCGCGTGGCCGCAAACGCACACGAGACCGCCCGGCGGTTGCTGACGGTATGGTGCGCAGCCGTGGCCGCCGCGGGTCTGTTCGTCGCGTGGCGGATCGATGAGCGGGCGCAACCGTGTTGGAGTGTGCGGCAATTCATCGACTTCAACCGCGACGCGCAGGCCTCGTTGAAGGCGAAGACGCGGTTTGCGCCGCCGGGCTCCTACGAACAAAACTCGGTACCCAGTGACGCCGACTATCAGGCGTGGCTCGACGGCCTGCAGCGGCGAGCCAACCAGGTGACCGCGCCCGGGCTGTCGGCCCACGCGCAGCGAGCGGCAGCGCTGGCCCGTGAATTCATGACGGACGCGAACCGGATGAACGACGACCTAGGCAGGGGCGGAGGGGCGGGCGGGTTGTCGCCGTCCCAGATGTTTTGGGCGACGTTGCCCTGCCCGAAGTAGACGTAGTAGTAGGTGTGGCAGATGTTGTTGTCCCAGATGACCGGATTGGTGACGTGGTTACCCGTCGGCGGCAGAGGTTCGCCGGGGCACCAGCGGTGTGGGCCACCATCGGCATTGGCCGTGCCCGCGGCCAACCCGAGACCCGCAACACCCAACCCACCGGCCAGCAGGGCGGTGGTCGCCAACCGCGCGATCCGTCGCATCATGACTGTCCTATTCCGTCGGGCGGCCCGTGGTCGGGGCGCTCTGCAGTTGAAGTAAATAGCGCGCCTGCCGCTACCGATCCCAAATTTGGCCGGCGGCCGCCGTGAGCCTCTTGTCAGGCGAGCATGGTTGGCGCTTAGCGCGACTCCGTGCCGTGACCGTTAAGGATCGTTACCGCAATCGTGATTTTCGCGCTCGTATCATGAATTCACGAGAATTCCGAAGCTTTGACCCGAACAACGCCGATCGGCGTCCGCGAGCCTGGGGGCTGATATGACGATCGCAATCGCCGCGCACGAGCCAATCGAGAACGACGCGTTCGACGCGCACGACGATGTCATTTCGGCGGTCGCACGGCTCAACGGTATGCCCTGGGGAGGGGACACCGTTCTCGCCGAATTGAAACCGCGCTGGCGGCCCTCAGAAGAAGAGATCGTGCGCGCGGCGATCACCGTGATTTTGGTCGCCCTTGTGGCGATGATCGCCGTCGCCGCAGTCGCGATCTTGACAATGGGTTAGCGGCGGCCACGAGTAGGCGAGCACACGCAGCTCGTTTGGTTTTGGCCCGCCCGTGCGGGAGTCGTTGGGCGGCGGCGACGAGCACTGTCCCGCCGCCGCACCCGACGGTGCGGGCGAACCCGCTTGCGGCACAAGCAATTCAGCGGGACTCATAACGCCGGTGCGCATCGGCCTCACGGGCCTCGGAGATTCGCTTCTGCTTGGCGATATAGAGCTCGGCGTCCGCGGCGGCGTGCAGCGTGGCGATATCGGCGTCCTTGCCGGAGGCCGACGCGGTCCCGATGCTGGTGCCCGGCGTATATAGCCGCGCGGCGCCGACGAATTGGTCTGCCGCGGTGGGCTTGCGACCGGGGCGGTCAGCGATACACACCGCGAACTCGTCGCCGCCGAACCTGGCCAGAACGGCGTGCGCGGGGGCCACTTCTCGCCAGATATCCGCGCGACTTATCAGGTGCCGATCGCCGGCGACATGTCCGTCGGTGTCGTTGATCTGTTTGAAGTTGTCGATGTCCAGCGCGACGACCGTGACGGTGGACGCGGTCGAACGGGACCGCGCCAGCAAGTCGGCGGTGGCAATCTCCCAGCCGGCACGGTTGAGCAGTCCGGTGAGCGGGTCGGTGCACGCCGCGGCGACCAAGGTCCGCGTCAACAGGCCGAATGACTCGGCGGCGCCGACAATCGCGATCACGAAGATGAGGTAGTCGATGTACAACTTGGGCATGGGCGCGAGCGCAAGCGCGACGACACACGCCACGGTAAGCGCGCCGACCAGCAGCGCGCCCCGGCGCGGCGAGTAGAACCCGCGGAGGTACATCGCCAGAAACATCGGGGCGATCAGGCAGACGAACTCGGCGACGATCGCGACGTGGAAGGCCATCACCATGGGTGTGGCGACGATCGCCACGGCCGTCGCCGGTCCGGGTTTGTCGGGCCGGACGGCCAACCACGCCAACGCCGCGGCGCCGAGCACGACCGCCGCGATGCCTCCGGTCGGGTTCCCCGGCTTCAGCCCGGGATGGATTCGGATGAAGGTGCTGAACACAACACCCCAGGTGTAGAGGAACGTGGTGGCGCCCAAATAGATTCGCAGCAGCCGAACCTGATGCTTGCCGTAAAAGCCGCTGCCCGCGTCAGCACGCAACCGCAACCGGTATCGGCCTGCCCTACGGCCGCCTGGGCCTCGGAGGCTTAGACCCATCCGGTCAATCTCCCGGTCATGTGCTGACGCTCGGCCAATTACTGACATCGCCATTTGGCGAGCGCTCGTTTGCGGGTTAACGCTACTAAAGCATGCCGCGACACGCTCAATGAAGCCGCTAGATCTCCGAAACGGCGGGCCGCCGATTAACAGCGTAATTCCCGGGAAATAACCGTAACGGCGAGGCCGCTTGGCAAAAGGCGATTGAGATTGCGGCGTGCCGGTCAGTGTTCACCGTCGCCCACACCGAAGTTGGCTTCACGCGCTACCGGTGCGGCCAACAGACCGGAAGAAGAGCTCGTGCAACGCGGCGATCACGATGATTTCGGTGGCCCCTGTGGCCGTGATTGGCGTCGCCGCGGGTTCGATCTTGACAACGGGTTAGCAGCGATTTGGTCCGGAATCGGCCGTTGCGGGACTTTCCCCAAACCGTGTCAGCAGTGGGACTATGGTGTTGCTGAATTGCTGCGTCGGGAGGTTTCCATGGACGGGACCCCGTTCGGCCGGTACCGATTAATCAATTTGCTCGGCCGGGGCGGCATGGGAGAGGTCTGGCGAGCTTATGACACCGTCACCGACCGGATAGTCGCGCTGAAAGTACTCCCGGCGCATTTTGCTGCGGACAAGACGTTTCAACAGCGATTCCGTCGCGAGGCCCACTCAGCGGCACGGTTGAACAACCCTCACGTGGTGCCAATACACACCTACGGCGAGATCGACGGACGGCTATTCGTCGACATGCGCCTGATCGAAGGGCGGGACCTGGCGACCGTGCTGGCCTCCGGTTCAATGTCTCCGGCACGCGCGGTGCACATCGTCGAGCAGGTGGCACACGCCGTATACGCCGCGCACAAGATTGGATTGGTGCATCGGGACATCAAGCCCTCCAACATCTTGCTCGATGAAAATGACTTTGCGTATCTGATCGATTTCGGGATCGCTCGTGTTCTCGGCGAGACCGGTCTGACTGGTACGGACGCGGTGGTGGGCACGCTGCGCTACATGGCACCCGAGCGCTTCAAAGTCGGTGAGGCCGATGCACGCTCGGACATCTACGCGCTTGCTTGCGTGCTCTACGAATGCTTGACGGGAGGCG
>NZ_LZJN01000123.1 GCF_001667735.1 Mycobacterium sp. E183
CGCCGACAGCGTGGACACCGCCCTGGAATCCAGCGCGATCGGCATCCGGGCGGTCAAGATCAGCCTCGTCGGACTGGGCGCTACCGCGGCCGTGCAGGTGGTGATTGCCGTCCTGTCGGGATCGATCGCGCTGCTTGCCGACACCATCCACAACTTCTCGGACGCGCTGACGGCCGTCCCGCTCTGGATCGCGTTCTCGTTGGGCCGCCGCGCGCCGACCCGCCGCTACACCTACGGCTACGGCCGCGCCGAGGACATCGCCGGCTTGTTCGTCATCGGCATGATCACGCTGTCGGCGATCGTCGCCGGCTACGAGGCCGTCCTGCGGCTGATTCACCCCGTCGCCATCGGCCACGTGGGTTGGGTCGCCGCCGCCGGGCTCATCGGCTTCGCGGGCAACGAGGTCGTCGCCGTCTACCGGATCCGCACCGGCCGCCGGATCGGCTCGGCCGCCCTCGTCGCCGACGGCCTGCACGCTCGCACCGACGGATTCACCTCGCTCGCAGTGCTTTTCGGGGCGGCCGGCGTCGCGCTCGGCTACCCGCTGGCCGACCCGATCGTCGGCCTGATCATCACGGTGGCGATCCTGGCGGTGCTGCGCGGTGCC
>NZ_LZJN01000124.1 GCF_001667735.1 Mycobacterium sp. E183
TTCACCGCCCTGCACGCGGTGAGCGCCCTGGCCATCACGGGTGGCGACACCCCGCCCCCGGCCCGCATCGTGCTGCTGTCCGACGGCGGGGAGAACAAGCCGTCCAATCCCAGCGACCCGCACGACGGGGTCTACACGGCGGCGCGGCTGGCCCGGGACGAGGGGGTGCCCATCTCGACGATCTCGTTCGGCACCAAGACCGGCGAGATCGAGATGGACGGGCAGCGCGTGGCCGTCCCGGTTTCGACGGACCAGATGAAGACGATCGCCAAGCTGTCCGGCGGGCAGTCCTACACCGCCAGCAACATCGCCGAGCTCAACAAGAGCTACAACGCCATCGAGAAGGACATCGGCTATCGCACCGTGGCCGGGCCGGGCAGCGCCGGGTGGCTGCGCCTGGGCGTGATCACCGCCTTGATCGCGACGGCGCTGGCGCTGCTGATCAACCGGCGGCTGCCGGTCTGATCGTCAGGACGGCAGCCGGCGGTTCAGGAACAGGCCGGCCAGGATCGCGCCGGCCAACGCGACCGCCCCCAGCAGCATCCACGCCAGGCTGGCGTCGCCCTTGACGGTCTCGTACCCGATCTGGCGCTGCAGGGTCGAGTAGACGTTCTTCAGCGACTCCAGGCTGTCGGCGTGGAACGCCTGGCCGTCGGTGATCTCGCAGATCTTCTGCAGCGTCTGATCGTCGACGGGAACCGGGATGGTGGCGCCCTCGTACTCGACGGTGCCGTACGGCGTCCCGAAGGAGATGGTCGAGATCTGCACGCCCGCGGCCTTGGCGGCCCGGGCGGCGGTGAACGCCCCCTGCGGGGCGTTGGCGTCCAGCGGCACGTTCTCCGCGCCGTCGGACTCCAGCACGATGCGCGCCGGCGGCGGGCCGTCGCCGCCGCCCATCACCGAGCCCACCGTCGCGATCGCCTGCAGGGCGGTGAAGATGGCCTCGCCGGTGGCCGTGCTGTCGGCAAAGTCGAGCTTCTTGAGCGCGTCGATCGTCGC
>NZ_LZJN01000125.1 GCF_001667735.1 Mycobacterium sp. E183
ACGCGCCGTGGAGGGGTGCTCGTTGAGCACCGACTCGATGTAGGACTGACTGTAGGGAAAGCCCGCCTGCCGTAGGTATTTCGCGTAGGCACGCAGCAACACGACCTGCTGCCAGGTCAGCCGCGCGCGCATGACCAGTTCGTTGAAGCGGTCGATCTCGACCCGGCCTTCCCAGATCGCGGTGACCGCGTCGGCGAATCGCTGTGCGGTGGCCTCGCGCCCGGTTGTCGTGGTCGCCGGCGAGATGGTGGGGTGGGTCGAGATCTTGAACTGGTAGATCCACACCGGCAGGTTGTCCGGGCGGGTCACGGTGAAGGGCCGCTCCTCGAGCACCACCACGCCCATGCTCTGCAGCATCGGCAGCAGCTGGCTCAGCGAGGCGGTGCGCCCGCCCAGGAACCAGGTCAGCTGGGCGGCCCCGTCCTCGCCGCGCTCAGAGAACACCAGCTTTACCGAATTATCTTGCAGCCCTTGGATTATGGCGATGTGGTCGATGGCGTCGGCCGGGCTGACGGCCTGCTTGTAGACCTCCGAGAACGCCGTGGCGTAGTGCTCGACGTCGGCCTGCTCGGCGCGGCCGTCGGCGGCCGCGCCGAGCAACCGGTCGGTCCAGGTGCGGGCGGCCTCGCTCAGCAGCCCCTGGATGCGGACCCGATTGTCCTCGGAGACGTCGACGGGTGCGGCTTCTTCGGGCAGCCGCACCATGAAATGCATGAGGGCCCAGGGTGACTCGCTGACGCGGGCGGTGAACTCGAGCCGCGTGCCGCCGAATTCGCGGACCAAGATGTCTTCGATCTGAAGCCGCACCTGGGTGGTGTAGCGGTCGCGGGGCAAGTACACCAGGCAGGACACGAAGTATTGGAGCCGATCGGCGCGCAGGAACAACAACGCCCGCCGTTGGGATCCCAGGTCCACCACCGCTTTGGCCATCGCCAACAGCCGCTCGGCGCTGAGAGTGAAAAGCTCTGAGCGCGGGACGGTTTGGATGACGTCGAGCAGCAGCTGACCGGGGTGGATCGGGTCGCTGTCGGCCAGGGCGAGCGCGTCGCGGACCCGGGTCGAGACCGTAGGGATCTCCAGAACGTCGGCGTTCATGGCGGCGACCGTGAAGAGCCCGACGAAGCGGTGCTCGACGACTCCGTCGTCGGCCCTCTCCCGCACCGCGATGGCGTACGGATAGGCGCCGTACCGCAAGTAGCTGCCCACGACAGACTGCGCGAGCACCAGCAGCTTGTCGTCATCGGTCAATCGGGGGCGGGAACCGGTGCGGGTGCGCAGGACGCCCAGGCCGGGTGAGCCGTCGCCGGAGACCAGGCCCTCGTGCACGCGGCACCGTTGGTAGCCCAGCAGCAGGAAGTTACCGTTGCCCAGCCAGCGCAGCAGGGCGGCGACGTCGTCGCGGTCCGGCGCGGAGAACCGGCCGTGCGCGTTGGTTTCCACGTCCGCGGCCAGGCCGCTCAGGGCGGCGATCAACGCGCCCGCGTCGCTGGCGACCTGCTGCACGTCCGACAGGACCTTGGGCAGCAGCCGCTCGACTTCGACGAGGCCCTTGGTGTCGACCGACGGCAGCAGCTGCACGTGTATCCACGCTTCGCCGACGTATGGCGGTGCGCCGGGAGGTTTGGGTTCGACGCTGACCAGGTCGCCGTCCGAGTTGCGGTGCACCTCGAACACCGGCGTCATGATGGCGGCGTAGGGCACGCCGAGCCGGTGCAGCAGCACGGTGACCGAGTCCATCAGCATGCCGCCGTGATCGGTGACGACCTGCAGCGCGGGCCCGAATCCGGCCGGATCCTCCGCGGGGTACACCGCGACTCGGCTCTGGCCGGCGGGGCGGTGCTGGCCCAACCGATAGTGGGCGCCCAGCATGGCGGGAGTGACGATGGAGGTCGGGACGGTCAGGTCGATCGGACCGGAATCCGCCGCCCCCGGTTCGTCGCCGTGCGGGCCGCGATAGCTCTCGATGTAGGCCTTCGCGATCCAGCCCGGAATGTCCTCCTGCAGTGTGAACGCGGTCCACGGCTTGAGGGCCTGCTTGGCTCCGGGATCGATCGTCATGCCGATGGCTCCCAACTCGTGACCGATGTCACTGTGCTCAACCGCCCAGTCTCCCCCGCAATGGGGGGCGGCCCCCAGCGGCCGTCCGGGCCGCGTCACTGCGGGGCTGCGCAGCTGACACTAGTCGCGCGTGAGCTTTCGGTGGGTCACTCTGTGCGGTCGCGCCGCGTCAACTCCGAGGCGTGCGACCTTGTTCTCCTCGTACGCACCGAAGTTGCCCTCGAACCAGAACCACTTGGCCTCGTTGTCCTCGTCGCCCTCCCAGGCCAGGATGTGCGTGCACGTGCGGTCCAGGAACCAGCGATCGTGGGAGATCACGACCGCGCAGCCGGGGAATTTCTCCAGGGCGTTCTCGAGCGAGCCGAGCGTTTCGACGTCGAGGTCGTTGGTGGGTTCGTCGAGCAGGATCAGGTTGCCGCCCTCTTTGAGCGTGAGCGCCAGGTTCAGCCGGTTGCGCTCGCCGCCGGAGAGCACGCCGGCCGGCTTCTGCTGGTCAGGACCCTTGAAGCCGAACGCTGAAACGTAGGCGCGCGACGGGATCTCGTTCTGTCCGACCTCGATGTAGTCGAGGCCGTCCGAAACGACTTCCCACACGGTCTTCTTGGGGTCGATCCCGGCGCGGGACTGGTCGACGTAGCTGAGCTTGACGGTTTCTCCGACCTTGACCGTCCCGCTGTCGGGCTGTTCGAGTCCCACGATGGTCTTGAACAGCGTCGTCTTGCCGACGCCGTTGGGACCGATGACGCCGACGATGCCGTTGCGGGGCAGGGTGAAGGACAGGTCCTTGATCAGCGTGCGCCCGCCGAAGCCCTTGTCCAGGTGCTCGACCTCGACGACCACGTTGCCCAGCCGCGGCCCGACCGGGATCTGGATCTCCTCGAAGTCGAGCTTGCGCGTCTTTTCCGCCTCGGCCGCCATCTCCTCATACCGCTGCAGCCGCGCCTTGCTCTTCGCCTGGCGCGCCTTGGCCCCCGACCGCACCCAGGCCAGCTCCTCGGTCAGCCGCTTCTGCAGCTTGGCGTCCTTGCGGCCCTGCACCGACAAGCGCTCGGCCTTCTTCTCCAGATAGGTCGAATAGTTGCCCTCATAGGGGTACGCGCGACCGCGGTCGAGCTCGAGGATCCACTGCGCCACGTTGTCCAGGAAGTACCGGTCGTGGGTCACCGCCAACACCGCGCCCGCATAGGCGGCGAGGTGCTGTTCGAGCCACTGCACGCTTTCGGCGTCCAGGTGGTTGGTCGGCTCGTCGAGCAGCAACAGGTCCGGCTTGGACAACAGCAGCTTGCACAGCGCCACGCGCCGTCGCTCACCACCGGACAGGTTCGTCACCGGCTCGTCGGGCGGCGGGCAGCGCAGGGCGTCCATAGCCTGCTCGAGCTGCGAGTCGAGGTCCCAGGCATCGGCGTGGTCCAGCTCCTCCTGCAGCCGGCCCATTTCCTCCATCAACTCTTCGGAGTAGTCGGTGGCCATCAATTCGGCGACCTCGTTGAACCGGTCCAGCTTGACCTTGATCTCGCCGAGCCCCTCCTCGACGTTGCCGCGCACCGTCTTCTCTTCGTTCAGCGGTGGCTCCTGCTGCAGGATGCCGACGGTGGCGCCGGTGGCCAGGAAGGCCTCGCCGTTGTTCGGCTTGTCCAGCCCAGCCATGATCCGCAAGACGCTCGACTTGCCGGCGCCGTTGGGGCCGACGACACCGATCTTGGCGCCCGGGTAGAAGCTCAACGTGACGTCGTCCAGGATCACCTTGTCGCCGTGCGCCTTGCGGACCTTTTTCATCGTGTAGATGAACTCAGCCATGCCGCGGTCATGCCTTTCTGGTCTTTTGAGAGAGTTCTCGCGACCATCCTAGGCATCGCGCGGTGGGCCGGATTCCGCAGCTAAGCCGACATCGGCAGCGGTCCCGCTTCGGCGGAGTCGACGCCGGCGTCGCGATCGGCGTCCTCACCAGCGGTGCCGGTCGCATCCGTGGGTGGCTTGCCGGCATCGCCGGCAGTCGGGCCGGTGTAGCCGGGCCTCTCGATGCGGACGATCGCGCGGGACACATCGGGCCCCGACGGAGGTGGCACGCATCTCCAGCGACGAGCGGCGGTTGCCGTCGCGGTCCTCGTACTCGCTGGTGTACACGTGGCCCACGACGATCACCGGTGCACCCTTACCCAGCGCGGCGCCCACGCCGGTGACCAACTTGCCCCAGCAATTGACGTTGATGAACAACGAGTTGCCCGGCTCCCAGCCTCCGTCGGCCGTGCGCCGCCGGGAATTGCTGGCAACGCGGAACTTGATCACCTCCTGCGTGCCGACGTGTCGGCGTTCGGGGTTGGTGACGATGTGTCCGACGACCGTAAGCGGTGTTTCAAACATTGGCTGATCCCTTCTCGGTTGCCATTTCTCTGATGTCGTGACCATTGACCTCGCCGCAACCGACGGACCTGGGGCCGAAACCGGGTCTCGGTGAGCGGTCCTGTGGAAAGAGACGGGACTGTGGAGTAGTTCGCGGGTCACATTCCAGCGCGGAATCGGCAACCGAAACTTGTCGTACCGCGCTGCGACGATGGGTTCATGTCCTCGACCGCATCGTCCGACTCCGTGGTGGTGAGCCCCAAAGACCGTCTCGGGGTGCTGCTCGAAGAGCTGGCGGAGTTGGCCGGTCAGCGCAACGCCATCGATGGGCGCATCGTGGATTTGGTCGCCGAGATCGACCGCGAGGAGCTGTGCGGCATGACCGGCGCACGCTCGGTGCCGGCGTTGGTGGCCTGGAAGCTGGGGTTGTCCTCGACCACCGCGCACACGATCGCCACCGTCGCGCGCCGGGTCGAGGAGTTCCCCCGCTGCGCC
>NZ_LZJN01000126.1 GCF_001667735.1 Mycobacterium sp. E183
CGTGGTCAGGATGGACGGCGCATTGGCACCACGTTCGGCGCTACCGGTGCGTTCATCGCCGCCAGGGCGGTCATGTGCTCGGAGTGATCTGACGGGAACAGGTGGCTGTAGATCGTCAGGGTGGTCGTCACCTTGCTGTGGCCCATGAACCGGCTGATTTCCAGCGGCGGGATGCCCGCTGCCACGCACAAGCTCGCGTAGGTGTGACGCAAGCTGTGGAACGTCAGACTCGGGGGCACCACGATTTGGCCGGCCAGCCGATTGGCGCGCATCAAGGCCGGTTTGAACACGGCCTTGTAGAACGTCTGGTGACGAATCGAAGCCGACCAGTCCAGCACCAGCCGGTCTGCGGCTTCGACGGCTGACAAGGCAGCTAGGGCGTCGGAAGCGGTCGGCACAATTCGATTGCCCTCGGCGTCGGTGGCGCGCTTGCCGGTCGGCTTCGACGGGACCAACGTCACGGCGGGGAACAACGGCGCTAGTGGGTCCTCGCGGCGGGGGTGAGTGGCCAAGTACTCGCGCAGCAGGTTGGCGGTTTCGACCGTGAGTGGCACGCGGCGGCGAGATCCTTTCGTTTTGGGTGTGTCATAGACCAACTTGCCGTTGACCGTGATGATCGTCCGATCGACGGCCAGCACCGCGCCGTTGGGTCCTGCAATGAAGTCGCGGACCTGCAATCCGGCCAGCTCGGCAGCGCGCAAACCAGACCAGACCGCGACATGCACGAACAGGTCGAACGGAGCAGGTGTCGCATCGATCAGCGCGGCAACCTGAGTGGGAGTCAGAAATGTCTCGGGGTCGTCAACGGAGCCGACAGAGTGGGTCTCGGTGCGTTCGGTCGGCAGCTTGACGTGATCGGCAGGATTATCGACCAGCCGACCATCGGCGACGGCTTGGGAGAGCACAGCCGAGACAACGTAAAAGTGATGGCGAACCGTGCTGGGTGACTTACCCGCTTCACTCAGCGCGCCAACCCATTTCGTGATGTCGGCGCGTGTGATCGAATTGACTGGGCGGTGCCCGAATGTCTTGGCAATCGACAGGTCGGCGTCGGTTGACTTAGTTTTGACGGCCAGTAGGTTTTCGTATTCAGCGCGGGTGCGCGGCTTGAGGTCATGGCGGCTCTTGAGCCATTGGTCAGCAACGATGCCGAACGGCTCGCGTCCGAGCTCCCGCAACGATGATGGCGATTTTCCCTGTGCCAAAAGCTTTTTCACGGCATCTAGCTTGTCTTGAGCTTGCTCTTTGGTGTCGAACGTCTCGGCGTGAGGACGACCGTGCTCGTGCCAGGTCGCTTGATAGCGTTTGATGACTCGGCCGCGTGAGTCACGGCGTGCGCTTGGCCTGGTGCGAATGTGCATGTCGATGGGCCTTTCGGACGGCAGAGCAGCTCTGTCAACAGCCTACCAAGCTGATTATATGACCACGGCCAATTGGGTAAGTCGAGCTAAATACGCTGTCGTGCAGTGGATTTCATCACGAGACATTACCTAGCTTCCCTAATCTGTCGTTATCTTGTCGCTATCCGGTAGAAACTGTGCGTGTTTTCCCAGCTCACACGCCTAGCGAGCGTTTCTGCCTGGTGGCAACGCTCGCTGAGCGCCATACACCCGCGCTGAGTTGTTCGCCGCCTGCGTGCGCAACCTACGTATCGCCTCGTTGGCGTCTTGCAGGCTCATCAGGCCCTCAACCGGTGGCGCTGACGTCGTGCAAAACCGGTCTGAATCAAACGCTCCGGGGGTTTCGTAGCTCTCTGGCGTGGTCGGTCGGGCGTAGTCGTCCAAATCAACTGTGTCACTGTCATCCAAATCGTCAACGATCTGTGCGTCGATTGGCTCATGGTTAGCGGCAGGAAGCTCGCGTGTCCCCGCTGTGTGTTCGCCAGCTCCAACAGCGGCGCGGTGTGCTTGGCGCGATCCGCCTTCAAGCTTCTCAAAGATGCTTTCGTAAGGCTTTGCGGTCACTTCAATCTCGGCTTTGATGCTCACACCGCCACGGTCCAAAGCGTCACGGATAGCGGCCAGCTTCACCGAATCTGAAACGTTGTCGTCAGTTGCCATTTTCAACAGCTCGCGGGCGAGGCGATCAGCAGCATTTGCAAGACGAACGCGCGCGGCTCGACGTACCTGCTTGGCGGCTCCGCCGTGTGTTCGGCACACGTTCGACCCGGCGATGGCGAACTTGCGGCACTGCTCGCCGTTCTTGCGATGCGCGGTGCACCGCTGCTTTGGGTTAGCGGCCAGCCTGCGATCCCAAGCTGACTTCTCCAAAGGTTCAGAGCTTGATGGGTCGTCGGGCGACTCACTCGCGTGTGGATACATCCTGGGGTCCCACCTTCCGTCAGTCCATGCGGATAACCGACCACAGCGGTTGGTTAAGAAACAGCTGGTCATCGCCGCATAACGCTTAATCCTTCTAGGGGAAGGATTAAGCGAAAACGGTTAACCGGAAATCGACGGTTAAGCGAGGTTAAGTGGTTAATTGACACCGCTCGACCCGCCCTTCTGGTTGGCTTTCAGAGGGATCACGTTCGCGCCGCCCCGGCTGATGGGGGCTACTCCGCCAAGCCGGTAAAGCTTCGCTTTGCCCTTCGGACGCTCATCCAGCCAGCCACGCTCCACCGCGAGCTTGCGCCCTCGCCGAACATCGGCGCTCTGCCTGCCGGTTGCCGACACGCCGACTTCCAGCATCAGATCATCGGCCGTCAGATCGCTCGATTTGCCGCGTTTAAGCCGAGCCGCCATCGCGTCATAAATCTTGAGCGCCCACAGTTCGCCTGCTTCGCTAACCCTGTTACCGCCACCGGTTGCGCTATAGATGCGCGTTTGATTGTCATAACCGATCTCGAATTCGGTGATGTTGACGTCTCGACCGAAAACGCTGATATAGCGCTTGGTGTCCAGCGGCGCGTCAGTGTAGTTACCATCACCGCCAGGTTCATAGCGCAGCGTCATGCTCATGTCGGGCTTGTCGCCCATTGCGCTTGCACCACGCCCACGGTTGGCAGCATCTTCCGAAAACCCCGTGTGATGGCCGATCCAGACGCCGCGTAGGTTGGCTTGTAGCACAAGGCTTTCGAAAACCGCCCACCACCTAAGGAAGGTTGTGTTCGGATCACCGCTACCCCACCGTCCAGCATCGTAGAATGCGACCAGCGGATCAAGGAAAATGACGGAAATTGATTCGCCAGTAAGCCAATTGACCAACCAATCAACCGCACGTGGGTTGCTGAAGTCCAACGATCCATGCTGGCGCCCGTGGTACGGCACGATGCGCTTCTTAGCTTCGTCAGACAGTCCCATATCTGAAAACCATTGATTAAATTGCGCTTTGGGCAGCTCCATATTCAAAAACGCCACGCGGCTGTCAGATTCAGCGTTGACATCAAATCGCCCTAGAAATCGTGTGCGCGTCACCAACGACCTCGCAGCGTTCATCATCAGCGTGGTCTTGCCGGCCTTTTTCTGCGCATTGAGTTGCAGGTTGCCCGACCACAACCCCTCGAAAATGTAGTCAACTTGCGGCGCTTCCTCATCGAGCTGCTCATAGAGGGATAGGGGCTTAGGTGGCGGCATCCAGCCTCGCCCGGCCTCAAACTCCTTGACTGCGCGACGGATTCGTGCGGTTCGCAGCGCGTCCGTAAGATCACCGATCAGTTCATCATCATCCGGGTACTGATCCAACAGGCCGGCGAAGTGCTCTCGATCCGCGTTGAACTCGCCTGTGGCGATATCGGTTTCATCGTCGTTGTGCTTACTCACGCTAGCCGCCCGATCTGACTTGCATAGCCAAAGCGGCCGCGTTGAGTTCGGTAAGCGAAACGCCGGATGGCCCCTGACCCGTTGCGAGTGCCCTTGCCGTAGTCGCCAGTTGCCTCTTGCAAAATGTCCTTGCGACTGCGGCTCAATGCGTAACCAACGCCGCCTGCGACCAGGCGCGAAAACTCGTGTTGGTCGAACTTGGCTGGCTCGCCGCGCCTTTTGTAGCTCTCCATCATCGCCGCGCCGATAGCTGTCACGGCGGCCGATAACGGATAGAAACCGACGCGGGCCTCACTGGCAACGATCTTGCACGCCCGCAACGTTCGGTGACGAGTACCGGAACGCGCATTGCGAACCCAATCCACCTGGCCGGTCAGTGCTTTCGGTCGGCTATTGCCAGTCCAGTCCGCTAGCGCTTCTATGACCAGTTCGCCCGATGCCACAATCGAACCCGACCACCGCGCCCTGGTGGTCCCGTACGCCGTGAGGTATTTGTGTGAGATATCGGGTAGCGGCGGCAGATCGCCATGGCTTGCCCAGCGGTAACGCCCACCTTCGTCGGCCTTGGCGTGTGGCGACGGTTCGGCGATGATGACGGTATTGCCGGATCGGATTTCGCCAACCAAATTGCCAGCTGACAGCGCGAGGGCGCCGGAGACGAAAATCTCAGGACTGGCGAACACGTAGTGCCCGCGCGCACCCCGACCGCCGCGAGTGCTCTGGAACAGCCCAGTGCGTAACCAGTCGAGTTCATCTGCAACGACGTCAACATCTAGATCGAACGCAATCAGATTTGATTTACCCGTGTGCAGAGCAATCCCGCGTTGCTCGGGGCGGTCCCAATAGCTTTCGATCACGTCAGGGTCGCGGGTGCTCTGCTGAGGCCAATCGCGACCGACCACACTGCCCGGGTGTTTTCCTATTTTTACCGGCAGAACATACAAGCCAGCATTTGCATAAGCTAAAGCGGCTTGAAAAGAATCCAACCCAGTCACGTCAGGAATACGCGGCGTTTCGCCGCGGTCGTTCGTAGCCGCGTCGGCTATTGTTGTCATTAGATCGTCCTCATCACCGATCTGTTCGGCCCCCTGTCTGGTTTTCTCATCGTTTCCAGGCAGGGGGCCTGCCCATTGTTGGTGTCGAATTTACCGACGTAGGTGCCCTTATCTCCTGCGACTCGCCGCGTTAAGCAGGTAAGGCCCGTCAATCATGGTTTCTTACGCTTTGATCTTTTATCAGTCATCTTTTGCGTTTCTTCGCTCCCCGCACCGACAAACTTCGTCCCCTGCAATGCCTTTTGAAGTTCAATACGGGAGGGCGGTTTCCCGTTACGCAGTTCCCAATCGCGGTAAACCTGCTCGACAACGCCCTTGTTCCACAGGTATTCGCTCTTGCTAATCGGGCCAGCACCGATCCTGCCGAAGCCAGACGGCGGCGGTTCAATAATTCCGATCTGGTGAGCCACTATGTGATTGCCTGCCGAAAATGCGCCGAGGCAAAACCTGCAAACCCGCGCCAACAAGATTGTGTTGCCGCGCCCAAACGGTATCGTATGGAAATTTTCGCTGAGATAATCACGGCGCAGCTTGTTTGGTTTGCCGTCCCTACCGAGTCCATCGCATTTGGCAATGCTGCGCAAAAGTTTGTGATGGCTTACCATGCATGAACCGGCTGCGGTACCGGCAAAATACTCAAAATCGCACGCAAGTGTTTCTGAGAGGCTGTCGATGACGGCCTCTAGGGTGATATCTCCTGCGAGAAGCCAACTTTCACCGCCCCTGATCGCCACCAGATCGGCCGGCCCGACCTGAGTCTCAGGAGCGAAACAGTTTACGGTACCTAGTGCAGTTTCGATAATCTGGTTGATCCACGGATCGCCAACATCTAAAAAACATAACCACCTTACTTTTTGTCCAGCTTCGGTGTTAAACCAGTTTGATAGCAACGCTTCACTACGACGATCTACATTTTCCAAATCAACATTGACACCGTTGATACCTGCGGGCGGTTTTCCGGCGAGAATATTTGATAATCCTTCGTTGAGGTCACGGCTCACCGTCGCATTGCCGGAATCGGTCGCAACCATATCTTTTGCGGCGCGAGCGCGGATCCGCTGTTTGGCGTCCTTATCGAGCCAGTGGAATGCTTCAAACTGATTCAGGTAGTCAAGACTGTCCATCATAAAGTTCCTTTCGTGTTTGGATAATTATTAGGCGTTGGGCTTTTTGGTGCTCAGAACGATGAAGTCATACAGGTCACGGTCTGAGAAATGAATGACGTGACCGATCTCGTGGCGCTGCAGTCTGCGCTTGGTGATGGCGCGGCGCAAGTAGTGTTCGGTGACCTGAACACCGAACAGCGCGTGGATACGCTGGACGGCTGCGTCAATCCCTTTGATATTGGGACTGGTGGAATACTGCAATCTTTCGTGCTGATGTTCAGGACTCAATGCGTTTTGTAATGGGTTTTCTGCGCGCAGGGTAGCGCTGGGCATTCGCGACATTGGTGTTTCCTTACGAATTACGGTGTTGGTTTTCCGGCAGTGTGAATTCACCGCCAGTGCCTACGCGCACACTATGAGCGCGAATGAGCACCGTCAATCACCGACTGCGCCTCCGGCGTGGCGGCTAATAAACCGTCTAGCTTCAAATATGAAGCTGTCTTGTTTACAAATATTTGAAGGCGCTCGGTGTATCCGATCACACGAACACACCTGTGTTCGCGGCTGTGTGTTGAGCTGAGGGCCGGGAATCAACCGCCCAGAGAACTAGCCCGGCCTGACAGCCGTCACCGGGCGCGGGGTAGTCGAGTTCCCGTTTCGCGGTGGTCGGTTGGGCCGACGCCGACGGGGCTCGGGCTGACCGCAATACGGCCACTCAGGCGGGCGGTATGGACTCATCTAAATCTGCCCAAACGCCAAGCCGAAACCGTAGGCTCGTTTGCTATGATCAGGACCAAAGCCCTCGGCGCAGCGCTGGCGGTACTCGGGGTCACGGCGCTCCTATTCGCGGGCACAGCTCAGGCCGACCCGACCCATAAGCCCAACCTGACCATCGGCGATTGTCCCGGTGGCAGGGGCGGCATTTTGGCGGTCGCTTGGTGCAACGGCGAGAAATTCCCTGACGGTAGCTACTGGCACAACGTCGCGATGACGGGCGGCACGTTCGCCACGCCGCGTTTCGAGATGAACTGCGTCATTGACGATGCCTTCCCCAGCGGGACACCGGCCCCGCCAGGCGGTTGCGGCGGGGCGGTCTAACGCGCTCATCGAGTCCGCCGACGCGCGCTGCGAGCTTTACGGGCCCGTTTGCGGTAGCCCTTGGTGAGCCGCCGCGCCTCGGCGTGCGCGGCCTTGCGCGCAGCGGCCGGAAACGCGGCCCCGGCTGTGGGCCGGTGCGGCAACGCGCGAGCGCGCCGGGTAACGGACTTCCGGTGATCGGACGCTGCTCGGGCCACATGCGCTGCGACCAGGCGACGCCGGGTGATGGCGGTGCGGGTGCGGCTGGCAGGGCTAGCGGCCTGGTGCGCGGCGACAGCGGTGATTGCGGCACCGGCCAGCGCAGCTCGACGGCGACGACGCGCGCGACGTTGCAGCGCAGCGGCCTCGGACGAAGTGACGGCCGCAACGCTGCCAGATGCGAACCGGCCCCGCGCGTCACGCTGATAGGCGCGTTTGCCCTTGGCCGCAAACGATTTCGCGGCCTTGGGTTTTGGCCGGCGTCTGGTCATCGGCGCGGTGTCTTACCGTGATAGCGCCCGCCTTCGGCTGGCGCAGCATCTTCGAGACCGGGCGGCGTCAAGCCCGGGCCGCGACTGAATTCTGTTGCACCGCGCTGTCGTTGAACGTGCTTGGCGTCAAAAACCAGCTTGCCAAACCAGTCGGCGTGGTCACCGCTCATGATTCAGACCCGATTCCATTGTGGTCGGATTCGCTGACCTAAACCGGAATCTGGTCAGCACTCGGCGCGGTGTAGGTGTTGCCGGTGGTTACTTGCACGCAAACAGCAGCGCCGCGCTGGCGCACACCGACCCCAAACGAACGCTGGTGATAGGAACCAACAATCGGGTAAATACCAGCACCCGGAATGTGCCGAAGGGGTTGGTATGCAGTATTCGGGTGAACGCGACGGCCCATTACATTGACCGGGCTGTTGGGACCACCACTGGCGACAACTGTGAAAAATCCGCTGGGGATGAATTCGCTTTGGATCAAAAGCGCTTCGCCGTAACTGCCTTGGACCTTGAGACCCCAGATCTGGCCGGGAACCTGTTGGCCGACCAACTCACCGGCTGGCGTAATGAAAGGCGGTGCGTCGGCCGCAGGAATAAAGTCGTATGATGCATCTGGCCCCGAAGTTCGCGATGGCTCACCGGCTCGCCACGACATAATCAGCTCGGCTTCATCGGGATTGGCCAAGATCAGGAGTTTCGTACCGGGCGCGATTCCATATCCCTTACGTTTCACAAGGGAAATCGCATCTTCAACGTCTCCCGCATCGACTTGATTCGCCTGACTAGCAAGGTAATGTGTTGTGGTACCGTCAAATTCGCGTCCTAGGTGCGGCGGCGGAATCATGCCATCGGCATTCCATAGCCCAAATACAGGTTGGTTGAACTCATTTCGCTTCTGAGTCGGGTCGAACAGGCGACGTAGGATCGTGCCCGTGACGAGCCGGTTGTCGGCTGCCAAAATCCCATTCATAACTCCGTCAACCTGGCGACGGTCGGCATCCCTCAGAAAACGCCACGAGAACCGTCCCGCCAGGTCATAGTCCTTAAAGGTATATCCAAGAGGCAAAGCGCCGGGGAGCCCCGCGCCTTTTGGCACACCCAGATCGGTTGATTCTTCAAAGCTCCCGATATCGAAATTTTGCGGGACCGCTTCACCGGGAGCGGTCGTATCAAACGTCAGGAGATCAGTAATACTTGACCGCTCAGTGTTATAGGCGCTGAGCGCTTCGGCGTACTCGTCCCAAATCTTGTTTAAATCGGTTCCGTCCGCTAGCTGGTTGACCAGCACATCGGCTTTGGTGTTAATCCCGTACTGATGTGTCGGCTGGGTACCGCCGAAGATCGGGCGGACCGGCACACCGTCAATTACAGCGATGGCATCGGGGCTCAAAGTCTTTTGCGCGTTCATCTTGCGTTACCTGCCTAAATTTCACGGAAATCGGTAAAACTCAATCTAATTGGGATGTGAGTCTACGCCGAATGACGTTGAAACCGTTCCACCACAACGCATTTCGGCGCGTTATGAGCACTCGCTAGACATTGGCGAGCACTTCATTCGCCCTCAAGTGGCACTTGTCCCAACTATCGAGATTCGCCACCAGGGCGGGGGTTGTTGCCAGCCCGCATCCAGGCCGGGATGCAGCCGCAAGCCGGGCACGTCGACCAGAGCCACCTAGGCCCAGCTCGACGCTCTCGGCGCGTCGGTGTGGTGGGGAGGAGCACGGGGGCCGCCGCTCTCGGCGCGTCGGTGTGGTGGGGAGGAGCACGGGGGCCGCCGCGTCGTGACGATTCGCGCCAGTCATCGGCAGCGGTCGCTGCGTCCCTTCGGGACAGCTAACGGTTCACCTGCGGTTTTTTCGACCGCCCACCGACAAGATAGCGACAAGTTTCGAGTGAAAGTCGAGAGTCTGCAGAGGTCTTCAAGCGTCTCAGCTGCGGAAACAGTGGAGCCGATGACGGGAATCGAACCCGCGTATTCAGCTTGGGAAGCTGATGTTCTGCCATTGAACTACATCGGCGCTGTCGACAACGAAGGCTAGCATCCGAGGGTGGATCCGTCGGGCGCATAGGGCCCCTCCGGTCGCGGCCCAGCCAGCGCGTTCAGGCCCAGCGGCGAATTGCCGACGCCGGGAAATGCGCCGCTCATCCGCAAATTGCAGAACTCGTGTTTATTCTTTCGTGATCATGTCGTAATGTGCCTGGGGTGGGTCGGCACAGCTTAGCCAAGAAGCGCCGTAAATCGCCGCTGCTCCTGGCAGGGGCGCTGGCCCCGGCTGCGGTGTTCTTCGCGGCGGCCGGCGATGACGCGCCTTTCGTGCCCCGTCCCATCGCGCAACCCGTTATTGGCGACGCCTCAGAGTGCTGCTTAGAAATCGTGCCGGCAAAGCCGGTGGGGATTGTGCTGGCGTCGGATGTGTCCCGTGGCGACGGGATGGCTCCGCCGCCCGCGGCGTCCAGGTACCACACCCGATCCCGGTTCCTGCCGGCCGGGCTCGCCCCCGAGCAGGGCCTCCAGGTCAGAACCATCCAGGTCTCCCGCAGCATCAGCGCCAAGTTCCCCCAGATCCACGAAATGGGTGGGGTGCGGCCGGATCCGCTGCCGTGGCATCCGCTCGGTTTGGCGATCGACGTGATGATCCCCAACCCGCAGAGCGCCGACGGGATCGCCCTGGGCGACGAGATCGTCGCGTACGTGATGAGTAACGCGAAACGCTTCGGGATCCAGGACGCGATCTGGCGCGGCGTCTACTACACGCCGGGCGGCGCGCAACCGAGCCGGCTCGGGCATTACGACCACGTCCACGTCACCACCACCGGCGGGGGCTACCCCAAGGGTGGGGAGATGTATCTCGCCGACTGACCGCGCGACGGCGAGCAGCGGATAGGCTCGTCGCGTGCTGCTCTCCGATCGCGACCTCAGGGCCGAAATCACCGCAGGCCGGTTGGGCATCGACCCGTACGACGACGCCCTGGTGCAGCCGTCCAGCATCGACGTCCGCCTGGACTGCATGTTCCGCGTCTTCAACAACACCCGCTACACCCACATCGACCCCGCGAAGCAGCAGGACGAGCTGACGACGCTGGTCGAACCCGTGGACGGCGAGCCGTTCGTACTGCATCCGGGGGAGTTCGTGCTCGGCTCCACGCTGGAACTGTTCACCCTGCCCGAGGACCTCGCCGGCCGGCTGGAAGGCAAATCGTCGCTGGGCCGGCTGGGGCTGCTGACGCACTCGACCGCCGGCTTCATCGACCCCGGCTTCAGCGGTCACATCACGCTGGAACTGTCCAACGTCGCCAACCTGCCGATCACGCTGTGGCCGGGCATGAAGATCGGTCAGCTGTGCATCCTGCGGTTGACCAGCCCGGCCGAACACCCTTACGGCAGTTCGCAAGTTGGGTCGAAGTACCAGGGGCAGCGCGGACCCACACCGTCGCGCTCCTATCAGAACTTCATAAGGACTACATAGGTTCTGCGGGCCTCCCGCGTCCCCTTTCTGCGCGATACTTAGTTAGCCATGGTTTTTTCCTCCGCCTAGCCGTGGTTCGTCTCGCAATACCTTTGGAGGGGTTGTCTTGGATATCGTGCTCGGGGTGTCGATGGCACCGGCGTCGATCCAAATGGTTGTTCTCGAAGGCGAATACGCCGACGGTGCCACCGTGGAAGAGGACGTGTTCGACGTCTCAGCCGCCGACGAAGCGGCCACCGCGAGCGCGTCCGACCAGGTGCTCGCCGCGATCCTGGGTACCCGGGAGGGCGCGGCCGACGCGGGCCTCGAGGTGTCGTCCATCGGCGTCACGTGGACCGACCAGCTCGAGGCGGCGGCGTTGCGCGACGCGCTTGCCGCTTACCGCATCGAAAACGTCATGTTGGTGTCCGCCTTTTTGGCGGCGACGGCGCTGGCCCAAAACGTCGGCGGCGCAATGGGTTACGAGCGAACGGCCGTGATGTTCGTGGAGCCCGACACCGCGACGCTCGCGGTCGTCGAGACTTCCGACGGCTCGATTCCCGACGTCTACAAGCAACCGATCTATGCCGATTCCTACGACCAGGCCGCCGCCCAGCTCGGCGGCATGATCGTCGGGCTGGAAAAGCTGGAGGCCGCGCCGGACGGCGTGCTGGTGGTCGGCTCGGGCGTCGACATCGCCCCGCTGAAGCCGGCGCTGCAGACGGCGACCTCCCTCGCGGTGAGCGTGCCGGAGGAGCCGGAGACGGCGCTGGCCCGCGGCGCCGCCCTGGCCTCGGCCAACGCGCCGCTGTTCGCCTCGTCGACCGCCGCGCTGGCATACGCCCAAGATCCCGGCACCGGTGCCGTCGACCAGTACTCGCTGCCCGAATACCTCTATGTGCCGTTCGGGCCCGAGGCGGTCGACGACGAGCGGGCTTACAGCGCGGTACCGGACGAGGACGCGGACTCGCCGACCGTCGTCATCGAGAAGCTCTTCATGCCCGAAGAAAGCGAACCGCGGCGCCGGCCGGCCTTGCTGATCGGAAGCGGGTTGGCGGTCGCCGGCATCAGCGCGGTGCTGGCGCTCGAGATCGCGCTGGCGATCGGCATCCGCACGACCGGCACCGTCGCGCTGCAGCCCACCCCCGGGCAGCACCTGATCGTGCCGACGCAGGAGGCGCCTGCCCCCGTCGAGGCGTCGGCCCCGGCGGCGAAGCTCAACCTGCCCGAGCCGGTAGCGGCACCGAAGCCGATGACTCCGCAGTTCGCCGCGCCGCTGCCGGCGGCCCCTCCGCCGCCCGCGGCGCCGCCCATTCCCGCGGCCCCGGCTCCGGTGGTGCCGGTTCCCGTCGTGGTCCCCCCGATCGCGCCGGTGATCTTGCCCCCGATCCGCGTACCAGTTCCCAACCCGGTGCTGACGCCGCCGGTGATTGAGGGGCCGCCGCACGTGTCGGCCCCGCCACCTGTGCTGCCCCAACCGCCGGTGCACGTCCCCGAACCGCCGCAGACCGGCGGCACGGGGCCCCAGTGGCCGCCGCACCAGACTCCGCCCGGGCAGGGCTCGTCCCCGCCCCCTAGCAGTGGCACGGGTGGTTCCGGCGGTGGGCATGTGCCGCCTCCGGACACCGGCGGTACCGGCGGCGGCCACGTCCCGCCTCCGGGTAGCGGCACGGGTGGTTCCGGCGGTGGGCACGTGCCGCCCCCGGACACCGGTGGTTCCGGCGGTGGGCACGTCCCGCCCCCGGGTACCGGCCCCGGCGGCTTGGGCGGCGGGCACGCCTCGCCCCCGGGCGACGGCGGCCTGGGCGGCGGGCACCTCCCGGCCCCAGGTTCCGGCGGCGGCGGCAGTACGCCCAGCGGTCCCGGTGGGCTGTTCGGCGGCGGACCTCTCGGTGGCGGTCACGGCGGTGGCGGGCCGATCGGGGGTGGGGCCCCCGGAGGCGGCTTCGGCATCCCGGGCGGCGGCTTGGGCGGCGGCCACAGCGGGGGCGGCGGCCTCGGTGGTGGCGGCGGACTCGGTGGGGGCGGCGGCTTCGGCGGCGGCCACAGCGGTGGCGGTGGCGGCAGCTTCGGCGGTGGTGGCGGCGGCGGTGGCCACAGCGGCGGTGGCGGCGGCGGGCACAAATAGCGCTTCGCGGCTGCCGGACGCGTCGAACTTCGCGCGCTAGGGTGGCGACGGGGTGTGGGGCCGTGATCGCGTCGAAAATCCGTCCGGCCAATTCTGGAAAGCGATGATGCCCCGCGGCGGGAACACAGCTGTCCCCGCACGACACGCAATCGATTTGGACGACTTGGAGGAGCGGTGGACGTCGTACTTGGCGTGTCTATGGCGCCCGAGACGGTCCGCATGGTGCTCGTCGAAGGCGAAGCTGCCGGCGGAGTGACCGTCGACCAGGACGGCTTTGAACTCGCCGATCAGACAACGGCGGTGGCCGCGGCGGACCGCGTGGTCGACGCGATTCTCGGCACACGGGAAAGCGCGGCCGCGGGTGGCTATCGGGTGAAATCGAGCGGCGTGACGTGGACGGATCAAGCCGAGGCGGCCGCGCTTCGAAATGCGTTGGCGGAGCGCAAGATCGAGGACGTCATGCTGGTGTCCGGCGTGATGGCTGCCGCGGCGCTGGCGCAGGCCGCGGGCAGTGCCACCAACTGCGCGCGCACCGCGCTGCTGTTCGTCGAGCCCAGCACCGCGACGCTGGCCGTCGTCGACACCGCCGACGGTTCGGTCGCCGACGTGCGCCGGCATGCGCTGCCCAGCAGCGACGGGGCGG
>NZ_LZJN01000127.1 GCF_001667735.1 Mycobacterium sp. E183
CTCGGTACCGCCCGCCCGACACCCCCACCGAGGAGATCCTGGCCACCATCTACGCCCAGATCCTCGGTGTTGACCGCGTGGGCGTCGACGATTCGTTCTTCGAACTGGGTGGCGACTCGCTGGCGGCGGCGCGGTAGTCGGGGGCCGGGAGGGCACGACTGTCGAGTTTGCCGTTGACCGTCAACGGGATCGCGTCCATCATGACGATCGCGGCGGGCACCATGTAGGCCGGCAACAGCTCGGCCAGCGCGGCGCGGACGCTGGCAGGCTCGGCGGACCCGGTCACGTAGCCCACCAGCCGCTTGTCACCCGGCAGGTCCTCGCGGGCGATCACGGCCGCCTGGCCGACCCCTTCCAAACCGGTTAGCGCCGCGTGGATTTCGCCCAGCTCGATGCGGTGGCCGCGGACCTTGACCTGCTCGTCGGCACGCCCGAGGTACCGCAGCTGCCCGTCCGCGCCCCAGCGCACCAGATCCCCGGTGCGGTACATGCGTTGCGCGGGGGCTGCCGCTCCGGCGAACGGGCACGCCACGAACCGCGACGCGGTCAGGCCCGCCCGGCCCAGATACCCCGACGCCAAACCCCCGCCCGCCACGTACAACTCGCCCGCCACGCCGGCCGGCACCGGCCGCAACCAGTCGTCCAGCACGAAGAAGGCGAGATGCTCCAGGGGGTTTCCGATCGGACTGGCGGCGCCGTCGACGTCACCGTCGACGATCTCGCGCAACGAGGCGTGCACGGTGGTCTCGGTGGTGCCGTACATGTTGATCAGGCGGGGCCGTCCCGGATGGCTGTCCAGCCAGTTGGCCAGCCGTCGGGGTTCGAGCGCTTCGCCACCGAACACCAGCGTCTGCAGTTTGAGTTGCTGGGCGAGGTCGGGTGAGAGCGCTTCGGCCGTTTGCAGCGCGTAGAACGCCGAGGGCGTCTGGCTCAGCACGCTGACTTGCTCACGAACCAGCAAGGCGTACAGGTCTTCCGGCGAACGGACCACGTCGTCGGGCACGACCACCAGGCGCCCGCCGCGCAGCAGCGCACCGAAGATCTCCCACACCGAGAAGTCGAAGGCCAACGAGTGGCATTGCGTCCACACCTGCCCCAGATCCAGTTCGCCGTCCAGCGACTCGAGCAGCTGGGTGACGTTGCGGTGGGTGACCGCCACTCCCTTGGGGATCCCCGTGGTGCCGGACGTGTAGATGACGTAGGCGGTGGCGTCGGGGTCTGGGGCCGGTATCGCGGTGCAGGGGAACGTGTCCACCGCCGGGTCGTCGATGTCCAGGAGCGGCAGGCGGCAGCCGTCCAGGCGCGATCGCAGCCCGCTGATCGTCAGCACGGCAACCGGTGCGGCATCGGCGAGCAGGAAGTCGATCCGCGCGGCCGGCAGGCCCGGATCGATCGGCACGTAGGCCGCTCCGGCTTTGAGCACCGCCAGGATCGCCGCGACAGCCCCGGCCGACCGGGGAACCAGCAGCGCCACCCGATCCCCCGGGCCCACGCCATGCTCGATCAGCAAGTGCGCCAACTGGTTCGCGGCAGCGTCGAATTGGTGGTAGTTCCACCAGCGGTTTCCGCAGGTGATGGCCACCGCCTCCGGGGCGCGGTGCACCTGGGCGGCGAACAGTTGCGGAATCGACGGTCCGATCGGCGCCGGCAGGTCGAGCACCGCACGGTTGCCGAAGTTGTGGAGCCGGGCATGCTCCGCCTCGTCGAGCACGTCGATCGACGACAACCGGCGGGCGGGGTCGGCGGTGAGGGCGGCCACTACGCGCTCGAGACGTGCGACAAGCGTTGTGACACTGGCGGTATCGAACACGTCGGTGCGGAATTCCACCGCACCACCGATCCCGGCGGACCGGCCGTCCGCCGTCCAGCGTTCGGCCAGGGAGAACAGCAGGTCGGTGCGGGCCGTGCGGGTGTCCACCGGCAGCGCGGTGACCTGCAGGTCGCCCAGGTTCAGTTCGGCCGCGTCGTTGTTCTGCCAGGCCAACATCACCTGCACCAGGGGGTGGTGTCCCAGGCTGCGGGCGGGGTTGAGCCTTTCCACGAGCACCTCGAAGGGCACGTCCTGGTGCTCGTAGGCTTCCAGGCTGCGCCGACGCACCTGGGTCAACAGCTCGGCCACCGTGGGATCGCCGGCCAGATCGACCCGCAGCACCAACGTGTTGGCGAAAAAGCCCACGACGTCATCGAGTGCGGGGTCGGGGCGTCCGGCTATCGGGAAGCCCACGGCCACATCGGAACTCGTGGAGATCTTCGCGAGCAGCACCGCGAGGGCGGCCTGGAGCACCATGAAACTGGTCGCGTCGTGGGTGCGGGCCGCCTCGCGCACCCGGTCCTGCAGCGCGGCCGGCCACTCGACGCCGACGCTGGCCCCGCGGTAATCGGCAACCGGCGGATACGGCCGGTCGGTGGGCAACTCCAGGCGCTCGGGCAGTCCGGCCAGTGCGGCCCGCCAGTAGTCCAGCTGCCCGGCGATCGGGCTGTCCGGGTCGTCGAGATCGCCCAGCTGGGCGCGCTGCCACAGCGCGTAGTCGGCGTACTGGATCGCTAAGGGTGCCCATCCGGGCGCCCTGCCCGCGCACCGGCTGGCGTAGGCCACGCCGAGGTCCCGCACCAGCGGGGCGAGCGACCAGCCGTCGGCGGCGATGTGGTGCACCACGGCGACCAGCACATGTTCGTCCTCGTCCGTCCTGAAAAGCGTTGCCCGCAGCGGACTCTCGTTGGCCAGGTCGAACGGGCGGCCCGCGACCGCGTCGACGGCCTCCCGCAACCGCGCCGCAGACCATCCGGTGGCGTCGACCACGTCGGCATCGACGCGCTCCGGGGGCAGGATCGCCTGGTGCGGTGTCCCATCGGCCGCGGCGAACACCGTGCGCAGGCTTTCGTGGCGGTCCAGCACGTCGCCGAGCGCGGCGCCCAACGCGTCGACGTCCAGGTGTCCGCGCAGCCGTAGCGCGGCGGCCATGTTGTAGACCGGCGACGGCCCGTGCAGCTGGTCGATGAACCACAACCGGGACTGGGCGAACGACAGGGGCAGCAACGCCGGACGCGCGCCCGCCACCACGCGCGCCGGCGCACCACCGCCCTTGCCGAGGAGCGGCGCCAATCGGCGAACCGTGGGCGCCTCGAACACCGCCCGCACCGACAGGTGAGCGTGAAGGCCCGCGTTGACGGCGGCGACCAGGCGCATCGCCGCGAGCGAATCGCCACCCAGGTCGAAGAATGACTCCTCGACCCCCACCCGCGCCAAGCCCAATACGCGGGCGTAGATCTCGGCCAGGATGCCCTCGACCGGGGTCGCCGGGGCACGGTAAGCATCGGTGTCGTGGTATTCGGGTGCGGGCAGCGCCCGGGTGTCGAGTTTGCCGTTGACCGTCAACGGGATCGCGTCCACGGCGACGATCGCGGCGGGCACCATGTAGGCCGGCAACCGCTCGGCCAGCGCGGCGCGAATGCCGGCCGGGTCGGCCGTGCCGGTCACGTAGCCCACCAGGCGGCCCGCGCGGGCGACCACCGCCGCCTGCCGCACACCGTCGAAAGCCAAGAGCGCGGTGGTGATTTCGCCGAGCTCGATGCGGTAGCCGCGGATCTTGACCTGCTCGTCGGCGCGCCGCACGTACCGCAGTTGCCCGTCGGTGCCCCAGCGCACCAGGTCCCCGGTGCGATACATGCGCGCCCCGGTCCCGCCGAACGGGCACGCCACGAAGCGCGACGCCGTCAAGCCGGACCGGCCCAGGTAGCCGCACGCCACGCCGCGGCCGGCGACATACAATTCCCCGACCACGCCGGCCGGCACCGGCCGCAACCACTTGTCCAACACCATCAACGCGGCGCCGGACACCGGTGACCCGATCGGCGCCCCCGCTCCGGGGGCCAGCGGCGCGCTGAGCGCCGCGTCCACCGTCGTCTCGGTCGGGCCGTAGGCGTTGACCACCACCCGGCCCGGCGCCCACCGATCGACCAGCTCTGCCGGACAGGGCTCACCGCCGATCACCAGGGCCACCCCGTCGAGCCCCTCGGTCGACAGGGCACCCGCCTCGGACGGGGTTTGGCTCAAGACGTTGACCCGTTCACCAATCAGCAACGCGCGCAGCTCTTCCGGCGATGTCGCCACCGGCTCGGGCACTAGGACCAGCCGGCCCCCGTCCAGCAGCGCGCCGAAAATCTCCTGGACCGACACGTCGAAGGCCAGGGAGTGAGACTGCGACCAGGCGGCCGCCCCCGGCAGGGGCGCATGCAGCGACGCCATCAGCTGGGTGACGTTCTGGTGGGTGACCGCCACCCCTTTGGGGACGCCGGTCGTGCCCGACGTGTAGATGACGTACGCGATGTCCTCGGGGTCCGGCGCCGGCAACGCGGTGGCGGGTTGGGTGTGCACGGATGATTGGTGGACGTCGATGACCGCCACGTCGAACCCGTCCAACCGGGATCGCAGCTCGGCGGTGGTGACCGCGACGATCGGCGCGGTGTCGGCAATCATGAACTCGACCCGCGCCGCGGGCAGGCCCGGGTCGATCGGCACATACGCCGCACCCGTCTTGAGCACGGCCAGGACCGCCGTGACCGCGTCGGCGGATCGCGAGAACATCAGCGCCACAAAGGCACCGGGGCCCGCACCGAGGCCGGCCAGCAGGTTCGCCAGGCGATTCGCCGCCTCGTCCAGCTGCCGGTAGCTCAGGTGGCGGCCGTCGCAGCTCAGCGCGATCGCCTCCGGTGTGCGGGCCACGTGCGCGGCGAACAGGTCCGGAATCGACAGCCCGGCAGCGGGTTCGGTGAGGACGGCGTAGTTCCCCCACTCGACGAGGTGGGTGTGCTCGGACTCCTCGAGCGCGTCGATCGCCGACAACAGGCGAGTGGGGTCGGCGGTCATGGCCGCCAGCACGCGGCGGAACCGCTCCACGAGCGCCTCGATGCCGGCTGCGTCGAAGACGTCGGTGTCGAATTCGATTCGCAGGCCCAGTTCCTCGCCCGGCACCGCTTGCACCGAGAGGGGATAGTGGTTGAACTCGCGGCTGACGAATTCGGTGATGGCGACTTCGTGTGCGCCCGCCAGCGCGGCGGTGTCGATCGGATAGTTCTCGTACACGAACAAGGTGTCGAACAGCTGCTCGTGGCCGGCCGCGCGGTGGATTTCGGGCAGCGCGAGGTGCTCGTGTTCGAGGGTGTGATTGTGGGCGCGGCGCAACTGGTCGAGCAGTCCGGCGACCGTGGTTGTCGCGGCGATGGTGGCCCGTACCGGAACCGTGTTGATCAGGAGGCCCACCATCGTTTCGGAGCCGGGCACCTCGGCCGGCCGTCCCGAGACGACGGCGCCGAACACGACGTCGTCCTCACCGGTCAGCCAGGCCAGCAGCTGCGCCCACGCGGCCTGCAGCACGGTGCTGACGGTCGTGTGCGACGAGCGGGCCAGCTCGCTCAGTGCGCGCGTGGTGTCCGCAGGCACCGCGGAGGTTGCGACGTCCCGACGCCCCGCCCGCCCGGGCGCGCGCACCAGCGTCGGGGTGTCGAACCCGTCGAGCACCTGGCGCCACGCCGCGCGGGCGGCGTCCAGGTCGCGCGTCGCCAGCCAGGTGAGGTAGCTGCGGTACGGCGCCGCGGCCGGCAGCCGCTCCCGGTAGTAGGCGAGGAAGATCTCCTGGAGCACGACCGGCAGCGACCAACCGTCCATCACGATGTGGTGGACGGTCAGCACAAAGCGGTGCCGGTCTTTGGTGGTGCGGACCAGCGCCGCCCGAAACGCCGGGCGGCCCGCCAGGTCGCACACGGCGGCGCGCTCGGCGATGCACAGCCGCTCGACCAGCTGGTCGGGAGCGGGGTCGTCGGCGTCGAGCTGGAGGTAGCGCCACGCGATGGTGGGGTCGGCGGGGATGATCTGCACCGGCTCGTCGAACGTTTCGCTGAACCGGGCCACCAAGTTGGGGTGCCGGTTCACCACCGTGTGCACCGCCTCGCGCAGGCGATGCGGGTCGAGGGGGCCGCACACGGTGATGTCGAGTTGCACCGCGTACACGTCGTCGCCGGGGTCCAGCCCGGAGCTGGCATGGAAAAGCAGTCCCTGCTGCAGCGGGGTCAGGGGCAACACGTCGGCGGTCGGGTGGCCCCGGCACAGCTCGTCGATCTGCTGCTGGGTCAGCCGCGCCGGGGCGACGTCCGACGGGGTCAGTCCGCCCCCGCCGTTTCGCACGTGCGCGCAGATGCCGGCCAGGGCGGCGCACCACAGCTGGCTCAGCCTGCGGACCTGCCAGTGCTCCAGGGCCGAGGGTGCCCACGTCCAATTGGCATGCAGGCGAGGACCGTTCGTCGTTTCCACGGCGCCGGCGTTCAGCTCCAGCGTGTGTCCCAGAGGCACCGGCAGCGCCGCGGTCGCGGCGGTCAGCGACAGGCCGTCCTGATCCGGCCGCCACAGGTCGTCCGACAGCTCCGCCGTGCCGCCCAGTCGCCCTAGGTAGTTGAATCCGATCACCGGGTCCGGGTCTTCAAGGACCACATCGGGATTCAGATAACGCAGCAGTCCGTAGGTCAGCCCGTCCGGCAGGGCGCGCAGCTGTTCCTTGGCGTCCTTGATGAGCGCGCCCAGCTCAGCCGCACCGGCGGTGACCCTGTCCCAGGGTGGCTTACCGAGGCTCAACGCGACCGGGTATTTGGCGGTGAACCACCCCACCGTGCGCGACAGGTCGACGCGCGGGCCCACGTCTTCGTCGCGGCCATGGCCCTCGACGTCGATGGAAAGCGGCGCGCCGGTGCCCAGGAATTCGTTGATCGCCAACCCGAAGGCGACCAGCAAAATATCCTGGACACCGGCGTGGAACGCCGCCGGCACTGCCCCCAACAACATGCGAGTGGTCTCGGTATCGAGCGACACCGACAGGTGCTGCGCCGTCCGATAGGTGTCGAGCTCCGGGCGTACCGCCGGCAACGCGGCCGGGATCGCCGCCACCTGCCGCCAGGCGTCCGCCATCCGGACGACCTCGGGGCGCCGGGCATGCTCGGCCACCAGCGCGGACCACCTGGCGAACGACGTGCCCCCGGGGGCCAGCACCACCGGTAGGCCGCTGCGCTGCTGGACCCACGCGATGTTCAAGTCCTCCAACAGGATTCGCCACGAAACTCCGTCGACGGCCAGGTGGTGGACGATCAACGCCAACCGCCCGGTGCCCTCCGCCCATACCGCACGCAGCATCACCCCCGCGGCCGGGTTCAGGTGCGAGCGCGCCGCCACCAGAGCGTGTTCGGACAACGCGTCGACGGTGTGCAGGCATCCGCGGGCGTCGACCGCGCCGGGCTCGGGCACCTCCAGCGACCAGCCGCCCGCACCGTCGTCGTCGACGCGCAGCCGCAACATCGGGTGCCGGTCGATCAAGGCCTGCAGGAGCACCGTCAGGTCGTCACGGGTGACGCCGGCGGGGGCCTGCACCAGCATGGTCTGGTTGAACTCGTCGACCGACCCGTCGAGCCGCTGCAGCCAGCGCATGATCGGTGTGGCGACGAGCTCGCCGAGACCCTCGTCGACCGCGTCGTCGTCGGTGGACACCCCCGCCACCCGGGCCAGTCGCGCCACCGTCTGCTCGACGAAGATGTCGCGCGGGCGGAACATCACGCCGGCCGCCCGCGCCCGGGCCACGACCTGCATCGACAAGATGCTGTCCCCGCCCAGGTCGAAGAAGGAGTCGTCGATGCCGACCCGTTCCACGCCCAGCACCTGGGCATAGATGCCGGCCA
>NZ_LZJN01000128.1 GCF_001667735.1 Mycobacterium sp. E183
CGTCCAGCGCCGCCTGCGCCTCCGGGACACGGGCGCCAAGCATGACCGCGGCCATGATCGGCAGCATGATCGCCGCCAGGATCAGCAGCCGCAGCAGTGACCCCGCGCCGCCGCCCTGCGCGGTCAGCGCGCCGAGCCCCGACAGCCGGTCGGCCACATGGGCCACCAAACCGGCCAGCATCGAGGCGGTGATCGTGACCAGGATGGTGCGCTGCTCGCCTTTGCCGATCAACTGGCCGCCCGCAGGCAGCAGGGTGTGCCGCAACAGCAGGTAGCCGATGATCGCGCCCGCCAGAAAGCCGATGCCGTTGGCCAGCCCCAGGTAACCGGCCACCAGCTTGGGGTCATCGGTCAGGCGCGGCGCCAGCACGGATCCGACGATCTTGACGGCCGTGATGACGAGGATGATGACGATCGGCGTCCAGGGTTGCTCGCGCGCGTAGAAGACCCGCAGCTGCAGCAGCACCAGACCGTAGGGGATCAGCGTGAATGCCGACAGCGCGATCGCGGCGCCGAGGTATCCGGCGTCGACCCCGCCGAAGTGACCGTAGGCGAACAGGGCGCTGCCGATCGCCGGGCCGCCGACGGTCATCACCGCGACGATCGGGATCAGCGTGATCAACGTCAGGCGGGTGGCCAGCGACAGGTCGGCCAGCACGGCCTTGGTGTCGTCGGCGGCGGCGTTGCGGCTCAGCCGCGGCATCACCACCGTCAGCACCGTGACGCCGATCATGCCGAACGGCAGCATCAGGACCAGCCAGGTGTAGTTGTAGATCGCGGGGCCCGACGCCGCCGCCGTGCTGGCGATCTGGTTACCGACCACCAGGCCGAGCTGGCTGATCAGCACGTAGAGCACCATCGCGGCGGCCATGGTGCCGAAGCGCTTGAGCCGCTCGTCGATTCCCCAGAGGGGACGCAGGTCCACGCGTTCGCGGCGCAACGCGACCAGCAGCACCGCGGTCTGCGCGAACACCCCCAGGGTGGTGCCGATGCCGAGGACCAGCAGCTTGGTGTTGCCCATCCGCACGGGGTCGACCGACAGCTCACCGGGGACGGCCGCATACCCCGCCAAGGTCGCGAGCGCGACGACGTTGTTGACGACCGGCGCCCACGCCGTTGGGCCGAACACGTTGCGGGTGTTCAGGATCGCCATGAACACCGACGTGAGGCCGTAGGCGAGCACCTGGGGGAGCAGCAGGTAGGCGAACGCGGTCGTCAGCGGCTCGTTGACCTGCGGAGCCCGGCCCAGCATCAACCGGACCAGCAGCGGCGCGGCGAGCACCGACAAGGCCGTCGCCAACACCAGCAGCGCAGTGGTCAGCGTGACCAGGCGGCGTACGAACGCCGCGCCCCCGTCGGGGTCGCTCTGCTCGGCGCGGGCCAGCACCGGCACGAAGATGGCGGTGAAGGTCGCCTCGAGGACGAGCGCGGCGACCAGGTTGGGCAGCTGGTTGGCCACCGAGAACGCACTGGACAGCGCGGCGCCCAGGATCGCCGCCAGAAGTACGACCCGGGCGAAACCCGTGAGCCGGCTGACCAGCGTGGCGAAGGCCATCGCCCACGACCGCGACACCAGGGCGGAATCGGAGAGTTCGGGCCGTCGGCGGTCAATCCCCGCGGGGACCGGCGGCAGGGGACCCGTGGGCGGCGAGCCCGGATTGTGCGGACGCCGCGGCGGCTCTGGCAGGCGGTGGGATTGCGGTGCTGCGGCCTGCCGGTGGGCGGGCTTCATACGCGGTGCTCTTGCTCGACCCGGTCATCGGCCTCGTCGTCGAACCCCGCGGATCGGGCACCGGGCGGGTCGGGCCGGTCCAGGTCGGCGGGGTCGGGTTGGCCGCGGAAGCGGTGCCACAGGCGGCGTCCCGCCAACAGCACCAGCACGGCCGCGGCCGTCATGGTGATCGCGAACAGCACCTTGCCGTAGGCGTTGGAGTGCACCGACAGGCGCACCGGGTCGCCAAGCCGCAGGCCGTCCGGGGTCCGCAGCGACACGTCGATGGCGACCCGCTGGGTGAAGTTCACTTCGATCGGCACCCGCAGCGGCAGGTAACCGGGCGGCAGCTCGATCTGTCCGACGTCGGTGACCGTCATGCCTGGCGGGGCGTCGACCTGCAGCCGGACCCGGATCGGGACGGCCAGGCCGTTGTGCAGCGCCAGCGGCAGCGGGCTGTGCTCGGTGGCCAGGGTGTAGGAGCCGCCCGGGTTGACGATCGTGACCGCGCCGAACAGGTCATTGATGGTCTTGCCGACGACGGCCAGGCGCTGCTGGGCCATGCCGTTGCGGGTGTCGGGGGGCTGGGATTCGCTCAGCGCGCGCAGCATGTCTTCGCGCAACGGGGCGGTGTATTGGATGCCCGTCAGGCCGGTGCGTTCGTCGGTAGTCAGGGCGGACGTCAGGCCCCAGAGCCGGCCGACCTGCCCGGTGACCAGTGCGGTGACGTCGTCGCCGAAGCGGCCGCGCGCGGAGGTGTAGGCGCCCACCTGTTCGGACGGCTCGGTGCGTGCCGCGGCTTCGGCGATGACCGCAGGCAACGGCCGGGGGATCGCCAGGCCGGACCGGATGGTGGTGGTCAGCGCGGTCAGGATGACGTGCGCGTCGTCGGCCTGCAGGTTCCACGTCGCCGGCGGGACCAGGACCTGCGTACGGGGCGCGTCGTCCTGCCGCAAGGCGTGCCAGAACATGGAACCCAGGGCGTCCTGGCGGCGCGCGGTCACCGAGTCGTGCGCGAGCCGGACGGTCAGCGAGGAATCCAGATAGGTGGGCACCGCGGGCGAGCTGCCCGTCCCGGCCAGCGCCGCGCCCACCGCCGGGTCGAACGGGGCGAGCACGACTTGCGGGGACAGCCGCTGGGGCGCGGTGTCGACCGTGCTGTCCGAGGTCCCTTGTCCGTCCGGGGCGGACAGTTCGGCGGCGGCGATGGCGACGGTGCTTTCGTTGCCGCTGAGCAGGTTGACCGCGCGGTTGGTCAGCGGGCCGTCGGGCAGCAGCGTCGCCCCGCGGACGGAGGCCACGTCCAGGATGCGGTCGACAATGCTGTTGACGCCGGTGGTCGCGGTGGCGCTCAGCCCACGATCGTTGACGCGCTGCAGCGCGTCGAGGTCGGCTTGCGCATAGGGCAGTGGCGCCACGCAGGTGCGGTGCGCCAGGGCGCGGAGTCGGTTGAGCCACTCGGCGGCAGCCGCCTGTCCGGCGCCGGCGTGGGTCGGGGTGCCGGGGAGCTGCGCGGGCCCGTCGGGTGAATCGGACACCACGTAGCCGGCGGTCATCGCGTTGACGGTGACGAGCAGGTCGGGGTCGACGGCCAGACACAGGGCTCGCCCGACCGCGCCGTCGGGGTCGACATCGTGGCTGGTGGCCACCTCGGCCGCCGAAAGCAGAATGTCCAGCCGACCGCCGCTGGCCAACGAGGTAGCCAGGTCGTCGTCGACGAGGCGGACCGGGATGGTGCCGCCGGGCACGCCGGGGGCCAGCCGGGGCCGGTCGGCCAGCGGCCACAGCATGGTCAACCACACGGGTTTGGAGGTGTCGGGCGCTACGGCGGAGCCCAAGTCGCCGCCCTGATCGGGCGGCACCCCGACGACGGGCAGCAGGAACCGCGCGTTGTCCAGCCGTGCGGGGGCGCCGTAATCCGGCGTGCCGTTCACGTTGACCAGGACGGGATAGATCCCGGGCGTATCGATCCCCAGCGATTGCTTGGTCAGCGAGCGCAGCGGAGCCGACAGGGTGAAGCCGACTTGTTGTCCGCGCTGCAGTTCGGGAGCGACCGTGAGGAAGTCGGCGGCCGGTTGGTACTGGTCCGTGTCGCCGTCCAGGGTGGTCCGTAAGCCCGCGGACGCGGTGACGGCACCCGCGTGTTCGAGCCGGACCATCACATCCCGGACGGGGCGGTCGCCGATGTTCGTCACCATGCCGGTGACGGTGACGACGGGCTGACTCGACGTGGTGACCACGTCCGGCGTGACTTGGTCGATGCGGACCCGGACGAACGGCGTGACGCCGGGTTCTTTGGCGGCCGCGCGCGGCATTGCGGGCCAGGTGAGCACCGCGAAGCCGGCCACGATGCCGATCACTGCCGCGAGGCGCAACAAGCAGAGTCGGGATGTGGTCACGGCCCGGGCCCGTGGCCGTTCTTCCGGCCGGTGGCCGGTTTGTCGGCGTGCCGGGTGCGCGAGTGGGTTTGCGGGCGGCGCCGCGGAGAAGTGGGTGGCAGCGGCGGCAGGGCGGCGGGCCCGTCGGTCTGGAGCTTGTCGATCAGCTCGTCGGCCACCCGGGCCAGCCGCCGTTCGTCGGCGTAGGCCAGCTTCGACGGCAGCTCGTGCACCGGAACCCAGGCCACCTCGGCCACCTCGAGGTCCTCATCTGAGAGCTCGCCGCCGGAGAAGCGCAGTAAATAGTGGTGCACCGTTTTGTGCACCCGGCGGCCGTCGGTGACGAACCAATAGTCGATCCGGCCCAGGGCGGCCAGCACGCTGCCCCGGATGCCGGTTTCCTCGGCCACCTCTCTTATCGCGGTCTGCTCGGCGGTCTCACCCATTTCGATGTGCCCCTTGGGCAGCGACCACAGCATCCGACCACGCCGATCGATGCGGCCGATCAGTGCCGCGACCAGTGAGTCGCGCGGCCCGTCGAGGCCGTCGACGACCAGTCCGCCAGCAGATGTTTCGTGCACGGTCCGCAGCCGATCCGGCCCGCGACGAGGCGAACGGGATCGGTGCGACTTCGTCGCCGTCGAGTCGGCGGGCGCTTGGCCGTTCGTCTGGTTCTCGGTCGAACTCGCAGCGCCACGGCCGCGCCGCCGCCCCCGGCGCCGACGTGGCTTGCCCTGTTCGCCGTCCGACACCCAAGCGATAGTAGCTGGCACGGCATAGTCTCCCTGGACATACTCGCCGCTAGCCGACCTGCGATGGCTCAGGACCGAATGCGTCCGGTCAGATCGGGCCGATCGCGTTGGCGATGGCGAAAGCGGGAATGAAGATCAGGAGTGAGAGCGGCCCGGAGAGGCTGCCGAGCATCATCCCGCGGCCGATCTGCCCGATTCTTCCCGGTCCCCGCGCGACGAGGGCGCCGATGCCGACGTACACCAGCGTTGCCGGCAGGACGATAACCACCAAGGGCCACATCGGCAGAACGAACAGCCAGGTGACGAGATCCACCACGAAGACGTGCAGGATGGCTACTGCGAATGTCAGTGGGCCGTATCGGTTGTCTGTCATCAGCGCAGGACCAGGTAAGCGAATATCGCGGCGCCCGCGAGCACGGCGACCGAACAGCTCATGGTGCTGACGCCAAGGCCGCGCTTCCGCTGCGATGACGACCTGAGGAGCGCGGCGCCGAAAAGCAGCGACACCAACGTCGTCAGGACAGCGGCGGTCAGCATCCATGCCCGCTCACCGGCGTACGCGCTGTGCGTGTCGAACGGCCACTTGCCCAGCAGCCACATGGCGACAAGCAACAGCGCCAGTACCAGTTGGACGACAAACGGCGCCGACCATGTCGCGGCGCGCCAGGCGCGGGCGTCCAAGAAGTCCACTCGCTGAGAACTCGACATATTGCTCATGAATCGCAGAACCGCATTGCCGCGCCGTTTTCACCCTTCCCCTTGCGCAACGGTACTGCGGCGCGCCGGCCGGTCAATTCAACGCCGATGCGCGCCGACGATGGCCGCGACCCGTGCGCGGCTCCTCACACGGGCTTTTCGGCCCGGCCTACTAGGCTGATCGAACGTGTCCGACGCCGATATGCAGCTGCTTGCCGCCGCCCAGGTCGCCCTGAACCAACATGCGGGCATGCTGCGCGAGCTCGGCTCGGCGTTCGAAGGCTCGGGTCACGAGTTGTACCTCGTCGGCGGTTCGGTGCGAGATGCGCTGCTGGGCAGGCTGAGTCCCGACTTGGACTTCACTACCGACGCCCGCCCCGAGCAGGTTCAACAGATCCTGCGGCGATGGGCCGACAACGTGTGGGACACCGGCATCGAGTTCGGCACCGTCGGCGTCGGCAAGGGCGGCCATCGCCTGGAAATCACCACATTCCGCGCGGACGCCTATGACCGGGTCTCGCGCAAGCCCGAGGTGCAATTCGGCTCGAGGCTTGACGACGATTTGGTGCGCCGCGACTTCACGGTCAACGCGATGGCCGTGCGCATCACTCCCGAGGGGCCGGGTGAATTCCTCGATCCGCTGGGCGGTTTGGCCGCCCTGCGCGACCGGGTGCTCGACACCCCGGCCGCCCCGTCGGTGTCCTTCGGCGACGACCCGCTGCGGATGCTGCGCGCGGCGCGGTTCGTCTCGCAGCTCGGCTTTGCCGTCGCCCCGCGGGTGCGCGAGGCGATCGAGGAGATGGCGCCCGAGCTGGGCCGGATCAGCGCCGAGCGGGTTGCCGCCGAGCTGGACAAGCTGTTGCTCGGCGACGACCCGGTGTCCGGCATCGACCTGTTGGTGCAGACCGGCATGGGGGAGGTGGTGCTGCCCGAGGTCGGCGGCATGCAGATGGCGATCGACGAACACCATCAGCACAAGGACGTCTACCAGCATTCGTTGACGGTGCTGCGTCAGGCGATCGCGCTGGAGGACGACGGACCAGATCTGGTGCTGCGCTGGGCCGCGCTGCTGCACGACATCGGCAAGCCCGCCACCCGGCGGCACGAGGCCAACGGCGGCGTCAGTTTCCATCACCACGAGGTAGTCGGGGCCAAGATGGCCCGAAAACGGTTGCGCGCGTTGAAGTATTCCAAGCAGATGGTCGACGACGTCTCGCAGCTGGTGTATCTGCATCTGCGGTTTCACGGCTACGGCGAGGGCAAGTGGACCGATTCCGCGGTGCGCCGCTATGTCACCGACGCCGGGCCGTTATTGCCACGGCTGCACAAGCTGGTGCGCGCCGACTGCACGACGCGCAACAAGCGCCGGGCCGCGCGGCTGCAAGCCAGCTATGACCGGCTGGAGGCGCGGATCGTCGAGCTGGCCGCGCAGGAGGATTTGGCGCGCGTGCGGCCCGACCTCGACGGCAACCAGATCATGGAGTTGCTCGGCATTCCCGCGGGCCCGCAAGTCGGTGAGGCGTGGCGCTTCTTGAAAGAGCTGCGGTTGGAGCGCGGTCCGTTGACGGTCGAGGAGGCGACCGCGGAACTGCTGAGCTGGTGGCGCTCGCAGGGGAACCCGTAGCGGTGATCGCGCGTCGGATCGTGCATGGATTACTGCATGGCAGGCGACGACGGCACCGCTTCTATTTGGCAGCACGACCTCGACCTCGACCTTGATGGCGACGGCCGGTTCGACGCTTTCGGGCTGGACTTCGACGGCGATGGGTTGCGCGACGACGCCTTCGTGGACCTCGATGGTGACGGCATCGCCGATCACGCGGTGCTCGACCTCGACAACGACGGCTCTCCCGAGGCGTACTTCACCGACGACGGATCGGGGACGTGGGGTGTCGCCACCGAACAGGGTCGGCAACTGCGGTGGTTCGGCCTCGACGGTGTCGAGCACACCGATGGCCCGCTGGTCGACTTCGACGGCCACGGCGGCGCGGATGACCGGCTGTTCGATAGCGACGGCGATGGGCTGGCGGACCGGGTGCTGTGCGCCGGCGAGGGCGGCGCGACCGAATACGTCGACACCGACGGCGACGGCAAGTGGAACGTGCGGCTGACCGACAGCGATGGGGACGGCTTGGCTGACGGCGCGACCGCGTTGTAGCGGCTCGGGGACCCAACGTGAATTGACCGCTGCCCGCGGCATATTTAGCCTGGTCAGTAGCGGCGCGGGGATCGCCGCGTGGATCGGAAGGGGTGGCAGTGTTCGTCGACACCGATCTTTTGCACTCCGGGGGCAACGAATCGCACCGCGCCGGCGGGCATGCGCAAGAGGGAGCCGACCAGCTCGCGCGAGGGCCGCTGGCGTCGGGGATGTTCGGTGACTTCGCCGCCGCCGATGCATTCCACGAGGCGGTCACGGCTGCGCATGGACAGCACGTGCAGAACTTGCAAGGCCACCAGCAGACCCTGACCGATGTTGGTTCCAAAGCCCATCACGCTGCCAAGGGGTTCACCAGCATGGACCAGCAGAATGCCGGCGATATGGATGCCGTGCGGCCGAGCGTGAGGCCGTATGCGTCGCAAGGTTGAGGAGTAAAGCTAGATCGGTGCCGCCCAGCAGATGGCGTAGTTTTCGAGAGATCCATGGTCGTAGAGATCGCGATGACGGAAGCCTCCTCTCTACTCTGAGATGTGGCGTTTTAGCAGGGCTGGTAATGCGTATGGATAATTCAAGGAGATCTGGACGCCAATTGGGGCGACGCTAGGACGGGTGCAACATGGGGGATCTGCCTCACAGCTTCCGTGGGGAGCCAACTGTGGGGCCACCCCATGCTCAATGGCAACCGGGTTATCCCCCCCAACCCATAAGACGACAACATACTTGGCCAGCAATCGTTCTGGCCTCGATTGCCGCTCTCCTTAGCGTCGGCGCGCTGGTCGTCGCGATGACACGGCCCACAAGCGACACATCTGCTGCAACCTCCGCCACGACAACGACATCCGCATACACCGCGGAGCAAACTGCCACTGCGCACCAGAAGCTGTGTGATGCCTACAAGCTGGCAGGTCGTGCCGTCCAAATCGACACAAACGGCAAAAGCCCGGAGCGCGCGGGTATATCGACCGTGAACGGGGCGGTGATGCTCGAAGAGGCGGTGAACGCGAACCCTGCGATCGCACCCGCCGATCGCAATGCCGCCCTTGCGCTGGCTGAGTCGTACAGCAATGTTGCAGCCCAATCGAGCTTGGCGACGGGAAGCGACGACCCCGCTTGGCAAGCAGCGCTTAGCGACGCCAACGCGAAGGACGCCGCTATGCAAAGAATTTGCGGCGGCACATGAGATTCCAGGCATGGCGTGTACGGCGATGGCACCAACTTGTAATGCGAGTCTGGTTTTCGGCATCTCATCAAGGATGAAGCCAGCTGAGAAACTGCCGCGGACAGCGTGATGTCGCGCTGCGGCCACCGCCCGGTCCAAATCGACACCAACGGTGACAATCCCGACTTGGCGGGCGTCGCCACGGTCAACGCGGCACTAATGCTTCAACAAGCTGTGGCGTCGGCTCCTGCGCTGTTATCAAGCGATCAATCCGCGGCCCTAACGCTTGCCGCCGCGTATACGAACGCCACCACGGTGGGAAGCCAACTGCAGCGCGACGATCCGACTTGGCGATCAACAGTTGACGATGTCAACGCGAAAGATGCTGCGATGAAGAGGGTTTGCGGGAGCTGATTCGCGCGCCGACTCAAGAACCGCTGGCTCGACTAGCTTGACTGGGCGAGGTCTCGAACGACGGTGGGGACGCCAACGCACTGGGCGCCCGCCTCGACATCAAGAGCGATTATCTCTAGACATCTTGCGGCGCAAGCAAAATCGTCCACCAGGGGGACAAGATGAGATTAACGAACCTATCAAGGCCGGGTTCTGGCCGTGCAGTTAAAGATCTCAGGGCTAGGGGCGGCGAGAGTCTACGCTTACACGGGTTCTGGCGATTACCGGCAACCTCATGCGGTTGTTGTTAAGTGGCAAAATTGACATCTAGGCGGCAGCACGAGCCCTGGCGCGGCGCGCCGATGCTGTAAGGAGGGCGTATGGCAGGGGATCTAACTCCTAACTTTGGCGGGAAGCTACCCGGGGGACAACACCTTCAGTGGCAACCGCCGCACGCGATTCAACGCACGCAACGGTCACGTGCATGGCCGGCGATCGTATTGGCCGCGGTCGCGCTCTCAGCCGCCGTAGCTGCGCTAGCCGTGGCCATCATGAGACCGACGACTCCCGCCCCGGCATCAACGGCTTCGACTGCACCTACGTATACATCGGCTGACGCTGCTGCTGCTCAAAAACAAATGTGCGACGCGTACTCGCGTGCTGCGCGGGCGGTGCAAATCGAATCCAACGGCGGCGGCGTCGCGCTCGCCCGCATAGCCACGGTGAACGGGGCAGCAATGCTCGAAACGGCAGCGGCCGCTCCCGCCCTGAAGCCGGATGACCGTACCGCCGCCTTAGCACTCGCTCGCACGTACCGCGACCTGACAGCTGTTGGCAGCGTTGTGAACGGCAGCGGCGATCCGGCATGGCAGGCGGCGATCGCCGACGTCAATGCCGCCGATGGAGCGATGAAAAAGTTGTGCGGCGGGTGACCTGCCGTCAACACGCCATCCGACGGCCCGCGAAGCCGCCCTAAGTTCTGGCAGAGCTATGAAGCGGCGATTCGCGGTGAATTGCTGTCTGGCACTCCTCTGCTTCAGTATTGAGCCAGGAGATACACCTGGCAGAGTCTCTAACTCTTAGCGACTGCGAGGAGGACCCATGGTGGGAAACGGGCCCGGGGGTACTGCTGATGGACCGACTGCCCACCCATATGGGAGAAATTGGCGACCGAGTAATTGGGCGCAGCCAGGGTCACGCTCATTCCCATGGCAGGCGATCGCCTTAGCGCTGACCGCTGCCGTAGCGGTTGGCGCTCTGATCGTTGCCCTTACACGTCCCACGGATACGCGCTCGTCGGTGACCACCGCTGCGGCGCACACCTACAGCGCAGCGGAGATTTCGGCGGCTCAGCAAGAGCTCTGCGTCACATATAGATTGGCAGCACACGCTGTGCAGGTTGACACGGCGGGCACCGACAAAGCATTGGCACGCATAGCAACAACCAACAGTGCGGTGATGCTAGATAATGCAGCGGCTAGTCCTGCGCTTGACGCCAAACACCGCGATGCCGCTCGCACATTAGCTGCTGCATACCTGACTGCAACGGCGAAGAGCAGCAACGAAGTCGCAAACGACGCTGAGTGGCAAGCCGCAGTTGACGACGTCAACGCGAAGGACGCGGTCATGAAACAGGTATGCAGTGGGGCTTGACCTTCCACCTGGTAAGTGGACCATGGCTCTGATTGGGCCATGGTGGCCAGCATCGTCGGCCGGTTTACGCGCGGGCGCTCAGCATTGGAGCCAAGCGTGCGCGGAGCAGCAGTTCTTCTCGCAGGGCCTCCGCAGTCAGTGGATGATGATTGCGGCAAGTAATCAGGGGCACACAGCGGACGACCTCATATCCAGATACCAGCAAGGCGAAAAATTTCATATGGATCTCGCCGAGAAGTACCAGGCGAAGTCGGCAGCCTTCAACTCGGGCGCTGACGCAATCGATTACCTACGAAGCAGATTGACCGACATAGCGAATGCCGGAAATCGCGAGATCGATCAAATTCTTGCATCAAAAAAGCCTCTGCCCGAGCAGGTCGTGGAGGTACAAGCCGTTCAGTTACGTTGCAACGGAGATGCCGTGAACGCGAGCATGACGGCGGGCGACAAACTCATGACGGCGACTCAAAAAATTCTCGACGCTGAAGGCATTGGTGGTGACGCAAGGACGTGGGCGCGTGAAAATGGATTCAACACCGACAATGTTCAACCGCCACGCTCTATCACTGGTGAGGATTTAAAGCCAGGTGCAGGATCTCCGTCGGGGGAACCGCGAGTCGGCGGCGCCGGACTGAATACTGGTGTACCGCAAGCCGAGCAGAACGCATCGACTCCAGCCCCCCGGGTCAATGCGGCTGGACTGCATGGCAGCCAACCGCATTCTGGTGGGGGCACGACTACTGGACCGCGAGTCGGTGGCGCTGAGTATTCGGGTATTCCAGGTGCCGGCGGCGCGCTGCCGCCTGGAGTCCACGTACCCGGCGGCGGTGGATCAATAAGTCCTGCGACGCCTACTGCACCCGCGAGCCCTGTGAGCATGTCGTCCGCCGGCTTGGGCCAAGGCGCCTCGCCCAACTTGGCGCAATCGTTTGCATCCGGAATGGCCACGGGTCAACCGGCAGGTGCGGGCGCACAAGGCTTGTCGGCGGGAGCGATAAACGCGATGGAGCCACCGCCGCAGGCCGGTCCGCCGGCGGGGACGCCGCCTGCCGCACCGACGGCACCCAGCGCCGGAGTTTTCGTCCCAACGGGCACGCCGGTTGACACGCCTCCGCCTGCCGCCCCGGCGCCGCCCACCACCGGAGGAGCTGCGCCAGTTGCGCCCGTCGTCACGGGGGGCTCATGGTCGGGATCGGCAGCGCCGGTATCTGGTGGCCCGAGCATCCCGGCTGGCTCGTTGCCCGCGTATGGCTCCGACCTGCGACCGACGGCCGCCGCGCCTCCGGCGATGCCTTCCGTCCCGACGGGGCCGGTCTCCGGCGCGCCGGTCGCCCCGTCGGCCGCATCCTCCCCGTCGGCGGGTGGGCCGCTGGTTTCGCCAGTGGAACGTGGAGCGGCCGCGACCGCCGCCGGGCACGCGGGTGCAAATTCGTCCAGCATGGTGGGCGCATCCGCGATGTCAGCCGCGACCGGTGCCACGGCAGGTGCGGTCTCGAATAGGGCGGCCGAGCAGCAGCGGTTGCAACGCCTCGTCGATGCGGTAGCGCGCCAGGAGCCGCGAATCTCGTGGGCGGCCGGTCTGCGTGATGACGGCACCACGAGTCTGCTAGTCAACGACCTCGCCGGCGGATGGATACCGCCGCATGTTCGGCTGCCGGCCCATGTGACCCTGCTCGAGCCTGCAGCACGCCGTCACGATGCCAGCGCCGTCGACTTACTCGGAGCCGTCGTGGTCGCCGCAGCCCATGAACACAACACCTACGTTGCCGAAGCGGACCCCGACGCACCCACGTTGACCGGGGACCGACCAGCCCGCTCGGCCGCGCCGCAGGTAGACGAACTCGGACCAGCCCTCGTGGAAGCTGTGCGTCGCCGCGATGGTCTTCCGCGAATTGCGCAGGCTATCGCTGCGCCGGCGGTCCGGAATACCGGCGTGCTCGACAGCGAAACTGAGCTTTTACGCAGGTGCATTGTCGAGATACAGGATTCGGTTCTCTCGGCGTATCCGGATCACGACGCGGCGGCGGTCGCAGACTGGATGCTGTTGGCGGCTATCGAGGCCCTGATAGATGGGCATCAGTATCTCGCGAACTATCACATGGCGTGGTTCGCCGTAACCAGCATCTAGGGCAGTGCGCGATTCGCGAATTGCAGAGTGAATAGCGAATGTAGGCAGCTATGCCAAACTGATTAGGTAGCCGATCGCGAGTGTGTGAGCGCACACAAAGCGGTCGTGGGTTCTGGGGAGGTGTAGGCATGACCGGAGGCGATGGCACCGTCAAGAGCTCCCCGTGGATCCTGGGCGGGTTGTCCGGTGCGCCCGAAGCGCCGACGCCAATGCCCTTCCCGGTGTCCGCAGGTGGAACCAGCCCGACCGACGGGTGGCGAGGAGTTCTCGAAACCGCCGCCAACGGCGGCGTACCAAAAGACGCCGCCGACGCGGCAGCCGCGGACGCGGACCGCCGTGCACGCGCCGCCGACGCCGCCGCGAAATTCCCCGCCAACGAAGCTGAATCCCAGCAGCAGATGCAAAACGTGGGCCAGCAAGCCCCGCAGATGATGCAACAGATGCTGCAAAGCATCACGGGAGCACTCGGTGGCGCGGTCGGCGGCATCATGGGCCCGTTGACGCAGCTGCCGCAACAGGCGATGCAGGCCGGCCAGAGTGCGCTCCAGCCGCTGATGAGCGCGGTTCAGGGCGGCGCTCACGGTGCCGGCCTCGCCGACGAGTCACATCTGGTTGACAGCGTCGGCCCAGGCGCCGGAGCCGGCGGCGGCGCGGGGTTGGGCGGTGGGGGCGCGGGTCTCGGTGGCGGTGGGGGCACAACCCCGGCCAGCTCGCTGGGTCCGCCTCCCGTGCCGAGTTCCTCCCCGCCGACGACTCCGGCCGGGGCCGCGAAGGCCGTCCCCACGCCACCGGTCAGTGCCGCGCCGACGATGTCCGGGCAGACCGGCATGGGTGGCATGGGGATGATGCCCCCCGGCGCGATGGGCGGGCACGGCGAAGGCGGCAACAAAGACAAGCCGCCCGAGAAGCGCATCTCGGCCCCGGGCGTCCCTAACGGCCAGCCGGTCAAGGGTCGCCTGACGATGCCACCCAGCGCTCCCGGTCCCAAGCCGGGCGAGGAAAAACCCACCGTCGTCACCAACCGGCCCAATCGGCGAATCGTGATCATGCCCGCCGAGGACGAGCCGAAGGAATAGCCCGCGGCTGCAGCGCCATTCCCACTCCGCCCGGAGGTGAGTGGTTGGGGCATGCGTCCGCCAGTAGTGTCGCTACGTAATCAAGCGAGTTCGGGTCACTCGTTATTGACAGCGGAACCGCGGATTCGTGCATGCTATTGACACGGGTTTTCCGCGGCCAGAGGGTGTGGGAGTAGCTCGGGTGTCCAGGACGGATGGACGCAAAGGGGACCAGGGTGGGGCAGTCGTTGACTGATCCGCTGACGATGCAGGCGGTGACGGCGTTGGCTCGTGGCCACGGCTTGTTCGCGCGCGAACTCGTCGCCGCTCCGGTCGCCGGCGCATACGAACAAGTCGAATTCAGGACCGACGGTCTTCCCACCGCCGCGGCGAAACGGTCGGCAAGCGCAATGGATGAATTGCGCCGATCCGCCGGCACCGACCGCATGCTCGCGCGAATCCTCGCGACGGCGCGTGCCGGCCACGGTGACGCACGAACGGCGACGCGGCGAGTCCTGGACGACGCGATGGCCGACACGACGTCACCCGCAGATACCCCGCTGGCCCGCCGCGAGGCGATGGCCCGCATGGCGGCCAGGCTGCGCACCCAGCACCGGCACATCCTGAACACCCGCCGACGGGCTCGGCTGCTGGCCCTTCGAATAAGGCGGCTGCGCTACCGACAAAGGCGGACAACAATGCGAGGCGAGCAGGGCGGCGGACGACCGGCGGTGGTCGCGGCGATCCGCAAAGCCTTGGATATCAAGGGCATCCACGACCCTGCGGCGCGCGCCCGCTGGGAGCGCGGCATGGATCTGGTGGCACGCCGCGAGTCCAACTACAACGCCGGCGCGGTCAACGACTGGGACTCCAACGCCGCGCGGGGCACGCCGAGCAAGGGCGCCTGGCAGTTCATCGGGCCAACCTTCGCGGCCTATCACGAGCCGGGAACGTCCCGCGACATCCACAATCTCGTGGCGCAGGCGTGCGCGTTCATCAACTATGCGATGGGCCGCTACGGCGTCTCCGCCGACGCGTCGAACCTGGCCGATCGGATTCAGCAGGCCGATCCTCGCCGAGCACCCAAGGGGTACTGAGCATGCCGCTGAGCTTGTCGAACCGCGACCAGAATTCCGGTCATCTGTTCTACAACCGACGATTGCGGGCGGCGACCACCCGGTTCTCGGTGCGCATGAAGCACGACGACCGGAAGCAGACCGCCGCGTTGATGTTGTCGATCCTGTTGGTGGCCATCGCCTCCGGGTGGATGCTCCTCCTGAACGTCCTGAAACCTACTGGCGCCGTGGGTCAATCGGCGATCATCGGCGACCGCGACTCCGGCGCCGTCTACGCCCGCATCGACGGCCGGCTCTACCCGGCCCTGAACCTGACATCCGCACGGCTGGCCACCGGCACGGCGAACCCACCGACGTGGGTCAAGCGCAGCGAGATCGCGAAGTATCCGACGGGCCCGCTGATCGGTATCCCCGGCGCCCCGGCGGCGATGCCGGTGAACCGCGGGGCGATTTCGGCGTGGGCCGTGTGCGACACGGCCGGCCGCCCGCGCAGCGGGGAGAAGCCGGTCGTCACGTCCATCGCGGGCCCGCTCAACGGGGGCGACCGCGCGGCGCCGATGGCCGAGGATGCCGGTGTGCTCGCGACGTTCGAGGGCAATACGTACGTGATCTGGGGCGGAAAACGCTCACAGGTCGATCCGGCCAGCAGGGCGATCACCCTAAGCTTGGGGCTGGACCCTGGAGTGACGTCACCGGTGGAGATTTCGCGCGCCCTGTACGACGGGCTGCCCGCGACCGAGCCACTGCGGGTCCCCGACGTCCCCCAGGGGGGCACGCCGTCGACCTGGGTTTCGGGATCACAGGTGGGCGCGGTGTTGCAGGCCCAAACCGCCGGCGGGGGCAAGCAGTTCTATGTGCTGTTGCCCGACGGGGTGCAGAAGATCACGAGCTTCGTCGCCGATCTGCTCCGCAGCGCCAACTCCTACGGGGCCACGGCACCCCGGGTGGTGACCCCCGACGTGCTGGTCAACATCCCGCAGGTGAATTCCCTGCCCGTCGACTACTACCCGACCAAGCGCCTGAATTTCGTTGACACTGAGGCTAATCCGACCACGTGCGTCGGTTGGGAGAAGGGCTCGACGGATCCGCAGGCCCGCGTCGTGATCTACAACGGGCGGGGGCTTCCGGTGTACTCCTACCTGGACGACCGGATCGTGCACCTGGTGCGCGACGACCGCGACCCGGCATCCGTGGTCGCCAACCAGGTCCTGGTGCTGCCGGGAGCGGCGAACTTCGTCACCTCGACGAGCGGGGTGATCACGTCGGATTCCCGGGAATCGATGTTCTGGGTGTCCGACAACGGCGTGCGGTTCGGCATCGCCGCCAACGACGACACGATGCGTGCGCTCGGGCTCGATCCGGCCTCGGCGGTGCAGGCGCCGTGGCCGTTGCTGCGCACTTTTGCTGCGGGCCCGGAATTGTCGCGGGAGGCCGCGCTCGTGGCGCGCGACACCGTGCCGGCGCTCGGCAAGGCCGCTGTCGTGACGACGTCGGCGAAGGTGGGAGGTTAGGGGATGTCCAAGAAAGCGTTTCCCATCAACCGGGTCAAGATCGAACCGCCCAAACCCGTTCGGGTAGCACCGAATGCGCCGATCGCCCTGCCGGAGCGCGAGCCGCGCAACATCTGGGTGATGATCGGGGTGCCGGCCCTGATCGTCGCGCTCATCGGCACCATCGTCATGCTCTACGTCTCCGGGGTGCGAAGCCTGTCCACCGGGTTCTTCCCGTTGATGGGCATCGGCGCGTTCAGCATGCTGGCGTTCTCCGGGCGGTTCGGGCGCGCGCGCAAGATCACTTGGGGCGAAATGGAAAAGGGCCGCCGCCGCTACCTGCGCGACCTCGACAGCAACCGCGACGAGATCCAAAGCGCGGTCTGCGCGCAGCGCGAATGGCAGAACGCGGTGCACTCGGATCCTCGCGGGCTCGGAGCGATCATTGGCGGCCCGCGGATGTGGGAACGCGGTCGTGGTGACACGGACTTCCTGGAGGTGCGGCTCGGCACCGGTGTGCAGCACGCACCCGACTCGGTGCTGTCGGTCACCTGGCCCGACATCGCCTCCGATGAGGAACTCGAACCCGTCACCGGACAGGCGCTGCGCGATTTCATCCTGGAACAGCGCAAGATTCGCGACATCGCCAAGGTGGTCAACCTGCGGTCGGCGCCGGGCTTCAGCTTCGTGGGCGAAGACCTCGACCGAATGCGCTCGCTGCTGCGGTCCGTGCTGTGCTCGCTGGCCGTGTTCCACAACCCGCGCGACCTGAAATTGATGGTCGTCACCCGTAATCCGGAAGTGTGGTCGTGGATGGTGTGGCTGCCGCACAACCTGCACGACGAGCTGTTCGACGCATGCGGCTTTCGGCGCCTGGTGTTCGCCACCCCTGAAGAGCTGGAGGAAACCCTCGGCGCAGAGCTGCACATGAAAGGTAAGCGCGGCGCGTGGACGCCGATGGCGGCGGCCAGTCCGACCGCGATGGGATCGGCCCTCGAAACCGGCTCCACCACAGTGGATCTGGGTCCGCACCTGGTGATCGTCGACGACAACACCGGCAGCCCCGACGCGTGGGAGAGCGTGGTCGGTCAGGTCGGCAAGGCGGGCATCACCCTGCTGCGCATCGCATCACGGGTGGGCACCGGGGTGGGATTCGCCCAGGACCAGGTCTTCGAGATGACCGAGCGGCACGGCCCAACCGCCAACGGCGAAGTCAGATTCGGCCGCAACGGATTCGACGCCGACGGCGAAGACGGACGCCCGGCGCCCCTGCTGCGGGTGCGCGACAAATTCTTCGCCCACGCCGACCAGCTGTCGATTCACCGCGCCTACCGGTATGCGCGGGCGATGGCGCGGTGGTCACCGACGAGCCGTAGCGAGATCGCCGATTCGGCCGGCGGCGCCGCGGAGTTGCTGCGCGGGCTGGGCATCATCGACCCCCGCGAGCTGGACGTCGACCGGTTGTGGGCCGAGCGGCGCGGCCGCGGCGACGAGCGGTGGTGCGAAATCCCGGTCGGCGCCAAGCCCACCGGCGAGCTGCAGAACATCATCATTCGCGCGAAGGACTTCGGCGGCTTCGGTTTTCACTCCGTGGTCATCGGCACCAGTGGCTCGGGCAAGTCGGAGTTCTTCCTCTCGCTGGTGTACGGCATCGCGCTGACGCACTCCCCGGAGACGTTCAACGTCATCTTCGTCGACATGAAGTTCGAATCGGCGGCCCAGGACATCCTGGGCATCCCGCATGTGGTCGCCGCCCTGTCGAATCTCGGTAAGGACGAGCGGCATCTGGCCGAGCGGATGCGCCGCGTCATCGACGGCGAGATCAAGCAGCGCTATGAGTTGTTCACCTCGGTGGGTGCCCGCGACGCCAACGACTACGAGGAGATCCGGCTCGCCGGTCGCGATCTCCCCCCGGTGCCCGTCCTGCTCGTCATCGTCGACGAATACCTGGAACTCTTCGCCAACCACGAGAAGTGGATCAACCTGATCATCCACATCGGGCAGGAGGGCCGCGGCGCCAACGTGTTCTTCATGTTGGGCGGGCAGCGCCTGGACCTGTCGTCGCTGCAGAAAGTCAAGTCCAATATCGCGTTCCGTATCGCGCTGCGCGCGGAGTCCGGCGACGACAGCCGCGAGGTGATCGGGTCGGACGCCGCCTACCACCTGCCGTCGAAGGAAAACGGCTTCGCGCTACTGAAGGTGGGGCCGCGAGACCTGGAACCGTTCCGGTGCTTCTACCTCTCGGCGCCCTTCGTGGTGCCGAAGGCCAAGGAGGTGTCGACCACGGTCGACATGACGTTGACCAAGCCCCGGCTCTACAACTGGCTGTATCAGCCGCTTGAGGAATCGGACGCAGCGGCGCTCCAAGCGGCCGCCGCCGTCGACGCCGAACCCGACGAATTCCTCTACCACGACGACGGTTTCAAGAGAAAGAAGATCGTCGACGTGCTGCGGGAGTCGCTGCATCAGGTCCCACACCGGTCACCGCGGCGGCCGTGGCTGGAGCCGCTGGAGGACCCCGAGCCCATCGATACCCTGGTGGCCGCCTACCGGGGCAAGCCGTGGCATGTCGACTACGGCGAGAACCCGGGGCTGATGTTCCCGGTGGGCGTGATGGACATCCCGGAAGAGTCCAAGCAGGTGGTCCACGCCGTCGATGCGCTGCGCAGCAACGTCATTGTGGTGGGGGCCAAGCAGCGCGGTAAGACGACCACCCTGATGACGCTGATGTCCTCGGCGGCAACGATGTACACCCCGGCGCGCGTCACGTTCTTCTGCATCGGCGGTGCGACCCTGGCGCAGGTGGCCTCGCTCCCGCACGTCACCGACATCGTGTCACCGAAGGACGCCGAGGGCATCGAGCGGATCTTGAGCAGCATGGACGCCCTGATCGACGCGCGCGAGGACTCGTTCCGGCGGCTGAGGATCGACCTCGACGGCTTCAGGGAGCGCCGGTTCGGGCCGGGGAGCGACGGCCTGGGCGGCACCGACCCCAACGACCCGTTCGGCGACGTCTTCGTGGTGGTCGATGACTATGACGACGTCTACTCGAAAGACACCATCCTGGGCGATCGGATCATCTCGCTGAGCAGCCGCGGTCCCGAGTACGGCGTGCACGTGATGTGCAGCGCCGGCGGCTGGATCCACGGCCAGCGGCAGAGCCTGTTGCAAAACGCCACGGCGCGAATCCAATTGCGGCTGGCCGACCCGAGCGAGAGCCAGATGGGGCATTCGTCCCTCGAGTCGCGGGACGCCGCGCGGCGGACGCTGAATCGTCCGGGCTTCGGACTGACCGACAGCCTGCACGAGTTGCGCGTCGGGGTACCGGCGCTCTCCGACCCCGCGACCGGCGCGCTGGTGAGCATCGTCGACGTCGGCGCGCGGATCGCCGATGTGGCGGGCGTGACGAAACACGCGACGCTGCAGCGGCTTCCGCAGCGGGTGGAGTTGCGGGCGATTCTCGAGTACGCCGCCGCGCATCCGAGCGGTGACGACCTGTCCATCGCTTTCGCGATCGGCGAGCGCCATGAACTGGGCCCAGTTCCGCTCAAGCTGCGGGAGAGCCCAGGGCTGATGATCCTGGGCCGGCAGGGCTGCGGGAAGACGCTGTCGCTGGTTTCCATCGGCGAGGCGGTCATGAGCCGGTTCAGCCCGGAGGAGGCGCAGCTGACGCTGATCGATCCGAAGACGGCACCGCACGGTCTGCGGGATTTGAGCGGACCGGGGTATGTGCGGGCGTATGCCTATGACCAAGACGAGATCGATGAGGTGATCACGGCGCTCGCACAACAGGTCCTGCTGCCCCGGCTGCCCCCCAAGGGACTGAGCCAGGAAGAGCTGCGTGCGCTCAAGCCCTGGGAGGGGCCACGGCATTTCGTGCTGATCGACGATGTCCAAGACCTGCGTCCCGATCAGAGTTACCCGCCCAAACCGCCGGTGGGGGCGGCGCTGTGGAAGCTGATGGAACGTGCCCGGCAGATCGGGCTGCACGTGTTCACCACCCGCAACAGCGCGAACTGGGCGACGCTGCAGATGGATCCGTGGATGAGGTTCCAGAACTCGGCAAAGGTCGCGCAGCTCTACATGGACAACGACCCGCAGAACCGGATCAACCGGATGGTCCGGGCCCAAGCGCTGCCGCCGGGGCGCGGTCTGATGGTGGGCGCCGACGGCGACGTCGAAGGTGTGCTGGTCGGGATGCCGGCTACCGCGCTGCAGCAGTAGCGGCCGTAAGCGGCCGCCGCAACGGCGTTTTCACCCCAACGCCGACCCGGCGAGGTAGCCCGCGCGGCCACCAGAACCAACGGCCCAGCAGCGCAACGATGGACGGCACGACGAACGCGCGCACGACCAGGGTGTCCAGCAACAGCCCGACCGCGATGGTGCTGCCGATTTGAGCGATGCTGAGCACGCTGCTGCTGAGCAATGCCAGCATCGTCAGCCCGAAGACGATGCCGGCCACGGTGACCACCCCGCCCGTGCCACCGAATGCGCGGATGATGCCGGTCTTGAGGCCCGCAGACGCTTCGTGTTTGATGCGCAGCGCCAGGAGGAGGTTGTAGTCCGCGCCGACGGCGATCAGCGCGATGAACGCGATCGGGGCGACGGCCCAGTGCAGATCGTGGTGGAGCAGGTGTTGCCAGATCAGCACGCTGGCCCCGACCGCCGACGCGTACGAGGTGACGACCGTCCCGACGACGACCAATCCCGCGACTGGGCTGCGCAGCATCGCCGTGACGATCAAGAAGATGAGGACCAGCGCGGCGCCGACTAGCAGCTTGGTGTCGGCTGCGACGAAGCGCTGCAGGTCGGCAGTCACCGGGCCGACGCCGGCAAGGTCGACCTCCACCGGCGTCAGGGTGCCTTCCTTGGTGGCCTCTTTGATGGCGGCGCGGACCAGGTCCGCCCGCTCGGCGCCGTCACCGCCCCACTCCGAGCCTTCGCCATAGACGAGTAGGTAAGCCGCGCAGCCGTTTTCGGAGAGCAGGTGGCTCAACGCGGCGGTGTAGCGCGGATCCGTCAACGCCCGTTGCGGCAGGTAGAAGTCCGCCGCCGCACTGCCCTGAAACTGGGTCGCGATCTCGTCCAGGTAGTCGGTCAACTGTCGCATTTGCGGTCCGAGGGTGTCCGACAGGCTCAGCAGGTCATGGGTAGCCGAACGTGCCTGCGCCAAAGCGGCTTTCATCGACGCGACGCTCTGGGGCAGGCTGGCCATCGCAGCGGCGGCCGTGTTGGAGCCGCTGGTCAACTTCGCGGTGCCCGCGTCCAGGCGTGCCGAGGTCTGCACCAGGCTGTCGACCGGCTGAAGCACTCGATCGACCGTCGAGCAGATGGGATTGCCCGCACAGTCGGGGGTCCGCCCGACGAAGTCCCGCAACGGGTCGAGATAGCCGGACACGGTCGTGACGTTGCGCTGCAGCCCGTCCATACCGGCGCGCATGTCTTCGGCGGCACCGGACATGTCGGCCAATCCCGCACTGCCACCGCGTAGTCCATTTCCGAGGCCGTCGATGGCAAGCTGCGTCCGCGCCAGCGCGCCGTCCAGTTCGGAGACCCGCTTCAGGCGTTGGGCCAGCGAGTCGACGGTGTCCCCGAACTGACGCCCGAGCACGCCCGCCTGATAGGTCAACGTTGCCTGTTCGGGAACCTTGCCGTCGGGCCGGCTGGCGGATTGCACCGCGCGCACGCCCGGTACGGCCATGATGTGGCGCGTGATTCGCTCGATGGCTATCAGGCCGGCCGGGTTGCGCAGGTCGTGGTCGGCCTGGATCGCGATGACATCGGGCAACAGCGCATTGGCGGCGAAATGTCGGTCGGCACTGACGTAGCCGCGGTTGGAGTCGGTCGACGACGGCGTGGCGGCGGGTTCGTTGAAGCCGACCCGGAATCCGCCCAGCGGTAGGGCAATCAAGAGGGTTAACCCGCCCGCGGTGGCCAGGATCGGCCCCGGCCAGCGCGCGACCGCCGTGCCGACGCGCCGCCAGCGTCGCGCCGTCCTTGACGGGCGAGGTTCGAGGTAGCCCCGCCGGATGGCGAGGCTCATGAGTGCGGGCGTCAGCGTCAGCGCCGCGACCATAGTCACCACAATGCCGATGGCGCAGGGCAATCCGGCGCTCCGGAACGACCCGACATTGGCGAACACCAGGCACGCCAGCGCCACCGACACGGTCAGCGCCGACCCGATCACGACGGGGGCGATGGAACGGTAGGCCTGCGTCAACGCCTCGGTCGGTGCGACGCCGCCGCGGCGCGCCTCGTGGTAGCGGCCAACCAGAAAGATGGCGTAGTCGGTGCCCGCACCCAGCGTCATGGCCGCCATGAGCGCAACCGAAAACAACGATACTTCAACCACATTGGACTGGCCCAGGGCGGCGACGACGGCGCGGGCCAAGGCCAGGGCGAGCCCGACGGAGATCAGCGGAATTCCGGCCGCGATCGGGGATCGGTACACCATCAACAGCAAGAGCAGGATGAGACCGATGGTGGCGGCGGTGATTCCGAGCATCTGTCGATCGATCGCGGAGAATTCGTCGACGATGGTGGCGCCTGGTCCGGTGACATGGGCTTCGAGGCCGGCCGGCGGCGCGAGCTTCTGGATGGTGGCGCGGACAGCGTTCACCGAATCGCGCGCCTGCGCCGTGCCCAGCATTCCGGCCAGCCGGACCATGACGCTGACGGCTCGCCCGTCGGAGCTCTGCGCACCGGCGGCCGTCGCGGGCTGTGACCACAGGTCCGTCACCGCATAGACGTGCCGCCGCTCGGAGCCCAGCGCCGCGGCCAGCGCCTCATAGAACTGCCGGTCGCGTGGGGTCAGCCGTTGATTGCGTTCCAGCACAACGTAAACGAAGTTGTTGCTCGGCGTCTGGTCGAACAGCTGAGCGGCACGCGAGGCCGCGACGGCACTCGGCGCGTTGGTGGGCATGAAGGATCGGGCATGTGAGTCGACCACCCGCTCGAGTTGGGGAACG
>NZ_LZJN01000129.1 GCF_001667735.1 Mycobacterium sp. E183
GCCACCCCCCCCGCCCCCCCCCTCTTGGGGTGGTTATTACGGCCCCAGGCCATACATCTCGGCCAGCATTTGCGCGCCGATCCCGTTCGTCCACATCTGCGCGGGAATCTGACAGCTCCCGGTCTCACCCAGGCAGCTTCAGCGGCGGCGTAACCACACGATGACGCCGACGGCGGCAGCCAAGGCCACCACCACCGGCACAACGCCGCGGGATGGGGCTGGACCCGTCGCCCGAGCAACGAACTGGTTCGACCGGGTGGAGTTTTCGACATGAGGGGCCACGGACTTAGTCGTTGCTTGGCTCCCTGATTGCTGGGGCGGATCGCGACGTGTCACCGGAACGTCGGCCGGCGGGACGGTCGACGGTGGGCGGGTTGCTTCCGTCCGCGGCGACGAACGTTGGGACGCTCCTTGCCGGGCTCTTATCCTCGAAGCGTTCGCCCGCACCGAGGGCGATGCGGCCTCGGGCTTGCGATCCGCCTGGTCGGCGTGGCCCCCATCGCGGTCACGGCGCCGCCGCGGCGCCCATACCTCGTCTCCCAGCTCGTCGGGAATCAGCCACATCAGCAGGGCGAAGTTCACCGCCGCCAGGACACCGTGCAGGACAATGTCAGCGGCGTGGAACCCCAGGGGCGTCGGAATCGCGCGCGCGGTTGCGACGCTGCTGAAAAACAGCAATAGCGTGTAGGCCACCGCGCTCCCCGCGGTGACGGTTACCGCGGTGCGGCGACTGCCGACGGCCAGAATGCCCGCCACCCCGAGCGCCAGCAGTATGCCGCTTTGCGCGGGCGTCGATGCCAGGCCGAGAACCGGGGCACCGGTCGGGCCGGCGTGCGGATGCAGCGCAGCCGACACCAACCCGGCGATGCCGAACGCGGACACCAGCACGCCCTCGGCGAGCAGCATCCAGCGCCCGCTGTGGAAACGCCCCGGGTCCATCGGGACCCTGCGCAACCCCGACGTCGCCCCCGGGACTGGCCCCGCCGTAACCGGCATCGCGCGACCTCCAGCCTGAACAACAATCGCTACGACATCGGCTACCCATTGCGCCCGGTTCTACTCAAGGGGCCATTGGCCGCGAGGTGGCCAGATAACCGACGCGCGAGGCGGCGCGCGGAGCCCCCTGTCAGGATTGAACTGACGACCGCTCGCTTACAAGGCGAGTGCTCTACCACTGAGCTAAGGAGGCGGGATCAAACCGGTCCAAGCCTAAACGGTCACTCGCCGCTGTCGATCACACGCGTGGAGCGCACCGACCGGGACGCGGGACGCCGGCGGCCCGGCAGTGGAATGCGGTCCGCGATGTTGCTCAGCGGATTGACCACCATGGTCAGCGCGACGACGGCGTCCTGCAGCGTGGCGATCGCGGGCTCCAGCGCTTCCATCCCGGGCGTCAACCTCGCCAGGGTGTCGGCGACGTCCGTGAGCTGGTCCAGCGGTCCATTCTTCGCCGTCAGTTTGTCGACCAGGCCGCCCTCGCTGAGCAGCCGATCGGCCAGGCCATCCTCGGCCAGCAGCCGCTCGATCAACCCGCCCTCGGCGACGAGCTGGTCGGCCAGCCCGCCGGGCTGCAGCGTGCGGTGCAACCCGCCGCCCTCCGCGGTCAGGCGGTCGAGCAGACCGCCCTCCGACGTCAGCATGTCGACCACCCCGCCAGGGCGCAGCAACCGGTCGATCGGCCCGTCCGGCGCCACCGCCCGCCCAAGGGGCGCGTCGTCGTCCAGCAGCCGGGCGAGCCGGTTGGCGCGGACGATCGCGTCGTCGAGCCCCCACATCGATGTCATGGCGGCCGATCCGGCGGTGCCGCCGTCGCCCAACGCCCGCTTCGCCACACCCACCGCCGCGCTCGCGACGGTCAGGCTGGCGTCGGCGGCGGCGAGTCCGACGCGTGCCGGGGCGGTCGCGGTCGCGACGATCCGTGCGGCGAAGTTCATTCCACGAGTCTATTCGCGACGCGGCGGCGTCATCCGGCGCAGGTCCAAGCCGATGCGCCGATTCCTGGCAGACTATTATCAGAGTGTTGGCACTGAGCTCCCAGCAATCACACAACATTTACGTAGGAAACGTTCAACTAAGGGGCGAAGAACCTGATGACCGCGGCATCCCCAAACGAAACGAAACCGGAGGCTCGCGTCCTCGTGGTCGACGACGAGGCCAACATCGTCGAGTTGCTCTCGGTCAGCCTCAAGTTCCAGGGTTTCGAGGTCCACACCGCGACCAACGGAGCCCAGGCGCTGGATCGGGCGCGCGAAGCCCGTCCCGACGCGGTGATCCTCGACGTGATGATGCCCGGCATGGACGGGTTCGGGGTCCTGCGGCGTCTGCGCGCCGACGGGATCGACGCCCCGGCATTGTTCCTCACGGCCCGGGATTCGTTGCAGGACAAGATCGCCGGCCTCACCCTCGGCGGCGACGACTACGTGACCAAGCCGTTCAGCCTGGAAGAGGTGGTCGCCCGGCTGCGGGTCATCCTCCGGCGGGCCGGCAAGGGCGGCGCAGAGCCCCGCAGCGCCCGCCTGACGTTCGCCGACATCGAACTCGACGAAGAAACCCACGAAGTGTGGAAGGCCGGCGAACCGGTCTCGCTCTCGCCGACCGAATTCACGCTGCTGCGTTACTTTGTCATCAACGCGGGCACCGTCCTGAGCAAGCCCAAGATCCTCGATCACGTCTGGCGATACGACTTCGGAGGTGACGTCAATGTCGTCGAGTCCTACGTGTCTTACCTGCGGCGCAAGATCGACACCGGCGAGAAGCGGCTCCTGCACACGTTGCGCGGAGTCGGTTATGTGCTGCGGGAACCGCGCTGAGCCCGGGCTCGGTCCCCGGCGCTAGCGAGGAATCACGCACATGGCCACACAGCATCGACGTGAGTTGCCGCTCCGGGTAGGGCTGGTCGCCGCCACCCTGGTCCTGGTGGCCTGCGGCCTGGCGGTCTCGGGCATCGCGGTCACGTCGATCCTGCGGCACAGCCTGGTCAGCCGGATCGATCAGACCCTGCTCGACGCGTCCCGGGGCTGGGCGCAGGCCCCGCGGCGGCAATCGCCGCCGCCCTACGAGGGCCCGGACCCCGCCCGGCCGCCGTCGAAGTTCTATGTGCGCGGCATCGGCACCGACGGCACGCCGTACACCGCCATCAACGACCGCAACGCCGAACCGGCGCTGCCGGCCAACAACGACGTGGGCCCCAACCCGACGACGCTGCCGTCGGTCAATGGGTCCGACATCCAGTGGCGCGCGGTCTCGGTGCGCGGCCCGCACGGCCTGACGACCGTCGCGATCGACCTGTCCGACGTCCAAAACACGGTCAGCTCCCTCGTCTGGCTGCAGATCGGAATCGGGGTCGCGGTGCTGGTCGTGGTCGGCATCGCCGGCTTCGCGGTGGTGCAGCGCAGCCTGCGGCCGCTGTCCGAAGTCGAGCGGACGGCCGCGGCGATCGCCGCCGGCCAGCTGGATCGCCGTGTGCCCGAACGTGATCCGCGCACCGAGGTGGGCCGGCTGTCGCTCGCCCTGAACGGGATGCTCGCGCAGATCCAGCAGGCGCTCGCGTCGTCGGAGTCGTCGGCCGAAAAGGCCCGCGGATCCGAGGAGCGGATGCGACGGTTCATCACCGACGCCAGTCACGAGCTGCGGACCCCGCTGACGACCATCCGGGGCTTCGCCGAGCTGTATCGCCAGGGCGCCGCACGCGATGTCGCCATGTTGCTGTCCCGGATCGAAAGTGAAGCCAGCCGAATGGGTCTGCTGGTCGACGACCTGCTGCTGCTGGCCCGCCTCGATGTGCAGCGGCCGCTCGAGCACAACCGGGTCGACTTGCTCGCGCTGGCCAGCGACGCGGTCCACGACGCGCAGGCGATGGACCCGAAACGCGCCATCACCATGGAGGTGCTCGACGGCCCCGGCACCCCGGAGGTGCTCGGCGACGAACCGCGGATCCGGCAGGTGCTCAGCAACCTGGTCGCCAACGCCTTGCAGCACACTCCGGAGAACGCCGACGTCACCGTCCGGGTCGGCACCAAGGGCGCCGACGCGGTGCTGGAAGTGGCCGACAAGGGACCCGGCATGACCGAGCAGGACGCATCACGGGTCTTCGAGCGGTTCTATCGCACCGATTCGTCGCGGGCACGCGCCAGCGGTGGTACCGGGTTGGGGCTGTCGATCGTCGACTCACTCGTGCGTGCGCACGGTGGCCACGTCAAGGTGACGACCTCGCCAGGGGAGGGCTGCTGTTTCCGCGTCACTCTGCCCCGCGTCAGCGAGGTGCCGGCCCAGGAGCCGGTTCACGCCAATTGAGCCAGCGCCGCCTTGATCTTGGCTTGGGCCTCGTCCATGGACTCCGGTGACGGATTGCGGTCGACGTTGGCGAACCCGAAGTCGCTCAGGCGGCGGGTGGGAAAGACGTGGACGTGCAGATGGGGCACCTCGAGCCCGGCGATGATCACCCCCGCGCGCTCGGTCCGGAAGGCCTTGCACACGGCCTTGCCGATGAGCTGACTCACGGCCATGATCCGGCCGAAGGTCGCGCCGTCGACGTCTTGCCACTGATCGATTTCGGCCCGCGGTACCACCAGCGTGTGGCCCTGGGTCATGGGCTCGATCGTCAGGAACGCGACCACGTCGTCGTCCTCGTAGACAAAGCGGCCGGGAAGTTCACGGTTGATGATCTTGGTGAAGATCGACGCCATGGCCCCAGCATAGGGGCGCCGAAGTTTTCGCCATGGCCGTGGTCGGCCTCACGGCACGACTGTGAAGGCAATCCGGGCGATGAGTTGGACGCGCGCTGACGGTCAGTCCAGGAAAGGACCATCGACCCGCCAATCCCCAAGGAGTTCGACCATGTCACAGGTGCGCGTGCACAACTTCTCGGTTTCCCTCGACGGCTATGCCACTGGCAGTGGCCAAAGCCTCGATGCGCCTTTCGGGCATGCCGGCGGCCGCTTACACGAGTGGTTCTTCCGGACGCGCACCTTTCGGGCGATGCACGGCGAATCGGGTGGCACTACCGGTGTCGACGACGCGCTGGCCGGCCAATGGTGGCCGGGCATCGGTGCGGAAATCATGGGGCGCAACAAGTTCGGGCCGCAGCGGGGCCCGTGGACGGGCCAGCCGGGCGGTGAGGAGTGGAAAGGCTGGTGGGGCGCCGAGCCGCCATTTCACACCCCGGTGTTCGTGCTCACCCACCATCCCCGGCCGCCGATCGAGATGGACGGCGGCACCACCTTTCACTTCGTCGACGCCGGTCCGGAGCAAGCTATCCAGCTGGCCCGTAACGCGGCGGGGGATCTGGATATCCGCCTCGGTGGGGGACCTTCGACCGTCCGCGAATTCATCGCCGCGGACCTCGTCGACCACCTTCACGTTGTGCTGGTGCCCATCATCTTGGGGCGGGGGGAGTCGTTGTGGGAGGGGCTTGAGGACTTCCAGCAGCGATTCACGGTGGAGTCGGTGAGCAGTCCCAGCGGCGTCACGCACCTGATCTTCAGGCGCCGCTGACCACGCGGTGGCATCATCCCTCCTGGCCGAACTCCATGACATCGAGGTTCCAGTACCCGCGCATGTTGGTGATCAGCCCCGCCTCGTTGACCTTATAGGTGAACACGCCGCGGACCCTGCTGGTGAGACCGCCCTCAAACTTGCTCTGTAGCACCAGGATATGAGCGATCTCATCGGGAGAGCTGGACGGGAAAGTCTCTTCGCACGTGATGGTCAGCTGATTCTTGGCGATGTTGTTGTCGAAGAACTCGCCGACGGCGGCCTTGCCGCGCACGCCGGTGCCATCGGGGTTGGTGACGGACTTGCCGATCGGATCCTCGATGACGACGTCGTCGGTCATCAGCGCTAGCCAGCCGTCCCGGTCTTTGCCTTGCGCGCAGCGCCACGACGACTGCGACGCGGCTAGCGCGGGGGATTGAGCGGTTTGGGTCATGATCATCTCTCCTATCACTAGATTGCGCACGCCGCGCGTGCGCCTTCCTCGGTTGCCTTGCGGATCAGTCCCAGCCCGGTGCAGTCACCGGCAGCCTGCACCTGGGCGCCGGGCAGGGCGGCGACCAGCGCGTCGAACAAAGTGGTGTCGGGTTCGACCGTTCCGGCCAGCACGACGCTGTCGGCCTGCAACCGCCGGCTGGTGCCCCCCGCGGGCGTGAACAGCACCGCGTCGCCGGCGATCCGTTCCACGGTCGCCCGGACATGCACGGTGACGCCGAGCCGGTCGAGGCGATCCATGTGCTCAGTCCTGCGTTTGTTGCCCACTTCCGGGGCGATGTTCCTGCCGGATTCGAGCATCGACACCAACCGGCCCCGGCTCGCCAGGAATTCGGCCAGCTCCAGGGCGACCAGGTCACCGCCGACGATGACGACCCGGCGCCCGAACGGCATCCAGGCGCGACTGGCCAGCCGAACCGCGCCGGGCCGCAGGAGCCGTTGCCGCCAGCCGCCGAGCGCGGCAGCCCCCAGCCGCTGCCAGGTCGGTGCGCCCGATCGGGCTTGGCCGCCGAGCAATTCGCGCAATCCGGGTCCGCTATACACGTGCGGCAGGTCGGACCCCGGGATCGCCGGCACGGCCACCCGGCCCCCGGTGGCCACGACCACCGCGTCCGGGTCGGTGTCGACGACGTCCTGAGTCGAAACCGCCCGGCCCAAGCGGACTTCCGCGCCGCTGAGGTCGATCTCGTCGCGCAGGTAGCGCAGGAACGGCTGGTTCTCCGGATGCAGGACCGACGCCCAGCGCAGCGCCCCGCCCAGCGCGGCGCCGCGTTCGAAAAGCGTGACGCGGTGACCGCGTTGGGCGGCGACCCGCGCGGCCTCCAGCCCGGCCGGCCCGCCGCCGACCACCACCACGCGCTTGGCGCGCGCCACCGGAGCCGCGGCCAATTCACGTTCTTTGCCGGTACGCGGATTGACGGCACAGTCGACCGAGAAACGCTGTTCCATTGCGTCGATGCAGTTTTCGCACGAGATGCACCTGCGGACCCGGTGTGCCTGCCCGTCGCGCACCTTGCGCGGCAGGTCGGGATCGGCCAACAGGGGACGCCCCATGGCGATGAAATCGGCGCGCCCGTCGGCCAGGATCCGTTCGGCGCGGGCCGGGTCGTGGATGCGGCCGACGGCGATCACCGGCACGTCGACCACCTGCTTGACGGCGGCCGCGGCCCCGACGTTCAGCTCGTCCCCGTCGTCGGCGCCGTTGACCATTCCGGTCACCAAACGATCGATGACACCGCCGCTCACGTGGAACGCGTCCACACCGGCCGTCACGAACTCCGGTGCCAATTGCGCCGTCTCGAAGATGGGCCGCCCACCCGCGACCCGTTCGTAGCCGGAGACGCGCAACGTGATCGGCAGGGCGGTACCGATCTCGGAGCGGATCGCGGCCAGCGCCTCCAGCACAACCCGCGCCCGACCGCGCGCCGAATCGCCACGATAGTCGTCGGTGCGCCGATTGCGTTGCGGGGCAAGGAAGGAGCCCAGCAGCATGTAGCCGTGCGCGGCGTGCAGCTCGATGCCGTCGTAGCCGGCCTCGACGGCCCGCCGAGCCGCGGCCTTGAACAGATCGAGTACGGCGCACAGCTGTTGCTTGCTGATCTCGGCCGACGGGCGCCCGGTGAGGTAGGACGGAATCACCGACGGTCCCAACGACGTGACCCCGAAGATCTCGGGTCCCAGGCCGTCGGGACCGGCGTGCACGATCTGGGGCTGGATCATGGCGCCGTGTTGGTGCACGACCTCCACCAGGGCCCGGTGTGCGTCGACGGCCTCGTCGGTGGCCAGGTGCAGTCCGCCGGGCGTCTCGGGGTGGTGGTGGTCGATCCCGGTGGCGCCCAGCGTGATCAGGCCGACGCCGCCCTTGGCGCGGGCGGCGAAGTAGTCGCGGGTACGCTCCGACGGCAGCCCATCGGGAGTGCCGTACATGGTCTCCATCGGAGACATGACGACGCGGTTGCGCACCGTCATGGCGCCGATTCGGCCCGGCGCCATCAGGTGACCGAACCCGGTCACTTGCGACTCAGCGGCTGGGAGTTACCGGTCGGCGTCCGTGTACCGGATGACGCCGCGAATGTTCTTGCCGTCCAGCATGTCCTGGTAGCCCTCGTTGATCTGCTCGAGGCGGTACTGGGTGGTCACCATGTCGTCCAGGTTCAGCTTGCCGGCCTGGTACATCGACAGCAGCTGCGGGATGTCGTACTGCGGGTTGCCGCCACCGAAGATGGTGCCCTGCAGGTTCTTCTGCATCAGGGTGAGCATGGCCAGGTTCAGGTTGACGTTGGTGTCCAGCAGGCTGCCGATGGCGGTCAGCACGCAGGTGCCGCCCTTCTGGGTGATGTTGAGGTAGTTGTCGATGTCGGCACCGTGCAGTTCGCCGACCGTGACAACGACCTTGTGGGCCATCAGGCCGTAAGTGACCTCCATGATGCCCATCAGCGCGGCGTTGATGTCGGGATAGACGTGCGTGGCGCCGAATTTCAGCGCCTGATCGCGCTTCCATTCGACCGGGTCGATCGCGAAGATGTAGCGCGCACCGGCGTTCACGGCGCCCTGCAGCGCGGCCATGCCGACCCCGCCGACGCCCACGATGGCGACGTCCTGGCCCGGCCGGATGTCGGCGGTGCGGACCGCCGAGCCGTAACCGGTGGTGACGCCGCAGCCGACCAGCGCGGCCACCTCGAACGGTACGGACGGGTCGATCTTCACCACGGAGCTGCGGTGCACCACCATGTACGGCGAGAAGGTGCCCAGCAGCGTCATGGGGAAGACGTTCTGGCCACGCGCTTGGATGCGGAACGTGCCGTCGGAGACCGCGGCACCGCCGAGCAGGCCGGCTCCCAGGTCGCACAGGTTGCGCATGCCGGCCTGGCAGGTCGCGCATTGCCCGCAGGACGGGATGAACGACAGCACCACGTGGTCACCCGGGGCGATGTCTTCGACGCCTGGGCCGACCTCGGTGACGATGCCGGCACCCTCATGCCCGCCCAGCACCGGGAAGCCGGCCATCGGGATTCCGCCGGTGACGAGGTGGTGATCGGAGTGGCACATGCCGGCCGCTTCCATCTGGATCTTGACCTCGTGCGCTTGCGGGTCGCCGATCTCGATTTCCTCGATGGACCAGGGCTGGTTGAACTCCCAGATCAGTGCGCCTTTTGTCTTCACGATGGTCCTGACCCCATTTCGCCTTTGAATCGATCAGCGCTGTCCGGCCCGTTGTGCCGGACAGCTTGGTGACGGGCGCCACAGCACCCTTGTCGCGTCAGCATAGCGCGTGCAACAAATCAAATGCTTGGTTGGTCCGTCCTCGGTCCGCGGTCACCAGATCGGAACCGGCGCCTGGCCGAGCGGGTAGTAGCCGGGCAGCTTCTCGCCGGCGATGCTGCGCTCGATCCGCTTCTGCATGCCGGTGCTGAGGTCGCCCGACTCGATCAGGGTCGCGAACATCTTCGCGACGTGGCCGAAGTCGAAGAAGTCTCGCTGCCACTCGATGAGATTGTCGGCGTTGAGGCGAAACCAGCTGCCGCCGATGCCGTAGATCTCGTCCTGGGTGCCGTCCGACTTGTTGACGATCTGCTTCCAGAAGCCGACGATCTCGCCCTGCTTCTCGTCGATGAGGACCTTCTGGTACTCGTACACCCAGTTCTCCAGGCCTTCCATCTCGAGACCGAGGGCGATGTCGCGGATCTCGTCGACGCCGACGCACATCACGTCTTCCTTGGGGCCGATGTTCCAGCCGTACGTGGCGTCCTGGGCGTAGAAGTCGGCCAACGGCCGCCAGTCACCGGCCTTCTCGCAGTCCTTGTTGGCCTGCAGCCAGCGATCGACCCATGTCTCGAGTTCCTCACGTGACGCCATCGTCAGTCTCCCTTGTCTTCTTTGATGAACAGTGCATGCGTTGGGCACATCTCGACCGCGCGTTCGACTTCGTCGCGGGCGTCCTCGGGCGGTTCGGGATCAAGGATCTCGACCTTGCCCCGTTTGGGCACCCGGAAGTAGTCCGGTGCCTCCAGTTCGCACATGGCATGCCCCTGGCAGAGATCCAGATCCGCTTCGATTCGAAAACCCATGAGTGGTCAGGCTTTCCGCTTGCGGTAGCGCACCTTCGCCGGGCGGGCGAGCTGGACGACCATCTTGGAGTGGTCGTTGTGATAGCTGTCGGCCGGCTGTGCCATTTCGAACTCGTACTCGCGAAGGAGAACCGAGAAGATCGCTTTGATCTGCATCTGGGCGAAAGCGGCGCCCACACAGCGATGCCGGCCGGCGCCGAACGGAATCCAGGTCCAACGGTTGACGATGTCGGCCTGCTCGGGCTTGTTGTAGCGGTCGGGGTTGAACGCGTCCGGGTCGGGGAAGTCCTCGGGAATCCGGTTCGAAATCGCGGGGGACGCCGCGACGAAGTCCCCCTTGTGAATCGGGAAGCCCTGCACCTCGAACTCGCCCTGCGCCACGCGCATCAGGATGATCAGTGGCGGGTGCAGCCGCAGGGTCTCCTTGACCACGTTGTCCAGTTTCGGAATCGACCGCAGTGCATGGAAACTCACCTCTTGCCCGTCGGCGTACAGCTCCTCGAGCTCGGCCAGCACCTCGGCGTAGACCTCGGGGTGGCGGATCAGCTCGATCAGCGTCCACGCGGAAGTTCCGGAACTGGTGTGGTGCCCCGCGAACATCAGCGAGATGAACATCCCGGTCACCTCGTCGGCCGAGAAGCGCGGTTTGCCCTCCTCGTCCTTGATCGACACCAGCACGTCGAGCATGTCGCGGTCGGCCTTGTCCTTCGGCGGGTTGGCCAGTCGCTGGTTCATGATCTCCTGCACCAGCGCAACGAGTTTGACGCGGGCTTCGTCACGCCGCTTGAAGCTTTCGATCGGCAGGTAGGGGTCGACGTAACACAACGGGTCGGTGCCGCGTTCCAGCTCGTGGTAGTACTCCGCGAAGCGGTGGTCAAGCTGGTTGCGGAACTTGACGCCGATCAGGCAGGCCGTCGAGGTGTAGATGGTCAGCTCGGAGAAGAAGTCGAGCAGCTCGATCTCACCCTCGTCGCCCCAATCGGCGATCATCCCCTTGACCTGCGCCTCGATGGTGGCGGCGTGGCCCTTCATCTGCTCGCCGCGCAGCGCCGAGTTGTGCAGCATCTCCTTGCGCCGCTCCGGGCTGGCGTCGAACACCACGCCCTTGCCGAAGATCGGCGCCATGAACGGGTACGCCGCCGCCTGGTCCAGATCCTCGTCGGCCGAGCGGAAGAAGAACTCGTTGGCGCCGGCACCGGAAAGCAGGATCACGTGCTTGTCGACCAGCTGGAACCAGCCCACATCGCCGCACTCTTCCCGCACCCGCTTCATCAAACCGATTGGGTCCGTGCGGAATTCCTCGAGGTGACCGTGCTCTTCCTCGCCGCCGGAAACGCGGGGCACGATAGCGGTGTTCGCCGTAGTTGCATCAGCCATGTCCTGGCATCCCTTCTTCGCCCAGTGCGAGCTTCTGGCGATCCTTCTTGTCGGCCAACGGGGCTTCGGGCTGAAGCTCCATGTTGGCGATGAAGCCACCGCGCGGGGTCTCGGCGACAAACGTGATGGCGCGCGCCAGGTCCGCCGCCCGCAGGAAGTAGTCGTGACGGGCCTGGCCCCACTTGGCCCAGTCCTCCAGGGCGGGGCCGATCTTCTCGGCCGGCAGGCTCCAGCCCATCGACGTCTTCGTCGGTCCGGGGTGCACGATCGAAGCCCGCACGCCGGTGCCCTCGAGCTCCATCTGGAAGTTGGTGACCATGGCGACGAGCGCGGCCTTGGCGGCCCCATAGGCGCCCATGTGCGGCCGCTGGCGCAGGGCGACGTCGGAGCCGACGAAGATCAAGTCGCCGCGCTGCCGCTCCAACATGCCCGGAAGGACGGTGGAGGCCAACCGGAACGCGCCGACCAGATGGATCTGCAGCTGTGACTCGAATTCGTCGCCTGCGATCTCGGCGAGCTTGCCGAAGTAGGTGTCGCCCGCGCCGGCCACCAGCACTTCGATGGGCCCGAGCGCGTCGACAGACTGTGCGACAAAGGATTTCACTGAGTTGGGGTCCGTGACGTCCAGATGGAATCCGACCGCCTCGCCGCCTTCGGCGTTTATCTTGCCGACGATGTCGTTGAGTTTCTCTACGCGCCGGGCACCGAGGGCGACCGGAAAGCCATGCGCCGCGAGCTCGATGGCGGTGGCCTCTCCGATACCGGACGAGGCGCCGGCCACGATCGCCGGCCGTCGTTCGGGCAGGGGGTCGAAGCGGGGCATTCAGCGGACCTCCACGGTCATCGGTAGGTGAGCGAATCCGCGGACGTTGCTGGAGTGGACGCGGACGGCGTTGGCCTCGTCCACCTCATATCCGCGGATTCGCTTGAACAACTCGGTGAGCGCGACCCGGGCTTCCATCCGCGCCAGATGCGCGCCCAGGCAGAAATGTGCGCCACTGCCGAAACTCAAGAGTTTGGGCCCGATTTCGCGCCCGATCAGATAGTCGTCGGGGTTGTCGAAGACCCGCTCGTCGCGGTGGCCCGAACCGGGCAACAGCAGCAGGACGTCGCCCTCGGGGATGGTGGTGTCGTAGAGGGTGAGCTCCCCGGACACGGTGCGGGCCAGGATCTGGCTGGAGGTGTCGTAGCGCAGGGTCTCCTCGACCCACTGCGGCACCAGTGCAGGGTCGGCATAGACCGGAGTCAGTTGATCCGGGTTCTTGTGCCCCCAAAAGGCCGCATTCGCAAGCAGTTTGGTGGTGGTCTCATTTCCGGCGATCACCATCAAGAACATGAAGCCGAGCACTTCGTCGTCGGTGAGGCGGTCGCCGTCGATCTCGGCCTCCAGCAGCGCCGAGGTCAGGTCGTTCGTCAATTTCTTGCGCCGCTCGGCCACCATGCCCTGGTAGTAGACGATCAGGTTGATGGAGGCCTCGACCGCCTCCGGCGGCACGTCGGTGACACCCTCGTCGCGGTGCATCACGCCGTCGGCCCAGGCCCGGACCTGAACTCGATCCGGCTCGGGAACGCCCATCAACTCGGAGATGACGTCCATGGGCAGCTTTCCGGCGAACTCGTCGACGTAGTCGACCGTGCCGTCCGCTGAAGACCTGGCCTTTTCCAGCATGGTGTCCAGGTGTCGGGTCGCGATCTCGGTGACACTCGGCTCCAGCTCCCGAATCCGCCTGGGGGTGAACCCTTTCGAAACGAGCGTCCGCAGCCGCAGATGCGCGGGGTCGTCCATCGCCAGAAAGGACATCGTCTTGGACGCGTGCGGGCCGCGCGACGCCGGATCCAGCGAGACGCCGTACTTGTTGGACAGCGTGGTGCTGTTGCGGAACCCCTGCAGCACATCTTGGTGCCGCGACAGCGCCCAGAACTTCAGCTCGTCGTTGCGATACAGCGGCGCCTCGTCGCGCAGCCGCTTGTAGTACGGATACGGATCTTCGTGGAAGTCGTAGTCGTAGGGATCGAGGACCAGCTCGTGGTCGCCAACATGAACGGTCATTCGGTGCTCGTCTCCTGGCTCGTCTCTCCGGCGCCGGTGAGAATCAGCCGCACCACGTAGGCCAGCCGGTCGGCGATCTCGCGGTAGGTGAATTCGCCGCTGCCGGCCTGCACCAGCGCCCCGAAGAACGACATCTCCAGCGCGGAAACGGCGGTGGGATCGGCGTCGGGGCCCATGGCGGACGTGATTCTGCGGTGGATCTCCGCGCCGATCCGGTCGCGCGCGGCGGCCACCGCGGGCTCTGCGCCGCCGCTGAGCAACGCAGTCGTGCATGCGGCGCTGACCTCGGGTTCGTCGGCGACCACCAGGGCCAGGTGGCGCAACACCTGCTCGACCCGGTTGGGCATCGGTTCGTTGACGTCGGTGAAATAGGGGACCTGCCGCACCAGGTCGAGGTAGACCTCGGCGATCAGGTGGTTCTTCGAAGAGAAGTACGTGTAGGCGGTGGCGGGGGCGACCTTGGCGCGAGCCGCGACCGCGCGGACCGTGAGGTCCGCGTACGACTTCTCCCGCAGCGTCTCGATGCCGGCCGCCAGCACCTTGCGGAACGTCTCCTCTTGGCGGCGGTTGCGCGCCGGCGGACCGCTCTGGTGTTCGGCCTGAGACGTGATCGTCACCAGTGCATCGCTGGACACATGTCCAAGCTATCGGACGGACGAGACCGGAAGCAAGCCTGATCGGCAAAGATGCCCGTTAATGTGGCATTTTTCGCCCGGCAACCGCCGGCATCGAGATCGGCCCTTGCACCGTGGATGGCGCGGCAGCTATGGTTCGATCGGACGATATCGGACAACTGTCCACTTGGTTCGCATGCGCGATTGCCGCACAGACGGGAGCGGGAGATGGCCTTGCTGGCCGACGGCGTGAGCACACTTTTCATCGACGGCAAGATGTCGCCCGGCAGCGCCGGCACTTTCCCGACGATCAATCCGGCGACCGAGGAAGTCCTGGGGGCGGCGGCCGACGCCGACGCCGACGACATGGCCCGTGCCATCGACGCCGCTCGGCGCGCCTTTGACGAGACGGACTGGTCGCGCGACACCGAACTGAGGGTGCGGTGCGTGCGGCAGCTGCGCGCGGCGATGCAGCAGCACCTCGAAGAGCTGCGCGACCTGACCATTGCCGAGGTCGGCGCGCCGCGAATGCTCACGAGCATCGCCCAGCTGGAGGGTCCGGTCAACGATCTCGCGTTCGCGGCCGACACCGCCGAATCCTACGAGTACAACCAGGATCTCGGCGATGCGTCGCCGATGGGTATCCCCACTCGCCGCACCATCGCCCGTGAGGCCGTCGGCGTCGTCGGAGCCATCACCCCGTGGAATTTCCCCCATCAGATCAACCTCGCCAAGATCGGGCCCGCGCTGGCCGCCGGTAATACCGTCGTCCTGAAGCCGGCGCCCGACACCCCTTGGTGTGCCGCCGTGCTCGGGGAACTCATCGCCGACCACACCGACTTTCCACCCGGTGTGATCAACATCGTGACGTCCAGCGACCACGGCGTTGGTGCGCTGCTGGCCAAAGACCCTCGGGTGGACATGGTTTCGTTCACCGGGTCGACCGCCACGGGCCGCAGCGTGATGGCCGACGGCGCCGCGACCATCAAGAAGGTGTTCCTCGAGCTGGGCGGCAAGTCGGCGTTCATCGTCCTCGACGACGCCGACTTGAGTGGCGCGGTGGGGATGGCCGGATTCTCGGTGTGCATGCACGCCGGGCAGGGGTGCGCGATCACCACCCGGTTGGTGGTGCCGCGCGCGAAGTATGACGAGGCCGTCGCCATCGCGGCCGCCACAATGGGTGGCATCAAGGCGGGTGACCCCACCGATCCCGGAACCATCTGCGGTCCAGTGATTTCGGCGCGCCAGCGGGACCGGATCCAGGGCTACCTCGACTCGGCCATCGCCGAGGGCGGGACGTTCGCCTGCGGTGGCGGCCGGCCGGCCGACCTCGAAGTCGGCTTCTTCATTGAGCCCACGGTGATCGCGGGACTGGGCAACGACGCGCGCTGCGCACGCGAGGAGATCTTCGGGCCCGTCCTGACGGTGATTCCACACGACGGCGACGACGACGCCGTCCGCATTGCCAACGATTCGCCATATGGGTTGTCGGGCACCGTATTCGGCGCCGACCCGGATAGGGCGGCGCGGGTCGCCGCGCGGGTCCGCGCGGGCACCATCAATGTCAATGGCGGGGTGTGGTACTCGGCCGACGCGCCCTTCGGCGGCTACAAGCAGTCCGGAAACGGTCGCGAGATGGGTCTGGCCGGTTTCGAGGAATACCTGGAACTGAAGACCATCGCGACGGCGATCTGACCAGAGGAGCTAGACAGCATGCGGTTTGAGAACAAGGTCGGCATCGTCACCGGGTCCGGCGGCGGCATCGGCCAGGCCTACGCCGAGGCGCTCGCGCGCGAGGGCGCGGCGGTGGTAGTCGCCGACATCAATGCGGAGGCGGCCGAGGGGGTGGCCAAGCAGATCTCCGCCGACGGCGGCACGGCGATCAGCATCCCGGTCGACGTGTCCGACCCGGCGTCGGCCAAGGCGATGGCGGATCGCACGCTGGCGGAATTCGGGGGCATCGACTACCTGGTCAACAACGCGGCGATCTTCGGCGGCATGAAGCTGGACTTCCTGCTCACCATCGACCCCGAGTACTACAAGAAGTTCATGAGCGTCAACCTCGACGGCGCGTTGTGGTGCACGCGCGCCGTCTACAAGAAGATGGCCAAGCGCGGCGGTGGGGCGATCGTGAACCAGTCGTCCACGGCGGCGTGGTTGTACTCGAACTACTACGGCCTGGCCAAGGCCGGGGTGAACGGTCTGACGCAACAGCTCTCCCGCGAGCTGGGCGGCCAGAACATCCGGATCAACGCGATTGCGCCCGGCCCCATCGACACCGAGGCGAATCGGACGACCACCCCGCAGGAGATGGTCGCCGACATCGTCAAGGGTCTTCCCCTGTCACGCATGGGAACTCCCGAGGATCTGGTCGGGATGTGCCTCTTCCTGCTGTCCGACGAGGCATCGTGGATCACGGGGCAGATCTTCAACGTCGACGGCGGGCAGATCATCCGGTCATGAGTGATCACTACAAGCTGGGTTACATCGGTCTGGGCAACATGGGCACCCCGATGGCCACAAAGATGACCGAGTGGCCGGGCGGGGTGACGGTTTACGACATCCGGACGGATGCGATGACACCGCTGGCGGAGAAGGGCGCCGGCCTGGCCGACAGTGTCGCCGACGTCGCGTCCGCCGACATCGTCCACGTCACCGTGCTCAACGACGACCAGGTACGTGAGGTCGTCGCCGAGCTGGCGGCCCACGCCAAGGCTGGCACGGTAATCGCGATCCACTCGACCATCTGCGACACCACGGCCGCGGAACTGGCGGCCGAACTCAGACCGCAGGGCATTCACGTCGTGGACGCACCCGTCAGCGGCGGTACGGCCGCCGCCGCGAAAGGCGAGCTGGCGACGATGGTCGGGGCCGATCGCGAGGTGTACGAGCGGATCAAGCCGGCGTTCAAGCACTGGGCGACGGTCGTCATCCACGCCGGCGAGCCGGGCGCGGGGACGCGAATGAAGCTGGCCCGCAACATGTTGACGTTCACGTCGTACGTCGCGGCGTGTGAGGCCATGAACCTGGCCGAGGCCGCGGGCCTGGATCTGCAGGCGCTGGGCCGGGTGGTGCGGCACACCGATGCCCTCACCGGCGGGCCGGGCGCGATCATGGTCCGCGACGACATGAATGACCTTCGGCCGGAACACTTTCTGTATCAGCCGTTCATGCACACCCGTGGTCTGGGGGAAAAGGACCTGAGCCTGGCGTTGGCGTTGGGCGAGGCGGTGTCGGTCGACCTGCCCCTGGCCAGGCTGGCGTACGAGGGGCTGGCGGCTGGCCTCGGGCTGCCACACACAGAGAAAGAGGCGTGATGGACGAACTTCGCCGCAAGGGCCTCGAGAAGATGAACGAGGTTTACGGCTGGGAAATGCCCAACATCGAGGGCGACGCGTATTTTGACCTGACCGTCGACCACCTGTTCGGCAGCATCTGGACGCGACCGGGATTGTCGATGCGCGACAAGCGCATCATGACATTGACCGCCGTGACCGCTGTCGGAAACCGCGACCTGGCCGAGATTCAGATCAACGCCGCGCTGCTCAACGGGGAGCTCACCGAAGCCGAGTTGAAGGAGATGGCCGTCTTCCTCACCCACTATCTCGGGTTCCCGCTGGGTTCCGCGCTCAACGGCGCCGTCGACGCCGTCGTCGCCAAGCGCAGGAAGGCCGCGGCCAAAGGGGCGGGGGAGGACAAGAAGGCCAACGTGGACGCCGCGTTGAAGATGCACTCCGGCGACAAGGACTGACTAGGCGTGCCGCGAAGCCTCCTGTGCCAGCTGGACTCTCGAGCTGATGCCGAGCTTCGAATAGACGTGGCTGAGATGTGCCTGCACGGTGCGCGCCGAGACGAAAAGGCGTGCGGCGATGTCCTTGTTCTGCAGTCCCTCGCTGACCAGCCTGACCACGTTGATCTCCGCGGGGGTCAGTGACGCCCAGCCCGTTGCGGGTCGCTTGCGTTCACCGCGGCCGCGCCGCGCATAGGCGATCGCTTCCTCCGTGGACAGGGCCTCTCCTTCGGCCCGAGCCCGGTGGAATTCGTCGTCTCCCAACGCGTCGCGCAGGGCCGCGACGGCGGCGTCATGTGCGGCGTCGTGAATCTTGAATCGCACATGCCCGGTTCGTTCTCGTTCTGAGGTTGCCGCTCCCAACAGCCGCGCGGCTTCTCGGTTCGCGCCTGCGCCCACCGCGAGGGTGGCCAGGCATTCCATGACGTCAGGAAGGACGAAGTACGCCTTGTGGTCGACCGCTCCGGCAAGCGCGCCGTGGGCGTCGCGTTCCGCTTGCTCCCAGTCTCGTTGGGCGATCGCGACCCGCGCACGCTTCACCAGGGCGAGCACCCGATGAACCCCCGGGGCGACGGCAACGGCGTCGACGGCGCAGCGGCGCGCCGATGTCAGATCCCCCTGTGCGAGCGAGATTTCCGCCAGCGGAATGACGTTGACGACAGCGAGTTCAGGCTGGACCTTCAGCCGCTGCCATGCCGCCTCGCCGGCGCGGGCCGATGCGTCCACATCCCCCGCGGCGACCATCGCGACGGCCAGCGCGGCGTACGCGTAGCCCTGGTTGAAGGGTCCGAGGTCTGTGGCGGCTTCAACGGCTGCATTCGCGGCCACCCGCGCCGCGCTCGTGTCACCGGTGTAGGCGAGCATGTGGCCCAGGCTGACGAGGCTGGCCATCTTCCACGTTTCGTCGTGGGCCGTGTCCGACTCGGCAACCAGCGCCCGGAATTGTGCAATGGCGCCCACCAGATCTCCCTCCCACCACTGCGCCAAACCGATACACCACCGGCACCCGCGAGAGGCGTAGCCGTCGCCGATCGCGTCAGCGATGTCACGGCCTTCTTCACCGGCCGCGCGTGCCGCGACCGGATCCCCCTTGCCCGTGACGGCCGCGAAGGCCTGGAACGCGAGGATCTGGTTCAAACTCCAGTCATCTCCCACGGTGCGAGCGAGGCCGAGCGCTTCGTCGAAGTACGAGCCGGCAACGGCCGCATCGTAGGCGGCGATGATTCCGCAACCTGCAAGCGCGCGAACCACCAACGCCGGGTCGTCGATCTCACGGGCGAGCGCCAGAGCTTCCAACGCCATGTCCATGTTGTCGTGGATGGTCTGCGCGCCCTCGAGTATCGCTTTGTCCGCGAGCGCCCGGGCGCGGACGGGGAGCGGCACCTCCACGTCGTGCGCGGTCGCGTCCGCCAGCGCCACGTCGAACCAGGCTGTGCCCTCCCGCAAACGGCCGCGAGTGGTCCAAAGCGGTTGTAAGACCGAGGCTAGCCGCAACGCCTGCGAGATCTCGGCGTTTTCCCGGCACCACGCGAATGCCGCGCGCAGGTTGTCCATCTCGATGGCGGCCTGCTCGATGCGGCTCTGATGAGCGGTGCGCCCCGGCACGTCGAGCTCTGCTGCCAGCGCAACGTAGTGGTCGCGGTGGCGACCGCGCACGGCGTCGGCCTCACCGGACTCGCCGAGCTTCTCCAGGGCGTACTGGCGAATCGTCTCCAGCATTCGGTAACGCGCGCCGCAGTGCGTATCCTCGGCCACCACGAGGGACTTTTCGATCAACAGTGTGAGCTGGTCGAGTGTCTGATACCGCTCGACGTCACTTTCGCCGCAAACCTCCTGGGCCGCATCGAGATCGAAACCGCCCATGAACACTGCGACGCGGCGGAACAGGACTCGTTCGGGTTCGGTCAGTAGCGCGTGCGACCAGTCGACCGAGGCCCGCAACGTCTGCTGGCGGCGTACGGCTGTTCGCGAACCGCCGGTCAGGAGCCGAAAGCGGTTGCGCAAGCTGTCGAGAATCTGCTCCAACGACAGTGCCCGAACCCGCGCGGCGGCCAGCTCTATCGCCAGCGGGATTCCATCGAGACGCCGGCAGATCTCGATGACCGTTTCCGAATTATCCTTGGTCACAGTAAAATCGGGCCGGACGTGGCGGGCGCGGTCGGAAAAGAGGGTCACCGCCTCGTCAGCCAGGGTCAGTGAGGGCACCGCCCACGCGACCTCGCCGGCCACCCGCAGCGGTTCACGGCTTGTCGCGAGGATGGTCACGCCCGGGCAAGCCGCCAACAGCGCGACCGAGAGCGAGGCGCAGGCGTCGATCAGGTGCTCGCAATTGTCGAGGAGGACGAGCATGCGCCGGCCGGCTACGAAACGTGTGAGCGTGTCGATTGTCGAACGCCCCGCCTGGTCGGGCAGCCCCAACGCTCGCGTCACCGTGACCGGGACAACGCCGGAATCGGCGATGGGCGCCAGGTCGACGTACCACACCCCGTCTTCGAAATCGTCATCGAGCCGGTCCGCAATCTGCACCGCCAGCCGGGTCTTTCCCACGCCGCCGGCGCCCGTGAGCGTCACCAACCTTCCGTCGGTGATGATCCGTCGCACGGCCTCGACCTCGGCGCCGCGGCCGACGAAACTGGTGAATTGCGGCGGAAGATTCAAGCGCCCTGTGTGTTTCGTCGAGCGGAGCGGCGGAAAGTCGTTGCGGAGGTCGGCGTGACAAAGCTGCGTCACCCGTTCGGGCCGCGGCAGATCCCGCAGCGGGTGGGTGCCCAGCTCAAGCATCCACGCGTCGGGAGGCAGCCCGTCGGCGAGCAGGTCGCTTGTCGTGGCCGATAGGACCGTCTGGCCGCCGTGAGCCAGGTCGCGCAGCCGCGCGGCGCGGTTTATCGTCGGTCCGATGTAATTTGCCTCGTCGCGCAGTTGGACCTCGCCGGTATGCAGTCCGATTCGCAGATGGATCGGCGCAAGTGCCGTCAGTTGCAGACCGAGCGCAAACCCGGCCGCGTCGCTCGCCCGGGCGAAGGCGACCACGAAGCTGTCGCCCTCACCCTGTTCGACCGGGCGGACCCCGTTGTGCTCGGTCACCAGGTCCGACACCGCCTGGTCCAGCCGCGTGACGGCGGCGCGCATTTCATCGGGCTGGGTCTGCCATAACCGCGTCGAGCCCTCGACGTCGGCCAGCAGCAACGTCACGGTTCCCGTCGGGAGCTCGCTCAACCCCAAATCGCTCCAGTTCAAACGCAGCGTGTCCGCGCACCGCTCGGTCTCAGTCATGTTAGCCAGCGTGCGTCGATCAGACGCGGCAAACATCAGCAGAATGGCCTATACGTCCGCTCGGCCGCGTCCGCGGAGGATCTACGCGCCTTGACCAATGTTCTTCGCCGGCCGTCATCGCACACTTGGTTCCTCGGACTCAAGGAGGTACAGATGAACAGCCAGACCGGTCTTGCCGGCAACCGCGACTCGATCGACGCCAACTTCACGACGGGCGTGCTGCACGGCCACTACGACAGCCGTTTCGAGGATCTCGTCGCCGCGCTGGCCGACGAAGTCAGCACCGGCGGCGAACTCGGCGCCGCGATCGCCATCGATGTCGGCGGCGACGTCGTCGTGGACATCTGGGGCGGGCATGCCGACAGGGCCAGAACCCGCGAATGGTCGGAAAACACCATCGTCAACGTTTTTTCCAGCACCAAGAACGTGACCGCGCTGGCGGCGCTGATGCTGATCGACCGCGGCCTGCTCGACCCGTTCGCCCCGGTCGCAAAGTACTGGCCCGAGTTCGCCGCGAACGGCAAGCAGGACATCGAGGTGCGCCACATCCTCAGCCACACCTCCGGGATGTCCGGCTGGGAGCCCCCCTTCGCCCTGGAGGACGTCTACGACTGGGGAAAAGCCACTTCTCAGCTTGCCGGCCAGGCGCCGTGGTGGCCACCCGGCACCGCGTCGGGATACCACGCGGTGACCATTGGGCACCTCGTCGGCGAACTGGTCCGCCGAACCACCGGCATGACTCTGAAACACTTTGTGCGACAGGAGATCGCCGAGCCGCTCGGCGCTGACCTGCAGATCGGCGCCCGGCCCGAAGACGACCACAGAATCGCCGAACTGGTCCCGCCGCCTCCGCTGGACGTGCCGCTCGACGCGGTCCCCCATGACCATCCGATGTATAAGACGTTCGCCGCGATCCCGCCCGCCGCGGAGACCGCGCTGGCAGCCGAGACGACGGCGTGGCGCCGAGCGGAGATCGGATCGGCCAACGGACACGCCAACGCGCGTTCGCTGGTCCGCGCCCTGTCCCCGATTTCGTTGGGCGGCACGATCAATGGCGTACGGTTCCTGCGATCCGACACCATCGACCTGATCTTCGAGGAGCAGGCCAACCGCACCGATCTGGTGCTGGCCATGCCGGCACGGTGGGGCATCGGGTTTGCCCTCCCCCATCCGGAGGCGGTGCCCGACATCCCCGACGAGAGGACCTGCTACTGGGGCGGTTGGGGCGGCTCCATGGTGGTGATGAACGTCGACCGCCGCACCACGTTCGCCTATGTGATGAACAAGATGGGACAAGTCACATCGGGCGGAACCGATCGGACGCGGAAATACACCCGGCTGATCTATGAGGCACTCGGCTGACGGTCAATCAGTATGGCCGCCCGCCTTCGGGCATCACGTACTCGGAAATCGGTCCGGAGACGCCGTTGACCGACGTCCCGCCGTTGAGAATGCCCGGCGCCATCTCCAGCATGTTGTTCGGAAACCCGAACTTCGGCTTGGTCAGCTCGTCGAGCCGCGCCAGTTCGTCGGCGCCGAGGCCCACGTCGACGGCGAGGACGTTGTCGTTGAGCTGCGAGAGCCTGCGCGCCCCGATGATGACGGACGAGACGCCAGGCTGCGCGCGCACCCAGGCCAGCGCCACGCTGGCGACGCTCGTCTGGTGGGCCTTGGCGATGAGCTCGAGTTCGTCGACAACGGCGTAGGTCTTGTCGTCGAGGAAGGCGTCGACCATCGCGCCGCGGCCGGAGTCCTGCCGGCCGGCGCTGGCCCGGGTGTACTTGCCGCTCAGCGCGCCGCCCTTGAGCGGCGACCACGGTGTGATGCCGAGGCCGAATTCGGACGCCATCGGAACCAGTTCCTGTTCGATGGAGCGCTCCAGCAGTGAGTACTCGACCTGCAGGCCGACGAAGCTCGACCAGCCGCGGAACCGGGCGATGAGGTTGGCCTGGGCGATCTTCCACGCCGGGGTGTCCGAGACGCCGATGTAGCGGACCTTGCCGGCGCGGACGAGATCGTCGAGTGCCGCCATCGTCTCGTCGATGGGTGTGTTGGCATCCCAGATGTGCAGCCAGTACAGGTCGATGTAGTCGGTTTGCAGACGCCGCAGCGAGTTTTCGCAGGCGTTGATCAGCGACTTGCGGCCCGAGCCGCCGCCGTTGGGATCTCCCGGATACAGGTTGCCGCTGAACTTGGTCGCGATCACCAGGCGATCGCGGCGACAGGCGTCGCGCCCGATGTGGTCACCGATGATCTTCTCGGAGTGGCTTCGGGTGTAGAAGTTGGCCGTGTCGATGAAGTTGCCACCGAGGTCGGTGTATCGATCGATGATCTGTTGAGACTCCTCGACACTGGTGCCCCAGCCGAGGTCCTCGCCGAATGTCATGGCGCCCAGACACAGGGGGCTGACGCGCAGGCCGGAGCGTCCGAGTGTCACGTACTGATCCAGAGGCATGGTGGCCACTTTCTGGTAAATTGTTCGATTATGTGTTTGTTCATTCCTAAACTAGTTTATGTCTGAACGATCTGGCAAGTCGGTGCCAGCGGTCGACGCGGCCAAGATCTGGTCGTTGAACTATCGGGTGCTGCTGTCGGTCATCTCGTGCGCCGAGGCCGACATCTGCGCGCTGGGGCTCGAATCCAAGGAGCTCTTCCTGCTTGCGGAGATCGACGAGCACCCCTATCCGGCCGAACTCGCTGCGGCGTTGAGCATGCCCAAGGCGACGATCACGGTTTACCTCAAACGGCTTGAGGCCGCGGGCTTCGTGCGGCGCCAGATCGACGCCAGCGACCTGCGGCGCCATCGGCTCTTACTCACCCCGGCCGGGCGCAAAGCCGCCACGGACGGGCTGGCGCTGCTGTCCGCGGAGTTCGACAAGCGTCTCGGACGCCTCACCGTCGCGCAGCGGAAAGACCTCAAAAATCTGCTCGAAAAGATTCTGTGAACGCGGGTGCCGTAGGCGTTTGGCGTTTGCCCCGGCTAGTCTGACGTGTCGTGCGAGTCCTGGTGATCGGTTCGGGTGCCCGTGAGCATGCGCTGCTGCTGGCGCTTCGGAAAGACCCGCAGGTCACGGAGCTGTTTGTCGCCCCCGGCAACGCCGGCACCGCCCGGGTCGCCGAGCAGCACGACGTGGACATCACGTCGGGTTCCGACGTCGTCGCCCTGGCGCGGGAGGTCCGGGCCGACCTGGTGGTCATCGGCCCGGAGGTCCCGCTGGTGTTGGGCGTGGCCGACGCCCTGCGAACGGCCGGCATCGTCTGCTTCGGGCCCAGTAAGGACGCCGCGCGCATCGAAGGGTCCAAGGCGTTCGCCAAGGAGGTCATGGCCGCTGCCGGCGTGCGCACCGCGACCAGCGAAACCGTTGACAGCCCCGCCCATTTGGATGCCGCACTGGACCGGTTCGGGCCTCCTGCGGGCGACCCGGCCTGGGTGGTCAAGGACGACCGGCTGGCCGCCGGCAAGGGCGTCGTGGTGACCGCGGATCGCGGTGTCGCGCGCGCGCACGCCGCCGGGCTGCTCGAGGCGGGGCACCCGGTGCTGCTCGAGTCGTTCCTGGACGGGCCCGAGGTGTCGCTGTTCTGCGTCGTCGACGGTGAAACCGTGGTGCCGCTGCTGCCCGCGCAGGACTTCAAGCGTGTCGGCGACGGCGACACCGGCCCCAACACCGGCGGCATGGGTGCCTATGCGCCGGTGCCGTGGCTTCCCGACGACCTGTACCGCGACATCGTCACCAACATCGTCGAACCCGTTGCGGCTGAGATGGTTCGGCGGGGCTGCCCATTCTGCGGTTTGCTGTACGTCGGGCTGGCGATCACCGGCAAGGGACCGGCGGTGGTCGAATTCAACTGCCGTTTCGGTGATCCCGAGACCCAGGCTGTGCTGGCATTGTTGGGTTCACCGCTCGGCCAGCTGCTGTACGCCGCGGGTACCGGCAAGCTCGCCGACTTCGGTGAGTTGCGCTGGGAGCAGGGTGCGGCCGTCACGGTGGTATTGGCGGCCGAGAACTATCCCGGCCGTCCCCGCGTCGGCGACGTGGTCGCGGGCTCGGAAACCGAGGGAGTGCTGCACGCGGGTACGGCGCGCCGCGACGACGGAGAGGTCGTCTCCTCGGGCGGTCGGGTGCTGTCGGTGGTGGGCACCGGCCCCGACCTTGCCGCCGCGCGTGCGCAGGCGTATGAGCTGATGGGGTCGATTCGACTGCCCGGCAGCCACTTTCGTGGTGATATCGCGCTGCTGGCCGCTGAAGGCAAGATCAGCGTTCAGTAACCCGCGGCTTGGCCGTCTCGGCGGGGATCGCTGACGGCGAGATATCCGCCGTTGAGCCGCCAGATCGCCTGGCAGCTGCCGAACTGGTTGTAGTCGTCGACCCCGAGCAGGTCGTGCCCGCGGCGACGCAATCCGTCGAGGGTCGACGTGGGAAATCCCGGTTCGCAGCTGATCTGCATGCCCTGCACCCAGCGAAACCGGGGACCGTCGCAAGCCGCCTGCGGATTTTGGCCATAGTCGGCGATGCGGACCACGACCTGCACCTGCCCCTGGGGCTGCATCGGCCCGCCCATCACTCCGAAGCTCATCATCGGCGCGCCGTCCTTGGTGACGAAGCCCGGGATGATCGTCTGGAAGGGTCGCTTATTCGGCCCGACCTGATTCGGATGACCTTGATCCGCAACGAAACCCGCTCCGCGGTTCTGCAACGAGACGCCGGTTCCCGGCACCACCACCCCAGACCCGAATCCCATGTAGTTCGACTGGATCATCGACACCATCATCCCCGCAGCATCGGCGGCGGTGAGGTACACGGTGCCGCCGCGGGGAGTGCCCGCCGACGCCGGCTTCGCCTGACGGCGGTCGATCAGGCCGGCCCGCTGCCTCAGATACTCCGCGTCCAACAGGTGCTCTGGCGGGACCCGCATGTGGTCGATGTCGCAGACGTATGCCTGCGCGTCCGCAAACGCCAGCTTGAGCGCTTCGATTTGCAGGTGCAAACTCTCGGCCGAATCGACTGGCAGCGAAGACATGTCGAAGTGCTGGAGGATCCCGAGCGCGATCAGCGCCACGATGCCCTGCCCATTGGGCGGGATCTCGTGAACGGTGTACCCGCGGTAGGTTCCGCTGATGGTGCCCACCCAGTCGGCTCGGTGAGCCGTCAGGTCGCTGGTCCGCATCACGCCGCCGTTGGCAAGCGCGTGCGCCTCGAGTCGCTCGGCCAGCTCCCCGCGGTAGAACGCCTCACCGTTGGTCGCGGCGATCTTCTCCAGCGTGGCGGCCTGCTCGGGAAACCTGAACACCTCGCCGGGTTTCGGTGCCCGCCCGGCTGGCATGAACGCCTCGGCGAAACCGGGCTGCTTTTCGAAGAGTGGCACTTGGGCCGCCCACTGGTCGGCAACCGTGGGCGAGACCAGGAAACCCTTGCGCGCGTAGTCGATTGCGGGCTCAAAGAGCCTTTCGAACGGAAGCCTGCCGAACCGGTCATGTAGTTCCGTCCACGCCGACACCGCGCCGGGCACGGTCACCGCGTTCCAGCCGAGCGCCGGAACGGCCTTGCCGCCGAAGTATTCCGGGGTCCAGGCCGCGGGCGAGCGGCCCGACGCGTTCAGCCCGTGCAATCGCCGGCCGTCCCAGACGATGGCGAAGGCGTCCGAGCCGATGCCGTTGGATACCGGCTCCACGATCGTCAGGGCGATGGCGGTGGCGACGGCCGCGTCCACCGCGCTTCCGCCCTCGGCCAGCATCCGAAGGCCCGCTTGGGCGGCCAGCGGTTGTGACGTGCACACAACGTTCTCCGCCAGGATGGGCTTTCGCGGCCAGGCGTAAGGGAGATCCCAGTCGAATGGTGCGGTCACCTTGCGATCGTCGCACGAGGTATCGAGCGGACCCAACGGAAGTCCCGCCTGCGAAAGGCATTGCGCTCGTCCCGAATTTGATAGCGCATGCGATATTTCATTCGCGATTCGCCGACGGCCCGTCTGCTGGTGCGGCAGTGACTGACGTGACGCGGGCCCACGACAACCGGCCTCAGGCCGTCAACAGCGGCGCCATCCAGGTGAGCTCGGCCGGCAGTTGCGAACTCCAGAACTCCGCGTTGTGCCCGCCGGGTGAGAAGCCGCCCGCCGGCGGATGGGGCAGTTGAGCGATGAACTGCTTGGTGGCACCGTAGAACGGATCGCTGTCACCGCAATCGACCCGAATGGGAATCGACGCCAGCGCCGGCATTCCGAACACCGAGTTCGCCGCGAAGTCGTCGGACCCGTCGAACGCGCCGGGGGCAGCCGCGCCGGAGGACAGCCAAAGTGCGGGACTGACCGCGCAAATGGCCGCTGTGCGCGCGGGACCCAGCCGGCCGCCGAGCAGCAACGCGCCGTAGCCGCCCATCGACCAGCCCAGGAACGCCACCCGGGAGGTGTCCAGGCCCTGGGTGCCCAGCATGGGTATGAGCTCGTCGAGCACCATGGCCCCGCTGTCCTCGCCGGAGGCCCGCTTGTGCCAATAGCTGCCCCCGCCGTCCACGGCAACCACCGCAAAGGGCGGCAGCCCCGCGTTGACGGCCTGCGCCAGACCTTGTTCGACGCCGCCGGCCATCACGGTCGACGCATCACTGCCTTTGCCGTGCAGCGCGATCACTGGTCGCAGGGCCTTGGTCTGGCCGGGCGGACGCGCGATGGCCCAGTTGGTGTTGATTCCGCCGCGTGCCGCCGAAACGAAGGAACCGGTCACCATGGTGGGCGCGGCCTGACCCGGCGGCGCCGGTTCGAGAGGCGGAGGAGGTGGCGGCGCCAGCGGCGCCTGGGTGCCCGCGGGCGACAGCGGCATGGCCTGGGACGGTCGGGGCTTGAACAGGATGTCGAGGGCATAAGTGCCGGCTGCGCCCGCGGCCGCGCTGGCTCCGAGGCCCAGCAGGGCGCGGCGGCTCAGGTCGGACATGCGGGCCATCATGCCATGTTCGTTTAGCGGGCCGTTTGGCGGAAATGGCAATGCAGTACCACTTTGACTGGCACGATGGCTACTCGTGACGGCAGCAGTTACTCCCAAGGGAGAACGTCGACGGTATGCGCTCGTCAGCGCCGCCGCCGAGCTGCTTGCCGAGGGCGGTTTCGAGGCCGTGCGGCACCGCGCTGTCGCTCGGCGCGCCGGACTCCCGTTGGCGTCGACGACGTATTACTTCTCGTCCCTTGACGATTTGATTGCGCGCGCCGTCGAACACATCGCGATGATCGAGGTGGCGCAGCTGCGGTCGCGGGTTACCGCACTTTCCCGTCGGCGTCGCGGTCCCGAAACCATCGCCGAGGTGTTGGTCGACCTGCTCGTCGGCGACGTGTCCAGCCCGGGACTCAGCGACCAATTGATCTCGCGCTACGAGCGGCACATCGCCTGCACCCGCCTGCCCGCGTTGCGCGAGACCATGCGTCGCAGTCTGCGGCAGCGCGCCGAGGCCGTGGCCGAGGCCATCGAGCGATCGGGCCGGACGGTGCACATCGAGCTGGTGTGCACGCTGATCTGTGCGGTCGACGGTTCCGTGGTCTCAGCCTTGGTCGAAGGTCGCGATCCTCGCGCGGCGGCGCTGGCTACGGTGGTCGACCTCATCGACGTGCTGGCGCCGATCGATCAGCGGCCCGTGCGGTCGGCGGGCAGCGATGGCGTCACGATGTACCCGGTGGCGAAGTCGCCGTAGATCGTCACATCCGCCGGGCGGCGTTGTGCGTACAAGGCCACGTAGGCGCACACGACGGCGTCGATCGGATCCTCGGCCCGGCGCAGCTCGGCTTTGCGCCGGGCGGTGGTTACGCCCCTGCGCAGCCGGCCCCAATCGTCGTGGCCCATCACCTCTAACGGCACCGCGGCGTGCGCAAGCCTCTCGATGCCGTCCATCAGCAGGAGCAGCTCGGATCTGAGCTGGTCGACGTCGCGGCCGGGCTTGGCCTTGTACTTGAGCGTTCGCGCCAACCGGAACAGCACCACCGTCGCCGGATGCGGATAGACCTCGATGGCGCGGCGCGGCGCCGACGAGCGCGGGTCCATGTCCAGTCCGAGTGCGTTGGCCAATCGGGCCGCGCGCGGTCCGTCGGCGAACTCCGGTTTCGCGGTGTTGGCCGGATGGGCGCCGGCTTCGAACCTGCGGAAGTCGCGGTTGAGCGCCGCTTCGGCGGGACGCTGGCCGGTCGGGTTCGTCACCACCAGCGGCGCGTCGAAGGCGACGACGCAATGTCCACGCACGTATGGCGACAACGCGGCGAGCACGGTGACGTCGTCGCCTGCGGCGCCGATGTGCACGAGGTGGCCTCCGGCGTCGACGACCGCCACCCCCGTCGGGTTGCGCCCGGCCCAGGCCAGATCGACACCGGCGAAGTACATCCCGCCCAGTATGGGGCCGCAGCCCGTCACACGGGCCACAGGGGTCACCGCCTCGGGAGGATCGGTCGAGGTGCCCGCCTCGCAGCGACAATTCGGCCGGCGGTGGGCGATCGCCGCTTGTTGTCGCTCGGAGGCGGGCACTCGGTGGGCCGGGCCGCGACGGAGGCTGGTGTGGCCAATGTGACCGCAACCCGGCTGGCGGGTCGGGCCGATCGTAAGCTCTATGTCTGTGAGCATTCCGAATGTCCTGGCCACCCGGTACGCCAGCGCGGAAATGGTCGCGATCTGGTCGCCGGAGGCCAAGGTCGTCGCGGAACGCCGGCTGTGGCTGGCGGTGCTGCGGGCGCAGGCGGAGCTGGGTGTCGACGTCCCGCAGGACGCGATCGCCGACTACGAGCGGGTGCTCGAGGACGTCGATCTGGCCTCGATCGCCGACCGCGAGCGGGCGCTGCGCCACGACGTCAAGGCCCGGATCGAGGAATTCAACGCGCTGGCCGGCCACGAGCACGTGCACAAGGGGATGACCAGCCGCGACCTGACCGAGAACGTGGAGCAGCTCCAGATCCGGCGGTCGCTGGAGCTGGTGTTCTCCCACGGCGTCGCGGTGGCGGCGCGACTCGCCGAGCGGGCGGTGGCCTACCGCGATCTGGTGATGACCGGACGCAGCCACAACGTCGCCGCGCAGGCCACCACGCTGGGCAAGCGGTTCGCCTCTGCCGCGCAAGAGACGCTGATCGCGCTGACCCGACTGCGCGAGTTGATCGACCGGTACCCGCTGCGCGGCATCAAGGGTCCGATGGGCACTGCCCAGGACATGCTGGACCTGCTGGACGGCGACGCTGCCAAGCTGGCCGAACTGGAGCGACGGGTGGCCGAATTCCTCGGCTTCGCAAGCGTTTTGACCAGCGTGGGCCAGGTCTATCCGCGTTCGCTGGACCACGACGTGCTCTCGTGTCTGGTGCAGCTGGGCGCCGGGCCGTCGTCGATGGCCCACACCATCCGGCTGATGGCCGGGCACGAGCTCGTCACCGAGGGGTTCGCGCCGGGACAGGTGGGGTCGTCGGCGATGCCGCACAAGATGAACACCCGAAGTTGTGAGCGGGTCAACGGGCTGCAGGTCGTGTTGCGCGGCTACGCCTCGATGGCCGCCGAGCTGGCGGGCGCCCAGTGGAACGAAGGTGACGTGTTCTGCTCGGTGGTGCGCCGGGTTGCGTTGCCGGACAGCTTCTTTGCCATTGACGGACAGATCGAGACCTTCCTGACGGTGCTCGACGAGTTCGGCGCCTACCCGGCGGTGATTGCCCGCGAGCTGGACCGCTACCTGCCGTTCTTGGCCACCACCAAGGTGCTCATCGCCGCGGTCCGCGCCGGCATGGGCCGCGAGGCCGCGCATCACGTGATCCGCGAACATGCGGTCGCGACGGCGCTGGCGATGCGGGAACGCGGCGCGGAGCCCGATCTGCTGGATCGGTTGGCCGCCGACGAGCGGCTGCCGCTGGACCGGGCCGCGCTGGACGCCGCGCTGGCTGACAAGAAGGCGTTCATCGGCGCCGCCGGCGATCAGGTGGACGAGGTCGCCGCGCTGGTGGACGCGTTGGTGAGCCGCTACCCGGACGCCGCCAAATACGCTCCGGGCGCGATCCTGTGACCCTCGCCGGCGCGCTCGCGGGGATCGACTTCACCGATCTGGACAACTTCGCCGACGGATTTCCGCACGACCTGTTCGCCATCCACCGCCGCGAGGCGCCGGTGTATTGGCACGAGCCGACCGACAACACGCCCGACGGCGAGGGCTTCTGGTCCGTCGCCACGTACGCGGAAACCCTTGAGGTGCTGAAGGAACCGACGACATACTCCTCGGTCACCGGCGGCGGGCGCCCGTACGGCGGCACGCTCCTGCAGGATCTGGCGATCGCCGGCCAGGTGCTCAACATGATGGACGACCCGCGCCACTCACAGATTCGGAGACTCGTCAGCTCCGGGCTGACGCCGCGAATGATCCGGCTGGTCGAGGACGATCTGCGGGCGCGGGCGCGCCGCTTGCTCGATGCTGTGGTGCCCGGCGAACCGTTCGACTTCCTGGTCGACATCGCCGCCGAATTGCCGATGCAGATGATCTGCATTCTGCTGGGAGTGCCCGAGTCCGAACGGCATTGGCTGTTCGAGGCCATCGAGCCGCAGTTCGATTTCGGCGGTTCGCGCAAGGCGTCCCTTTCTCAGCTGTCGGTCGAGGAGGCCGGGTCGCGGATGTACGACTACGGTCAGCAGCTGATCGCCGCGAAGCGGGCGGAGCCGACCGACGACATGCTGTCGGTCGTCGCGAACGCGACGGTCGACGACCTGGACGCGCCGTCGCTCTCGGACCTCGAGCTCTACCTGTTCTTCAGCCTGTTGTTCAGCGCCGGGGCGGAGACGACGCGCAACGCGGTCGCCGGCGGCCTGCTGGCGCTGGCCAGTCACCCGGAGCAATTGCGCGCCCTGCGTGCGGATCTCGACGCGCTGCCGACCGCCGTCGAGGAGATCGTGCGGTGGACGTCGCCGTCGCCGTCCAAACGACGCACCGCCACGCGCGATGTCACGCTCGGCGGCCAGTCGATCCAAGCCGGCCAAAAGGTCCAGGTCTGGGAGGGCTCGGCGAACCGCGACCCCGGCGCATTCGATCGCGCCGATGAATTCGACATCACCCGAAAGCCCAATCCGCACTTGGGGTTCGGTCAAGGCGTGCACTACTGCCTGGGCGCCAATCTGGCCCGGCTGGAACTGCGCGTGCTCTACGAGGAGCTGTTCTCCCGGTTCGGCGCAGTGCGGGTCGTCCGGCCGGTCGAATGGGCTCGCAGCAATCGGCACACCGGCATCCGGCACCTGATCGTGGAACTCCTCGAGGAGCGGTGAGGGTCCGAGGCGCCGGTGTCGAGCCGACACCGGACGTCTTCGCCGCGGTGATGGCGACCGGAATCCTGTCGATCGCCGCGCGCAACCACAACTACAACTGGATCAGCGACGCACTGGGCGTCATTGCCTCGCTGGGGCTGGTGTTTCTGATCGCCCTGGTGGGCACAACGGCTGTCGGCAGGCGGCGGACGTTGCGCTGGGACCTCAGTGACCCCGATGTCACCCTTCGGCTCTTCACCTTCGTCGCCGCTTGCGCGGTGATCGACACCCGCTTGTCGGCCAACGTGTGGGTGCTGCGGGTGCTCGGCGCGGTGGGGCTGTGCTCCTGGCTGGTGCTGCTCGTCGTGAGCGCGCGGAACATGTTCGCGCGCCGGTGGGTTGCGCTGCGAGACGATGCCCATGGGGCGTGGGAACTGGGCAGCGTGGGGACCTCAGGGTTGGCGATCGTGATCGCCCGCGCGGCCTATCAGACCGGTGAGCGCTGGTGGCTGGCGGTGGCGGTGGCTGTCTGGGCGGCCGCCATCGTCATCTACGCACTGATGACCTGGCTGATCCTGTGGCGGGTCGTCAATGAGCGACAGGACCGGGACGGATTCGAGCCGGACACCTGGATCTTGATGGGCGGCATGGCGATTGCGACCCTGGCCGGCGACAACATCCACTCCCTGGCGCCCACCTGGCTGGCCGCACCCGTGCGTATCGTGACCGTCGTGACCTGGGCGATGGCCACCCTATGGATACCGCCGCTGATCTACTTCGGTCTGCACCGGATCAGCCGGCGGCCCAACATGCTGCGGTTCGCCGGCGTCTGGTGGGCATTCGTGTTCCCGCTGGGCATGTATTCCGCGGCCAGCTACGCCATGGCGGCCGAAATCGGGCAGCGATCGCTGCTGACGGTGTCGCTGGTCTTCTTCTGGGATGCCCTGGCGGCGTGGCTCGTTGTGGTCGTGGCCGGGCTGCTGCTGCTCGGCCACGCGCTGCTATCGGCCGCCAATCGAGATGCCGGCCGCCCGTAATTCGAGTGCGGCCAGGGCGCGGATGGTGAGCGGATCCTCCCGTCGCCACCCACCGACCGGATCCGCGCTGACAGCGGCGAGCTTGCCCGGCGGCCGGTTCGTCAACGCCCGCAGGGCAAGGAGTTGCTCGCCGGCCGGGGTGGCGGCCAGGGCCGTGACCGTCAATTTCCGTCGAAAGAACCGCAGCCGCAGGAGAAGCCACGGCACGTCCGCGACGAGGATCGGGACAGCCGCGATGGCCATGGCCAGCAGGACCGCAAGCCAGCTGGCCGTCGAGTCCAGGTCATGGCCCGCGCCGGCCAGATCAAGCGCGGCCTGGCTGGCGGAGTTCAGCGGCTGGCTGACCGCGTCACCCACCAAGGGGATGTGCTGAGCACCATGGCCGGCCGACGCCAGGTTTCCGGCGATGCCATGCGCGCCACTCTCGACCTGCCGGCCGGCCTCGGCGATGGTGGATACGGCGTCGTAAACCGCCAGGCCGACGAACAGCCAGATAGCGGTCCACATAACGACGGCGAAGTCGCTGAGCAGTTGGGCCATCAGCCGGCCCGGTCGGGTGGAGTAGGGCAAGAACCGCGGGGTCATACTCTCGATCCCAGCACAGCTCCCGACACGCGACCCCCCTTCGGGTGCCCGTTAGGCTGACCCGATGCGCCCCGCACTGTCCGAGTACCAGCACCTGGCCAGCGGAAAGGTCCGCGAGATCTTTTCCGTCGACGAGGAACATCTGTTGCTCGTCGCGACCGACCGGATCTCGGCGTACGACTACGTCCTCGACAGCACGATCCCGGACAAAGGCCGGATCCTGACCGCGATGAGCGTCTTCTTCTTCGGTCTGGTCGACGCGCCCAACCACCTGGCCGGTCCACCGGATGACCCACGCATCCCCGAGGACGTCCTGGGCCGCGCGCTGGTGGTGCGGCGGCTGGAGATGCTGCCGGTGGAGTGCGTGGCGCGTGGCTACCTCACCGGGTCCGGACTGCTGGACTATCAGGCGACCGGGAAGGTCTGCGGCATCACGCTGCCACCCGGCCTGGTCGAGGCCAGCAAGTTCTCCGAGCCGCTGTACACCCCGGCCACAAAGGCCGCGCTGGGCGACCACGACGAGAACATCTCGTTCGACAGGGTGATCGATTTGGTGGGCGGGGTCCGCGCCAACCAGTTGCGCGACCGCACGCTGCAAACCTATGTGCAGGCTGCCGATCACGCCCTGACGAAGGGAATCATCATCGCCGACACCAAGTTTGAATTCGGCACCGACCACGACGGTAACCTGCTGCTGGCCGACGAGATCTTCACGCCGGACTCTTCACGCTACTGGCCGGCCGAGGACTACCGGGTTGGGGTGGTGCAGACGAGCTTCGACAAGCAGTTCGTCCGCAACTGGCTCACCAGCCCCGAGTCGGGCTGGGACCGCCACGGCTCGCAACCGCCACCACCGCTGCCCGACGAAATCATCGACGCCACCCGCGGCCGTTATATCGACGCCTATGAACGGATTTCCGGCTTGAGCTTTGGCGACTGGATCGGCGCGTGACGGAGACTTCGGCCGCAGCCCCCGTGCCGCCTGTCGCAAAGCGGCAGCAGACCCGGCGTGAGCATCACGGGGACGTCTTCATCGATCCGTATGAATGGCTGCGCGACAAGTCCGACCCCGAAGTCATCGCCTACCTCGAGTCGGAAAACGAGTACGTCGACATGATGACGGCAGGTCTCGAACCGTTGCGGCAGAAGATCTTTGCCGAGATCAAGGCACGTACCAAGGAGACCGATCTGTCGGTCCCGACTCGGCAGGGCGACTGGTGGTACTACGCCCGTACCTTTGAGGGAAAGCAATACCGGGTTCAATGTCGTTGCCCGATAAGCAATCCCGATGACTGGGATCCGCCGATCCTGGAAGAGAACACCGAAGTGCCCGGCGAGCAGATCCTGCTCGACTCGAACACCGAGGCGGAGGGCCACGAATTCTTCGCGCTCGGTGCAGCCACCGTCAGCCTGGACGGGAACCTCCTGGCGTACTCCGTCGACACCGTCGGCGACGAACGTTATACGCTGCGCTTCAAGGACTTGCGCACGGGCGAGCTGTATCCGGACGAGATCGCCGACATCGGGGCGGGCGCGACCTGGGCGGCAGACAACCACACGGTGTACTACCTGACCCTGGATGCGGCCCACCGCCCCGATAAGGTGTGGCGCTACCGCGTGGGCTCCGGCGAACCGTCGGAACTGGTGTATCACGAGGCCGACGAACGGTTTTGGCTCGGCGTCGGGCTGACTCGTAGCGAGGCCTACGTCTTCATCGCATCGGGGTCCTCGATCACCTCTGAGTACCGGTACGCGGACGCCGCGGATCCGCATGCCCCGTTCACCGTGGTGCTGCCACGGCGCGAAGGCATCGAGTACGCGGTCGAACACGCGGTGGTCGGCGGCCAAGACCGGTTCCTGATTCTGCACAACGAGGACGCGGTCAACTTCACCCTGACCGAGGCGCCGGTCAGCGACCCGGCCCAGCAGCGCACGCTCATCCCGCACCGCGACGACGTGCGGCTCGACGGCGTCGACGCCTTCGCCGGCCATCTGGTGGTCAGCTACCGGCGGGAGGCGTTGCCCCGGCTCCAGGTGTGGGACATCGCCGCCGGCGGGGAATACGGCGAACCTGAGGAGATTTCGTTCGACTCCGAGCTGATGTCGGCCGGTCTTGCCGGCAACCCTAACTGGCGTGCGCCCAAGCTGCGGATCAGGGCAGGGTCGCTGGTCGTCCCGGCACGGGTATACGACATCGACTTCGCCACCGGTGAACGCACGCTGCTGCGCGAACAACCCGTGCTCGGCGGTTACCGCACCGCCGACTATGTGGAGCGGCGCGACTGGGCGATCGCCGACGACGGCACCCGCATCCCCGTGTCCATCGTGCACCGCGCCGGTATCGAATTTCCCGCACCGGCTTTGCTGTACGGCTACGGTGCCTACGAGATATGCACCGACCCCAGCTTTTCCATTGCTCGGCTGTCGCTGCTGGACCGGGGCATGGTGTTCGCCATCGCCCACGTCCGCGGGGGCGGTGAAATGGGCCGCCCGTGGTACGAGCATGGCAAGCTGCTGGAGAAGAAAAACACTTTTACCGACTTCGTAGCGGCGGCAAGGCATTTGGTCGACACGGGTGTCACTCGGCCGCGTCAGCTGGTGGCCCTGGGTGGCAGCGCGGGCGGCCTGGTGATGGGGGCGGTCGCCAACCTGGCGCCGGAACTCTTCGCCGGAATTCTCGCGCAGGTCCCGTTCGTCGACCCGCTCACCACCATCCTCGATCCTTCCTTGCCGCTCACCGTCACCGAGTGGGACGAATGGGGAAACCCGTTGCAGGACAAGGACGTCTACTCATACATGAAGTCTTATTCGCCGTATGAAAACGTCGAAGCCAAGCGGTATCCCGCCATCCTGGCGATGACTTCCCTGAACGACACCAGGGTCTACTACGTGGAGCCCGCCAAGTGGGTGGCGGCACTGCGGCACGCCAACGCCAACGGCAGTCCAATCCTGCTGAAGACGCAGATGAACGCCGGACACGGCGGAGTCAGCGGTCGTTACAAGGCGTGGCAGGAGACCGCTTTCCAATACGCCTGGCTATTGGCCGCCGCCAACGCCGACCAAGGCTAGTCGTGCGGTCCCGGAACCCCACGGGTAGCTGAGCCGTCGATGCGTACCGTGTGCTGGACACGGGTCGCGACGCTGCAGGACTTGCCGGCGCTCACGCCGAGGTGGTGGCATGGTTGTGGCTTGCGAAGCCATCAGCTCACCGCAGCACCTAGCGGACGCAGTCGCGGCGCAGCAAAGAGGCTGGTCGAGAAACGGTCCGGCCGTCAGGAAACGTCGCGGTCCGGCAATGCCGGCTTCCTTGGCAGAAACGCCGCGGGGATGATCGTGAACGCCACCAAGCCGACAGCCAGGACAAACACCAACGTGTAGACCTGGGACAGGTTGTGCGCCACATGGCTGGCAAAATCGGGCGACAACGCCTGCCGGGGGAGGGCCGACGGGTCAACCGGCACCCCACGACTCTTGGCTTCATCCTGGAGTGCGGCCACCTTGTTCGCGGCGACCAGGGTTTCGTCGTTGCCGAACTGGTTGGTCAACACCACCGCCATCAAGGCGGCTCCTATCGAACCGCCCAGCTGCTGATTGACACTGACCAGTGTGGTCCCCCGGGCGACCTGTGGAGGGGTGAGCGACTGCATCAGCGCGGCCGAGAGCGGTGTCGTGGTGCAACCCACCCCCAAACCTGTGATGGTCAGCCCGGCGAGCAGCGTCGGTGAATAGTGAACTTGCTTCGCCACTCCCCAGGTGAAGAGGCCGAGGCCCACCACCATCACCACGAGGCCGATCAGCACTATCTTGCCCGGTCCGTACCTGTCCATGTAAGCGCCCGCAAGCGGCAGGGTTACCAGGGCGCCGAGGCCGACTGGGACCAAGTGGAGCCCCGCCTGCATGGGCGTCTGATGCAGTACGAGCTGGAAATAACTCGGTATGAGCAGCGTGGCGCCGACCGAGGCGGCCGCAAAGACAAGCAGTGTGACGTTGACCTCGGTGACCACCGGGTTCTTGAACAGCCGAAGGTCGATGAGCGGGTGATCCGAGCGGTACCAGGCGTGCAGGACGAAGGCGATTATCAAGGCGACGCCCGTGATCACCGGTACCAACACATAGGGGTCGGCGATCGTGTGACGTCCCGGAATGGACGAAACGCCGCAGAGGAAGATTGCGACTCCCGGCGACAACAGCAGCAGGCCGGTGACGTCGAGCGCTTCCGCCGGGGACGGGCGGTCTTTTGTGAACAGGATCGCCGCGAGGACGAAGGTGGCGAGGCCCATCGGCAGGTTGATCAGGAAGATCCACTTCCAGCCGTAGGCGTCGATTAGCCAGCCACCCAATATCGGTCCGCCGATTGGACCGAGCAGAATCGGAATGCCCCCAACCGCCATCAATCGACCGACCCGCTTCGGGCCGGCCTCGCGCGTCAAGATCATCCAACTCAGCGGCAAGAGCATGCCGCCGCCAATACCTTGCAGGACCCGGAAAATAATCAGTAAGAGAATATTCGGCGCGACCGCGCATAACAGGGAGCCGAGCGTGAAGGACATTATCGAGCCCATGAAGAGCCGCTTGGTGCCGAACCGATCGGCTGCCCATCCAGTTATCGGAATGACGGTGGCGAACGCCAACATGTATCCCGCCATCGTCCACGAGACGATGGCTTGGGTAGACCCGAATTGGTCAATGAAAGTGCGTTGCGCGACTGCGACGACGGTGTTGTCGAGGATCGCCATGATGCAGGCCAATCCGCAAACTCCGGCGATGCGGAGGAGGGGAATGTCGAGCTTGTCAGGGTATGTACGGGCGGCGTCGCCGTCAAAATCCCCGGTGTCAGGGGTGGACACCGGGGAGTCGGACAAGCCGGAAGAGGCCTTCTGCATCGTGTTGCCGAGCATAGCGATATCGATACCCGCAAGCAGATGCTTTTAGGCGTTTGCCTCCACCCGGGTCACTAACCCGCTGGCCGGGGCCGTTTCGGCTGTCGGGCCGGTGATGGACCGCCCGCTCGTCGACTGGTTCGGCAAGTGGTCGAAGAGCCTGGCGCCACTCGATGGGTGACCGCGCAGCGTAAGCGGTATGGCGTTCTGGTTGTGCGGTGCCTGAGCCGTCGCCGATCGTCGCTTATGCGCGTTTGCTGGGGAACGCCGTTCGGCGGCGGGGCACTTCCAGGACGCCGATGGCTGGCCCGACTTTAGTGGGGTGAATTGCGTTATTCCGCGACCGTTTGGCTCGCCGGCTTTTTTGGCAGAAAAGACGCCGGAATGAACGTGAACGCCACCAACACCACGGCTATCACAAATACCGCCGTATAGGCGCGGGAAAGGTCGTGCACCACGTTGTCCCAAAAGCCGGCATTCAGCGCCTGAGGCGGTATCGCGGACTGGTTCACTGGCACCCCGCTGACAGCGGCTTGCTGCTGCAACGCCGCGAGTTTGTTCGCGGCGACGATGTTCTCGCTCCGATTGAACTGATTGGTCAGGATCATCGACATCAAAGCCGTGCCCACCGATCCGCCCACCTGATGGCTGACGCTCATCAGCGTCGTGCCCCGGGCGATCTGGTGCAGGGTGAGCGCCTGCACCGCGGCGACAGACAACGGCATCATGGTGCAGCCCATCCCGAGGCCCATGATTGTGAGGCCGATCAGCAGCGTGGGCCAGTAGTCCGCCTGCCTGGCCACGCCAACGGCGAACGTGCCCAGACCGGCGGTGATCAGCCCGATACCGACCAGCACGATCTTGCCGGGCCCCCGTCGGTCCACCAATGGCCCGGTCAGACGCATGGTCAGCATGGCGCCGAGTCCCTGGGGGATCATGCGCAGGCCCGCCTGCATCGGCGTCTGATGCAGCACCTGCTGGAAATAACTCGGCAGCAGCAGGCCGGCCCCGAAGAAGGCGCCGGCGAATACCACCATCGTCACGTTGGCGTGGGTGAGCACCGGGTTACGAAACAACCGCAGATCGATGAGGGGATGATCGGCGCGGCGCCACGCGTGCGCGACGAACCCGGCGATCAAGGCCAGGCCGATGGTGGCCGGTATGAGCACGTGGCGGTCGGCGACGGTGCCGCATCGCGGGATCGACGACACCGCGAACAGGAACGTGGCCAGGCCGGGTGACAGCAGCAGCACCCCGACGACGTCGAAGGTTTCCGAACGCGACGGGTGGTCCCGGGGGAAAATGATCGCCCCGAGCGCGATGGTGACGAGTCCGATCGGCAGGTTGATCAAGAAGATCCACCGCCAGCTCGAAGTGTCGATGAGCCAGCCGCCCAGGATCGGGCCACCGATCGGCGCGAGCAGCATCGGGATGCTCAGGATCGACATCAGCCGACCCAGCCGCCGCGGGCCCGCTTCGCGGGTCAAGATCATGAAACTCAGGGGCAACAGCATGCCGCCGCCGATCCCCTGGACCACCCGAAAAACAATGAGCTGCAACATGTTTGCTGCCAACGCACATAGTAGCGAGCCCAACGTGAAGGCCAGCACGGAGCCCAGGAAAAGCCGTTTGGTGCCGAACCGGTCGGCTGCCCACCCGGTGATCGGTATGACCGTCGCCAACGCCAACGTGTAGCCGGTCATAGTCCACGCGACGACGGCCTGGGAAGACCCGAATTGGTCGATGAAGGTGCGTTGCGCGACGCTGACGACGGTGACGTCCACGATCGCCATGACCGTGGCCAGGATGCAGACGCCGGAAATCCGCAACAGGCCGGCGTCGAGCTTGTCGGGATACTCCCGCTCGCCCTCGCCCAGCTGCGGGGCGGGGTCGTAAGGCAGCGGCGTGTCGGCCGCTACGTAAGGGGCCTGATCCATGGCGTTGCTTAGCATATCGAACCGATTCCAGCGCCGTCAGCCCGCGGGACCCCGTTCGGGTGGCGCGCATCCCGCGCGACCAGCGGCCCAGCGGTTCCGATATACGCCTGCCGTCTGCGTGTCCTTCACCATTCCGACACCTGAGATCGTCAAACTGCGGGTGTGGCTGGAAAATTGATCGTCTCGGTCTCGGGGATAGGCGAACGCACCCTCGACGACGTTGAGGCGTTCTGCGCTCAGATGGATGCCCGCAATGTCCCGGTGTCGTTGTTGGTGGCCCCTCGGCTCAGCGGTGACTACCGACTCGACCGCGACCCGCGCACCGTCGAATGGCTGACCGGCCGGAGGTCCGGTGGTGACGCGATCGTGCTGCACGGCTATGACGATGCCGCCACCAAGAAGCGCCGCGGTGAATTCGCCATCCTGCGGGCCCATGAGGCCAACCTGCGGCTGATGGCCGCCGACCGGGTGCTCGAGCACCTAGGACTGCGCACCCGGCTGTTCGCGGCGCCCGGCTGGGTGGTGTCCCCGGGCGTTGTCAAAGCCTTGCCGGACAACGGCTTTCGGCTTCTCGCGGATCTGCACGGGATCACCGACCTGGTGCGGCACACCACCGTGCGCTCCCGCGTGTTGGGCATCGGGGAAGGCTTTCTCACCGAACCGTGGTGGTGCCGGATGGTGGTGCTGTCCGCCGAGCGGATCGCCCGCCGGGGCGGAGTCGTGCGGGTGGCCGTGGCCGCCCGCCACCTGCGCAAGCCCGGGCCCCTGCAGGCCATGGTCGACGCCGTCGACCTGTCGCTGATGCACGGCTGCGCACCGGCGGTGTACCGCTGGCAGCGCGACAAGGCCATTCTCGACGCGGCCTGACGAAGCGTTTCCTCAAACCGCTCGGCGCGGGCACTACCCTGGGCGGACATGAGCGATTCTTCGGCCGGGGGGTTCGGCGCCGACGCCATCATCGTCGGGGCGGGACTCGCGGGCTTGGTGGCCGCCTGCGAGCTGGTGGACCGGGGGCTGCGGGTGCTGATCCTCGACCAGGAGAGCAGCGCCAACCTGGGTGGGCAAGCATTCTGGTCGTTCGGCGGCCTGTTCTTCGTCGACAGCCCCGAGCAGCGCCGTCTGGGGATTCGCGACAGCCACGAACTCGCCCTACAAGACTGGCTCGGTACCGCGGCGTTCGATCGGCCCGAGGACTACTGGCCACGCCAATGGGCGCACGCCTACGTCGACTTCGCCGCGGGGGAAAAACGCCGTTGGCTGCGCGACCGGGGACTGAAGATCTTCCCCCTGGTGGGCTGGGCCGAACGTGGCGGCTATGACGCACAGGGGCACGGCAATTCGGTGCCCCGCTTCCACATCACCTGGGGCACGGGCCCCGCGTTGGTCGAAATCTTCGCCCGTCAGCTGCGGGACCGCTCGACGGTGCGCTTCGCGCACCGCCACCGGGTTGATGAGTTGATCGTCGAGGGCGGCGCGGTGACCGGGGTCCGCGGCACGGTGCTGGAGCCCGCAGCCGCACCCAGGGGCGTGGCGTCATCACGAACACCCGTGGGGCAATTCGAGTTTCGCGCGCTCGCTGTGATCGTCGCCAGCGGCGGCATCGGCGGCAATCACGAGCTGGTGCGCAAGAATTGGCCCAAGCGCATGGGCCGCATACCCGAGCAGCTACTCAGCGGGGTGCCTGCCCACGTCGACGGCAGGATGATCGGCATCTCCCAGCAGGCCGGCGCCCGGGTGATCAACCCGGACCGCATGTGGCACTACACCGAAGGCATCACCAATTACGACGCCATCTGGCCGCTGCACGGCATTCGCATCATCCCCGGACCGTCGTCACTGTGGCTCGACGCGGCCGGAAAGCGGCTGCCGGTACCGCTGTACCCGGGTTTCGACACCCTGGGCACGCTGGAATACATCACCAGATCCGGGTATGACTACACGTGGTTCGTGTTGAACGCCAAGATCATTGAGAAAGAGTTCGCGCTCTCCGGGCAGGAGCAGAACCCCGACCTGACCGGGCAGAGCCTGCGTGAGCTGCTACGTAACCGGGCGCGCTCCGGGCCCCCGGGCCCGGTGCAGGCATTCGTCGACCGGGGAGTGGACTTCGTCAGCGCGAACTCGTTGCGGGAGTTGGTAACCGCGATGAACAAGCTGCCCGATGTCGCGCCGCTGGACTACGCTACCGTCGAGGCCGAGGTGACCGCCCGCGACCGCGAGGTGGCCAACAAATTCAGCAAGGACGGACAAATCACCGCGATCCGTGCCGCCCGCGGCTATCTGGGCGACCGGCTGGGCCGGGTGGTCGCACCGCACCGGCTGACCGACCCCAAGGCGGGCCCGATGATCGCGGTCAAGTTGCACATCCTGACCCGAAAGACGTTGGGCGGCATAGAGACCGACCTGGCCGGCCGCGTGCTGAAGGCCGACGGAACGCCGCTGGCCGGCCTCTACGCCGCGGGTGAGGTGGCCGGGTTCGGTGGGGGCGGCGTGCACGGCTACCGCGCCCTGGAGGGCACATTCCTGGGCGGCTGCATCTTCTCTGGGCGGGCCGCCGGACGCGGCGTGGGCGACGATATCGCCTAGCTCGCCGGACGGGGTAGCGCTAGAAGGTGACCGCGTCCTCTTCGGGGAGCACTTGGAAGTCTGTGGTGGTCATCTCGGTGAGCCGGCCGTAATAGATGCCCCGCGCGTCGGGGGCGATGATCCCTTGGTGGATGGGTACGGCGCGCGCCGGTGCGACGGCGCGCAGGTAGTCGACGGCCTCGGAGATCTTCATCCACGGGGCGGCTGCCGGGGTGGCCAACACGTCCACCGGCTCGTCGGGCACGAACAGCGCATCACCGGGATGCATCAGCCTGGCCCGATGATCGCCGTCGCCCACCAGGAACGAAATGTTCTCTATGACCGGGATTTCCGGGTGAATGACGGCGTGTTTGCCGCCGACGGCGCGCACCGTCAGTTCACCGATCCGCAGTTCGTCACCGACGTGCACCGCCTGGCACGGCGCCCCGAGCTGGGCGGTGGTTTGCGGATCGGCATAAAGCGCCGCGCCCGGGTTGCCCTCGAGCAGGGCCGGCAGTCGGGCGCCGTCGACGTGGTCGGGGTGCTGATGGGTGATCAGGATCGCGGATAAACCCGATATGCCCTCGAAACCGTGCGCGAAAGTCCCAGGATCGAAGAGCACTCGGGTGTGGTCGAATTCTGCAAGTAGACAGGAGTGGCCGAAATGCGTCAGTTGCATGTTTACGATTGTGCCCTGACGGGAGAGTGATGCCGATGCGGGTGATCCTGGCGGCCATGGCGGTGGTCGGCGGCCTCGCGGTGGCGTTCATCGTCGCGGTGCCCGCACATGCCGAGCCGCAGGCCTGCCCGCCCGTGTGCGACCAGATCCCTGATTCCGCCTGGATCCAGCGCCGGGCCGTGCCGCTGGACTCCGTTTACGGCTGGCCCCCGCTCGCCGGGCTCGCGGCGCAGGTTACCGGCGCGGCGCCCGGGCCTCGATTCCGATTCGAGGAGCTGTGCGCCACAGCCCCGGTGCCGCGGGACCCCCGCGACTCGGCCGTCGTGGCGCGCGCCGCCGTCGCCCATCCCGACGGGCAGTGGCAGCTGCAGGCGCAGATCCTGCACTGGCGCGGCGATACGGCCAGCGGCGGTGCCCTCGCGTCTTCGGCGTTCAGCACCGCCGTCGCCGCGCTGCGCTCCTGCCAGCAGCGAACGCCGCTGCAATCCCCGTCGATCACCACCGACGAAACGAACCGGATGGCCGCGGTGATCAGCGGTCCGATCGTCATGCACACGTACCTGGTCGCCCACCCGTCGAGCAGCACGATCACCGAGCTGACGCTCTGGTCGTCGGCGCCGCCGCAGGTTCCGTGGCCCGCCATGGCCGACGACCCGGTGCTGAACGCGTTGATCGCCCCCCTGTGCGAGGCCTACATTGCGTCGTGCCCGTGACGGCCGAGCTGCACTTTCGCCGGTAGAGTTGGCGCGGGGACAAATCTGAGGAGGAGCGCCGGTGGCCCGGGTAGTCGTTCATGTGATGCCCAAAGCGGAGATTCTCGACCCGCAGGGTCAGGCGATCGTCGGCGCGCTGGGCCGACTCGGTCATCCGGGGATCTCAGAAGTCAGACAAGGCAAGAGGTTCGAACTCGAAGTCGACGAAACCGTTGACGACTCGGTCCTCGCCGACATAGCAGAGACGCTCTTGGCGAACACCGTGATCGAGGACTGGACGATCAGCCGGGAGACCCGGTGACCGCGCGGATCGGCATCATCACGTTCCCGGGAACCCTGGATGACGTCGACGCCGCCCGGGCGGCGCGGCGTGTCGGTGCCGAGGCCGTCAGCCTGTGGCACGCCGACGCCGACCTCAAGGGCGTCGACGCCGTGGTGGTGCCCGGCGGTTTCTCCTACGGCGACTACCTGCGCGCGGGGGCGATCGCCAGGTTCGC
>NZ_LZJN01000130.1 GCF_001667735.1 Mycobacterium sp. E183
GCACCCAACCGGCCCTGGCTCATCGAGGGCCAGCGCGCCACGTTCGCCGCCAGCTGCGCGTCCACGGCCGCCAACACGTCAGCGTCGGTGAGCAGATCGGTGCGATACACCAGCGTCCGGAAGATTCCGAAGTCGATATCGCCGGCCGTGAAAACCTCACCCACCTTCGGCAGCCGCTCGCGCAGCGCCCGGGCATACCGCACCCGGCTGGCCGCCAACCCCTGACTGATCCGCAACTCCGCGGCCACCTCCGCGGCCACCGCCGCCTCGGTATCCACCGCCCACTCCTCACATTCGGCGCACCGGGAGAGCCGGTAGGCGAACAACTCCCCGATCGCCGCCAACTGCGCCGCCGCCGCCCGATTCTCCGCCCGCGACCAGCCCGAAACCTGCTCCAACAACGCCGACGACTCCGGCGTCACCGACGGATAGCGCCGCTCGAAGTGCTCATCCATCGCCGCGATCGACTCCGCCGACGGCACCCTCGAATCGAACATACATTCGATTATGCCACCCGGCTACGACAGGTCCAGCCCAACTTTCTCGGGCTGTGGATAACTCGCCGCGGCCCGGCGCGCCACGCCAAATCCGCGACCCGCTAGTCCCCCTGCCGGACCCAGGCGAAGATGTACAGGCTCATCGCCGTCACGAGCGCGATCAACACCCACTGCACGATGGCTTGGTCGATCCACGAGCCGGGCGGCGGCGCGCCGGGAAGGATGTTGCGCAGCGGCACGATGGCGAACAGATTCGCGGCGTACCAGGTTGCGAATGGCGGCAGGAACTTCCTTCTGCCCAGCGCCATCGGAATGGCGACCAGCAGCGCCAGGGTGGGCAGGCTGATCAGGACCAGACAGATGCCCAAGTCGAAGATCAGCGGGCCCTTCGCCCGCTTCAAGGTGATGACCACGTTCCCGTTGTCGGTGCCGCGCTGCGTCGGGAGCGCGCCGGGATCGTGGACGCGGTTGACGCTGATGTCCCAGCCGTCCAACTCCCCGGTCACCTCGACCCGCGCGGGCACCTTCTTCAGGTTGTCGCCCGACCCGACGAACGCGTCCGCCGAGATCGGCTCGGTCCGATAGGAGTCGAACGGCCAGTTGCCCGGATCGCCGTGCGCCACGACGGTGGTGTTGAGTTGCGCTGGCGCCTTGCCCTTGGGGTAATGCAGGTCGCCGAGGTCGCTCGTCGGATAAAGCCGCACGGCGACGTCGGTCCCCAGCACGTCGAAGCGGTTGTCGTATGCCGAAATGCCCGGGTAGACAAGCACATTCACCCCGAGGCGTTTGGCGACCGGTTTCAGCTCCTCCACCTGCAGCTGCACGATGGTCGCATCGCCGCCGCCCTGGCTCAGGTCAAGCGGAGGGAGTGGCCCCTCCGACCGTTCGAGCCAGTGCACCCCGAACAGGGACAACATGTAGGCGGTGACGACAACGGCCAGGATGGCCACGCCGATGACGATGCGGGGGCGTTTCGCCATGTGTTTGCCACTGGGCGGCGAGGACGGCGTCGGTGCGTCCGACGGGGGCGGCGGGGCCGGTGCCGCGGGGGCCTCGGCGGTCACGGGCAACCCACCGGTGTTCCGGGGCGCGTCGAGGGCCACACGTGGTCAGATGCTAGCGAACTCGTGCAGACCGTGCGCGCCTACGAACGCCCCGTCACTCGCCGTCCATGCGGCGGTAACCCGCTCGTCGCCTCAGTGTCGGGGGGCGTCTCCGCCAGCGGGGTCCGTTTGCTGCGCGACGCAGCGGAACCCGATGTGGGTTGTCGCGGTGTCCTGTGACTGTGGCGATCGGGCGGCCGGACGGTACCGGTGGCAGTACTCCGGCGCGCACAGGTGCGAACCACCCTTCAGCGTCTGGCTGACGGTCGGATCCGCGGGTCCCGTCGGGGCGCAACAGGCCTTGGGCGGCCCGCCGATCCGGTGGTGCGCGGAGAACTCCGTGGCGGTCCATTCCCAGACGTTGCCGATCATGTCGAGCAGGCCGAATCCGTTGGGTGGAAACGTTCCCACGGGCGACGTGCCCACCCAGCCGAGTGCGCCGTCGTTGCGGTAGGGGAACCGGCCCTGCCAGGTGTTGGCCATCAGTCGGCCGGCTGGTGTGGGCTCCTCCCCCCACGCGTACGTGCCGGCGCACCCGCCGCGGGCGGCGTACTCCCACTCGGCCTCGGTCGGCAGCCGCCGGCCGGCCCAGCGCGCGTATGCGGCGGCGTCGGGGTAGGCCACTTGCACCACCGGGTGATCGGGCCGGTCGGTGATGTCGCTGTCCGGGCCGAACGGATGCCGCCAACTGGCACCCGGCACCCATTCCCACCATTGCCGCCAGTCCCGCAGGTCGACGGGGCCGGAGGTGGGCCGGAAAACCATGGCGCCGGGACACAGGTCCGCCGGGTTGGCGCCCGGATACAGCGCCGGGTCGATCGGTTGCTCGGCCACGGTCACATACCCTGTGGCCGAGACGAATTCGGCGAACTGCGCGTTGGTCACCGGGTGCCGTTCCACCGCGAAGGCGGCAACGGTCACCGTGTGGATCGGGGCCTCTTCGGGGTAGAAGCTGGTCGAGCCCATGCGGAACGATCCGCCGGGTAGGTCGACCAACTCGCTGAGCACCCGTTCAGGGTACGAGCACCTCAGTCGGACTGGCGGTACCACGTGAGCATGTACAGGCCCATCGCACCGACCAGCGCGAGCAGCACCCAGATCACTAGCGCCTGGTCGATCCACGCACCGGGCGGCGGCGAACCGGGAAGGAAGTTGCGGATCGGTATGACGGCGAACAGCATCGCGGCGAACCATGTCACGAACGGCGGCACGAATTTGCGCTTGCCCAAGGCGATCTGGATGGCAACCGCGAACGCCAGGGCCGGCAGGGCGAAGAGGACCAGGCAGATGCCGAGGTCGAAGATCAGCGGACCCTTGGCCCGGTGCAGCGTGATGACCACGTTGTCCGGCCGGTCCGATTCCTGGCTGGCTTCGCCGACGCGCTGGACGCTCACGTCCCAGCCGTCCAACGCGCCCGCGACCTCGACCCGGGCGGGGATGTATTGGCGGGCGTCGCCCTGGCCGACGAGGACGTCGGCCGAGAGGGTGTCGGTCCGATAGGAGTCGAAGGGCCAGTTGTTGGGGTCGCCGTGCGCCTCGATCGTGGTGGCGACCTGCGCCGGCGACTTCCCCGCCGGGTATTGCAGATCACCGAGGTCGTTGGGGGGGTCCATGCGGACCGCGGTGTCGGTCTTCAACACGTCAAGGCGTTTGTCGAACATCGAGTCTTCGGGAATCACAAGCACTTTCACCGTCAGGCGATTGGCGACGGTGTCCAGCTTCTCGAGCCGGACCAGCACGATGGTGTCGCTCGTCGCGTTCAAATCCGGCGGCTTGAGCGGCTCCCCCGACCTGGCCAGCAGGTGGAAGCCGAACAGCGTCAGCGAATAGACCACGACGAAGCCGAGCAGGGTGACGAGACCGACGATCAGGCGCCGCCTGGGCTTGCGCGGCGGCTCGGGCGGCGCCGACGCCGTGGCGGCGGGCGGCGGCGTTGCTGGAGTTGCGGGCTGCTGCTGCGGGGGAGACGCGTGACTGGCCATCATTCTCCTTGGTAGAGATTGATCGATGCGCCACCCTGAGGCGACACCAGAGAGATCGTAGCGAACTTCGATCTCCCCGGCGGTGAATCGCATTCATATCCCGAGTCAGGCTTTTTAGCCGTTCCGGCGGCCGCGGATCGCCTCGGCAGCGAATCGTCGACGGCGCAGCTCGGCTCCGCCGGCAGCCGCAGCGGGCATTCATCGGAGCAGGTAGCCCGTTCACCTGATGTTTGTTTGCTTGGCGGGCGCGATGGCGGTAAGTCTCGACGTGTGTCGAATCGGGGCAGGTCGCCCCAGTGCTCGCCGCAGCCGCCGGGCGTCAGACGCATCGTCGCCCGCTCGGGCCGAGACCGCAGCCACCAGGAGCCAACCACCGTGAAGCGCAACCCACCGGCGACCGCCATCAGCCTGCTCGCCGCGGCGGCAGTGGCGGTGTCAGCTTGCAGCACCGACCCCCACCCGACGCTGGCCTACGCCGCCGGCGCCAAGGTGGACTGCGGCGGCAAGCAGACCCTGACGGCCAGCGGTTCGACCGCGCAGGCCAACGCGATGACGAAGTTCGTCGCGGCCTACGGCAAGGTGTGCGCCGGGCAGACCCTCAACTACACGGCCAACGGGTCCGGCGCGGGAATCAGCGACTTCCTGGCCGGCAAAACGGATTTCGGTGGATCGGACACGCCACTGGCCGGAAACCAGTACGCCGCAGCCAAACAGCGCTGCGGTGGCGCCGACGCCTGGAACCTGCCCGTCGTGTTCGGCCCGCTGGCGATCACCTACAACCTGGGCTCGGTTGACTCGTTGGTGCTCGACGCGTCGACGATCGCCAAGATCTTCGACGGCACCATCACACGCTGGGATGACCCGGCCCTCACCGCATTGAACGCGTCCATGCCGGCCGAAGACATCCGCGTCATCTATCGCAGCGACGCGTCCGGAACCACCGATAACTTCCAGTCCTATTTGCAGGCGGCGGCCGGCGGGGCCTGGAACAAGGGCACAGGCAAGGCATTCAACGGGGGCGTCGGCACCGGCGCGCAGGGCAACAACGGCACCGCGGCGCTGGTGAAGTCCACCGAGGGCGCGATCAGTTACAACGAGCTGTCTTTCGCGCTGCAGCAAGGGCTTTACGCCGCCGAGATCAAGACCCCGGCGAGCCGCAGGTCCTTGCGGCCGGTGCGCATCGGCACCGACACCGTCGGCAAGACCATCACCGGCGCCAAGATCATCGGCAGCGGCAACGACCTGGTGCTCGACATCTCGTCGTTCTACAACCCGGCCCAGCCCGACGTCTACCCGATCGTGCTGGCCACCTACGAGATCGTCTGCTCCAAATATGCGGACCCCGAAACGGCCAAGGCGGTCAAGGCCTTCCTGCAGGCCGCGATTGGTCCCGGCCAGGTCGACCTCGCCCGCAACGGGTACATCCCGCTCTCGCCGGACTTCCAGTCGCGGGTCTCGAGCGCCGTCGACTCGATCAGCGCTGCGGGAGTGACGAATTCGGAGTAGCGGCTAAGCCTTGTGCCCGCGCCTGCGGTCGCGTTGCCGCCACCAGCCGAACAGGAAGAGCGCCATCGCGGTGACCAGACCGATCAGGACCCAGAGCACGACGGCCTGGTCGATCCACGACCCGTACGGTGGGCTCCCCGGCAAGATGTTGCGCAGCGGAACAATGGCGAACAGCATCGCGCCGTACCACGTCGTCATCGGCGGCAGGAACGACGTCCTGCCCAGCGCCACCGGGATGGCCACCCACAACGCCAGCACGGGCAAAGCGATGAGCACCAGACAGATGCCCAGGTCGAAGATCAGCGGGCCCTTGGCCCTGTGCAACGTGATGATCACATTGTCCTGGACGTCCGGGTTGGCGTCCTCGGGATCATGCACTCGGGTCACCGTGGCGTCCCAGCCGTCCAGCTTCCCGGTGACTTCCACACGGGCGGCCGCCTTTTCGCGGTTCTGGCCGGTGCCGGTGAACACGTCGGCCGCGATGACTTCGGTCTTGTACGAGTCGAACGGCCAGTTACCGGGATCGCCGTGGGCCACCAGCGCGGTGCTGACCTGCGCGGGCGCCTTACCTACCGGATACTGCAAATCGCCCAGATCGTTCTCCGGATAGAGCCGCACCGCGGCGTCGGTGGTCAGCACGCCGAAGTTCTTGTCGTAGAGCGAATCCTTCGGGTAGACAAGCACGTTCACCGTCAGCCGGTTCGCGACGGTATCCAGCTTCTCGATATGGACCTGCACGACGCTGTCCTCGGCCTCGAGCTTGCTGAAATCGACCGGGGGCAGAGGGGGCGCCGATTTGGCCAGCAGGTGCACGGCGATCAGGGAAAGGACGTAGATGACGATGACGGCGACGACGATCCCGAAGGCGATCGCGATTTGCCGGCCGCGGGAACCGGTCGGCGCTGGCGGTACGGGCGGCGCCGGAGTCCCGGCGGTCATTGAGGCATCACGGGCCAGATGCTAGCAAGGGAAACGACAAGTTTCAGGGGATAATGACCGCGAATTGCTGCATCAGCGTGGATTTGGCCGCTTCGAACCCCTGGGCTTTGCCGGGGCCCTCGAGATGGACGACGACCAGATATTTCTGGGTGTTCGTCCAGACGTGGGTGACGCGGTCGGCGAAGTCGTTTGCGGCCGTGCCGCCGGTGCCGCTCAGTAGCTGGCTGCTGTAACCGCAGAACTGGGCGGCGGTGACGGTGACTTTGACTCCCGGATTCGCCGTTCGCAGATCGGTGGCGTAGCGCAGGAACGCCCCGCCCGGTTCGAGATCGGTCCGGGTGATGCTGACCCGCACCGCCATGCCGTCGGGGCCCGTCGCCGTCAGCGCGACGTCACCGGTACCCGGGGTCGGCGGCCAGCCGTCCGGCAGCGGCACCGTGAGCACCGGCGCCGCCGGGTCCGCGACCGAGGCCTTGGTCATGGATCCGCTCGCCGGCGGCGGCGGGAAGCACACCAGCGCATTGGGTGGAATGTGGTCGGGCAGGGTGGTTTCGACGCCGGGCACCGGCTCGGCCGGGTCGGGCACTCGTGTCGTCGAGGTCGCCGACGTCGTCGACGACGCCGGCCCGCTGGTCGCCGTGCCGGCGGTGGTCTTCTCGCAACCGACAGCGGCGACGGCCAGCAGGCACAGCGCCGCGGCTTCAGTCGCGCGAAAAGGCAAGCGCAACTTCGGCTTCCACGTCAACGTAGGGCCGACCGGACAGGTCGACGGTGACCTGCGCGATGGTGCCCCCCGTAAAGGAGAACGGGGCCTTGTAGCGGCTGCAAACCCCCGAGCCGCCGTTGCGCCCGACGGTGATCCCGGCGCCCGCGAGCCCGAACGTGCCGGGATGGGTTTGCACGTCCGCGAGCGTTCCGACCACTTCGTCGTCGATGAACAACGTGACATCGCCGAGTGGCGTGTGGCTGTTGGCCACGGTGCCGGTCCGCGAATAGCTCGCCCCCAGCAGGTGTTTGCCCAGCGGCACCGCGCCCGATGAGGAGACCACCTGCTGGCGCTCGCCCAGAAAGTTGTAGACGTAATGCAGCCGCCGGTCCTGGATGAACAGCACGTGCCCGCCGTGCGCGCCACCCTGCTTGAACAGCACCCCTTCCGCGCCGGTGGTATCTATGGTCACCTCGGCCAGCAGCGAGAACGACCTGCCCTGGATTTCGGCGGCGGCGCCGATGCTGACGTCCGCGCAGTCGGGATAGTAGACGTAGCTGGTCCGATTACCGCCGAGGTATGGGCGGGGCCGCGTCATCGTCTCGATGATGTTCAGGTCCGAGAGCGGCAGCCCGTTGTACTTGGCGGCCTCGGAGAACCACAGCGCCTTGAGTTCTTCCAGTTTGTCCGGGTGCTCGGCAGCCAGGTCGTGGCACTGGCTGCGGTCGGCCTCGATGTGGAACAGCTCCCAGCGGTCGGTGTCGAAATGCGACCAGCCGGCCGGGGTCGCCGCGTGGATGGTGTTGGCGAACCAGCCCTGATGCCAGATGCCGCGGGTGCCGAGCATGGAGTAGAACTGGGTCCGCTTCCCGGTGTCGGCGGCCGGATCGGTAAGGGCCGCTTTGAAACTCACTCCGTCCAGAGGCTTCTGAGCAATGCCCCTGACGGTCTCGGGCGGTGTCATGCCGAGCAGGTCGTAGACGGTGGGCGTGACGTCGCAGACGTTGACGTAGTTGTCGCGGATCTCTCCGTGTGCGGCAACGCCATTGGGCCAGGAGATGATGGCCGTGTCGGCAATGCCGCCTTCGTGCGAGGCGTACCGCTTGTACAGCTTGTACGGGGTGTTGAACGCCATCGCCCAGCCGATTGGGTAATGGTTGTACGTCTCCGGGCCGCCCAGGTGGTCGAACAGCTTCATGCTCTCTTCGACCGTGTCGATGTAGCCGTTGAAGAACTTGCCCTCGTTCACCGATCCGTTGGGGCCGCCCTCCCCGCTCGCGCCGTTGTCGGAGATCACCACGATGATGGTGTTGTCCAGCTGCCCGGATTCCTCCAGATAGTCCAGGATCCGGCCGATCTGGGCGTCGGTGTAGCTGAGGAAGCCTGCGAACACCTCGGCCATGCGGGCGAAGAGCCTCTGCTCGTCGGGGTTCAGCGAGTCCCACGGTCGCACCGTGTCCTGCAGCGGCCAGGGCTCGCCCTTCGGCCCCGTAACGTCCGCGTACGGGTTGACCGGCGAGAGCTCGGTGTCGGGCGGCACGATCCCCAACGACTTCTGGTTCTCCAGCACGATCTCGCGGTACCGCTCGTAGCCCATGTCGAACCGGCCGGCGTAGCGGTCCGCCCACTCGGAGAACACGTGGTGCGGCGCATGCCCGGCGCCCGGGCACACGTAGCTGAACCACGGCTTGTCCGGCGCGATCACCTTGGCATCGCGGATGAACTCGATGGTCTTGTCGGCGAGGTCCTTCGAGAGGTGGTAACCGTCCTCCGGTGTACCCGGCGGGTTGACCGGATGGTTGTCGTACACCAGGTCGGGATACCACTGGTCGGTCTCGCCGCCCAGGAAACCGTAGAACCGCTCGAAGCCGCGCGAGGTCGGCCAATGTCGTTTCGTCGACGCCAGATTGGACTCCTCGAGCGGCGTCAGGTGCCACTTGCCGACGCAGTATGTGTTGTAGCCGCGCTCGGCGAGCACCTCGGAGAGCAGCGCGGTGTCGAACGGGATGCGGCCGTTGGCGTTGGGGAACGCGTCGGTGAACTCCTCGATGGTGGCCATGCCGACCGTGGTGGCGTTGCGGCCGGTGAGCAGCGACGCGCGGGTCGGCGAGCACAGCGCGGTGGTATGGAACTGCGACAGCCGGACACCCCGCTCGGCGATGCGGGTCATCGCCGGCATCTCGACCAGGCCGCCGAAGCAGTCCCACGTCGCTATCCCGGTGTCGTCCCACACCAGGTAGAGGATGTTGGGCGAGTTCTCGGGGGCGGTCGGCGCGGCGTACGGGCCCCAGTCCGGTTCGGAGTCCCGGATGTCCAGCTCGATCTTGCCCTCGAAGGCGCGGGAGTCAGGCGACATGCGCCGAGAGTAACGCGGCCGCGAAAATTCCGATCGCTTTTCGCGGACCGTCAACCCTGCCAAAGCAAAACGCCCGGGACCATCGGGACCCGGGCGTTTCGATGTCGCTTCGGAGCTACTTGGCCTTCTCCAGGATTTCGACGAGCCGCCACCGTTTGGTGGCCGACGTCGGGCGCGTCTCCATCAGCGAGACGCGGTCGCCGATGCCCGCGGTGCTGTTCTCGTCGTGCGCCTTCACCTTCTTGGTGGTACGGATGATCTTGCCGTACAGCGGGTGACGGACGCGGTCTTCGAGCTCGACGACGATGGTCTTCTGCATCTTGTCACTCACCACGTAACCGATGCGCACCTTGCGCCGGCCACGCACCTTGGGGTTGGCCGGAGTGTGCTTGGGGCCCTTCTCTTTCGACCCGGTGTCCTTCGCGGCCGCCTTTGCCGGCGCCTTCTTCGCTTCTGCCATCACGATTCCTTACCGTCGGGCCCGGAAGCCAGGCCCAGTTCTCGTTCGCGCAGCACCGTGTAGACGCGCGCGATCTCCTGACGCACCGTGCGCAGCCGGCGGTTGTTCGACAGCTGCCCGGTCGCCATCTGGAAGCGGAGGTTGAACAGCTCCTCCTTGGATTCGCGCAGACGCTCGGTCAGCTCCTCGTCGGTGAGCTCACGCAGTTCACCAGGCGAAATTCCCACTGCCATCAGAACTGATCCTCTCGAGTCACGATGCGTGCCTTGATCGGCAACTTGTGGATTGCACGGGTGAGTGCCGCCCGGGCCACCTGCTCGTTGGGGTAGCTCAGCTCGAACAGCACGCGGCCCGGCTTGACGTTGACCACCCACCATTCGGGGGAGCCCTTACCCGAACCCATCCGGGTCTCGGCGGGCTTCTTGGTCAGCGGGCGGTCCGGGAAGACGTTGATCCACACCTTGCCCCCACGCTTGATGTGGCGGTTGATCGCGATACGGGCGGACTCGATCTGCCGGTTGGTCACGTAGGCGTGCTCGAGCGCCTGAATGCCGTAGTCGCCGAAGTTCACCGCGGTGCCACCGCTGGCGATGCCGCGCTGGCGGGGGTGGTGTTGCTTACGGTGTTTAACCCTGCGGGGAATCAACATGGTTCAGCTCTCCGTGCTCTGCGGTTCTGGAGCGGGCGGGGCCTCGGCCGCGGCGGCCTGCTCCTCGGCGCCCGCTGCGGCGCGGCCGGCCTCGGTGCTGGTCGCCGTCGTGCCCGACGCACCGCTGCGCCGGGGGCGGGTGCCCGACGGACGCTCGCGGCGCGGACGGTCGGCGCCCGCCGGCGCGGCCGCGGCCAATTCCCGCTTGCCACCGACGATGTCGCCCTTGTAGATCCACACCTTCACACCGATCCGGCCGAAGGTGGTCTTGGCCTCATACAGGCCGTAGTCGATGTCGGCGCGCAGCGTGTGCAGCGGCACCCGGCCCTCGCGGTAGAACTCCGAACGGCTCATCTCCGCACCGCCGAGACGACCCGAGCATTGCACCCGGATGCCCTTGACGTTGGGCTGGCGCATCGCCGACTGGATGGCCTTACGCATGGCGCGGCGGAACGCCACCCGGTTGCTCAGCTGCTCGGCGACGCCCTGCGCCACCAGCTGGGCCTGCGACTCGGGGTTTCTGACCTCGAGGATGTTGAGCTGAACCTGCTTGCCGGTCAGCTTCTCCAGGTCCGCGCGGATGCGGTCGGCTTCGGTGCCGCGACGCCCGATCACGATGCCGGGGCGTGCGGTGTGGATGTCGACGCGCACCCGGTCACGGGTGCGCTCGATCTCCACGTCGGCGATGCCGGCGCGCTCCAGACCGGTGGACAGCAGCCGCCGGATCGCGACGTCTTCCTTGACGTAGTCCGCGTACTGCTTGTCGGCGTACCAGCGCGACTTCCAGTCCGTGGTGATGCCCAGCCGGAAGCCGTGCGGATTGATCTTCTGGCCCACTAGTCTGAGCCTCCCTTCGCCTCAGAAGTCTCAGACGTTTTGGCAGGTGCCTTCTTGGCCGGCGCCTTCTTGGCGGCCGCTTTCTTGGCCGGGGCCTTGGTGGCCGCCTTCTTCGCGGGCGCCTTCGCGGCCGCCTTGCTGGCCTCGGCCCGGCGGGCCCTCGTCGACTTCGCCGAACGCTGGTCCTTGGCCGGCCGGCTCTCCACCACGACCGTGATGTGGCTGGTGCGCTTGCGGATCCGGAACGCGCGCCCCTGGGCGCGCGGGCGGATGCGCTTGGCGGTCGGGCCCTCGTCGGCATAGACCGTGGCGACCACCAGGGTGGCCGGGTCCAGCCCGTTGTTGTTCTGCGCGTTCGCCGCGGCGCTGGCGATCACCTTGGCCACCGGCTCACTGGCCGCCTGCGGCGCCCAGCGCAGGATGTCGAGCGCGTCGTTCACCGACTTGCCGCGCACCAGGTCGATCACCCGGCGTGCCTTGGTCGGCGACACCCGCACGAACCGCGCCTTGGCGACCGCGGACGGGAATTCGGTTGTGGTCATCGCCGTTTGGCCTTCCGGTCGTCCTTGATGTGTCCCTTGAAGGTGCGCGTCGGCGCGAATTCACCAAGCTTGTGGCCGACCATCGCCTCGGTGACGAACACCGGGACGTGCTTGCGCCCGTCGTGGACGGCGAAGGTGTGGCCGATGAAGTCCGGGATGATCGTCGAACGCCGCGACCAGGTCTTGATGACCTGCTTGGTGTTCTTCTCGTTCTGCGCGTCCACCTTCTTCAGCAGGTGGTCGTCGACGAACGGGCCCTTCTTCAGGCTGCGTGGCATGTGTTACTCCTCGACTTCCTAGCGACCGTGCTTCTTGCCGGTGCGCCGGCGCCGGACGATGAGTTTGTTGCTGGCCTTATTCGGGTGGCGGGTGCGGCCCTCCGGCTTGCCCCACGGGCTCACCGGGTGCCGGCCACCGGAGGTCTTACCCTCACCACCACCGTGCGGGTGGTCCACCGGGTTCATGACCACACCGCGGACCGAGGGGCGCTTGCCCTTCCACCGCATGCGGCCGGCCTTGCCCCAGTTGATGTTCGCCTGCTCGGCGTTGCCCACCTCGCCGACCGTGGCGCGGCAGCGCACGTCGACGCGGCGGATCTCACCGCTGGGCATCCGCAGCGACGCGTAGGTGCCCTCCTTGCCGAGCAACTGGATGCTCGAGCCGGCGGACCGCGCCAGCTTGGCGCCACCGCCCGGCCGCAGCTCAACGGCGTGGATCACGGTACCGGCCGGGATGTTACGCAGCGGCAAGTTGTTGCCCGGCTTGATGTCGGCGTTGGCGCCCGACTCCACCACGTCGCCCTGCGAAAGGCCCTGCGGCGCGATGATGTAACGCTTCTCGCCGTCCAGGTAGTGCAGCAGCGCGATGTTGGCGGTGCGGTTGGGGTCGTACTCGATGTGCGCCACCTTGGCGTTGACCCCGTCCTTGTCGTTGCGACGGAAGTCGATCACCCGGTAGGCGCGCTTGTGGCCACCGCCCTTGTGGCGGGTGGTGATGCGGCCGTGCGCGTTACGGCCACCGTGGCCGTGCAGCGGACGCACCAACGACTTCTCCGGCTCCGCCCGGGTGACCTCGGCGAAGTCGGACACGCTGGAGCCGCGGCGGCCCGGGCTCGTCGGCTTGTACTTACGAATTGCCATGTCTCATCAGGTCTTTCTCTCGCGCGCGGCTAGGCCGGGGCCCCGAACAGGTCGATCGGCTTGCTACCTGGCGCCAGCGTGACGATGGCCCGCTTGGTGCCCTTGCGCTTGCCGTACCCGGTCCTGGTGCGCTTGCGCTTGCCCTGCCGGTTCGCGGTGTTCACCGACGCGACCTTGACGGAGAAGATCTTCTCGATGGCGATCTTGATCTGCGTCTTGTTCGAATCGGGGTGCACCACAAAGGTGTACACGTTCTCATCCAGCAGCCCATAGGACTTCTCCGAGATGACCGGGGCCAGGATGATGTCGCGGGGGTCGGTGATGGTCGCCATCTACGCCGAAACCTCCTCGGTGCTAGCCGTGTTGCCACCGATGTAGGCGTTGAGGGCCTCGACGCTGAAAACCACGTCGTCGGAGCGCAGCACGTCATAGGTGTTGAGCTGATCGGGCGTCAGGATGTGAACGCCGGGCAGGTTGCGCACGCTCTTGGCGCCGGCCTCGTCGCTGCGGCCGATCACGATCAGCACCTTCTTGCGATCGGTCAGCGTGCCCAGGAACGCCTTGGCGTTCTTGGTCGACGGCGTCTGACCCGACACCAGCTCGGTGACCGCGTGGATGCGGCCGTTGCGGGCCCGGTCGGACAACGCGCCGCGCAACGCCGCGACGATCATCTTCTTCGGGGTGCGCTGGGAGTAGTCGCGCGGCTTGGGACCGTGCACCACGCCACCGCCGGTGAACTGCGGGGCCCGCGTCGAACCCTGACGGGCGCGGCCGGTTCCCTTCTGCCGGTACGGCTTCCGCCCACCGCCGCTGACCTCACCGCGGGTCTTCGTCGAGTGCGTGCCCTGACGCGCCGCCGCCCGCTGCGCGGTGACCACCTGGTGCATCAGCGCGATATTGGCCGGGGCGTCGAACAATTCGGCCGGCAACTCGACAGAGCCCTCGACCTTGCCGTCGGGCGTCTTGACGTCGATCTTGAGTGCTGCCATTACTTCTCACCTCGTTTGATCGCGCTGCGGACCACCACGAGCCCACCGGTGCGGCCGGGGACCGCGCCCTTGATCAACAGCACGCCGTTCTCGGCATCGACCTTGTGCACCACCAGGTTCTGCACCGTGACCCGGTCGTTGCCCATCCGGCCCGCCATCCGGGTGCCCTTGAACACCCGGGCGGGGGTGGCACAACCACCGATGGAACCCGGCCGGCGGTGGACCGCCTGCGCACCGTGGCTGGCGCCCTGGCCGCGGAAACCGTGGCGCTTCATGGTGCCGGCGAAGCCCTTCCCCTTGGAGGTTCCGGTCACGTCGACGTAGCTGCCGTCGGCGAAGATCTCCGCGGTCAGCTCCTGGCCGACCTCGTATTCGCTGGCCGCGGCCTCGTCATCGAGCCGCAACTCGGCGAGGTGCCTGCGCGGGTTGACACCCGCGGCGCTGTACTGCCCGGTCACCGGCTTGTTCACCTTGCGGGGGCTGATCTCGCCGTACGCCAGCTGAACGGCGCTGTAACCGTCGCGCTCGGGTGTGCGGATCCGGGTGACCACATTGGGCCCTGCTTTGACCACCGTCACCGGGACGACCCGGTTGTTCTCGTCGAACACCTGCGTCATGCCCAGCTTGGTACCCAGAATGCCTTTTCTTGCCATGAGCTCTGGATCTCCTACTGGATGTTGACGTCGACACTTGCCGGAAGGTCGATGCGCATCAGCGCGTCGACGGTCTTCGGCGTCGGGTCGAGGATGTCGATCAGCCGCTTGTGAGTACGCATCTCGAAGTGCTCCCGCGAGTCCTTGTACTTATGCGGAGAGCGGATGACGCAATACACGTTCTTCTCGGTCGGCAGCGGCACCGGACCTACGACACTGGCACCCGTGCGGACGACGGTCTCGACGATTTTGCGCGCCGATGCGTCGATGGCCTCATGGTCGTAGGCCTTGAGCCTGATGCGGATCTTTTGTCCCGCCACGCTTCTCCTACCCTCACTCCACTTACAAAAATCCGTGTCCGGACCTGGTGCTCCCAGCGCGCTGATCGGCCTGGCCGATCGAGCGTCGCGCCGGATACTGCGCCGCTGTTTACCTGTCGTGGTCCACCGGCCCCCGCGGTCGGGTGTGTCACCCTCACGCAGCCTGGACCGCGGCGAAATTGTCGCGCTCCAAGGATGGGACCGGACGCGCCCGTTTGGGCGCTGGTCGTATGCCCGACCAGGCGCGAACCTGGCCCAAGGCAACCTGAACAGTATGCCCTAGATCATGGGTTTGGCCAAATCTCGGGCGAAGGCCGCCGACCTGCCCTTTTGGCCCTCAGGCGCCCGCCGGTTCGACGCTCGCGGCGCCCGCCCGGTTGTGTGCGCGCTGAACATAGAGGAAACCGTCGACCGCGGCGAGCGCGCACTCGCGGTAATCGAAGTCGGGAAGCGTGGACAGGCGGCCCAGCACGAGGGGCCCGATGAGCAGCGCGATGGCCCGCGACCGGTCCACCTCGCCCAGCTCGGCGGCCTCGGGGCTGTCGAAGATGGCGTCGAACGGCGCGGCGTACTGCTGGGCGATGCGCTCACGCAGCGTGGTGATCGCCGTGCTGTTCACGGCGCAGTCGCGGGGTTCCGGCAGCTCGTCCAGGTCCCGCCCCATGGACAACCACGACATGGCCGTCATCAGCGCCGGCGCCTGTGCCACCGACTCCGCCTGGGCCAGCACCACCGCCACCAGGCGATCACGCAGCGATCCCTCGGCCGGCGGCGTCGGAGACGGCGGGATGAGGCTGTTGAAAGCCGCTGCCAGCAGGTCGTTTCCGCTCGGGAAGTGGCGATACAGCGTGGCCCTGGCCACGTTGGCGGTACGGGTGACCGCGTCGACGGTCACCGCGCTGGGCCCCCCTGACCGCAGCAACGTGGCCGCGGCCTCGAGCAAACGGGCCCGCGAACGCGCTGGACGGGGATCGGTGGTACCGCCGGTAATTGTGACCCACCTCCGAGTTTGAGAACGAGACTATCGGTCTACCTACAAGACCATTGGTCTCGAAACTCCCAACGCCACCGTGAGGAGGCGCAGCATGGTCGAAACCCTGGCCCGGCCCGACCAGCGTACTGACGCAGTCGGCATCGGCGGTAGCCCCCGAGCGCGAAACTGGACGCTGGCCGTCGCCTGCATGGGCGTCGCGCTGGTCGTCGCGTCGATGACGGCGCTGAACACCGCGCTTGGGGACTTGGCGGTGGCCACCTCGGCCACGCAGTCCCAGCTCAACTGGGTCGTCGACGGCTACACCGTGGCGCTCGCGTGCCTGCTGTTGCCGGCGGGCGCGATCGGCGACCGCTACGGCAGGCGCGGCGCCCTGTTGATCGGGCTGATCGTCTTCTCGGTCGGCTCGATGGCGCCGGCGATGCTGCACAGCCCGGCGCAGCTCATCGCCGGGCGGGCGGTGGCCGGCATTGGCGCCGCCTTCGTGATGCCGGCGACCCTGTCGCTGCTGACCGTGGCCTATCCGAAAGACGACCGCACCAAGGCGGTCGGCATCTGGGCCGGCACGGCCGGATCCGGCGGCGTGCTGGGCATGCTCGGTTCGGGCCTGCTGCTGCGGTTCTGGGACTGGCACGCGATCTTCTGGTCCCTGGGCGCCGCCGGGCTGGTCATCTTCGCGCTGGCGTGCACCGTCGCCTCGTCGCGGGACAGCGGCGCGCCGCGGATCGATTCGCTGGGCGCCGTTCTGATCGGCGCCGCGGTGGCCATCGCCGTGGCCGCGATCCTGGAGGCGCCGACCCGAGGGTGGAGCGACCCGCTGGTCTGGGGCGGCCTGGCCGCGGGTGCGGTGCTCGCCGCGGCCTTCGCTGCCGTGCAGTTGCGGCTCGCCGGGCGCGGCCGCCAACCGCTGCTGGACGTCCGGCTGTTCGCCGACCCGAATTTCGCCACCGGCGTCTCCGCGATCGTCATCCTGTTCGGCGCGACGTTCGGGTTCTTCTACATCGGGATGCAGTACGTGCAGCAGATCATGGGCTATTCGCCCCTTGCGACGGCCATCTCCTTCGGGCCGTTCATGGTGCCGCTGGCCATCTTCTCGGCGCTGTCCTTCTGGTACGTGCCCAAACTCGGTCTGCGCCTTGTGCTGTTCGTCGGGACGCTGCTGATGGCGGTCGGCTTCGCCTGCATGTACCGGCTGAACCTGCACTCCTCTTATCTGGAATTCGCTTGGCCGACATTGATATTGGCCACCGGCATCGGAATCTGCACGGCGCCGACGACGTCGGCGATCATGGGGGCGGTGCCCGACGAGAAGCAGGGCGTCGCCTCCGCGGTGAACGACACCTCCCGGGAGATGGGCGGCGCGCTGGGCATCGCGGTGGCCGGTTCCATTCTGGCCGGCCGGTATTCGCACGAGCTCGCGCCGAAGTTGGCGGGCTTCCCCGAGCCGGTCCGCGGCCCGGCCACCGATTCGCTGGCCAAGGCCGTCGAGGTCGCCGGCCGGCTGGGGCCCCAGGGCCACCAGCTCGCCGAGGCCAGCAAGACCGCGTTCCTGGCGGCCTTACACGCGTCGACCATCACGATGGCCGTGATCGTCGCCGTCGCCGCGATGCTGGTCGGCATTTGGGCCCCGGGCCGCGACGGCCGGCAGCTGCGGCCGATCCGCCGCCTGCTCGCCCGACGTCGGCGCTAACCCGCTCGGAGCCGCCCAATACCGTTGTCCGACATCGGGTTCAACCGACTCGACCCCGCCGGGAGTGCTTGAAAACGTCCGCCGATTCTGGTATCACCGGATGTACATCGACAGATACAGGTCATCTCTGAAGTAAGCGCGAGGTGGATGTGGTGTTGATAAGTGATACGAGCGTGGTCGAGCCGGGATGCCCGGCGCTGTGCGAGGCGGCGTCGATCGTGGAGGCCGAATGGATACGCCTGCGGCGACCGAGCGGCCCAGCTCGACACCCCACCTGCGAATTGCCCTCGGTGCGGCGGCGCCCCCGCCGCACGGGCACCATCGTGTCCACCGAACCGACTGACACCGCGTGCTCGACGCACGCCCGCAGACGCCGAACCGACTGGCCGGTCTCCCTGGTCTGGGCGCGGGAGCGTTCACCTCCGCGGCAAGCGTGACACCAAGCCGCTAAGCCCTTTTCAGACGATCGAAGGGAGGTCGAACGAGCGAGACAGCGGTCGTGCCGTCCACGAATATTGCGACGCATCGTTCGCGCGACGCACTCTTGCGCGCGCACCGCCACTTGTCGTGGCCATCTACGTGGACCGCATGAACATCAACCGCTCGCGGGCGGGCCCCATGCCTCACCGTGGGGCCCGCCCCCATACCCGGGCGCCTCAATCAACGAATTCCGCGGCCCGGTGCCCGAGCATCACGATGGTGGCGTGCGGCCCGCGGCTGGTGATGGCCGGCAGGATCGAGCCGTCGATCACCCACAGGTTGTCGACGCCGTGCACCCGGCAGCGCGGGTCGACGACGGCCCGCGGGTCGGTATCGGGACCCATCGGCGCCGTGCCGCACAGATGTTGCGATGTCGACCACACCGGGGCGCCGACATCCGTTGCCGCACCGGCCAATTCACGAGCCATTTCGGCCCCGCGCCGCAGCGCCGCGACGTCGTCCGGCTCGCTGTCGTAACGATGCTCGATGCGGGGAGCCACGTCGGGGTCCGCCGACACCAGCGTGATGCGCCCGCGCGCCCGCGGCTGCATCAGCGCCACGCCGATGTGCGGCCAGTCGGCATGCCCGGCGGTGCCGTCACCGGTCATCGCGACGAATCCGCCCGTGTAGGGCCTGATCTCGAGGTCATCGGCGGTGCTGAGGACGGCCTCGAGAACCGGCCGGCCGGGCGCCACCGTCCAGTCGGTGGACAGCACCCACTCGGGGTGATCGCTGAACGACTCCCCCACCGGCAGCCGGGCCAGCACGGGCACGCCAACGGCCCGCAAACCCTCCTCCGTTCCGACGCCGGAAAGCATGAGCAGCTGCGCCGTTTGAATGGCGCCGGTGCACAACACGATCCGGTCGGCGGTGACGGTCACGCCGCCGTGCGGGCCGATGGCGTCGACACCGACCGCCCCGGTCCCGGCAAATCGCAAACGCAGTGCGCGTGTCCGCGCGTGCAACGTCAGGTTCGGCCGGCCAAGAGCCGGGAGCAGAAAGCCGGCTCCGGATCCGGTGCGCACGCCGTCGACGATGTTGAGCGGAACGGCGCCCACCCCCGAAACCGGTTCGGGCCCGACGTCGTTGAGATCATCGATCCAGTCGAACCCGGCGCCGCGCACGGCGGTGATGAAACGCTCGGTGGTTCCGGTCATTTCGTGGGTTCGCCGCACCCGGATGGGGCCGCTGTCGCCGTGGGCGGGGCCGGCGAAATCCAGGTCGGTCTCGATGGCCCGGAAGCTGCCCAGGACATCGGACCAGGCCCACCCGGGCAGCGCCAGGCTATCGAAGTCGCGGGGCAGCCCGCGGCAGAAGTAGCCGCCGTTCACCGCGCCCGAGCCGCCGACCGTGGCCCCGCGCACGATCGGATGCCGGCGCATGGGGCGATCGGTGAGGCTGGTCTGGTACCGCCGCACCAGTGGACTGCCGGCCCCGATCGGCAGCTGCAGACCGTTGGCGGTCTGAGCGAGCAATCCGGGGTCATCGAGGGCCGGCCCCGCCTCCAGCACGGTCACGGTGCGGCGGGGATCGATGGAAAGACGTTCGGCAACAACCGATCCAGCGCTGCCGGCACCGACGATCAGCACGTCGCTGTGCGGGGCGGCCTTACTCAAGGGGGGTCAAGGTGGCGGCTAGCTCCGAATCTGCGGTTTCAGCGCGCGCAGGTTGCGCTCCCGCAGCACACCCCACCACAATCCGAGCCCGTACGCCAGGTCGTCGACACGTTTGAGCACCAGGTAGGTGAGCAGGCCGATCGGTTCGGCGTCGTCGCCGACGGCGTCCCTGCGGCGCAGCCAGTCCACCACGCCGTCCATGATCGCCGCGACCAGCACGACGTGTCGGAAATGCCGCGACAGCGTGGCGGCCAGCAACGCCAGCGGCCAGTAGTGCCTGCACAGGGCCGACGCCAGCTGCAGCGCCGCCGACCACAGGCCGCGGCCGGCGATCAGCACCACGTCGGTGATCGACGTCTCGGCGCCCCGCATGGCCCTGGCGATCCGGCGACCGGTGAGCACGGCGACGAGGACAGACGCCAGCTGGGTCAGGCTGGTCCCGAACGCCACCAGGATCCAGGTCATCAACGCCCAGCCGGAGATCACCACCGGCGCCGTCTTGTCCGGGTGGCGGACGGACAGCGGCGCGGCCGAACCGCCATAGAATGCCTTGCGCGCGATCCAATCCCGCAGCTCGGTGCGATGGTCGTGGGCGACCAGCGCGATGGGCTCGTAGCGCAGCCGCGCGCCCGCTTCGATGAGCCGCCAGCACAGGTCGACGTCCTCGCCCGATTGCAGGGTCTCGTCGAACCCGCCGACCCCGCGCAGGGCGGCGCAGCGACAGATGATCGCCGCGCTGGGCACGTAGGACACCGTGCTGTGGGGCAGCACCGGCGCTTCGCGCTCGCCGAGGTCGAGCGACGAGTGCACCGCCTCGTACCGCGCCACCACGTTCTCGCTGTGCGACAAACCGACGATGCGCGGGGCGACCAGGGCGACGGTGGGGTCGCAGAAATGCCCGAGCAGCGCCTCCAGCCATCCGCGCCGGGGCGCGACGTCGGAGTCCAGGAAGGCGACGAAGTCGGTGGTGCAGGCCGCCAGCCCGGTGTTGCGTGCGGCCGCCGGGCCCTTGCTGCGCGAATGGCGCAACACCTCGACGTCGCAGTGCGCGCCGACGAAGTCGGCCGGCTCGATCGGCGGGGAGGAACCGTCGTCCACCACGATGACGCGCAGGCCGCGCAGCGAGCTGACCAGGCGGCGCACGCCGGAAAGATTGTCCCGCACCGGGATTACCACGGTCACGTCGTGGTGCGACGGTCCGCCCGCGGGCCGCGGATGCGCCACCGTGGCGTCCAGCAGCGTGCGGGCCAGCTGCGCGCTCACGTCGTCGCGCACCTTCAGCCGGCCGTCGCAGAGCAAGTCCTGGGCGGCCGGCGCCAGCTTCAGCAGCCGCGTCGGCGAACCACCGAGCAGCGCCGAGCCGTCGCCCAGCACCCGGACGCGGCGATCGACCTGGACGGCGAAGCCGTCGGGCAGCCGGGGCTGGCTCATGTCAGCATTCCGTCGCGCCCGGGCGACCAGCGGACCACTCGACGGACACAGGTGTCCACCATCTCGGCGAGGATGCGCTCGCCGTCGGCGGCGGTCGCGGTGGTCGGGTCCCCCAGCACGCCGACGGGGCTGACGGCGGCGACTCCCCCGCGGCGCATCGACGGCAGCAATTCCGGCAGCGGCGCCCTGTTGCCCGCGAGCCACCGGTCGGTCAGCACGTCGGCTGGCGAGATGTGCAGCACCAGCGAGGTTTCGGTGTGCCCGGCGTGGGCATCGCCGCCGCCGGCCAGGCATGGGCACCAGCCGGCGTCGCGGCCCTCGGCCCGCAGCCGGGTCACGGCGGCGGTCAGGGCGGCGATGTTCCCGCCGTGGCCGTTGACGAAGACCAGGCGCCGGGCCCAGTCGGCGGCCGACCGGCCGTACTCGACCAGCAACGCGGTCAGGGCTTCGGTACCGATGGAGATCGTTCCGGCGAAGCTCTGGTGCTCGCCGCTGGCGCCGTAGGCGACGGCCGGCGCCACCCACCAGTCGCCGTCCAGACCGGCCCGGGCGCCGCGCGCGACCGCGGTGGCGATGCGGGTGTCGGTGTCCAACGGCAGGTGCGGACCGTGCTGTTCGGTGGACCCGAGCGGGATCAATATCGACGGCGAGGTGCCCGATAGCCGGCCTGATGTGGCCATCGCCAATTCGCCGAGTACGGGCACTCGGTGATGGTAGGACGAATTCACCTGGCGTGCACCAATTGTTGTCTGGTGAAAACTATTTTTTTCTGGCTGGTTCATCGGGCGTTCGAATTTTGTGCTCGTTCGTCACGGGCACCACGCTTGTACCACCGTTTGCGGGGGCGTCAATCATCCGGATAGGCCTGCCCCGGATATCGGTAATTGGCTGCTCAGGCATTCCCGGTGGGTGGCACGCCGAGCGCCCGGGTGAAGCCGGGCGGCACCAGGATGTCGTCCGCGCCGAGGTCTGCCACACTCGCGTGGCCCAGCCCCATGAGCGCCGAGTCGATGCCGCCGCGCAGGATGTCGAGGACGTTCTCCACGCCGGCCTGGCCGGCGGCCGCCAGGCCCCACAGGTAGGCGCGGCCGATCATCACCGCGCGGGCGCCCAGCGCGACGGCCTTGACGACGTCGCTCCCGCGGCGGATGCCGCCGTCGAGCAGCACCTCCACCTGATCGCCTACCGCGGCGGCCACCGCGGGCAGGGCCCGGATCGACGCCGGCGTGCCGTCCAGGTTGTTGCCGCCGTGGTTCGACACCGAGATCGCCGAAACTCCGGCATCCACAGCCCTTTTCGCGTCGTCGACGCGCATCACACCCTTGAGCATGAAGGGCCCGCCCCACAACTCCCGCAGCCAGGCGATGTCCTCCCACGTCGGGGGCGGCGTGCCCATCCACTCCCCGTAGGCCGCGAAGAACGGCGGGCCGGGCTCGCCGCGGCGCCCCTGGTTGGGCACCCGCAGCTCGGGCGGGTGCAGGGTCTTGCCGAACTTCCACAGCCACCGCGGACGCGTGATCGCCTCCGGCGACAGCCGCAGGATGGTCCGCAGGTTCATCTGCTCGGGGATCTGCGGGCTGCCCCAGTCGCGGCCGTGGGAGAAGGTCCAGTCGGTGGTGACGATCAGGCCGACCGCGCCGGCCTGACGGGCCCGTTCCACCCGCTCGGCGATCGCGTCCCGCCCGCCCAGCCAGTACACCTGGAAGAAGACCTTGGGGTTGGCGGCGATGACCTCCTCGATCGGTTTGCTCGCGAACGAGGACAGGCCCATCGCAGTTCCGCGCGCCGCGGCGGCCCGCGCGACGGCCACTTCCCCGTCGGGGTCGACCGCCTGGACACCGGTGGGCGAAATGATCACCGGCAGTGAAATATCTTGGCCCATAACGGTGGTCGCCAGGTCGCGCTTTTCCTGTGCGCCGACGACGTGGGGCGCGAAACCGAGTTCGCTGAACGCCGCGACATTGTCGCCGACCGTGACCCCTTTTTCGCTCGCGGAAATCAGGGACGAATAGACGGATTTGGGCAGCCGCCGTTTCGCGCGTTCCTGCGCGATGGCGACCGTTTCGAACCATTGGCCGGCCATGGTCTAGACGGGGCTTTCGTTGCACAGGCGGGCGGGCGGCCGAGACAGTGTCAGGGGTACCGGGCCGCCGGACTTCCGGGAGTGGTCGGCGCGGGGGCGCGGCGTCTCGCGCCGCCGGGCCAGCGCCGCCTCGCTGTGGCCCTGGACGCACTCGGGGTCCGGGCCGTCCATCGGCAGGCCGGTGAAGAACTTGGCCGCCATGCAGCCGCCCCGGCAGGCGTCGTAGTGCCCGCAGCTGCCGCAGGCGCCCGCGGACTGCGGCTTCCGCAGCTCGCGAAACAGCGGGGCGTTCTTCCAGACGTTGTCGAACCCGTTGTCGGTCAACACATTTCCGGCCAGGAAGCGGTCGTGGATGGCGAACGGGCAGGCATACACGTCGCCCACCGGGTCGATCAGGCACACCACCCGGCCGGCGCCGCACATGTTCAGGCCGGCCAGCGCCCCGGAGGAGCCCAGTGGCGCCAGGTGGAAGAAGGAGTCGCCGGTGAGCACCCGCTCGCCCTTGGCCACCAGCCACTCGTAGAGCTGAACCTGCTGGGCGGCCGTGGGGTGCAGATCCTCCCAGACGTCCGCGCCGCGGCCCGAGGGCCGCAGCCGGGTGATCCGCAAGGTGGCGCCGTAACGGCTTGCGAGCGCGGCGAATTCGTCAAGCTGGTCGACGTTGTGGCGGGTCACCACGACGGAGATCTTCGCGTCGGCGAAACCGGCGGCGGCCAGGTTCTCCAGCGCGCGCACCGCCATGGCGAAGGACCCCGGACCGCGGACCGCGTCGTTGACCTCCGCGGTGGCGCCGTCGAGCGAGATCTGGACGTCGACGTAGTCGCTGGCGGCCAGCCGGGCGGCGACCTCTTCGGTGATGCGGACCCCGTTGGTGGAGAACTTCACCCCGACGTGGTGCGCGGTCGCGTAGTCGACCAGCTCCCAGAAGTCCGGCCGGACGGTGGGCTCCCCGCCGCCGATGTTGACGTAGAACACCTGCATGCGTTCCAGCTCGTCGATGATGTCCATGCACTGACGGGTGGAGAGCTCTCGCGGATCGCGCTTGCCCGAGGACGAAAGGCAGTGCACGCACGCCAGGTTGCATGCGTACGTGAGCTCCCACGTCAGGCAGATGGGCGCGTCCAGGCCGCTCTCGAACTGCTCGATGAGCCGCGGCACGGTGGCAGTCATGGGGCCTCCTGGGGTACCAACATCTTCGAATCGGCCAACACGCCGAGCGCGTGCAGATAGGGCGCCTCGCCGGCGTCGTCCACCCCCGCCGCGCGGCAGGCGGAATGGACGTCGGCATGGTCGGCCAGCGACCGCACCACGGTGAGGATGGTGCGGTTCTTCAGGAAGGACAGCTTGCGGGTGCCGAAGTGGTAGAGCAGCGCCCCGAAGGGTTCGGGTCGAACCGCCACCTGCGGGTGCAACCGCCAGCCGCGGTCGGGGTCGAACACGGGGTCAGTAGACCCCGCACATGCCGTCGATGGACACCTCTTCGACCAGGGTCTCGGTGACGAGCTGGGTCTCGGTCTCGGTTTCGTGGTCCACGGGTCATTGCCTTTCGTCGGTTCTTGACAACGATGGGGATCGAGTCACAAGCTTCGTCAGAATATGGCATCGAGTGCCGAAATGGAAGGGCGGGTCTCATGGTGCCGCAGCCGCGGGTAGGCCGTCGCCGCTCGACAACGCCGCACCACATCACCGACGTCGCCATCGAGCTGTTCAGCGCCCGCGGCTTCGCCGACGTCAGCGTCGACGACGTCGCCCAGGCCGCCGGCATCTCCCGGCGAACGCTGTTCCGCTACTACGCCTCCAAGAACGCCATCCCCTGGGGTGACTTCGACACCCACCTCGCGCGCCTGCGCGACCTGCTCGACGACGTCGACCCGCGCGTGCCGCTGGGTCAGGCGCTGCGCGATGCGCTGTTGGCGTTCAACACCTTTGACGAGTCCGAGACGGCGCGGCACCGCCAGCGCATGCGGGTGATCCTGCAAACCGCCGAGCTGCAGGCCTACTCGATGACGATGTACGCGGGCTGGCGCGAGGTGATCGCCGGATTCGTGGCCCGCCGGTCGGACCTCAAGACCACGGACCTGCTGCCCCAGACCGCCGCCTGGACGATGCTCGGGGTGGCGCTGGCGGCCTACGAGCACTGGCTCGGCGACGAGTCCGTCCCGCTGCCGACCGCGCTGGGCAACGCGTTCGATGTCGTCGGCGCCGGGTTGGACGGGCTGGATCGGTGACCGCGGACCACCTGCTGCACACACTGCGCGCGCAAGGGCGGTTCTGCGCCCGCTCCGGGTCCCCGATGTACGGCGAACTCTTCGAGCTGGTGGCCCGCGACGTCGAGTCGGGGGGCGTCTTCGCAACGATCCTGTCCGGGCACGAGGAGGACCCCGCGCCCCTCGCGGTGCCGCTGCGCCTGCTCGGCGGGTTACACCGGTTGGTGCTCGACGGCCGGACACCGGGATTGCGCCGGTGGTACCCCAGCACCGGAGGCAGCTGGGACGCCGAGGCCGCCTGGCCGGAAATCGAGGGCGTCGCGGCCGAACACGCCGACGCGCTACGCGCCGCCCTGCGGCAACCGCCGCAGACCAACGAGGTCGGCCGATCGGCCGCCCTGATCGGCGGCTTGCTGCGCGCCAACAGTGAATCAGGTTTGCCGATAAGGCTTTTCGAGATCGGCTCCAGTGCGGGGCTGAACCTGCGCGCCGACCATTACCGTTACCGGTTCGCCGACGGCCAGTGGGGCCCGGGCGATTCGCCCGTGACCATCGAGGACGCGTGGCGCGGCGCGCTACCGCCCGACGGCGGGGTGCGGATCGTCGAGCGGCACGGTTTCGACATCGCACCCATCGACGTCACCGCCACCGACGGGGAGCTCACGGTGTTGAGCTACGTCTGGCCGGATCAGACCGCGCGGCTCGAGCGGCTGCGCGGCGCCGTCGAGGTCGCCCGCCGGGTGCCCGCGCTGCTGGAGCGCCGATCGGCGGCCGACGCGGTCGCCGGGCTGACGCTGGCCGCGGGCGCGTTGACGGTGCTGTGGCACTCGATCACGTGGCAGTACCTGAGCCACGAGGAGCGCGACACGGTCCGCGCCACGATCAGCGCGCTGGGCGAGCAGGCCGACGAACGGTCGCCGCTCGTCCACCTCACGCTGGAACCGGCGCGCGACGCGCCCGGCGCGCCGATCCGGTTCCTGGTGCGGGCGCGTCGCTGGCCGGGCGGCGGTCTCGAGATTCTCGGCGAATGCCATCCGCACGGCCCGCCGGTGCAGTGGCGCTAGGGCTCAGCCCAGCACGTCGGAAATGGGCGCGCCGGCGGCGATCTTCGCGCGCACCTTCATGACCTTGCCGGGCATCCCGCCGCCGACCACGCCCACGAGCACGCCGTCTCGCTCGTAGTAGGCCAGGAACTTGCGGCCGTCGTCCTCGACGAGGTGGACGGTGTCGGTGGCTTCCGGTTCGCCCAGGCACTGGATCTTGACGTCGTACTGGTCGCTCCAGAAGTACGGAACTACGACGACCGACGACGAGGAGTCCTGTCCAAGCATCGCGGGCACCACGACGCGGGTCTGGTCGGCGACGTTGCTCCAATGTTCCACGCGCGCTTGATGTCCCGTGGCGTCGCGCCAGGAGGCGACGTCGCCGAGCGCCCACACGTTGGGCGCGCTGGTCCGCCCGGCCCCGTCGCAGAGCACACCGTTGTCCACGGCGACGCCGCTGCCCTCGAGCCAACCGGTCGCTGGGTGCGACCCGATGCCGATGACCACCAGGTCGGCCGCCAGCTCGGTGCCGTCCGTCAGCAGCACCGTGTCCACCCGTCCGTCGCCGCGCACGTCGGCCACCCCGACGCCGAGACGGACGTCCACCCCTTCGTCGCGGTGCAGGCGCGCGACCAGCTCGCCGATCCGCTCGCCGAGCACCGACGCCAGGGGCGTCGGCTGCGGCTCGACCAACACCACGTCCACGCCGAGGCTGCGCAGGCTGGCCGCGACCTCACAGCCGATGAATCCGGCGCCGATGACGACGGCGCGCCGCGCGGAGGACGCGTGCTCGCGCAGCGCCATGCTCTCGTCGAACGTGCGCAGGACCCGGATGCCCTCGAGATCCGGCAGCGTCGGGATGCGCCGCGGCACCAGGCCGGTCGCGATGACGAGTTCGTCGTAGCCGATCACGGACCCGTCGGCCAGCGTCACCGTCTGCGCCACGGTGTCCAGGGCGGTGGCCGCCGCGCCCAGCCGCAGGGTGATGTCGTTGTCGTCGTACCACTCCCGGGGCTTGAGGGCGACGTCGTCGACCTCCTTGCGCAGCACCTCTTTTGACAGCGGCGGGCGATCGTAGGGCAAATGCACCTCGTCGCTGACGATCGTGACGCGGCCGGCGTACTCCGCCCGGCGAAGTTGCTCGGCGGTCCGGGCGGCGGCCAGGCCGCCACCGACGATCACTATTCCTTTGCTCGCGGTCACGTGGAGTTCATACCACGATCGCCGATCAGTACTTCAATGCGCCCTTGTCGACGGGGACCTGCGTGCCCGTCACCGTGGCCGACCCGTCACCAGCTAGCCACGCCACCACGTCGGCCACTTCGTCGGGCGACATGAACCCGTTGGGCTGCAACGGCATCGGGGGGAAGCTGTGCACGAAGCTGGGATGGCGGGCAAATATCTCCATCATCGCCTCGGGCTCGATCATCGGGGTGTCGATGGAGTACGGATGGATGGAGTTGACCCGGATGTCGTATTCGCCGAGCTCGATGGCCAGCGTGTTGGTCAGCGCGGTGAGCCCGTGCTTGCTGGCCGAGTAGTGCCCGTTGCCCGGTGTGGCTTTCAGCCCCGCGGACGAGCTGACCACGATGATCGAGCCCCCGTTGCCCGCCTCGATCATCGCGGGCACGGTCGCGCGCAGCGTGCGCCAGGTGCCGGTCAGGTTGACGCCGATCACGGTGTCCCACTGCTCGTCGGTGAGCTCCCAGAGCCGGCCCCAGCTCAAGACCCCGGCGTTGGCCACCACGATGTCGAGCCGGCCGAATTGCTCGATGCCGTCGGCCACCAGCTGGCGCAGTGCGGCATCGTCGCGGATGTCGGCCTCACGGGCCAAGACCTTGCGGCCCTCGGCCTCCACCAGCCGCACGGTCTCGTTGAGGTCCTCCGGCGTGGCCGGCGTGTAGGTGATGCTCTCTGACGCGGGCGCGCAGATGTCGAGCGCGATGATGTCGGCGCCTTCGCGGGCGAGCCGCACCGCGTGCGAGCGGCCCTGGGCGCGCGCGGCGCCGGTGATGAATGCCACCCGGCCTTGCAGTGAGTCAGCCACGAGGCAAGGCTAGCAGCGGAACTGAAACCTGTTCTAACTCGCCCGGCGGTCAGATTTCCGAGATGATCTGGGCCCGCCGGCTGTTGTATTCCTGGTCGGTCAGCGCGCCGCTGGCGCGCAGGGTCTCGAGCTCCTGGAGCCGCTGAGCGATCGACGGTTGCGGGGGCGTCACCACCGGTGCCGGCCCTCCGGCGGTGGCCGGCTGCGGCTGGGCGGCCGGCGCCTGTTGTTCGGCCGCCCGGCGCACCACCGCCTGGATCTGTTGGCGCAGCGCAGGGTTCGACCGGATGTCGACCATCCGGTTCAGCGGAACGTTGTTGGCCTTGAGGATCTGCAGGATCTCCATCAGCGGGCCGGCCTGGCCGCTCAGGTCGTAGGTCTTGTTGTCCTCGGCCACGGTGAACTGCGCGGGGACCAGGCCGTTGACCAAAGCGCTTCGCTCCCAGTCGATCCGGTACTCGTTGGTAGTCGGGTTGACCAGCACCACCAGCTTGCGGGCGGACAGGTTGCCGAGGCGGGTGACGCTGGCGATCACCCGGTCTTCGCTGTCGAACGGCAGGAATCCGGGGCCCGCGATGTGCAGGTGCACCTTCACGACCTGCTGGTTGTTGATCCAGGTGCCCGTCTCGGTGACCCCGGTGATCTGGGCCAGCGCCAGCACGCCGCTCTGCTCGAGCTCCGCGTTCTTGGCCGACGACTTCGCGCCGTAGTTGGCCAGTGCGAGCGCGATCAGCACGTCGGCCACGGTGATGAGCAGGCCGGCGTAGAACATCCACTGCAGCAGGCTGCCGAACCCGAGGGTGAAGTAGACGACCAGGAAGATCGGCCCGACCAGGCCGCCACACAGCAAAACGATCAACTGTGCCTTGAGATAGCGCGCCAACACGAGTGTCTCCTTACCCTTGCTGGGGATTTTCGTGCCAGGGTAGCTTCCGCGCTGTCGCCACGCGCGCCATACGCGCAAACCGGCGAGCGTCAGTCGATCTTGGGTATCACCGTCGGCGCCGGGCGCTCCGAAGACCCCGCGGGCGTCGCCCCGACGGGCGAATGCGCCGACACCATCTTGACCGGCGTGCCGGTCGACACCGGCATCGCGGGCGCCGCGGCGGCCTGCGGCGTCTCGACCTGCGCCGGCGCCGTCGCGAGCGGGTTCACCGGCGCCGGTGCCGGCGCCGCCGGCTGCGTCGCGGTGGCCGGGGTGTAGGCGGGGGTCACCATCCGCACCGGCGTCGCCGGTGTGGCGGCCGGGGCCATCGCCGCCGGCCCCGCGGTGGCGGCGGCCGCCGTCTGGCCGGCCTGCGCCTGCGCTCCCGCGAGCGCCGAAGCGGGGGCGATCGCCGAGGCCACGGGTCCCGCGGGCACGCCCGGCGCCGACCCACCCGCGGCCGTCACCGCCGGCAACTGCGCGGCCATCGAAGCGGGCGCCGCCGCGCTCTGCAGGGGCGAGGTGTTGGCCGCCTCGGTGGCGAGATACTGCGCCGCGCCGCCGTTCATCAGCTGCACGAACTGCTGGTGGAACGCCGCGGCCTGCGCGCTGAGCGCCTGGTACACCTGGGAGTGCGCGCCGAACAGGGTCGCGATGCTGGCCGACACCTCGTCGGCACCCGGGGCCAGCACGTTCGACGTCGGACCCAGCGCCATCGTGTTGGCGGACGTGATCGTCCAGCCGATCCTGGCGAGGTCCGACGCCGCGGCGGCGACGTACTCAGGCGTCGTGAATACGAAGGACATCTAACCTCCCGGCCGTCTTCCCCCGACTCCCTTATCACGGAATCGTAGCGGAGCCGCCCGCATCAGGCCCGGTAAACGCATAAAGCCCGGATTGCCGCTTTCGGCAATCCGGGCTTTATGGCGAACTGGACCTACTTGATGATCTTGACGACCCGGCCGGCGCCGACGGTGCGGCCACCCTCGCGGATCGCGAACCGCAGCCCCTCGTCCATGGCGACGGGCTGGATCAGCTTGACCGAGATGTTGGTGTTGTCACCGGGCATCACCATCTCGGTGCCCTCCGGCAGCGTCACCACACCGGTCACGTCGGTGGTGCGGAAGTAGAACTGCGGACGGTAGTTGTTGAAGAACGGCGTGTGCCGGCCGCCCTCGTCCTTGGACAGGATGTAGACCTGGCCCTCGAACTCGGTGTGCGGCGTGGTGGTGCCGGGCTTCGTGACGACCTGACCGCGCTCGACGTCCTCGCGCTTGATACCGCGGAGCAGCAGACCGACGTTGTCACCGGCCTGGCCCTGGTCGAGCAGCTTGCGGAACATCTCCACACCGGTGACCGTGGTCTTGGTGCTGGCGGGGCGGATGCCGACGATCTCGACTTCCTCGTTCACGTTGATCACGCCGCGCTCGACACGACCGGTGACCACGGTGCCACGCCCGGTGATGGTGAAGACGTCCTCCACCGGCATCAGGAACGGCTTGTCGGTCTCGCGGACCGGGTCCGGGATCGACTCGTCGACGGCCTCCATCAGCTGCTCGACGGACTCGACCCACTTGGCGTCGCCCTCGAGCGCCTTGAGCGCCGAGACCCGCACGACGGGGGCGTCCTCGTCGAACTCCTGGGCGGCCAGCAGCTCGCGGACCTCCATCTCGACGAGCTCGAGGAGCTCCTCGTCGTCGACCATGTCGGCCTTGTTCAGCGCGACCAGGATGTAGGGCACGCCGACCTGACGCGCGAGCAGCACGTGCTCACGGGTCTGCGGCATCGGGCCGTCGGTGGCGGCGACCACCAGGATCGCGCCGTCCATCTGGGCGGCGCCGGTGATCATGTTCTTGATGTAGTCGGCGTGACCCGGGGCGTCGACGTGCGCGTAGTGGCGCTTGTCGGTCTGGTACTCCACGTGGGAGATGTTGATGGTGATACCGCGCTGACGCTCCTCGGGAGCGTTGTCGATCTGGTCGAACGCGCGGGACTCGTTCAGGTCCGGGTACTTGTCGTGCAGAACCTTGGTGATAGCCGCGGTCAGCGTCGTCTTGCCGTGGTCAACGTGACCGATGGTCCCAATGTTGACGTGCGGCTTCGTCCGCTCGAACTTCGCCTTCGCCACTTCGTTGTCCTCCTGGACTGTTGGTGCTCGTTAAAGCAGTGTTGGTGTTTTCAGTTGTGCCGCGCCCAAGGCTTTGCAATGACCCGGCAAGATTACTCCGAGGGGATTTTTACTGACCCGTCGCCTTCGCGATGATCTCCTTCGACACGTTGGCCGGTACTTCGGCGTACGAGTCGAACACCATGGAGTAGTTCGCCCGGCCTTGGGTCTTGGACCTCAGGTCGCCGACGTAGCCGAACATCTCCGACAGCGGCACGTGCGCCCTGACGACGCGTGCACCGCTCCGCTCCTCCATGGCCTGGATCTGGCCACGGCGGGAGTTCAGGTCGCCGATCACGTCGCCCATGTAGTCCTCGGGCGTGGTGACCTCGACGGCCATGATCGGCTCCAGGATGACCGGTTGTGCTTGCTGCGCAGCCTTTTTCAGGACCTGCGAACCGGCGATCTTGAACGCCATCTCGGACGAGTCGACCTCGTGGAAGGCGCCGTCGAGCAGGGTGACCTTGAGGTTCACCAGCGGGTAGCCGGCCAGCACACCGTATTGCATGGCGTCCTGCGCCCCGGCGTCCACCGACGGGATGTACTCCCGGGGGATGCGGCCACCGGTGACCTTGTTCTCGAACTCGTAGGTCGCACCGTCCTCGCCGGTGAACGGCTCGAGGTTGATGATCACCTTCGCGAACTGGCCCGAGCCACCCGTCTGCTTCTTGTGGGTGAACTCGACGTTGTTCGCGGCCCGCTTGATGGTCTCCTTGTAGGCCACCTGCGGCTTGCCGACGTTGGCCTCGACCTTGAACTCGCGACGCATGCGGTCCACCAGGATGTCCAGGTGCAGCTCGCCCATTCCGCCGATCACGGTCTGGCCGGTCTCCTGGTCCAGGTGCACCTTGAAGGTCGGGTCCTCCTCGGCGAGCTTCTGGATCGAGAGGCTCAGCTTCTCCTGGTCGCTCTTGGTCTTGGGCTCGATGGCCACCTCGATGACCGGGTCCGGGAAGGTCATCGACTCGAGGACGACCTGGTCGTTCGGGTCGCACAGGGTGTCGCCCGTGGTGGTGTCCTTCAGGCCGATCACGGCGTAGATGTGACCCGCCGACGCGGTCTCCACCGGGTTCTCCTTGTTGGAGTGCATCTGGAACAGCTTGCCCAGCCGCTCCTTCTTGCCCTTGGTGGCGTTGATGACCTGGCTGCCGGAGTCGACCTTGCCCGAGTAGACCCGGACGTAGGTCAGCTTGCCGAAGAACGGGTGCGTGGCCACCTTGAACGCCAGCGCGGCGAACGGCTCGTCGGTCGACGGCTTGCGGATGACCTCGACGTCCTCCTTGCCCGGCGCGTGGCCGACGGCCGGCGGCACGTCCAGCGGCGAGGGCAGGTAGTCGATGACCGCGTCCAGCATCGGCTGGACGCCCTTGTTCTTGAACGCGCTGCCGCACAGGACGGGGTAGGCCTCCGAGCTGATGGTCAGCTTGCGGATGGCGCCCTTGATCTCCTCGACGGTGAGCTCCTCACCACCCAGGTACTTGTCCAGTAGCGCCTCGTCCGTCTCGGCGACGGCCTCGAGCAGCTTGGTGCGGTACTCGTCGGCCTTCTCCTGCAGGTCGGCCGGGATGTCGACGACGTCGTACTTCTCGCCGAGCTTGGCCTCGGCGCTCCACACCTTGGCCTTCATCTCGACCAGGTCGACAACGCCCTCGAAGTCACCCTCGGAGCCGACGGGCAGCTGGATCGGGATGACGTTGGCGCCCAGGCGCTCCTCCATGGTGCGCACGGAGAAGTAGAAGTCGGCGCCGATCTTGTCCATCTTGTTGACGAAACAGATCCGCGGAACGTCGTACTTGTCGGCCTGGCGCCACACCTGCTCGGACTGCGGCTCGACACCCTCCTTGCCGTCGAAGACGGCGACGGCACCGTCGAGCACGCGCAGGCTGCGCTCCACCTCGACGGTGAAGTCGACGTGGCCCGGGGTGTCGATGATGTTGATCTGGTTGTCGTTCCAGAAGCAGGTGGTAGCCGCGGAGGTGATGGTGATCCCCCGCTCCTGCTCCTGCTCCATCCAGTCCATGGTGGCGGCGCCGTCGTGCACCTCACCGATCTTGTAGCTGATACCGGTGTAGTAGAGGATGCGCTCGGTCGTCGTCGTCTTGCCGGCGTCGATGTGCGCCATGATGCCGATGTTGCGGACCTTGGTCAGGTCGGTCAGCACGTCCTTCTGTGCCACAGAAGTCTTCCCACTCTTTCGATTGCTTGGTTCGCTGTCTTGTTTGCGCCGGCCCCGTCGCCGGCTAGATCACCAGCGATAGTGCGCGAAGGCGCGGTTGGCCTCGGCCATCTTGTGGGTGTCCTCGCGTCGCTTGACGGCGGCACCCAGGCCGTTGCTGGCGTCCAGGATCTCGTTCGCCAGCCGCTCGACCATGGTCTTCTCGCGACGCTGCTTGGAGAAGCTGACCAGCCAACGCAGGGCCAGCGTCACCGAGCGGTCCGGTCGCACCTCGACCGGAACCTGATACGTCGCACCACCGACGCGGCGACTCCGCACCTCGAGGGAAGGCTTGACGTTGTCCATGGCGCGCTTGAGAGTGATCACCGGGTCGGTGCCGGTCTTCTCACGAGCTTGTTCGAGCGCACCATAAACAATGCGTTCGGCCAGCGATTTCTTCCCGTCCAGCAGGACTTTGTTGACGAGCTGCGTGACGAGCTGCGAACCGTAGACCGGGTCGTTGACCAGCGGACGCTTGGGCGCGGGCCCCTTGCGCGGCATTAGCTCTTCTCCTTCTTGGCGCCGTAACGGCTGCGGGCCTGCTTGCGGTTCTTGACGCCCTGGGTGTCGAGCGAACCGCGGATGATTTTGTAGCGCACGCCGGGCAGGTCCTTGACTCGGCCACCACGCACCAGCACCATCGAGTGTTCCTGGAGGTTGTGGCCCTCGCCCGGGATGTAGGCGGTGACCTCGACCTGGCTCGTCAGCTTCACGCGCGCGACCTTCCGAAGCGCCGAGTTCGGCTTCTTCGGGGTGGTGGTGTACACGCGAGTGCATACGCCACGGCGCTGCGGGCTGCCCTTCAGGGCCGCGGTCTTGACCTTGGCGATCTTGTCGCGGCGACCCTTGCGGACCAGCTGCTGAATGGTTGGCATCTAGGAGGCTTTCTGTGTTCGTGTTGGGCGTCTGTCGGCGGTTCTCAAGTCTTCGTACTGCAGTTATGCCCGGTCGCACTACCCCGCGGCCGGGTGTGTCGCACGCGTTGCGCACCGGAGGACGATCCGATGCATCGTGGACATGCGAATTCGCCCGGCATCCACTTCCTTACGGTTAGGCGCCGTAAGCCGCCAGGCACGAGCCTCCACAATACCCGCCGCCGGTCTTGCAGGTCAAAGCGGCGGTCAAACCCCGGACACCGTCGAAGCTAGCCCCTGACGCCGTCGTGGGTGACGCGCCGCTCCAGACCCGCCGCCAGGCGCAGCACCATGTCCGAAAACAGCGCGTCGGTGTCGATGTCGTCCATGACACCGGTCATCTCCAGCAGCACGAAGCCGTGCAGCGCGGACCAGAACTCCAGCGCCGCGTGGAAGGCCTCGTCGCCGTCGAGCCCGTAGGAGGACAGCACCGCGATCACCGGCGCGGCCGCGCCCCGGGTGGCCGCCGTGTACTCCGGGTCGTCGCCGCCCAGCGGCATCCGGGTGAATGCCGAGTAGCGGCCGGGGTGGTGATGCGCATAGCTGCGGTAGGCGCCCGCCATGACGAGCACCGCGTCGTCGCGGGCGCGGCCCTCGCCGACCCGGTTCAGCATCGTGATGATGTCGTCGATGACGCGGATCCGCACCGCCCGGCGCAGGTCCTCCAGGCTGTCCACGTGGTTGTACAGCGACGGCCCCTTGGTGCCCAGCTGCGTCGCCAGCGCGTTGATGGTGAGGGCGTCCCAGCCCTCCCGGTCCAGGAAGGTCAGCGCGCCGTCGATGATGCCCTCGCGGCTCAGCTTGGCCGGGCGGGAGCCGGCCCTCCCCCCGCGCGGGCGCCCGGCCGCCGTCGGCGTTTCGGGCTGAGCTGCCATGGCGGGGCCCTTCGCTCGGGATGTTCGGGGTGCTTAACTAATGACTCTAGTTGACGCCGGTCGCGAAACTATTTCAGCCACGGCCGGATGGACGTAATCTCAGTCCAGCTGATCACCCGTCACCAAGGGGGCCCGCAGTGCACTGGACAACCGTCGCCGGGTCGCTGGCTACCTGTGTCATCACCGTCGCCGCCACCCCCGCCCCCGCGGCGCACGCCAAGAACGGCGACACCCACGTCGTCGGCCAGGGCATCCAGCAGACGCTGGACTGCAACGACGCCACGCTGTTCGTCAACGGCTCCTTCAACAACGTCACGGCGCTGGGCAACTGCTACGCGGTGACGGTGATGGGCTCGTCCAACACCGTCGTCGCCGATTCCGTCTCGCACGACATCACCGTCTACGGCTACGACCAGACCGTGTTCTTCCACAACGGCGCGCCGGTCCTGTGGGACCGCGGCCGCGAACTGGGCATGACCAACCGGCTCCAGCAAGTGCCCGGCTAGGCCCGACACGACGTCACCATCCAACTTCAGGGGAATCGAGGAACATTGTCCGCCCGCATCTTTGACCGCCCCTCGGGGCTGATCGCGCTCACCGTGGCCCCGGCGCTCGCGGCCGTGTTGGTGGCCGGCTGCAGCTCGACGGCCAACCCGCCCGGCGGTTCCAGCACGACGACCAAGAGCAGCCCGACGACGACGACAAGCGCCGGGGCGGCCACCACCACCAAGTCGGGCGGGGCCAGCACCACCGCGTCGGTCGAGATCGGCAACACGCTCACCTACGGGTCGATGGGGACCACCGCGACGCTTGACTGCGCCAGCGGCAAGTCGCTGAACGTGGGCGGCTCGGACAACACCCTCACCATCACCGGCTCCTGCGCGACGGTGACCGTCGGCGGCGCGAGCAACAAGATCACCCTGGACAAGGTCGACACGCGGATCAGCGTGATCGGATTCAACAACACCATCACCTACAAGGACGGTGAGCCCAAGGTGGACAACCTCGGGTCGGGCAACACGATCACCAAGGGCGGCTGACGGTAGTCGTTCCCTGACAGGGGCATTCGCCGTGAGGCGAGCGTTTTGATTGGGGCATATGATGATCCCGGCAGAACGGAATCCAGCCATGCTCACCCGCACCACCATCCGCGCCGGCGCACTGGTCACGGCGATCGTGGTGCTGACCGGCGTCGTGATGCTTCCCCACGAGGTGGCGGCGGCCGACCCGACCGACGACCAGTTCGTATCACTGCTCGACCAAAAGGGAATCCCCGCGCTGGACAACATTCCCAGCCTCATCGGCACGGCACACCGGATCTGCCGCCAACTCGATGGCGGGATGCCGGTCGACGGCGTAGTCGACGACCTGAGGGAACGGGCCTTCAAAGCCAATCCGGGCGGCGGCCAGTACCCCGCCGATCGCGTGGCGCGCACCATCGCCCGATTCATCTCTGCTTCGGTCGAGGCCTATTGCCCGAACAACCAGCCGAAGATCGCTTCGCTGCAGGGCGTGGCCAATCGCGGACCCGGTTCGAGCGAACCAACCGCCCAACCGGCCGGGGTTCGGCTGGCGTCGTACGGACCGTTGCCCGCGGGGGAAACCGCGCAGCCGGACCCGCCGCAACTTCCGCCGCCGCCCGCCCCGACGGCCCAGATCCTGGCGCCGCCCCCGCCCGTCGCGGCCCCGTCGCCGCGGCCGCAAGCGCCCGCACCGGCGCAAGAGCCACAACCGGGACCGCAGCAGGGACCGACGGTGGCTCCCGCACCGGGTGGCCCTCCCGGCGCCGGCGGTGACACCCCTCCCACGCCGCCCGGCAGGGTGCGGCTCGCGCCGTAGGCTAGCCCGCGGGAGCGCCGTGCCGGCCCGCGCCGGCGGCGAACCGCCCAGCCCCCTCGTTCGCCTCGGCGGCGACGCGGGAGATGCTGGCGAATTCGAAGTCGATCGCCTCGGATTCCGTTGTCCCCCATTGATGTAACGCCGAGAGTCGATCGGACCGCAGGCACTGCTGCGGCAGCGCGGCCAGTTGCGCCGCCAATTCCTCCGCCGCCTGCCGCGCCTGGCCGTTGGGCACGACGCGGTTGGCCAGCCCCATCGCGAGGGCTTCGTCGGCCTTGACGCCGCGGCCGGTGAGGATCATGTCCATCGCGCGGCTGTGTCCGATCAGCCGCGGCAACCGCACCGTGCCGCCGTCGATCAGCGGCACGCCCCAGCGGCGGCAGTACACCCCGAACACGGCGTCCTCCTCGGCCACCCGCAGGTCGCACCAGACGGCCAACTCCAGACCCCCGGCGACCGCGAAGCCGCTGACGGCGGCGATCACCGGCTTGGACAACACCATTCGCGTCGGCCCCATCGGGCCCGGGCCCGTCCGGTGCACGGCGTTGGCGTCGGGCGTGCCGAAGGCCTTCAGATCGGCGCCGGCGCAGAACGTTCCGCCGTCGCCCCACAACACGGCGACCGATGCGCTGTCGTCGCGGTCGAATTCTTCGAACGCCGCGTACAGCGCGGCGGCCGTGGGGCCGTTGACCGCATTGCGGGCGGCCGGCCGGTTCAGGATCACCGTCGTCACCGGGCCGTTGCGTTCGATGCGCACTGGGTCGCTCATTTTGCCTCCGCGAATAGTGGTTCCCGCCGCTGCAGCAGCTCAGTGGCGAAGTCGTGGTAGGCCGCCCGCAGCCGCGCACCGGGCCAGTCGGCGGGCAGCAGTTCGTCGGGCAGGACCGGGTCGGTGAGCAGGTGTCGCACCGTCGCCGCGGCCACCACGAACCGGGCGGGAATGTCCGGCGCGGCGGCCATCTCGTCGAGCAGCCGGTTACCGGCCCGGGCCCACGCGGGCAGGTCCCACAGCTGGGTGGCGAGTTCGGCGGCGTCGTCGACGCGCGCCCGCAGGACCCGCACCCGGGCGTCGATCTCGGGATCGAGGTCGGACTCCAGGTTGTCGGGGCGCATCCACACACCCTCGCGCAGTTCACCGAAGCGCTTGCCGTGCATGGCGTTTCGCAGCGAGGCCCGGGTACGCGCGTCGCCGCCCACGCTGGTCACGATCAGCGTGACCCACTCCCCGCCCCACGGGCGGACCCGCGGGTCGATGGCGTCGTCCTGGCGGCGCTGCCGGGCCAGCAGCCGATCCGAGAGCCGATAGCCGTCGGCGGAGCGGATCAGGTCACCGGCACCCACCATGCGGGTCAGCGCCACCCGCAGGGTGGTCTCTTTGATGCCGAAATCCGCAGTAAGCCTGACCAATTCGCTGGCCCGGGCGTGCGCCGGGTGGGCGCCCAGCAGCACGCTGAGCACCACCGACCGGGCCGTCATGGTGGCCATGGGCTAGACCTGTGACGCGCGGCGGCCGTAGTCACCGAAGGGCTCGTCGCGATGCCGCACCGCTTCCCGGAAGCCGTGTTCGGTCGCGTCGGCGACGAAGGCGTGGCCTTCGGGGGTATGCCGGGCGACACCGTCGAACACGGTGCTGACCATCCTGCTGGTGGCCACACCCTGTTGCAGCAGAGCCGAATTGAGCGCGAGCTTGACCATGATCAGCTGGTTGACCGGCACCGCGGCGATCCGCTGCACCAGCCGCTCGGTGCGCTCGTCGAGGTCTTCGGGCTCCGGCGCCTCGACCGCCAGGCCCCATTCCGCGGCCTGAGCCCCGGTGATGCAATCGCCGGTGAACAGCAGGCGCTTGGCGCGCTGGTCGCCCAGCCGGTGCGCCCACAGGCCCGCCGCCGGGACGCCCCATACCCGGGTCGGCGGGTACCCGATCTTGGCGTCGGCGGCAGCGATCACCTGGTCGGCGTGCAGCGCGATGTCGGTGCCGCCGGCCACGCAATAGCCATGGATCTTGACCACCGTCGGCTTGTCGGCGTGCATCAGGCTGGAGAAGCCGCGCACGAACCGGCTCATCATCTGGTAGTCGATCATCGGGTCCCACGGCTGATCGGGTAAGTGGTTGACCGCCTGGGTTTTTCCGCTGAGAACGGTCCCCGCATAGGCGCCGGTCCCGCCGGCCGAGCCGGTGCGATCGGCGTACGCGCTCAGGTCGAAGCCCGCACAGAAGCCCTCGCCACGACCCGACACCAGGATCACGTGCACATTGGGATCCAGATCGGCGCGCTCCACCAGCGCCGAGAGCTCCAGCGGGGTGTCCGCGACGATCGCGTTGCCCTTCTCCGGCCGGTTGAAGGTGATCCGGGCAACCCGATCGGTGACCTCATAGGTCATCGTCTTCAGGTTGTCGAAGTCGACCGGCCTGATCGCGTGAGTCATCCCTTTACTAGAGCACGCTCGAGAATGGGAGCCAGGTCGAGCCCGGTGGGCATCGTGCCGAACGCGCCGCCCCACCGACGGTCGAGCCGGGTGGTCAGGAAGGCCTCGGCGACCGCGGGGTGGCCGTGGCGCACCAGCAGCGAGCCCTGCAGCGCCAGACAGATGTCCTCGGCGACCTTGCGGGCCCGATGCGCGATGGTGTCCAGGTCGCTCAGGTCCTGCCGCAGCCGGTCGACGTGCGCGCCCAGTCGCGGGTCGGCCGCGGCGCTTTCGGAGAGTTCACCGAACAACACCTCGACGCATTCGGGGCGAGTTGCCATGGCGCGCAACGTGTCCAGCGCGCTCACATTGCCCGAGCCCTCCCAGATGCCCATCAGCGGCGCCTCACGGAACAACCGCGGCATGCCCGAGTCCTCGACGTAGCCGTTGCCGCCCAGGCATTCCAGCGCCTCGGCGGCGTGCGGGGTGGCGCGCTTGCACACCCAGTACTTGCTGGCCGCCAACCCGATGCGGCGCAGCAACGCCTCCCGGTCGTCGCCGCGCAACGCCTTGTCGGTGGCGCCGGCCATCCGCATCGCGACGATGGTGGCGGCCTCGGCCTCCACGGCCAGGTCGGCCAGCACGTTGCGCATGAGCGGCTGGTCGATCAGGTAGGCGCCGAACGCCTTTCGGTGCTGAGCGTGGTGGATCGCGCGGGTCAGGCCGGTGCGCATGCTGGTGGCACTGCCGAGGGTGCAGTCCAGCCGCGTCAGGTTGACCATCTCGATGATGGTGGGGACGCCGCGGCCCTCCTCGCCCACCAACCATGCGGTGGCGCCGTCGTACTCGACCTCGCTGGACGCGTTGGCGTGGTTGCCCAGCTTGTCCTTGAGCCGCTGCAGGAACATGCGGTTGCGACTGCCGTCGGGCAGCACCCGCGGCAGCAGGAAGCAGGACAGCCCGCCCGGGGCCTGCGCGAGAACCAGGAAGATGTCGCACATCGGGGCCGAGGTGAACCACTTGTGACCGACGAGGCTGTAGGTGCCGTCGCCGTTCGGGGTGGCCTGCGTCGTCCCCGCCCGCACGTCGGAGCCGCCCTGCTTCTCGGTCATCGACATGCCCGCGGTGATGCCGCGTTTGGTGGTGGCCAGCTTGAGCTCGGGATCGTATTCGCGGCTGGTGAGCAGCGGCTCGTAGACCGCCGCGAGTTCGGGGTTGTAGCGCAGCGCAGGGACGACGGCGTAGGTCATCGAGATCGGGCAGGTGTGGCCGGGCTCGACGTTCCAGACCGACATCTTGGCCGCACGCACCACGTGGGCGCCCGGGCGCCCGTCGGCCCACGGTGCCGCGTGGATGCCGCTGGCGATCGCCGTGCGCATCAGTTCGTGGTAGGCCGGGTCGTACTCGACCTCGTCGACCCGGTGGCCGTATTTGTCATGGGTGTGCAGGATGGGCCGGTTGCGGTCGGCGAGCTCGCCCCAGCGCTGGGCTTGGGCGCCGCCGGCGATCGCGCCCACCTCGGTCACCTCTTCGGAGCCCCATTCCCCACCCTCACGGATCAGGGCCTCGGCGAGTACCGCGGACGTCGCGGGGTTGTAGTTCTCCAGCGGGGGAACCTGGTTGGTGACGACATGCGTATCCGACATGCCCCTCATGTTACATTTTTTCGACAGCCGCACAAGAGGTGTAATGCGACGTCACCGTGGGTGCGCGGCGAAGAACTCCCACAGGGTGCGGGCGGCGAACGGCGGCCACTCGTGGCCGCCCTGATCGATCGTGATGAGCGTGACGCCGCGGTTGCCTGCGCAGCCCGCCGTCGACGTGGTGATCGGGCCATTGCTGGTGGTGGCCGGGCTTGCGCACTGATCGACGTTGCGCCAGAACGCATTCACCTCGGGCACCGCGGGGCCGTTGATCACGCTGAAACCCTGCCCGCCGCCGTAGGGCACCAGCCGGTCCGCCGTGCCGTGAATGTGCATGATCGACGTCGGACGCGGGTTGGGGCATCGAGTCAGCTGCGTGGCGGCGACCGGCCCGATCGCGGCGAAGATGTCGGTGGCGCACGCGAGCGTAAAGGACATGATGCCGCCGTTGCTCATTCCGGAGACATAGACACGGGCGGGGTCGGTGCCGACGTGCTTGGCGACGTCGGCGACGACCGCGCTGATGAACGCGACGTCGTCGACGCCCTCCCGTCCCGGCCGGCCGCAGCAGGTCTCCCCGTCGACGTTCCAGGCCCGGTCCAGCCCGTCCGGGTAGGCGACGACGACCTTGGCCGAATCGGCCAATTCGTCCCAGCCGTAATCCCTTTCGACCTGCCGGGCGCTCCCGGAATAGCCGTGCAGCACGACGACCAGCGGAGGCGATGCGGATTTGCCCGCCGGCTCGTAGAGCCGGTAGCTGCGATCGTGCCCGCCCACATCGAGGTGGTGCAGGCTGGTCCCGGTGACGAAGCCCGAGGGCGGCGCAGGCGAACAGCTCGCGACCAGGAGGACGACCCCGAGGAGCGTTGCGAGCCGACCGAGCACGGGCGGAGATCTCAGCCGCCGGTCTTTTCCCGCAGGAACGCGATGTCGTCCTTGCGTCCCTCGTCGGCGGTCTCGCAGATGACGGGTGCAGCGGCCGCCGTGACCACCGCGACGAGCAGCTCGGGATCGATCTGGCCGGTGCCGAAGTTGGCGTGCCGGTCGGCGCCCGAGCCCGCCGCGTCCCTCGAGTCGTTGCAGTGCACCAGGTCGATGCGGCCGGTCAGCGCCTTGATCCGGTCGACCGCGTCGACCAGCGCCTCGCCGGCGGCCCAGGCGTGGCAGGTGTCCAGGCAGAAGCCGATTCCCTTGTCGCCGATGTGATCCCAGAGTTTGCCGATCGTGTCGAAGTGACGCGCCATCGCGTGGTCGCCGCCCGCCGTGTTCTCCAGGTACACGGGCACATCGGTTTCCAGGTAGTCCAGCGCCTTGACCCACCGCTCGAACCCGGCCTCCATGTCGTCGTCGTCGGCGTGGCCGCCGTGCACGATCACGGCCGTCGCGCCGATCTCCGCGGCCGCGTCGCAGGTGTCCTGCAGGATCTTGCGCGACGGGATGCGGATGCGGTTGTTGGCCGACGCCACGTTGATGAGGTACGGCGCGTGGACGTAGAGCGGCACGGCCGACGCCTTGAGCGTGCCGGCGTCGTCGCGGGGCTTCGGCTTCTTCCAGCTCTGCGGGTTGCCGAGGAAGAACTGCACCACGTCGGCCCCGTCCGCCTGGGCGGCCGCCAGCGGGTCTTCGTTGCGGACGTGTGAACCGATGAGCACCCGGCCAGTGTAGTAAAGGGCGGCCGACGCGAGCGTCACGCCAGCGTGACATTGGGTCGCCAGAGCCACGCTGGCGTGGCAGTCGGCGGGTACGAGCGGGTACGAAAAAGCCCCGGGCGAGTGCCCGGGGCTTTTCCCTTGATCGAACTACCGGTAGTCGCTGTAGCCGTAGTCGTCCAGCGGAACCGCGGCTCCAGTCGCCTGGCCGAAGTCCGGGCTGTAGTACTGATCCTCGTAGGACGGGATCGTGTACGCGGCGGCCCGGGCCTCCTCGGTCGGCTGCACCTGGATGTTGCGGTACCGGTTGATGCCGGTACCGGCCGGGATCAGCTTTCCGATGATCACGTTCTCCTTCAGACCGTTGAGCTTGTCGCTGCGGCAGTTGATGGCCGCATCGGTCAGCACTCGCGTGGTCTCCTGGAACGACGCCGCACTGAGCCACGAATCGGTGGCCAGCGATGCCTTCGTGATACCCATCAGCACCGGGCGCCCGGCGGCGGGCTCGCCGCCCTCGGCCACCACGCGACGGTTCTCCGCCTCGAACTCCGCGCGGTCGATCAGCGAGCCGGGCAGGAACTCCGTCGAGCCCGAGTCGATGATGGTGACGCGACGCAGCATCTGGCGGACGATCACCTCGATGTGCTTGTCGTGGATCGACACACCCTGGGCGCGGTAAACCTCTTGGACCTCACGGACCAGGTGGATCTGCACCTCGCGTGGGCCCTGCACGCGCAACACCTCGTGCGGGTCGGCCGAACCCTCCATCAGCTGCTGGCCCACCTCGACGTGGTCGCCGTCGGACAGGACCCGCTCGGAACCGTCGTCGTGCTTGAACACGCGCAGCCGCTGCCGCTTGGAGAGCTTGTCGTACACGACCTCCTCGCTCCCGTCGTCGGGAACGATGGTGATCTTGTAGAAGCGCTCACCCTCCTCGAGTTGCACCCGCCCGGTGACGTCGGCGATCGGCGCCTTGCCGCGCGGGACGCGGGCCTCGAACAGTTCCTGGACCCGGGGCAGACCGCCGGTGATGTCCTCACCGACACCACCCTGGTGGAAGGTACGCATGGTCAGCTGCGTGCCGGGCTCACCGATGGACTGGGCCGCGACGATGCCGACGGCCTCGCCGATGTCGACCAGCTTGCCGGTGGCCATCGAACGCCCGTAGCAGGTCGCGCACACGCCGGTGCCCGTGGTGCAGGTCAGCACCGAGCGCACCTTCACCTGCGTGATGCCGGCCGCCAGCAGGGCGTCGATCTCCGGGTCACCCAGGTCCTCGCCGCGCGCGACGACGACGTTGCCGGCCTCGTCGACCGCGTCGGTGCCCAAAGTCCGCGCGTACGCCGAGGTTTCGATGTACGGGTCGCGGATCAGGGTGCCGTCGGGCTGACGCTCGGCGAGCTCGACGATGATGCCGCGCTCGGTCTCGCAGTCGTGCTCGCGGACGATGACGTCCTGGCTCACGTCCACCAGACGACGGGTCAGGTAACCCGAGTCGGCGGTACGCAACGCGGTGTCCGCCAGGCCCTTTCGGGCGCCGTGCGTGTTGATGAAGTACTCCAGCACCGTCAGGCCCTCGCGGAACGACGACTTGACCGGACGCGGGATGAACTCACCCTTCGGGTTGGTCACCAGACCCTTCATGCCGGCCAGCGTTCGGGTCTGGGTGAAGTTACCCGTGGCACCCGAGTCGACGATCGTGATGATCGGGTTGTCGCTGGGGTAGTGCTCGCGGAGCGCCTGACCGACCTCGTCGGTGGCTTCCTTCCAGATCTCCACCAGCGCCTCGTTGCGCTCGTCGTGGTTCAAAGCGCCTCGCTGGAACTGCTTTTCGACCTTCTCGGCCCGCTCCTCGTACTGGTCGAGGATCTCCTTCTTGCGCGGCGGGACCAGCACGTCGGCCATCGACACGGTGACCCCACTGCGGGTGGCCCAGTAGAAGCCGGCGTCCTTGAGCTTGTCGACGGTCTGCGCCACCACGATCATCGGGTAGCGCTCGGCGAGGTCGTTGATGATCGCGGCCTGCACCTTCTTGTGCATCTGCTTGTTCACGAACGGGTAGCCCACCGGCAGCAGCTCGTTGAACAGCACCCGGCCCAGCGTCGTCTCGGCCATCCAGGCGTCGCCCGGCTGCCAGCCGTTGGCGCCGAACAGCTCGGCCTCGATCTCGGCGGGCGGACGCAGCTGCGTCAGTCGCACCTTGATCTTGGCCCGCACCGACAGCACGCCGCGGTCGGCGGCCATGATCGCCTCGGCCGGCGAGGAGTACACGCCAACCTCCGGCTGATCCTTTGCGGCGGGCGAGAATTCGCCCTTGTCGCCGTCGACCTCGGTGGTCAGGAAGTACAGCCCGGTCACCATGTCCAGTCGCGGCATGGCCAGCGGGCGGCCGGAGGCCGGCGACAGGATGTTGTTGGAAGACAGCATCAGGATGCGCGCCTCGGCCTGCGCCTCGGCGCTCAGCGGCAGGTGCACCGCCATCTGGTCGCCGTCGAAGTCGGCGTTGAACGCCTCACACACCAACGGGTGCAGCTGAATCGCCTTGCCCTCCACCAGCATCGGCTCGAAGGCCTGGATGCCAAGCCGGTGCAGGGTGGGCGCGCGGTTCAGCAGCACCGGGTGCTCGGCGATGACCTCTTCCAGGACGTCCCACACCTGGGGACGCTGCCGCTCCACCATCCGCTTGGCGCTCTTGATGTTCTGCGCGTGGTTGAGGTCGACGAGCCGCTTCATCACGAACGGCTTGAACAGCTCGAGCGCCATCAGCTTGGGCAGGCCACACTGGTGCAGCTTGAGCTGCGGGCCGACCACGATGACGCTGCGGCCCGAGTAGTCGACACGCTTACCGAGCAGGTTCTGACGGAACCGGCCCTGCTTGCCCTTCAAAAGATCCGACAGCGACTTCAGCGGACGGTTGCCCGGCCCGGTGACCGGGCGGCCGCGACGGCCGTTGTCGAACAGCGCGTCGACGGACTCCTGCAGCATCCGCTTCTCGTTGTTGACGATGATCTCGGGCGCGCCGAGGTCGATCAGCCTCTTGAGGCGGTTGTTGCGGTTGATGACCCGGCGGTACAGGTCGTTCAGGTCACTGGTCGCGAAGCGGCCACCGTCCAACTGCACCATCGGGCGCAGTTCCGGCGGGATCACCGGGACGGCGTCGAGCACCATGCCCATCGGCGAGTTGCCCGACTGCTGGAAGGCGGCGACCACCTTCAGGCGCTTGAGGGCGCGAAGCTTCTTCTGCCCCTTGCCGTTTCGGATGACGTCACGCAGCGAGTCGGCCTCGGCGTCGATGTCGAAGTTCTCGATGAGCTTCTGGATCGACTCCGCGCCCATGGCGCCGGTGAAGTACTCGCCGTAGCGGTCGACGAGCTCGCGGTAGAGGTTCTCGTCGACGATCAGCTGCTTGGGGGCCAGCTTGGTGAAGGTGCTCCAAATGTCCTCCAGCCGGTCCAGCTCACGCTGGGCGCGGTCGCGGAGCTGACGCATCTCCCGCTCGCCGCCGTCGCGCACCTTGCGGCGGGCGTCGGCCTTGGCGCCCTCGGCCTCCAGCTCGGCCAGGTCGGCCTCGAGCTTCTGCGCGCGGGCCTCCAGGTCGGCGTCGCGCTGGTCCTCAACGGCCTTGCGCTCCACCATCATTTCGGCCTCGAGCGTGGACAGCTCGTTGTGCCGCATCTCGTCGTCGACCGACGTGATCACGTACGCCGCGAAGTAGATGATCTTCTCGAGATCCTTCGGGGCGAGGTCGAGCAGGTAACCGAGGCGGCTCGGCACACCCTTGAAGTACCAGATGTGCGTGACTGGCGCGGCCAGCTCGATGTGACCCATCCGCTCGCGGCGCACCTTGGCGCGAGTCACCTCGACGCCGCAACGCTCACAGATGATGCCCTTGAAGCGGACGCGCTTGTACTTGCCGCAGTAGCACTCCCAGTCACGAGTAGGTCCGAAGATCTTCTCGCAGAACAGGCCGTCCTTCTCCGGCTTCAGCGTGCGGTAGTTGATCGTCTCCGGCTTCTTGACCTCGCCGTAAGACCATTGCCTGATGTCCTCCGCGGTGGCCAGGCCGATACGGAGTTCATCGAAGAAGTTGACGTCGAGCACGTAACTCCCTTTCCCCTTGCGGGTTTAGTAACTAAAAGTGATTAAGCCAGGTCCTCAACGGAGGCGGATTCGTTGCGCGACAAGTTGATTCCCAGGTTGGCCGCAGCCCGCTCCAGGTCCTCGTCCTCGCCTTCGCGCAATTCGATCGCCGCGCCGTCCGACGAGAGCACCTCGACGTTCAGGCACAGCGACTGCAGCTCCTTGAGCAGCACCTTGAACGACTCGGGGATGCCCGGCTCGGGGATGTTCTCGCCCTTGACGATCGCCTCGTACACCTTGACCCGGCCGACCGTGTCGTCGGACTTGATGGTCAACAGCTCCTGCAGCGTGTACGCGGCGCCGTAGGCCTGCATGGCCCAGCACTCCATCTCACCGAACCGCTGGCCACCGAACTGCGCCTTACCGCCCAGCGGCTGCTGGGTGATCATCGAGTACGGGCCGGTGGAGCGGGCGTGGATCTTGTCGTCCACCAGGTGGTGCAGCTTCATGATGTACATGAAGCCAACCGTCACCGGGTACGGGAACGGCTCACCGCTGCGGCCGTCGAAGAGCACCGCCTTGCCGTCGCCGTCCACCATCACCTCGTTGTCCCGGTTGGGCAGCGTGCAGGACAGCAGCCCCTGCAGCTCCGCCTCCCGGGCGCCGTCGAACACCGGCGTCGACACGATGGCGTTCGGCTCCGCGCTCTGCAGCTCCTTGGGCAGGTTGGCCGCCCACTCGGGGGAACCCTCGATGTTCCAGCCGGACTTGGCCACCCACCCGAGGTGGGTCTCCAGGATCTGGCCGATGTTCATCCGTCGCGGCACACCGTGCGTGTTCAGGATGATGTCCACCGGGGTGCCGTCCGGCAGGAACGGCATGTCCTCGACGGGCAGGATCTTGCCGATCACGCCCTTGTTGCCGTGCCGGCCGGCGAGCTTGTCACCGTCGGAGATCTTGCGCTTCTGGGCCACGTAGACGCGGACCAGCTCGTTGACACCGGCTGGCAGCTCGTCGTCGTCCTCGCGGGAGAACACCCGGATGCCGATCACCTTGCCGGACTCGCCGTGCGGCACCTTCAGCGAGGTGTCGCGGACCTCGCGGGCCTTCTCACCGAAGATCGCCCGCAGCAGCCGCTCCTCCGGGGTCAGCTCGGTCTCCCCCTTCGGGGTGACCTTGCCGACCAGGATGTCGCCGTCGCGCACCTCGGCGCCGATGCGGACGATGCCGCGCTCGTCGAGGTCGGCCAGCACCTCGTCGGAGACGTTCGGGATGTCCCGGGTGATCTCCTCGGCGCCCAGCTTGGTGTCGCGGGCGTCGATCTCGTGCTCCTCGATGTGGATCGAGGTGAGCACGTCCTCCTCAACCAGGCGGTTGGACAGGATGATCGCGTCCTCGTAGTTGTGGCCCTCCCACGGCATGATCGCCACCAGCAGGTTCTTGCCCAGCGCCATCTCACCGTTCTCGGTGCAGGGGCCGTCGGCGATGACCTGGCCGGCCTCGACCCGGTCCCCGGCGTCCACGATCGGCGACTGGTTGGCGCAGGTGCCGTGGTTGGACCGCTCGAACTTGCGCATCCGGTAGGTGTGCCGGGTGCCGTCGTCGGCCATCACCGTGATGTAGTCGGCAGAGACCTCCTCGATCACCCCGGCCTTGTCCGCGACGACGACGTCGCCGGCGTCGATCGCGGCGCGCAGCTCCATGCCGGTGCCCACCAGCGGCGCCTCGCTGCGCACCAGCGGAACCGCCTGACGCTGCATGTTGGCGCCCATCAGGGCACGGTTGGCGTCGTCGTGTTCGAGGAACGGGATCATGGCGGTGGCCACCGACACCATCTGGCGCGGCGACACGTCCATGTAGTCCACCTCGGACGACGGCACGTACTCGACCTCGCCCGCCTTGCGGCGGACCAGGACGCGCGACTCCTCGAACCGGCCCTTCGCGTCGATCGGCGAGTTGGCCTGCGCCACCACGTGGCGGTCCTCCTCGTCGGCGGTCAGGTAGTGGATCTCGTCGGTGACCACACCGTCGACCACCTTGCGGTACGGCGTCTCGATGAAGCCGAACGGGTTGACCCGCGCGTACACCGACAGGGAGCCGATCAGGCCGATGTTCGGACCCTCCGGGGTCTCGATCGGGCACATCCGGCCGTAGTGCGACGGGTGCACGTCACGGACCTCCAGCCCGGCCCGCTCACGGGACAGACCGCCGGGGCCCAGCGCCGACAGGCGGCGCTTGTGGGTCAGACCCGACAGCGGGTTGTTCTGGTCCATGAACTGGGAGAGCTGGCTGGTGCCGAAGAACTCCTTGATCGCGGCGACGACCGGCCGGATGTTGATCAGCGTCTGCGGCGTGATCGCCTCGACGTCCTGCGTGGTCATCCGCTCGCGGACGACGCGCTCCATCCGGGACATGCCGACCCGGATCTGGTTCTGGATCAACTCGCCGACCGTGCGCAGCCGCCGGTTGCCGAAGTGGTCGATGTCGTCGGTCTCCACCGGCACCTCGATGCCGCCCGGGACGGTCATCGTGGCCTGGCCCTCGTGCAGGCGGACCAGGTATTCGATGGTCGCGACGACGTCTTCCTCGGTCAGCGTGGACGACGTGATCGGCTCGCCGGCGTGCAGGCCGAGCTTCTTGTTGACCTTGTAGCGGCCGACGCGGGCCAGGTCATAGCGCTTCTCCTTGAAGAACAGGTTCTCCAGCAGGGTCTGCGCGGACTCCTTGGTCGGCGGCTCGCCCGGGCGCAGCTTGCGGTAGATGTCCAGCAGCGCCTCGTCGGTGCCCGCGGTGTTGTCCTTCTCCAGCGTGCCCATCATGATCTCGGAGAAGCCGAACCGCTCGTGTATCTGCTCGTTGGTCCAGCCCAGCGCCTTGAGCAGCACGGTGACGGGCTGGCGGCGCTTGCGGTCGATGCGCACGCCGACGGTGTCGCGCTTGTCGACGTCGAACTCCAGCCACGCGCCGCGGCTGGGGATCACCTTGACGCTGTGCAGCAGCTTCTCGGTGGACTTGTCGATGGTCTCGTCGAAGTACACGCCGGGCGAGCGAACGAGCTGGCTGACGACCACGCGCTCGGTCCCGTTGATGATGAAGGTGCCCTTCTCGGTCATCATCGGGAAGTCGCCCATGAACACCGTCTGGCTCTTGATCTCGCCGGTGTTGTTGTTGATGAACTCGGCCGTGACGAACAGCGGGGCCGCGTACGTCATGTCCTTGTCTTTGCACTCGTCGACCGGCGCCTTGACCTCGTCGAAACGGGGATCGGAGAACGACAGCGACATCGAGCCGGAGAAGTCCTCGATCGGCGAGAGCTCGTAGAGCACCTCTTCGAGGCCGCCGACCGGGCTGGGCTCGCCACGATCGGTGGCGGCCTCGCGCCAGCGCGGTGAGCCGATCAACCACTCGAAGGAGTCGATCTGCACGTCGAGCAGGCCGGGAACCTCGAGCGGTTCGCGGAGCTTGGCGAAGGAAACTCGGTTGGGCGCTCCGGGGACGGAGCCGTTTAGGGAACTTCCATTAGAGGAACTTTGTGGGCGATCCGTTTTGCTCTGGCGAGAATCAGCCAAGATGCATCCTTCCAGCACCTCGTGCGACTCACGAAGACCGGAACCACCGGTTGCGTTCGCCGCGAATTGTGTCGGTTAGGCCGGCGAACGAACTGTCCGGATCTCACGCGCACGGTGAAAGAACTAAGCCGCTTGCAGGGGGCTCAGGCTTAGACCACGGTGTCAGGTGGCGGGTGAGGTGGGCAGGAGGTAGCCAGCGCAACGTCCAACAATAGCGTAGGGCGGCGCATTCCTCAACTGTCCAGCACAGGACATCCAGGGACATCGGCGCTGGCTGGCATCTCGACTCTCCGCTGGATACATGCTGCCCAACAGACTGGCCCGTTTACGGCCCGTCGTCAAGAGGGCGGGCCGGGGGAGTTACGCGAAGTTATCGCGAAACCTCGGGCCGGACGAGCTAGTCGCCGACCTCGTGCGCGCGGTACTTGTGGGTGCCCTCCATGTCGTCGATGATCGCGGCTTGCGCCTTCTGCGGCAGGGTGTGCAGGATCTCGCGCACCCGCGCCTGGCGCCGGCCGACGGCCTTGCGCTCGGGCATCCCGGGGGACGCGACGATCTGCGGCGGCACGCCCTCGATCTCCTCCACACCGCCGGCGTGCTGGCCGGCCTCGAGGGCGGCCTGCTCTTCGGCCATCGTCGCCTCGTCCTTTTCCTCGGACATGCCGATCGGGCCGATGCGGCGGCCGTTGAGGAACTGCCGCACGACCGGCTCGTCGCTGGTCAGCAGCACCTCGCGGGGGCCGAACATGACCAGCTTGCGCCGGAAGAGCATGCCCATGTTGTCCGGCACGGTGCGGGCGATGTTGATGTTGTGCGTGACGATGAGGACGGTGGCGTCGATCTGGGCGTTGATGTCGAGGATCAGCTGGCTCAGGTAGGCGGTGCGGACCGGGTCCAGACCGGAGTCGGGCTCGTCGCAGAGGATGATCTGCGGGTCCATCACCAGGGCGCGGGCCAGGCTGGCGCGCTTGCGCATACCGCCGGAGATCTCGCCGGGGAACTTCTTCTCGTCGCCGCCGAGACCCACCATCTGCAGCTTCTCCATGACGATGTCACGGATCTCGCTTTCCTTCTTCTTGGTGTGCTCGCGCAGCGGGAAGGCGGCGTTGTCGAACAGGTTCATCGAACCGAACAGGGCACCGTCCTGGAACATGACGCCGAACAGCGTGCGGATCTCGTAGAGCTCCTTGGCCGAGCACTGCAGGATGTCGGTGCCGTCGATGACCACCGAGCCGCGCTCGGGACGCAGCAGGCCGATCAGGGACTTCAGGAACACCGATTTGCCGGTACCGGACGGCCCCAGCAGCACGCTGACCTCCCCGGCGGGGATCTCCAGGGTCACGTCTTCCCAAATTCTCGACGATCCGAAGGACTTGGTGAGGCCGTTCACCTCAATAGCGACACCCATGGGAGATCCTTCCGTCGACGCTCATGCCCGCCACCTGCCCTTTTATGTGGCATGAGTCACTGTAGCGCACGCTTGCTGCACGGCATCAGGGTTGCAAGGCACAGCCGGGAAAAATTGGCTGACCTGAGATCCGGCCGTCGCCGGCGGCCGCCATCCTATTCGACGCGCGTTAGCCAGTGGGCGCCCAATTGCCGTGAAAGCCCATCGGCACCCGCTGCGGCAAATGCACGGTGGCCACGGACTCGAGCGTCTGCGCGTCGAGCAACACCAGCTGGCCCTCGTCGCGGCCCCGGTGGTAGCCGTAGCCCATCAGAACGCCGTCGTCCTCGACTCGTCCCTTCTGGGAGCCGGGGTTGGGCACAAAGGACATCTCGCCGAGCAAAAGGTCGGGATCGAGCGCGGCGACCTCGCGGGCGCCGGTCTGGTAGTCGTGCTTGTACAGCGCGGCGGCGCCGCCGGCGAAGTAAGCCCCGACGGTGTAGCCGAAGCGGTGCGGGCCGCCCAGCATGTCCTCGTTGATCCGCGGAAATTCCTGCGGCTGATCGTCGCGGCATTCGGTGGCCACCGCGCCGGTCGCCAGGTTGATCGTCCACCGGTCCAGCGTCGGCGGGGTCTCGCCGGGCCCGTGCCGGTCGCGGTCGAACATCCGCGCGTATCGCACCACGTCGAGCACCAAAACCTCTGCGCCGTCCCGCATCTCGGAGTAGGCGTTGAGGGGGTGGTAGACGTAGCAGGGCTCGATCTCGAACCAGCGGACGTCCGCGTTGCCGCCCTCGCGCGGCATGACCCCGATGCGCGCCGGGTAGCCGGGGTTCCAGGCGTACGGCATGCGGTCGGAGTGCTTCGGGTTCCGGTTCATCAGGGCGTTGATCGGGCTCGGCACCCGCACGCGCCCGATCAGCGACTGCATCGCCAGCCGGGCCGGCAGGCCGAGCCAGCGGGGCATGGTCTGCGGCAGCGCCTGCACCGGGTCGAAGGTCACCGGCAGGTCGTAGATGACGACGTACTTCTCGGTCAGTGAGAAGTCGTGCATCATCGGCGACCCGGACACCTCGATGTCGACCGTGCGGCGGGCGCGGCCCCGGGTGTCGATCACCGAATACTGCACGGTGCGTCCGCGGGCGAACGAGTAAGAGACGGCGTGCAATTCGCCGGTGCGCGGGTCGCGGTGCGGATGGGCGGTGTAGCCGCCCGCCAGCGTGCCGTCGAAGTCGCAGGTGCCGACCGTGTCCAGCTCGTCGGTCAGCTCGTAGTTGGCCACCCCGCCCTCGACCAGCGCCAGGGTGCGCCCGGCGTGGGTCAAGACATTGGTGTTGGCGCCGAGCGAGAGCATGCCCGCCCGCGGGTCGAGCCGGCCCGGCGTCGCCTCGCCCAGGGCCGCGCACACCGACAGGCTGCGCACCCAGCGGTTGCGGTACCAGCGGGCACTGCCCCCGCTCAGCGCGACGCCGTGCACCATCCCGTCGCCGCTGAACCAGTGGTAGGTGGCCGGGTCGACCTCCTCGGCGGGGTTGGGACCGTTGCGCAGGTAGCGGCCGTCGAGGTGTTCGGGGATGCGTCCGGTGACCGGCAGGTCGGTCGCGGTCACCTCGGCGCCCACCGGCGCCAGCAGGCCCTCGAGGTACTGGTTCCGGGTTTCGGCGGTGTGCGCGACAGTCATCGCTGAGCTCCTATAACATTGATATGACGCTGTTATTTCGACGCTACGCCGCGGATGGGAGGATGGCAACGATGACTTCGGAATTGACTCAAGGGCAGCGCGGCGTCCGCGACGAGATGCTGCGCGCCGCGGTCGGCCTGCTGCACGAGCACGGCCCGGACGCGCTGCAGACCCGCAAGGTCGCCGGCGAGGCCGGAACGTCGACGATGGCGGTGTACACCCACTTCGGCGGGATGCGCGGCCTGATCGCCGAGGTGGCCGAAGAGGGCTTGCGCCAGTTCGACGCCGCGCTGGCGGTGCCCGCGACCGACGATCCGGTCGCCGACCTGTTCGTCATCGGTGCGGCCTACCGGCGCTACGCCATCAGGCACCCGCACATGTATCGGCTGATGTTCGGCAGCACCAGCGCGCACGGCATCAACGCCCCCGCGGGCAACGTGTTGACGCTGACGGTCGACGAGATCGAGCAGGACGTGCCCGGCTTCGTGCACGTCGTCCGGGCGGTCCGCCGATCGATACTCGCCGGCCGCATCACCGCCTGCGCCCCGGACGACGACCCGACGATCGTCGCCACCGCGGCCCAGTTCTGGTCCCAGGTGCACGGCTTCGTGATGCTGGAGCTGGCCGGCTTCTACGGCGACGACGGCGCGGCCGTCGCGCCGGTGCTCATCTCGATGTTCACCAATTTGCTTGTAGCACTGGGTGATTCCGCCGAGCGGATCGCCCTGTCGGTGCAGTCCACGCGCTGAGGACCACGAAACCCCCGGGAGCCGCAGGGCGGTCCCGGGGGTTTCGGCGTGGAGCTACTTGACGGTGACGGTGGCGCCGGCGGCCTCGAGCTTGGTCTTGGCCTCGTCGGCGGCCTCCTTGGCGACCTTCTCCAGCAGCGGCTTGGGTGCGCCGTCGACCAGGTCCTTGGCCTCCTTGAGGCCCAGGCCGGAGACGATCTCGCGGACGACCTTGATGACGCCGATCTTCTTGTCGCCGGCGGCCTCGAGGATGACGTCGAACTCCGACTGCTCCTCGGCGGCCTCGGCGGGGGCGCCACCGGCGGCCGGGCCGGCCGCGGCGACGGCGACCGTGGCGGCCGCGGTGACCTCGAAGGTCTCCTCGAACTTCTTGACGAAGTCGGAGAGCTCCAACAGGGTCATTTCCTTGAAGGCGTCGAGCAGGTCGTCGGTGGACATTTTCGCCATGGTGTGGGTCCTTCCTTGTGTTCCCAGGTTTGCGGGTTGGTTTTTATTCGGCTTCGGCCGGTGCCTCGGCCGTTTCGGCCGGTGCCTCGGGGGTTTCTTCTGCGGGCGCCGCCGGGGCTTCCGCGACCGGAGCGGCGGGCTCCGGCTCGGCGGGCTTCTTTTCCTGCAGGGCGGCCAACAGGCGGGCCATCTGCGAGGTCGGGGCGGCGAACAGGCCGGCCGCCTTGGCGAGGTTGCCCTTCATGGCGCCGGCCAGCTTGGCCAGCAGCACCTCGCGCGACTCGAGGTCGGCGATGCGCTCGACCTCGGCGACGGTCAGCGCGCGACCGTCCATGTAGCCGCCCTTGATGACCAGCGCCTTGTTGTCCTTGGCGAAGGTCTTGATGGCCTTGGCGGCGTCGACCGGCTCGCCGGTGACGAATGCGATCGCGGTCGGCCCGGCGAACAGCTCGTCGAGGCCTTCGACGCCCGCCTCGGACGCCGCCCGCTTGATCAGCGTGTTCTTGGCCACCGAGTAGGTGGCCGAGCCGCTGAGCGACCGGCGCAGCTCGGCCAGGTTCGCCACGGTCAACCCGCGGTACTCGGTGATCAGGGTCGCGGTCGCCTCCCTGAACTGCTCGGCGATGTCGGCAACGGCGGTGGCTTTGTCAGCCCTGGCCATGCGTACCTCCTGAAGTGAAAGCCATGCGACGTGTCGTCTGTGATCACCCGTGGAACGACGAACGCCCCGGCGCAGGATGCGGCCGGGGCGTGAACGCGCGCCGGCGCGGGCCGGCGCTGCTGCCTCGTCCTCCTGCGTGGGCCGCCGGGATGCTCCCGGACCTTCAACCGATTGCTCGGTGACCGACGGTCTTCGGTGGATCGGGCACCAGGATAGCCTGACCCGCCCCCGTCAGCCAAAACGGCGGCCGTCGTGCGGTCAGCGCAGGCCGGCCAGCCTGGCCGCGCCGACCAGGCCCGCCTCGCCGCCGAGTTCGGCGGACACCACCCGCAGGCCGGCCAGGAAGTCCAGCCGGGCGTACTCGGCCAGCTTCTCCCGCAGGGGGTCGAAGAGCAGGCCACCGGAGTTGGCGACGCCTCCCCCGATGACGACGAGATCCAGGTCGCAGACCGCGCCGACCGAGGCGATCATCGCCGCGAGCGCGGTGGCACCCCGGCGGAATGCCCGGCCCGCCAACGGATCCCCGGCCGCCGCCGCGGCGGCCAGGTCGCGGGCGCCGGCCGAGGGCGGGGCGGACCACCCGTTGGCCCGCGCCCAGCGCACCATGGACGGCCCGGACGCGATCGCCTCGACGCAGCCGCGCCCGCCGCACACGCAGGGCGGACCGCCGTCCTCCACCACCACGTGCCCGACGTGGCCGGCGTTGCCGGTGCGGCCGGTGTACGGGGTGCCGCCGAGCACCAGCCCGCCGCCCACCCCGGTGGACACCACCATGCCCAGCAGGAAGTCCGCGCCGCGGCCCGCGCCACGCCAGTGCTCGCCCAGCGCCATGCACAGGCCGTCGCCGCCGAGCCGCACGGGCACGCCCGGCACCGCGGCCGCGACGCGGTCGCGCAGCGGGAACCGTTGCCAGCCTTTGATGTTGACGGGGCTGACGGTTCCGGCGCGCAGGTCGATGGGGCCGGCCGACCCGATGCCCACCGCGGCGACCGCACCGCCGGCCGCGCGCAGCGCGTCGGCGATCGCCGCATGGAGAGCGGCCCACACCTCCTCAGCCGCGCCGCCGCCCGGCGTGGGCCGGACGACGGTGTGCACCAGCGCGCCGTCGGGGTCGGCGAGGCCGGCGGCGATCTTGGTGCCGCCGATGTCCAGGCAGAGGGTGAGCATCGCGATCAGTGCCGGTGGGTGTTGTCGGGTTGGCGGGGGTCGCCGGGATGCTCGTAGCCGGGAGCGAGCCGCACCAGCGCGGCCCGCCGCGCGTCCAGCCACACCCGGAAGGCGCGGCGGCGCGCGGCGCCGAGCAGATGGCCGGCGATCGCCGACCGCACGTCGTCCAGCTGCGGCGTGGCCGGCGGCGACCGCCAGCCGTGCGAATCGCGGCCCGGCGCGGCGAACCGCAACGGGTTGCGGGCGTGGTAGGAGGCCACCTCCTCGTCGGGGACCCGCACGGCGGCGGTGACGTCGGCGAACAGCGCCCGCGCGCGGGGGTCGGCCAGCACGGCGGCCGCGACGCTGCCGATCTCCAGCCGGGCCGTCGCGTCGGGCAGCAGCTCCTCCTCGCTCGGCGCGCCCCGCCCGCGCAGGCCGCGGGCCTCGACCTCGGCGGCGACGACCCGCTCGGTCACGATCAGCTGGGTCAGCCAGCGCCGCAGTTGACGCCCCTCGGCGGTGCCGACGGCCGGCAGTGCGGCCGCGCCCCGCCGGGCGCGCAGCCGCGTTTCGGCGGCGTCGACCTCGTCGACCGGGACCGCAACACCGGCGACCGTCGCGACCTCGCTCATGTCACGGTCACCCTGATCGCCGGGGTGTAGACCAGCCGGCCGGCGCAGCCGACCCGAACCAGGGCCCACCACCGGCCCGGCTCCAGCCAGGGCGGCGGGGTCACCGAAAAACGGAGGCGGGCGCTGCCGCGGGCGGGCAGGACCGCGCCCGCCGCGGCGGGGCCCAGCCACTCCCAGGTTCCCCACGGGCTGATCAGATGAGCCTCGAGCGCGAGATCCGCCCCGGCGCGGCTGCCGACCGTGACGGTCAGCGCCGCCGTGTCCCCGGCTGCCAACTCGACGTCGGCGGGCCCCTCGGCGAGGTAGATCAGCTCCCCCTCGTCGGTCGCGCCGACCTCGACGAGGCACACGTCCTCGACGGTCTGTCGCCACGCGGCCGGGGCCTCGTCGCCGGCGATGCGGAGCTGGGCCCTGACCGGGTAGCGCCCCGGGCGGGCGTGGGCGGGCACCGACACCGCCACGTCGGCCTCCCGGAAGTCGCCGCTGCGCAGCGTGAGGGGGAGTTCGTCGGGCTTGGCCGACCAGCCCTCCGGGCAGACCACGGTGACCGTGCCGGTCAGCGTGGCATCGCTGCAGTCGCTGACCGCGGTGAGCCGCAGCACGACCTCGCCGCCCGGCTCGGCGGGCGCCCGCACGGGATGCAGATGCGCGACGGCCGGCAGCCCGCCCAGCGGCGCGGGGCCCCGGTTGTGCAGCCAATAGCGCGCGTACAACGGCTGGGCGGTTTCCGCGTGCGGGGCCAGCGCGACCGACGCCGCCGGCGCGCGCGGGGTATCGAAACGGGCCAGCACGGTGGCGACCTGGTAGCCGTGCAGGTCGAGCGGGCGGCCGTCGCGCGCGGTTTCGAGCAGGTCGGCCGGGCGGATGTCGGCGAGTTCGCCGACGTCGGAGCCGATCACCACGTCGGCCCGCTCCCCCGTCGTCTCCACCAGGCGCAGCGCCACCGCGCGCGGATCGACCGGCCGGGCGCTGCCCGCCGTGAGCGGGTTGCCGGCCGCCTTCAGGGCGGCCAGCTGCACCCGGTCGGCGGGTTCGACGCGCAGCAGTGACCCGGCCGCGGGCGCCGCGCCGCCCGCCCCGCCCGCGGGGACGGCGAGCAGCGGGTGGCTGAACTGCGCGCTGCGGCTCGGGATTTCGGCACGCCGCCAGTCACCGTCGCCGCAGACCAGCGCGTAATCGAAGGCGTGCGTCCAGTGCTGGAGTTGGAAGTTCGAGCCGTCCGGGGCGGTGCGGCGTGGCTCGTCGATCCAGGTGCCCGACGGCCAGCCGGTGCAGGAGCGCATCAACGCGGTGTGCAGCGTGCCCTCGGAGTCGACGGCGAAGCTGGGGACGCCGCGATTGAGCAGGGCGACGGTGCGGTCGTCGAACTCGTCGGTGCCCGCCGGTGCCCGCTGGGTGACGACGATTTCGGCGTCGCGGAGGTCGTCGGCCACCGCCGCGATCGCGGCCGCCAGGCCCGGCTCGTCGCGGCCGGCGATCACCAGCACCGGCAGCGCCGCCGGCGCGCGCAGGTCGGCGCCGGGCACCCACACCTTCGCCAACGGCGCCGCGGCCGGCACCCAGACCGCGGCCCGGCCCGCCGTCGCCAACTGGCGGTCGAGCTCCTCGGCGTACACCGGATCGGCCTGCGCCAGCACCGTCTTGCTGAAGGCGTTGCGGGCCGGCCCGCCCAGCGCGATCCGCACGTCGGGCAGGTTCGAATCGACGTCGAGGTCGCCGTAGCGGGACTTGTCCGCGCCGCTGCAGGTGGCCGTCACCCCGGCGCGCACCAAGGCGACCATCAGCTCGCGCGCCAGCGGTCCCGACACCGCCTCGTCCGGCGTCACCACCTCGGCCACCGAGATCGCCCGCACGGCCTGGCCGTGCGGCGGGCCCACCCGAACGCGCGCCGCCGACGACAGGCCGAACCAGCCGTAGGCCGGGTTGTCCAGCGTCCAGAGGTGCTGCGCGGTGTCCACCGAGCGGGCGCCGTCATGCAACAGGGCGAAGCCCCGCCCCACGACGGCGTCGCCCACCTCGCTGACCGGCGTGGCGCCGGGCACCGGGCAGGGCCAGCGCAGCCGCACCAGCCGGTCGGCCCCGGTGAACTGGTCGATAGTGGTGCGGCAGTCCACCCGCTCGACGCCGTGCCACAGGGTGATGGTCTGCGTGTAGCGCAGCAGCGCGCCGATCCGGCCGGTGACGACCAGCCGCTGCCCCAACGGGCCGCGGAAGGCCCGCGCCCGGGCCGGCGACTCCGACGAACACACCACCGGCCCCTTCGGCAGTAGGTGCCACGGACCCTCGCCCTGCGTCGGGTGCGACGGGTATTCCTCGTAGACGGCCAGCTCGTTGCCCACCCGGCCGTCGGCGATCAGCTCCCGGCCGCCGTGGCTGAGGGAAACCACTCCCCCGCCACGCGCCGGGTCGACCTCGACGCGATAGCGCCCCTCGGCGATCGCCGCGCCGGGCACCTCCTCCCAGCCGGCCGGGCCGTCGCCGGGAACGAGCCGGTAGGCCCGCCAGCCCAGCGACGGCACGTCGCGCGCCAGCCAGCTGACCGTCCGGCCCTCGTCGCCGACGTGGGCGGGCAGCTCGCTGCCGTCGGTGTCGAGCACCCGCACCCCGGCCCCGAGTGGCGCGTCCAGCCGCGCGGTGACGATGTCGGTGCGCTGCCGGGACAACGGGTTCCACACCACGACGTCCCCGCCGAGCGCGCCGGACAGCAGCGCCAGCGCGGCGTCGCGGGTCGCGCGGCCCAGCTCCCACGCGTCGCGCCAGCCGGTCAGCAGGTCGAGGTACACCTGGTCGGACTCCGACCCGGTGATGGCGTCGTGGTGCGCCCCGTAGGCCAGCTGCACCCACGCCTTGGCCAGGGCGGCCTGCGGGTACTCGGCGCCGGCCGTCAGCCCGGCGAACACGGCGAACCGCTCGGCTTCCAGGACGGCGTTCTCGGCGGCCCGGTTGGCTTGCTTGGTGTCGATGTAGGACACGTCCTTGCCGGTGTAGATCGGGTTCATGTCGCGGGTCTGCGGCGACGGGACGTGCCCGTGCTCGGCCAACTCGGCGCGCACGGCCGCGAAGAACTCCCGCGGCAGCGCGCACACGAAGCGCGGCCAGGCGTAGCGAGCCGCCCAGTCGCGGTGGATGGCGGTGACCCACTTGTTCGGCGGCGTGTAGTCGGTGCCGACCGGCAGCAGCACGTTGCGCGTCAGCGCGACCCGCTTGAGCCGACGGAACAGCGCGTAGGTGGCGTCCTCGGCCTCGGCCAGCGATGCCGACTCGTCCATCCCCCAGCCCGCCCCGTAGTGCGCGGGCATGTAGTGGGTCAGCAGGCCGCGGCCCGACGGCGCGATCCACTCGAACTCGCTGCAGAACTGCATGCGGTCGACGTCACCGCCCGGGCCCCACTGGTGGTGCGGACCCCGGGCCCACGAGCTCGACGTCAGCCCCGCGTCGGCGGCCATCCCGGGGAATTGCGGGTCGTGGCCGAACACGTCGAGCTGCCAGGCCGTGGCCGGGTCCGCGCCCAGGACGTGACGCTGAAACCCCATGCCGTGCACCAGGTTTCGGATCGTGGTCTCCGGGCCGGTGAGGTTGGTGTTGGGTTCGTTGTAGGTGCCGCCCATCACCTCCACGCGGCCCTGCGCCAGGAAGCGGCGCAGGTCGGCGCGGTCCTCGGGGTGGGTGTCCCAATACGGCTTGAGGTAGTCGACCTCGGCCAGCACGAACTTGTACTCCGGCTCGCGGCGGGCCATCTCCAGGTGCGCGTGGACCAGCTCGAAGCTGTTGGTCTGCCGGCCCGGCGGGTCGGAGACCCACTCGCTGGTGTACGCGCCCTGGGTGTTCCACCACACCGGGTCGTAGTGGAAGTGACTGACCATGAACATCGTCCAGCCGGGCTCGGCCACGACGAACTCGAACGGCTGCCGGGCGCCGGCGGCCAGTGCCCGCGTCGCCCGCCGCTGCCCGACGACCGGGCGGTCCACCCTGACCGCGACCTCGACGACCTCGTCGCCGGCAACGGCCACCGCCTCCCCGCTCACGCCGTCCCCGTCGATGCGGATCGGCGTCGGCTCGGTCACCGCGGAGACGGTCACCCGCGCCAGCTGCACCGGAGCGTCCGGCGGCCCGACGAACAGCTCGGTCGAGTGGGCCGAAACCAGCTGCATCCCCGCACTTTACGGCCTGCCGGCCATCTACCATCGGCTAATGCCCGCCCTCGCCCCGCCGGTGTCCGACGAACGCAGCGCCCTGCGCGAGTACCTGGCGTTCCACCAGAGCGCCTACTTCGCGGTCAGCTACGGCCTCACTGACGAACAGGCCCGGTCCACCCCCTCGGTCAGCGCGCTGTCGATCGGCGGGCTGATCAAGCACGTCACCGCGATGCAGCGCAGCTGGATGGGACGCGTCGCCGCCGCGCCGGGCGCGCCGCCGAAAGACCCGCGACCGTTCGAGCAGATCGCGCAGGAGTTCGCCGACCAGCACGTGATGCGGCCGGACGAGACGCTGGACGGGTTGCTGCGGGCCTTCGAAGAACAGAACGCGGAATCGCTGCGGTTGGTGGAGACCGCGGACCTCGACGCCGCGGTGCCGGTGCCGAAGGACATCCCCTGGTTCCCGAAGAACCAGGAGGCCTGGTCGGTGCGCTGGGTGATCCTGCACGTCATCAACGAGCTGGCCCGGCACGCCGGGCACGCCGACATCGTCCGCGAATCCATCGACGGCGCCACCATGTACGAGTTGATCGCGGCGCTGGAGGGCTGGGCGATCGAGGGCTGGGTGCAGCCCTGGGCGAAACCCTGATCGCGGGCCCGCACCGAACGTGCACTCAGGGCGAAATTCGGGCCGGTTTTTCGCCATGAATGCACGCTCGGCGCTCCGCAGTTTCCGGTGAGCGCCGTCACAGCGAATTGGGCCTCGACACCGCCGATTTGGCAGACTGCTGGAATGAGCTCTACCAAACATCGAGACGTGGCCAGGCTTGACCGGGTGCCGCTGCCGATCGAAGCGGCCCGGGTGGCCGTCACCGGTTGGCAGGTCACCCGCACCGCCGCGCGCGTCATCACCAAGCTGCCGGGCAAGGGTCCGTGGCAGCAGAAGGTGATCAAGCAGCTCCCGCAGACCTTCGCCGACCTCGGCCCGACGTATGTGAAATTCGGGCAGATCATCGCGTCCAGCCCCGGGGCGTTCGGCGAATCGCTGTCTCGCGAGTTCCGCGGCCTGCTCGACCGGGTGCCGCCCGCCGACACCGACGAGGTGCACAAGCTGCTCGTCGAGGAGCTCGGCGGCGACCCCGCCGAGCTGTTCGCCAAGTGGGAGGAGACGCCGTTCGCGTCGGCGTCCATCGCCCAGGTGCATTACGCGACCCTGCACACCGGGGAAGAGGTCGTCGTCAAGATCCAGCGCCCGGGCATCCGCCGCCGGGTCGCGGCCGACCTGCAGATCCTCAAGCGCTTCGCCCAGGCCGTCGAGCTGGCCAAGCTGGGCCGCCGGCTCTCCGCGCAGGACGTGGTCGCCGACTTCTCCGACAACCTGGCCGAGGAGCTGAACTTCCGCCTCGAGGCGCAGTCGATGGACGCGTGGGTCTCGCACCTGCACGCCTCGCCGCTGGGCCGCAACATCCGGGTGCCGCAGGTGCACTGGGACTTCACCTCCGAGCGGGTGCTGACGATGGAGCGGGTGCACGGCATCCGCATCGACGACGTCGCCGCCATCCGCAAGGCCGGGTTCGACGGGACCGAGCTGGTCAAGGCGCTGCTGTTCTCGCTCTTCGAGGGCGGGCTGCGGCACGGCTTGTTCCACGGGGACCTGCACGCGGGCAACCTCTACGTCGACGACGAGGGCCGCATCGTGTTCTTCGACTTCGGGATCATGGGCCGCATCGATCCCCGCACCCGCTGGCTGCTGCGCGAGCTGGTGTACGCGCTGCTGGTGAAGAAGGACCACGCCGCGGCGGGCAAGATCGTGGTGCTGATGGGCGCCGTCGGCACCATGAAGCCCGAGGCCCAGGCCGCCAAGGACCTGGAGAAATTCGCCACCCCGCTGACCATGCAGACGCTGGGCGACATGTCCTACGCCGACATCGGGCGGCAGCTGTCGGCCCTGGCCGACGCCTACGACGTGAAGCTGCCCCGCGAGCTGGTGCTGATCGGCAAGCAGTTCCTCTACGTCGAGCGATACATGAAGCTGCTGGCGCCGAAGTGGCAGATGATGTCCGACCCGCAGCTGACCGGCTACTTCGCGAACTTCATGGTCGAGGTGAGCCGCGAGCACCAGTCAGAAGAGGTCTGATGGAGGTCCGCACCGGGCACGCCACCTCGGACGGCGAGGTGAAGCTGTACTACGAGGACATGGGCGACATCGACCACCCGCCCGTGCTGCTGATCATGGGGCTGGGCGCCCAGCTGGTGCTGTGGCGAACCGCCTTCTGCGAGCGGCTGGTCGACCACGGGCTGCGCGTGATCCGGTACGACAACCGCGACGTCGGCCTGTCGAGTAAGACCCGGCACCGCGGTTCGGGCCAGCCGCTGGTGACGCGGTTGGCCCGCTCCTGGCTGGGGCTGCCGAGCGACGCGCCGTACAAGCTCGAGGACATGGCCGACGACGCCGCGGCCGTCCTGGATCACCTGGGGATCGAGCACGCACACATCGTGGGCGCGTCGATGGGCGGCATGATCGCCCAGATCTTCGCCGCACGATTCCGCGAGCGGACCAAGACCCTGGGCGTCATCTTCTCCAGCAACAATTCGGCCTGCCTGCCGCCGCCCGGCCCCCGCCAGTTGCTCGCGCTGATCAAGGGCCCGGCGCCGGACTCGCCACGCGACGTGATCGTCGACAACGCGATCCGGGTCAGCAAGATCATCGGCAGCCAGCGCTACCTGGCGCCCGAGGAGCAGCTGCGGGCCGAGGCCATCGAGAGCTACGAACGCAGCTACTACCCGTGGGGTGTCGCCCGGCACTTCGACGCCGTGCTGGGCAGCGGCAGCCTGAAGCACTACAACCGGCGCACCGCCGCACCGACCGTGGTGATCCACGGCCGGGCCGACAAGCTGATGCGCCCCTTCGGGGGCCGCGCGGTGGCCAGGGCCATCGACGGCGCTCGATTGGTGTTATTCGACGGGATGGGACATGATCTGCCACAGCAGTTGTGGGATCAGGTGATCGGCGTGCTGACGAGCAACTTCGCCAAGGCGAGCTGAGCCAAAATCACTCGAACGAAACGCTTCCCCTACGATCTCAGTCCGAGTCGCCGGGTTGTACGGTTGTCAAAGGAGGTGGGTCCACCAATGGCCAAGCTGAAGCCGTATTACGAAGAGTCGCAGGCAACCTACGACATTTCAGACGACTTCTTCGCGCTGTTTCTCGACCCCAACATGGTGTACACCTGCGCGTACTACAAAAACGACGACATGACGCTGGAAGAGGCGCAGCTGGCCAAGCTCGACCTGGGGCTGGACAAGCTGAAGCTCGAGCCGGGAATGACGGTGCTCGACGTCGGTTGTGGCTGGGGCGGGGCCGTGGTCCGCGCGGTCGAGAAGTACGACGTCAACGTCATCGGCATCACGCTCAGCCGCAACCATTACGCCCGCACCAAGGAGAGGCTGGCCGCGATCGGAACGACGCGGCGGGCCGAGGCCCGGCTGCAGGGCTGGGAAGAATTCGACGAGCAGGTCGACCGGATCATGAGCTTCGAGGCCTTCGACGCCTTCAAAAAGGAACGCTGGCCCGCCTTCTGGGATTGGGCGTACAAGACGCTGCCCGATAACAGCCGGATGATGATGCACAGCATCTTCACCTATCCGCAGTCGTCGTGGAAGGATCGCGGCATTCAAATCACGATGTCGGATCTGCGTTTCTTCCATTTCCTGGGAAAGGAAATCTTCCCCGGCGGCCAGATGTGCGGCGAGACCGATATCGTCGACCTCGCGCAAGCCAGCGGCTTCTCGATCGAGCAGGTCCAATACCTGCAGCCGCATTACGCCCGGACGCTGGACACCTGGGCCGCCAATCTGGAGGCCAACCGCGAACAGGCCATCGCCATCCAGTCCGTCGAGGTCTACGACCGCTTCATGCGCTACCTGACCGGCTGCGCGGACCTGTTCCGCAAGGGCATCTCGAACGTCGCCCAATACACGCTCACCAAGTAGCGGCCGGCGCGCAAAAACTCCGGCGCACGCGCGCGCCGCTGCGCCGTTTCGGGTCCCCGGCGAGTACCGTCCCCGAGTGGGCGGCCACCCCATCGGTGCCCGTCCCCTGGGGAGGACAGATGTCTGACAACCCGGCCGGCGCTGCGCGTGCGCGATCCAACTCGGACGACGTGCGGGCGCACTACGACCTCTCGAACGAATTCTTCGCGCTCTTCCAGGATCCGACCCGGACATATAGCTGCGCGTACTTCCCCCGCGCGGACATGACCCTTCAGGAAGCGCAGCTGGCCAAGCTAGACCTGACCCTGGACAAGCTCGGGCTCCAGCCGGGGATGACCCTGCTCGACGTCGGCTGCGGCTGGGGTTCGGCGCTCAAACGCGCCGTGGAGCGCTACGACGTCAACGTCGTCGGGTTGACCCTGTCCAGGAACCAGCACGCATACTGCCAGCAGGTGCTCGACGGGATCGACACCCACCGGTCGCGGCGGGTACTGCTGTGCGACTGGTCCGAGTTCAGCGAACCGGTGGACCGCATCGTCACCATCGAGGCGTTGGAGCACTTCGGCTTTCACCGCTACGACGACTTCTTCAAGTTCGCCTACACCTCGCTGCCCGGCGACGGCGTGATGCTGCTGCACTCGATCACCGGGTTGCACGGAAAGCAGGTCATCGAGCGCGGCCTGCCGCTGACGATCGAGGTCGCCAAGTTCATCAGGTTCATCGTGACCGACATCTTCCCGGGCGGCCGCCTGCCGATGATCGAAACCATCGAGCAGCACGCGGCGAAGGTCGGCTTCGGGGTCACCCGCGTGCAGTCGCTACGGGCCGACTTCGCCAGGACCCTCGATCTGTGGGCTGAGGCCCTGCGAGCGCGCAGGAAGGAGGCCGTCGAGATCCAGTCCGAGGAGGTGTACGAGCGCTACATGCGGTACCTGACGGGCTGTGCCAGGGCTTTCCGTACGGGCTACATCGACTGCAACCAATTCACGCTGCAAAAGTAAGGTTGGGTATCGTTGCACGTCACACCCGAGGCAAGTGCGCGGGAAATACGCAGTGAACTTCATTCAGGAGAACAAGACTAATGGCTGATCAACCGGCTAGCCCGACGAAGATTCGGACGGCTCCCGAGGACATCCAGGCGCACTACGACGTCTCCGACGACTTCTTCGCCCTGTTCCAGGACCCGACGCGGACCTACAGCTGCGCCTACTTCGCGCGCGACGACATGACGCTGGAAGAGGCGCAATACGCCAAGATCGACCTGAACCTGGACCAGCTGGACCTCAAGCCGGGCATGACCCTGCTGGACATCGGCTGCGGCTGGGGCACCACCATGAAGCGCGCCGTCGAGCGGTTCGACGTCAACGTCATCGGTCTGACGCTGTCCAAGAACCAGCACGCCCGCTGCGAGCAGGTGTTGGCGTCGATCGACAGCGACCGTTCGCGCCGGGTCCGGCTGCAGAACTGGGAGGACTTCAACGAGCCCGTCGACCGCATCGTGTCGATCGAGGCCTTCGAGCACTTCGGGCACGAGAACTACGACGACTTCTTCAAGCGGACGTTCGACATCATGCCCGAGGACGGCCGGATGACCGTGCAGAGCAGTGTCAGCTTCCACCCGTACGAACTGGCCGCCCGCGGCAAGAAGCTGACCTTCGAGACGGCGCGGTTCATCAAGTTCATCATCACCGAGATCTTCCCGGGTGGCCGGCTGCCGTCCACCCAGATGATGGTCGACCACGGCGAGAAGGCGGGCTTCGTTGTGCCCGAACCGCTTTCGCTGCGTCCGCACTACATCAAGACGCTGCACATCTGGGGTGACAACCTCGAGGCGAACAAGGACAAGGCCATCGAGGTGACCTCCGAAGAGGTCTACAACCGCTACATCAAGTACCTGCGCGGGTGCGAGCACTACTTCACCGACGAGGCGCTCGACGTCAGCCTGGTGACGTACCTGAAGCCGGGAGCCGTCAGCTGATTTTCGCCGCCCCTGTCGGATTAGGGCTGCGTCGTTCGTCGGATAGGTAGAGAGTGGAGCACGGGGCTTCGCTCGCTATCTGGAGGTGACGAGACATGCAGTACTTCGCCTTGTTGATCAGCAGGGAACAAGATCGCGCGCCCGAAGGCCCGGACGCGATGGCCGCCTGGGGGAAGTTCCACGCCAAGGCCGGCGCGGCGATCAAATCCGGGGACGCCCTGGCGCCCGCCGCCGCCGCGGCGGTCATCACCGGGGGCCCGGACGCGCCGGTGGTCACCGACGGACCCTTCGCCGAATCGGCCGAGGTGGCCTGCGGCTTCTACCTGTTCGAGGCCGAAAACCTCGACGAGGCGCTGGCGTTGGCGCGCGACGTCCCGCTCGCCACGTTCGGCGCGGTCGAGGTGTGGCCCACGGTGCACTCGGTCGAGCTGTCCCGCGGGCTCACCGGCAACGACTGGCTCGCGCTGCTGCTGGAGCCGGCCGAATCCGCGCACACCCCGGGCACACCGGAGTGGGAGGCGGTGGCGGCGCAGCACGCCGACCTCCACGCGGCCGCGGGTGATCACATCATCGGCGGCGCCGCGTTGCACGATCGGTCCACGGCGACGACCGTGCGGGTGCGCGACGGCGAGGTTTTGATCACCGACGGTCCCTACGTGGAGGGCGCCGAAATCGCCACCGGGATCTACCTGTTGAGTGCCGCGGACCGCGAAGAGGCCGTCAAGCTGGCGTCGATGATCCCCGCCTCGACGGTGCAGGTGCGGCAGCTGGCTGGGCTCTCGGGGCTCTGAGCGACGCCGGTGTCCGACCTGGACGGCGTCTTTCGTCGGGAATGGGGGCCCGCCGTCGCCGCGCTCGCGCGGTGGTCCGGCGACCTCACCGTCGCGGAGGACGCCGTCCAGGAAGCCTGCGCCGAGGCGCTTGAAAGCTGGGGCCGCGACGGCCCGCCGGACAATCCCGGCGGCTGGCTGGTGACCGTCGCCCGCAACCGGGCGCGCGATCGCCTGCGTCGCGAAACCATCCGCCCCGGAAAGGAATTGGCGGCCGTGATCGACGAAATCCGGGCGCGCACCGATCACACCGACCCGTCTCCGGTGCGCGACGACGAACTGCGGATGATGTTCACCTGCGCGCACCCCGCCCTGGACCGCCAGTCGCAGCTGGCGCTCACCCTGCGGCTGGTGTCGGGGTTGACCGTCACCGAGATCGCCCGCGCGCTGCTGCAGACCGACGCGGCGATCGGCCAGCGGATCACGCGCGCCAAGAGCAAGATTCGGCACGCGAACATCCCGCTGCGGGTGCCGCCGGCCGAGCTGCTGGGTGAGCGCACCCCGCACGTACTGGGTTGCGTGTATTCGGTGTTCACCGAGGGGTATTGGTCGACGGCCGGCCCGTCGGCGATCCGCGACGAACTGTGCGACGAGGGGATCCGGCTGGCCGGCGAGTTGTGCGCGCTGATGCCGCAGGAGCCCGAGACCCACGCGCTGGCCGCCCTGATGCTGCTGCACGATTCGCGGCGAGCCACGCGGGTCGACGACACCGGGATGCTGGTGCCGCTCGAGGAGCAGGACCGCCGCCGGTGGGACCGCGGCCGCATCGCCCGCGGCCTGGATCGGCTCCGCCTGGCCGAGGGATCGACCGGCCCCTACCTCCCGCAGGCGGTGATCGCCGCGGTGCACGCGACGGCGCCGTCCTGGGAGAAGACGGACTGGGTCACCATCTGCGCGGCCTACGACCGGTTGGTGCGGCTGACCGATTCACCGGTCGTGCGCGCCAACCGCGCCCTGGCGGTCGGATTCCGCGACGGCCCGGACGCCGGCCTGGCCGCCCTGGACGAGGTGGCGCACGACGCCCGGTTAAGCCGCTCCAACCTGGTCGCGACGGTGCGCGCCGACCTGCTGCGGCGCGCCGGCAGGCCGGCCGATGCCGTCACCTGGTACCGAGAAGCGTTGGCGGTCAACGGTTCCGAGCCGGGCCGCGAGTTCCTGCGGCGGCGCATCGCCGAGTGCGGCGGGTAGCCGCCCCGCGACTCAGGCCTCGGCGAAGTTCCGGGTGACCGACGGGTCCACCGGGATGCCCGGGCCCGTGGTCGTCGACACGGTGATCTTCTTCAGGTAACGGCCCTTCGAGGCGGACGGCTTGAGCCGCAGCACCTCGTCGAGGGCGGCGCCGTAGTTCTCCGCGAGGGCCTTCTCGTCGAAGGACGCCTTGCCGATGACGAAGTGCAGGTTGGCCTGCTTGTCGATGCGGAAGTTGATCTTGCCGCCCTTGATGTCGGCCACCGCCTTCGCGACGTCCGGGGTGACGGTACCCGTCTTGGGGTTGGGCATCAGGCCGCGCGGACCCAGGACGCGGGCGATGCGCCCGACCTTGGCCATCTGGTCGGGCGTCGCGATCGCGGCGTCGAAGTCCAGGAAGCCGCCCTGGATCTTCTCGATCAGGTCGTCGCTGCCGACGATGTCGGCCCCGGCGGCCTGCGCCTGCTCGGCCTTGTCGCCGACCGCGAACACCGCGACCCGGGCGGTCTTACCGGTGCCGTGCGGCAGGTTGACCGTGCCGCGGACCATCTGGTCCGCCTTGCGCGGGTCGACGCCGAGCCGGATCGCCACCTCGACCGTCGCGTCCTGCTTGGCCGACGCGGTCTCCTTGGCGAGCTTGGCCGCCTCCAGCGGGCTGTACAGGTTGTTGCGGTCCACCTTCTCGGCGGCGGCGCGGTATGCCTTGCTGTTCTTGCTCATTCGATCAATCCAATCTCGTGGTTGGTTGTGGTTAGTCGGGCCGAAGCTGGCCCTCCCACGTCTAGCTGAGTTCGTCCCTATTCGACGGTGATCCCCATCGACCGGGCGGTGCCGGCGATGATCTTGGCGGCCGCGTCGATGTCGTTGGCGTTGAGGTCGGTCTTCTTGGTCTCGGCGATCTCGCGAACCTGGTCCCAGGTGACCTTGGCGACCTTGGTCTTGTGCGGCTCGGCCGAGCCCTTGCCCACGCCCGCGGCCTTTAGCAGCAGCTTGGCGGCCGGCGGCGTCTTGAGCGCGAAGGTGAAGCTGCGGTCCTCGTAGACCGTGATCTCCACCGGGATGACCTGGCCGCGCTGGTTCTCCGTGGCAGCGTTGTAGGCCTTGCAGAACTCCATGATGTTGACGCCGTGCTGGCCGAGCGCGGGTCCGACCGGCGGGGCGGGGTTGGCCTGCCCGGCCACGATCTGCAGCTTGATCAGCCCAACGACTTTCTTCTTCGGGGCCATGGGTGTTGGTGTTCCTTCCTAGCTAACGTTCTAAATCTTCGAAACCTGGCTGAACGTCAATTCCACCGGCGTCTCGCGGCCGAAGATCGACACCAGCACCTTGAGCTTCTGCTGTTCGCCGTTGACCTCGCTGATGGTCGCGGGCAAGGTCGCGAACGGCCCGTCCATGACCGTCACCGACTCGCCGACCTCGTAGTCGACCTCGACGGCCGGCCGCTCCAGCCCGCCGGCCTCGGCGGCGGCGGCGGTGGTGGCCGCGCCCTTGGCGGCCTTCTTGGCCGCGCCACGCGGCAGCAGGAACTTGACCACGTCGTCAAGCGTCAGGGCCGACGGCCGCGACGTCGCGCCGACGAACCCGGTGACGCCGGGGGTGTTGCGGACCGCGGCCCACGAGTCGTCGGTCAGGTCCATGCGCACCAGGATGTAGCCCGGCAGCACCTTGCGGTTGACCTGCTTGCGCTGGCCGTTCTTGATCTCGGTGACCTCTTCGGTGGGCACCTCGACCTGGAAGATGTAGTCGCCGACGTCCAGGTTCTGCACGCGGGTCTCGAGATTGGCTTTGACCTTGTTCTCGTATCCCGCGTAGGAGTGGATCACGTACCAGTCACCCGGCTTGCTGCGCAGCTCCGCCTTGAGCGCGGCCGCCGGGTCGACCTCTTCGGTCGACTCCTCGGGGGCTTCGGCCGCCGAGGTTTCCGTGGTCTCGGCGTCCTCGGTGCGCTCTTCTACGTCGACCGCTTCACCCGCGGACGTGTCACCGTCGAAGGTAGTCACGGTTTTCAGTCCTCTCTATCCATCGCTCAGCCGAACACCAGCAGCACGAGCTTGGTGAGGCCAAAATCCGCGAGGCCGACCAGCGCCACCATGAAGGCCAGGAACGCCAGCACCACCGACGTGTAGGTGATCATCTGCTTGCGGTTCGGCCAGATGACCTTCCGCATCTCCGCAACCACCTGCTTGAGGTAGTTGAAGACGAAGACGAACGGGTTGGCCGAACGGTCTCCGGGCTTCTTCGGCTTCTTGCCCTTCTTGGCCTTCTTGGCTTTGGCGCCCTTGTCCTCCTTGGCGGCCTCCGCCTCGTCCGCCGACTCTACGTCGACGTCCTGGCCCGTGTCGGCCGCTCGCTGCCGAGATCGTTTGCCGGTCGGGCGCTGCGGCCGCGTCACCACAGCGGTCCGGCCGCCGCTCGCGCGGTCGTCCTCCCTGTCGGCGCCGTCGCTTGTGGCGTCGTTGGCAGCGTCGCCTTCGTCGCTCACCGCATGCTCCTTAAGTTTGCCGGTCTCCCGCGGGCCGTCCCGTGGTGGACGGCCACTATTCCAGTGTCCACCATGGCACGCCTTTCTATTGTCCGGCTCCTCCTCGGGCCCGGTGCGGCCCGCATCGTCGCCAGACGTCGCGTTCAGCAGGGGCGACAGGACTTGAACCTGCAACCTGCGGTTTTGGAGACCGCTGCTCTGCCAGTTGAGCTACGCCCCTTCGCGGTTGGCAGGCCAACCTGCGCTTACCTACCGGGGCTTACATGACACGCGCGCCCTCCGATCGCTCGAATCCCGGAAAGCGCGCTGATGCTGGGAAAACCCCGAGGTCCGAGTGTACATCGACGCGGGAGTCAGATACTAATTACGCCGTCCTGACGACCTGGCCGGACTCCGGGTCCCATTTGAGGTTCTCCGACTCTGCGTACTGGCTCATCAGCGTCGTGTAGGACTGCAGGACCACCCGGCCCTCATCGTCGGTGCAGGTGTTCCTGGTGACCACGATGTCGGCGCCGAACCGCTCGTCGACCGAGTGGATGTCCATCCGGGCCCACAGCTTGTCGCCGGCCTTGATCGGCCTGGAGAAAACGAACCGCTGGTCGACCTGGACGATCACCAGGGTCTCCATGCCGATGTCGACGTGGCGGAAGAAGTCGAGCTGGACCAGCTTGGCGAAGATCGTCGCATAGGTCAGCGGCGCCAGGATCGCGTCGTGGCCGAGTTCGGCGGCCGCGTCCTCGCTGTAATGGGCCGGGTGGCGGTCCTTGACGGCCAACGCAAACTGGCGGAGTTGTTCACGGCCCACGACGAAGTAGTCCGGGTACCGCCAGATCATCCCGCGGATGTCGGTCTTGAGCGCCATGGGCTACGCGAGGGTCGCGGACGCGATGGCCCTACCGAAGATCTTCTTGCCGCCGGTGGTGGCCGTCAACGCGATGGTCACGGACTTGGTTTCCGGGTCAGCCGACTTCACCCGGCCGTTGAAGACCAGCTCGGCGCCCATGCCGTCGTTGGGCACCGGCACCACCGCGGTGAACCGCACGTTGTACTCGGTGACCGCGCCGGGGTCACCGATCCACGCGGTGACATAGCCGCCGCCGATGCCCATGGTCAGCATGCCGTGCGCGATCGCGGTGTCCAGCCCGACGACCTTGGCCATCTCGTCGTCCCAGTGGATCGGGTTCAGGTCACCCGAGACGCCCGCGTAATTCACCAGGTCCTGACGGGTCAGCGGGTAGGTCCGCTCCGGGAGCTGATCGCCCACCTTCACCGAGCTGAACTCACGCAGTGGCATCAGAAAATCCCTCTTCTCCATCCTCGCCCGCACGGCCCGCCAGGGTCGTGTAGGTCTCTTGCACAACATCACCGGCCTCGTTGGTGATGATGTTCTTGGTCACGATGATCTGGGTGCCGTGCGAAACCCGCATCGAGTCGACGTAGACGTCGCAGTACAGCGTGTCGCCCGCCACGATCGGCGCCATGAACTTCAGCACCTGGTCGACCTGCACGATCTGCGCGTCGTGGACGGCAACGTTCGCGTGCTTGAAGAACGCCGACTGCGCCTTGTAGCCGAATACGCAGATGAACGTCAGCGGCGCCAGCAGGCCGGCATAGCCCAGCTCCGCGGCCGCCTTCTCCTCGAGGAACATGGCGTCGTCGTTCTGCACGGCGACGGCGTACTCACGGATCTTCTCCCGCTCCACGACGTAATGGTCGGGATAGCGGTAGTGCATCCCGACGATGCTCTCGCTTAACGGCACGGCTCTAAAATCTACCTAGTCAGGGGCGAATAACGGGTCGCGGGTCGCCGCTAGCGCGTTTCCCGGTGGGCCTGGTGCTTGCCGCAGTTCGGGCAGAACTTCTTCAGTTCCATGCGGTCCGGGTCGTTCCGGCGGTTCTTCTTGGTGATGTAGTTGCGGTGCTTGCACACCTCGCAGGCCAAGGTGATCTTCGGCCGGACGTCGGTACTGGAAGCCATGACGGTTCTCTCTCAACTCTCTAAAAAGTGCGCGTTGTTGTGTTGTAGCGATGGCCGGACTCGAACCGGCGACCTAACGATTATGAGTCGTTCGCTCTAACCGACTGAGCTACATCGCCTCTGGCCACCCCTTTTGGGGTAGGGCCGCCCACGCCTGCTCGGCGTCCGCCGAGCCCCCTAACGGAATCGAACCGTTGACCTTTTCCTTACCATGGAAACGCTCTACCGACTGAGCTAAGGGGGCCGTTCACCCGAATCGGACGCGGTGCCGCGGGCCTAAAAGAGGGTACAGCCTGGCCCGCAACCGGACCAAACCCACGGGCGCTACGGGGCGGCGCCACCGCTGGGACGGGGCCGCCAGGCGCTCAGGTCGCTGAACTCGTCGTACTCCTCGGCCGGTTCGTCGGCGTCGGCCTCGGTGAGCAGGGTGCGCAATGCCAGGTTGACGGCCTCGCGGGCATCGGCCAGATGGAAGCGGCGGATCGCCTCGTCGATCAGATCGACGTCGATCTCGATTTCGACCTTCTTCCTCATGCGCCAACAATACCCAGCGGGCGTGAGCCCAATCGCTGCTCGCGGGCGGTGTCCGGCAAAGTTCACGCCGGGGCCGTGGCCCCCGGCCGGGCACGCCCTAGTCTGGTCACGTGTCAACGGACCGGCTGTACTTTCGCCAACTGCTCTCCGGCCGCGACTTCGCCGCCGGCGACATGTTCGCGACCCAGATGCGCAACTTCGCCTACCTGATCGGCGACCGCCAAACGGGCGACTGCGTGGTGGTCGACCCCGCGTACGCGGCCGGTGATCTTCTCGACACGCTCGAGGCCGACGGCATGCACCTGTCCGGAGTGCTGGTGACCCATCACCATCCCGATCACGTCGGCGGATCGATGATGGGCTTCTCGCTGCAGGGCCTGGCCGAGCTGCTGGAACGCAAAGCTGTGCCGGTACACGTCAATACCCATGAGGCGCAATGGGTTTCGCGGGTGACCGGGATCAGCCTCGGGGATCTCACCGCCCACGAGAATCACGACAAGGTCAGCATCGGGGACATCGAGATCGAGTTGCTGCACACGCCCGGCCACACGCCCGGCAGTCAGTGCTTCCTGCTCGACGGTCGCCTGGTCGCCGGTGACACGTTGTTCCTGGAGGGCTGCGGGCGCACCGACTTTCCCGGCGGCGACTCCGACGAGATGTACCGCAGCCTGCAGCAACTCGCGACACTGCCCGGTGACCCGACGGTCTTTCCGGGGCACTGGTATTCGGCGGAGCCGAGCGCTTCGCTGTCGGAAGTCAAGCGTTCCAACTACGTGTATCGCGCCGCGGACCTCGCCCAATGGCGAATGTTGATGGGCGGCTGACGGTCGCTCGACCACAACGGGCCGGCCACCGGCCTGTGATATAAGCGGAGGGTGGATTCCATGGGGTGGATCCAGGACAGCTGGCACGGGATCACAAACGTCGGATCCAGCACCTGGATTGCGTGGGCGGCGTGGGCGGCGATTGCGCTCGCCGCCATCACCCTGGTCTTCACCAACAGGCAGATCACCCGCAACCGCCGGCTGGCCGCGGAGCAGACGCGCCCGCAGGTCTCGATGTTCATGGAACCGCACCCCGCCGACTGGCACGTGATCGAGCTGGTGGTGAGGAACTTCGGCCAGACCGCGGCGTACGACGTCACATTCTCGTTCGTCAACCCGCCGACGGTGGCCGAGTACGAGAACGCGACCGACGGCTACGCCGACGTCGTCGAACTGCGGCTCCCCCGCGAGCTGCCGTACCTCGCCCCCGGCCAGGAATGGCGGATGGTGTGGGATTCGGCGCTGGACCGCGCCGAGATAGGCAGCGGCATCGAGTCCCGCTTCACCGGCACGATCAGCTATTTCGATCAACCCGAGCGTCCGCGCGGCTGGCGGTTCTGGGAACGCGACCGCCGTCCGCTGGAAACTCAGGTGACGCTCGACTGGGATTCCCTGCCGCCCGTCCAGCGCATCGAGCTGATGACCACCCATGATCTGGCGAAGCGGGAGAAGCAGAAGCTGGAGCTGCTGCGCGGCCTGCTCACCTACTTCCACTACGCGAGCAAGGAAACCCGCCCCGAGGTGTTCCGCAGCGAGATCGAACGGATCAACGGCGCCGTGCGGGAAACGCAGGACAGATGGCGCACCCGCCAGCTCGACGACCCCACCGATGTCAGCCTGCGCTGGAGTGAGGCCCCGGACGACCTGGGCAAACACCACAGCCAGCCGGCGTGACGGCAAGGAGCCCAGCAACGATGAGCGGCCCGGTCCACTACAGCCTCAAGGATTCGATCGCGGTCATCCGGATGGACGACGGCAAGGTCAACGCCCTGGGCCCGACGATGCAGCAGGCCCTGGGCGAGGCGATCGACCGGGCCGAGGCGGACGACGCCGGGGCGCTGGTGATCACCGGCAACGAGCGGGTGTTCAGCGGCGGGTTCGACCTGAAGATCCTGACGTCCGGCGAGGCGCAGCCGGCGATCGACATGCTGCGCGGCGGCTTCGAACTGTCCTACCGGCTGTTGTCGCATCCCAAGCCGGTGGTGATGGCCTGCACCGGCCACGCCATCGCGATGGGGGCGTTCCTGCTCGCGTCGGGCGACCACCGGGTGGCCGCGCACGCCTACAACATCCAGGCCAACGAGGTGGCGATCGGCATGGTCATCCCGTACGCCGCCCTGGAGATCATGAAACTGCGGCTGACGCAGTCGGCGTACCAGCAGGCCGCCGGGCTGGCCAAGACGTTCTTCGGCGAGACGGCGCTGGCCGCCGGCTTCGTCGACGAGATCGTGCTGCCGGAGATGGTGGTGAGCCGCGCCGAGGAGGCCGCGCGCGAATTCGCCGGCCTGCGCCAGCACGCCCACGCCGCAACGAAACTGCGCGCCCGCGCCGACGCGCTCAAGGCCATCCGCGCGGGGATCGACGGCATCGAGGCCGAGTTCGGCCTTTAGGCGCACGGGCGCGCTGCGCCAACGCGACGCTGAAGGATGAGCTGAACGGCGAACGCGGTGGCCGCTGCTGGCCGCCACCGCGTTCCCTTCGCCTCCTCGACGCCAGTGTGACACGCGCGCGAAGCGTCGTCACTTCACCGGTTCCGCGCCGCCACCGGAAAGCGCCGGGTCTACCGGTTCGGTCGCAAGCGTTATTCAGTTCGCCGCCGAAACCCATTGATAGGGAAGGAATTTCCCGTCAAGGGTCACCACGACGCGATCACCGGACGGGTGCGGCTTCTTCTGCAGGTCGACGCTGAAGTTGATCGCGCTCATGATGCCGTCGCCGAACTGTTCGTGGATCAGCTCCTTGATGGCGCCGCCGTAGACCTGCAGGGCCTCGTAGAAGCGGTAGATGGTCGGGTCGGTCGGCACCGCGGTCGGCAGCCCGCCACGCATCGGCGGCGCCGCCAGCACGGGTACCACCGACTCGTCCAGTCCGAGCTTCTCCACGAGAACCCGGGCCGGCTCGGGGGGAATGGGGTGTTGACCCAGCAGCGCCGCGGTGGTCCATACCACCGGCCTGCCGATGGCGTCGGCCAGCTGCTGCCACGTCAGGCCGCGCCTCAGCCGCGCCAGGACGATCTGCTCAGTGATCTCATATCTGTTCATAGCCCCCAAGCATGCCCGGGACCGGGGGCGCGTACCTCCGGGACCGCCGGCGCTCACGCCGGCTTCGTCGCGGTGACCAACCGGGTGGCGAACCACGGACCGCCGTAGTACATGCGCCATCCGAGGTTGCGGCGACGCACGTTTCGCCAACCCAGCTCCCGTAGGTGCGCGGCGTGCTGACGGGTCTCCCAGAGGTCCGCGATCGCCAGCCGGCCACCCGGGCGCAGCACCCGAACCGCCTCGTCGAGGGCCTTGCGCCGGCCCGCGCGCGTCGGAATGTTGTGGATGGCTAGGTTGCTGACGATCACGTCGACGCTCGCGTCGGCGAACGGCAGGGCGGTCATGTCGGCGGTGCGCACCTCGACGCGATCGGCGACGCTCTCCAACGCCGCGTTGGCCAGGGTCGCCTCCGGGGAGTTGTCGGTCTGGTCGGCATGCCACAGATCGACCCCGATCGCGCGGCCCCGCGGCAACCGCTTCGCCGCGGCCAGCAGCACCGCCCCCCGTCCGCAACCGAGGTCGAGCACCGTTTCGTCGCCCGTAAGCCGAAGCTCGTCGAGCACCCGCGCCCACACCACGAACTTGCCCACCCGCGTGGCGTAAACGTAAAGGGTTGCGCTCGAAGCGATTCCGGCCGCCGACGTCGCCGCCAGCGCGGCGGTCAGCCGCTTGCCGCGCGCCCAGCTCAGCGCGGCCCACCCGGCCAGCGCGGCGGTTTGGGCGGCCAGACCGATCGCCTGCAAGCGCACGGAGAGGGTGTGAAACGAGCCGTCGATTCCGTAGTCGCCCCGGTGGTCGTGCACGGTGACGAGCCTACGGCGGCTTGCCTCACCAACGCCCGTGGTGGACCACCTCGGCGAAGGGGCGCCGGTTCGGCTTGCGGATCGGGGTGAGCGGACGGTCGGCGGGATACCCGACGCCGAGCAGAAAGGCGACCAGCCGGTCCCCGGGGACGCCCAGGATGGCGCGCGCCTTCTCCTGGTCCCCCACCGACGAGTGGCCCGCCCCGATCCCCAGGTCCGTGGCCGCGATCATCATCGCCATCGTGGCCTGGCCGACGTCGTAGTTGTCGGTGATCACCCGGCGCTCATCGGGCGGAACGGGCACGACGATCGCGATCGCGGCCGCGGCGGCGGCGATGTGACCGGCCCCCTGCCAGACGGTCGACAGCTCCTGCAGCTGCGCCCGGTCGGTGACGATCACGAAGTCCCACGGTTGCCGGTTCTTCGCCGACGGCGCGCGCCAGCCGGCCTCGGCGATGCGGTTCAGGTCCTCCTCGGAAACCGCCTCCGGCCGGTACTGCCGGACGTTGCGCCGGGCGCGTATCGCGTCCCAAGCCTCCATGTATCCCTCCTCGTTTTCCACCTGACCCCCGGTAAACAGGGGTAACGTCGTCGGAATTCCCCGCGTACGGGCACGCCGAAGTTTTATTCCGGCCCATTCGGGAAGCCATGGTGAACCAGCTGCGCCGCGCGCTCGTGTACAGCTGAATGGCCCCGGATGCAGAAAGGCGCGTAGCCGGCATGACTGAGAACCTGACGCCGCATTTCGAAGACGTCCAGGCACACTATGACCTCTCCGACGACTTCTTCCGGCTTTTCCTCGACCCCACGATGACCTACAGCTGCGCATACTTCGACCGCATGCGCGACATCCCGCTGGAAGAGGCGCAGCTGCGCAAGATGGACCTGGCCCTGGGCAAGCTGGGGTTGCGGCCCGGGATGACCCTGCTGGACGTCGGCTGTGGCTGGGGCGGCACGATGCGCCGCGCGATCGAGAAATACGACGTGGACGTCATCGGCCTGACGCTGTCCGAGCACCAGGCCGCCCACGTGCAGAAGCTGTTCGACGCGATGGACACCACGCACAGCAGGCGGGTGCTGCTGCAGGGCTGGGAACAGTTCGACGAGCCCGTCGACCGGATCGTCTCCATCGGCGCGTTCGAGCACTTCGGCTACGACCGCTACGACGACTTCTTCCAGAAGGCCTACCGCGTCCTGCCCGACGACGGGGTGATGCTGCTGCACACGATCACCATGCTGACGCCGGAGCAGATCGTCGAGCACGGCCTGCCGATGACCGAGGAGCAGACCAGCTTCAACAACTTCATCGCCACCGAGATCTTCCCGGGCGGCCAGCTGCCGCCGATCGAGATGGTGGAGTTCCACGCCTCGAAGATGGGGTTCAACCTGGCCCGCAGGCAGTCGCTGCAGCTGCACTACGCCCGCACCCTCGACCTGTGGGCGGCGGCGCTGGAAGCCCGCCACAGCGAGGCGGTCGCGATCCAGTCCGAAGAGGTCTACCAGCGATACATGAGGTACCTGACCGGTTGCGCCAAGGCATTCCGGGACGGCTACATCGACATCAATCAGTTCACGCTGGCCAAGTAACCCACTCGTGTCGGTGTCCGGGGCTATCGTGGCACCGCGATGTCGCTTCATCTCCACCGCGCCGAGCGCACCGACCTCCTTGCCGACGGCCTCGGCGCCCTGCTGGCCGACCCGCCGACCGACCCCTTCACCGAGGAACTGGTGCTGGTGCCGGCGCGCGGCGTCGAACGCTGGCTCAGCCAGCGGCTGTCACATGTGCTCGGCCGCGCCCGCGGCGGTGACGGGGTGTGCGCCGGGGTGGCGTTCCGCAGCCCGGCGTCCCTGATCGCCGAACTCACCGGCACCGCCGACGAGGACCCGTGGTCGCCCGACGCGATGGCGTGGCCGCTGCTGGCCGTGATCGACTGCTCGCTGGACGAGCCGTGGTGCCGCACGCTGGCAACGCATCTGGGTCACTTCGCGTCGACGGAGGCGGAGGCCGAGCTGCGCCGCGGGCGCAGATACTCGGTGGCGCGCCGGCTGGCCGGCCTGTTCGCCTCGTACGCCAGGCAGCGTCCGGGGCTGCTCGCCGATTGGCTGGCCGGCGAGCGGGGCGACCTAGACCCCGACCTGGCCTGGCAGCCCGAGCTCTGGCGGGCGCTGGTGGACGCGGTGCCCGCCGATCCCCCGCACGTCCGCCATCAGCGGGCCGTGACCCGGCTCCGCGGGGGCCCGGCCGACCTGCCGGGGCGGCTGTCGCTGTTCGGGCACACCCGGTTGGCGTGCACCGACGTGGAGCTGCTGGACGCGTTGTCCACCCACCATGACCTGCACCTGTGGCTGCCGCATCCCAGCGACGAACTGTGGCGCGCGCTGGCCGGCGCCCGGGGGGCGATCCCGCGGCGCGCCGACACCGGCCACCGCAGCGTGAACCATCCCCTGCTGGCGACGCTCGGGCGCGACCTGCGCGAGCTGCAACGCGGCCTGCCCCCCGACCCGCACACCGACGAATACCTGCCCGCGCCGGAGCGGCCCGACACGCTGCTCGGCTGGCTGCAGTCCGACATCGCCGCGAATGCCGTTCGGCCACAAGGGCGTACGCTCGCCGACGACGACCGATCGGTGCAGGTGCACAACTGTCACGGTCCGGCGCGCCAGGTCGACGTCCTGCGCGAGGTCCTGCTCGGCCTGCTGCAGGACGACCCGACACTGGAGCCGCGCGACATCCTGGTGATGTGTCCGGACATCGAGACGTACGCGCCGCTGATCGTCGCCGACTTCGGGCTCGGCGACGTGGTGCGCGGCGCGCATCCCGCGCACCGGTTGCGGGTGCGGCTCGCGGATCGCTCACCGCTGCAAACCAATCCGCTGCTCGGCGTCGCCTCGCAATTGCTGGCGCTGGCGGGCAGCCGGGTGACCGCCAGCGAGGTGCTCGACTTCGCCGAGGCCGCGCCGGTGCGGGCCCGCTTCGGTTTCACCGACGACGACCTGGAGGCCATCACCCGCTGGGTCCGCCAGGCCAACATCCGGTGGGGGTTCGACCAGGAGCACCGACGGCCCTACCACGTCGACTTCGTACACAACACTTGGCGTTTCGGCATCGACCGGGTGCTGGCCGGCGTCGCGATGTCCGACGACTCGCACGCTTGGATCGACGCCACACTGCCCCTGGACGACGTCAGCAGCAACCGCGTCCAATCGGCCGGCCAGCTCGCCGAATTCGTGTCGCGGCTGCAGCGCGTGGTCGACTCGCTCACCGGCACCAGGCCGTTGCGCGACTGGCTGGCCGCGCTGGCCGACGGGATCGAGCTGTTGACCCGTGTCGACGACGCGGACCTGTGGCAGACCGGCCAGATGCAACGGGAATTCGCTTCGACGCTGGCCGACGCCGGGCCGCGGGCCGACACACCGCTGCGGCTGCCCGACATCCGGGCGCTGCTGCAGGGACGCCTGGCGGGGCGCCCGACGCGCGCCAACTTCCGCACCGGCACGCTGACGGTGTGCACGATGGTCCCGATGCGCTCCGTGCCGCACCGGGTGGTGTGCCTGGTCGGCCTCGACGACGGGGTGTTCCCCCGGCTCGGCGTCGTCGACGGCGACGACGCGCTGGCGCGCGACCCGATGACCGGCGAACGCGACATCCGCTCCGAGGATCGGCAATTGCTGCTCGACGCGGTCGGCGCGGCCACCGACAAGCTGGTGATCACCTACACCGGCGCCAACGAGTACTCGGGCCAGCCGCGCCCACCGGCGGTGCCGCTGGCCGAACTGCTGGACACGCTGGACATGACGGTGTCGGGCGAGAAGATTCGCGGGCGCATCCTGGTCGAACATCCGTTGCAGCCCTTCGACATTCGCAACGTCATCCCGGGCAGGCTGGTGCCGACGGTGCCCTTCAGCTTCGACCCGACCGTGTTGCGGGCGGCCAGGGTCGCCGCGGGCGAGCGGGGCGAGGCACCCCGGTTCATCGCGGGACCGCTGCCGCCACCGCCCGCCGACGACGTCATCCTGGCCGACCTCGTCGGCTTCTTCAAGGATCCGGTCAAGGGCTTCTTCCGCGCGCTGGACTTCACCCTGCCGCGGGACGTCGACGGCGTGCAAGACGCGATGCCCGTCGACCTCGACGCCCTTGAGGAGTGGACCGTCGGCGACCGGATGCTGGGCGACATCCTGCGCGGGTGGACGCCGGACGATGCCCGGCAGGCCGAGTGGCGGCGGGGCACGCTGCCGCCCGGCCAACTGGGCTGGCGCACCGCGACGGAAGTCCGCGACCAGGCCGCGCTGCTGGCGGCCAAAGCGCAGCAATACCGGGGGGCCGACGCCCGGGCGTATGACGTCGACGTCGATCTCGGCTCCGGGCGCAGGCTCACGGGCACGGTGTCACCGGTGTACGGCGAGCGACTGGTGTCGGTGACATACTCCAAGCTGGACGGCAAGCACCTGCTCGAGGCGTGGATCCCGTTGCTGGCCTTGATCGCTCACGACCCGGGCCGGGACTGGTCGGCGGTGTGCGTCGGCCGCCTGAAGCGGGGCACCACCCCGCGGGTCGAGGGGTTGGGACGGCCGCGCGACGACGCCCTGACACTGCTGCGCGAGCTGGTGGCGGTCTACGACGCGGGCCGCCGGGAGCCGATTCCGTTGCCCATCAAGACGTCCTACGCGTGGGCGGCCGCGCGGCACTGCGGCGACGATCCGCTGCGCGAGGCGCAGTACCGGTGGAAGTACGAGCACGAGGAGCCGGCGCACCTGCGGGCCTGGGGCAAGAACACCCGGCTGTCCGATCTGATGCGGCCCGTGCGGCCGGGTGAGGAGTTCGACGGCGAAGACACCCGGTTGGGCGCCTACGCCGCGCGGGTCTGGCTGCCGATGCTGCGGGCCGAAAGGAAGCCCTGAGATGGGGCAGGTGACAGAGCGCTTCGATCTGCTCGGCCCGCTGCCCGCCGATCGGTCGACCACGGTGCTGCAGGCCAGCGCGGGCACCGGCAAGACGTTCGCGCTGGCCGGCCTGGTGACCCGCTACCTCGCCGAGGGCGCCGCGACGCTGGACCAGATGCTGTTGATCACGTTCGGCCGGGCCGCCAGCCAGGAGTTGCGTGAACGGGTCCGCGGCCAAATCGTCGCCGCGGTGGCGGCTTTCGACGACCCGTCGGCCGCCGGGGACAACCAGTTGGTGACATACCTGCTCGACGGCACCGACGAGGAACGCGCAGCGCGCAGGCAGCGGCTCCGCGACGGGCTGGCGGGCTTCGACGCGGCGACCATCGCCACCACCCACCAGTTCTGCCAGCTGGTGTTGAAGTCACTGGGCGTGGCCGGCGACACCGCCGCGAACGTCACGCTGCTGGAAAGCGTCGACGAGTTGATCGTCGAGATCGTCGACGATCTGTACCTCGCCCACTTCGGGCGCGAGCGCGACGATCCGGCGCTGGCCTATCGCGAGGCGCTGCGCCTGGCGCGCGAGGTCGTCAAGAACCCGTCGACGCAGCTGCGGCCGCTGAACCCCGAACCCGGATCGCGGGCCGCCGTCTGCGTGACGTTCGCGAAAGACGTTCTGGCCGAACTGGACACCCGCAAGCGCCGGCTGGGCGTCCTGGACTACGACGACCTGCTGAGCCGGCTCGCCGACGCGCTGGCCACCGACGATTCCCCCGCGCGGGTGCGCATGCACCACCGCTGGCCCATCGTGATGGTCGACGAGTTCCAGGACACCGACCCGGTGCAGTGGCAGGTGATCGACCGCGCGTTCAGCGGGCGCTCCACGCTGATCCTGATCGGTGATCCCAAGCAGGCCATCTACGCGTTTCGTGGCGGCGACATCGTGACCTATCTGCGGGCGGCCGAGACGGCGGGCGAGAAGAGGACGCTGGCCACCAATTGGCGCAGCGACGCGGCGCTCGTCGAGCGCCTGCAGGTGGTGCTGCGGGGCGCCCAACTCGGCGATCCCGCGATCGTCGTGGACGACGTCGACGCCTACCATCGGGGCCACCGGCTCGCCGGCGCCCCGCACAACGACCCGTTCCGGTTGCGGGTGGTCCAGCGAGCGACCCTGGGGCGCAGCGGGATTCAGAACCTGCCCATCGACGAGCTGCGAGCCCACATCGGCGCCGACCTGGCCGCCGACATCCGCGCCCTGCTGGCGGCCGGCGCGACGTTCGCGGGCAGGCCGCTGCAGGCCCGCGACATCGCCGTGATCGTGGAGAAGCACAAGGACGCGGCCGCCTGCTTCAAGGCGTTGTGCGACGCGGGCGTGCCGGCGGTGTACACCGGCGACTCCGACGTTTTCGGCTCGGACGCGGCCGAAGACTGGCTCTGCCTGCTGGAGGCGTTCGACCAGCCGCACCGCCCGGGAATGGTGCGCGCCGCGGCGGCCACCATGTTCTTCGGCGAGACCGCGCAATCGTTGGCGGCCGGCGGTGACGCGCTGACCGACCGGGTCGCGGAAACCCTGCGGGAGTGGGCCGGCCACGCGCGCGAGCGCGGCGTCGCCGCCATCTTCGAGGCCGCGCAGCTTTCGGGGATGGCCGACCGGGTGCTGGCCGCCCGCGGCGGCGAACGCCACATGACCGACCTGGCGCACGTCGCGCAGCTGCTGCAGGACGTCGCCCACCGCGAGCGCTCGAGCCTGCCGGCGCTGCGCGACTGGCTGCGCAGGCAGCGCGAGGAACGCGCCGGTGCGCCCGAACGCAACCGGCGCCTGGACAGCGATGCGGCCGCGGTGCAGATCATGACGGTGTTCGTCAGCAAGGGCCTGCAATACCCGATCGTGTATCTGCCGTTCGCGTTCAACCGCAACACCCAGGACCGCGACGTGGTGTTGTTCCACGACGCCGGCGTGCGCTGCCTGCACATCGGCGGCAAGGACAGCCCGGACTTCAAGGCCGTCGAGGTACTCGGCCGCAAGGAGGACGCCAGCGACGACAGCCGCTTGACCTATGTGGCCCTGACCCGGGCCCAGTCGCAGGTCGTCGCGTGGTGGTCGCCGGCGTTCGACGAACCCAACGGCGGGCTGTCGCGGCTGCTGCGCGGCCGGCGGCCTTCAGAGCCGTGCGTGCCCGACCGATGCGAGCCGGCGAAGATCCCCGACGACGACGCCCTGGACCGCTTGCGCGAATGGGAGGCGGCGGGCGGCCCGGTGATCGAGCGGTCGGTGGTGGCCGCCGCGCCGTCCGTGCCGCCGGCGCCGGTGCCGGCCGACCTCGACAGCCGCCACTTTCACCGCGCCATTGACACCGGGTGGCGGCGCACCTCCTACTCCGGCCTCATCCGGGTCGCGGAAAACTCCGCGGCCGCGGGCGTCAGCAGCGAGCCGGAGGTCACCGAGCTGGACGACGAGGCCGGCGAAATACCGTTGGCGCAGAACGCGTCCGGGCGCCAGGTGCCGTCGCCGATGGCGGACCTGCCGATGGGCGCGAAGTTCGGCACGCTGGTGCACGCCGTGCTCGAGACGGCCGACCCGCTGGCCACCGATCTGGCCGCCGAGCTCGAGGCGCACATCCGCACCCACTCGGTGTGGTGGCCGGTCGACGTGCCCGCCGACGAGCTCGCGGCGGCCATGGTGCCCATGCATGACACGCCGCTGGGACCGCTGGCCGACGACCTGACGCTGCGGCGCATCGGGCTCTCGGACCGACTGCGCGAGCTGGACTTCGAATTCCCGCTCGCCGGTGGCGATCTGCGTTCCACCGCACCCGAGATCCGGCTGGCGGACACGGCCGCGTTGTTGCGTGCGCACCTACCGGCCGATGACGCGCTGGCGTCCTATGCCGACCGCCTGGCCAGCCCCCCGCTCGGCGACCAGCCGTTGCGCGGCTATCTGACCGGTTCGGTCGACGCCGTGTTGCGGGTGCCCGACGGCGGGGGGCACCGCTACCTGGTGGTCGACTACAAGACCAACTGGCTCGGCGACCCCGACCGGCCGTTGACGTCCGCCGACTACGACCGGCCGCGCTTGGTCGAGGCGATGCTGCATTCGGATTATCCGCTGCAGGCGCTGCTGTACAGCGTTGTGCTGCACCGGTTCCTGCGGTGGCGCGTGCCGGGATACGACCCCGAGGCGCATCTCGGCGGTGTCCTGTACCTGTTCGTGCGCGGAATGTGCGGCGCGGCCACCCCCGTGGTCGGCGGTCATCCGTCGGGAGTGTTCAGCTGGCGGCCGCCCGCCTCGTTGACAGCCGAGCTGTCGGACCTGCTCGATGGGAGGGCGGTCGCGTGACGCTGGAGGCGATCACCGCCGAGGGCCTGCTGCGGACGTACACCGACGCCGGCGTGTTCGAGGCCGCCGACGTCCATGTGGCGCAGCGGCTTACGGCGCTCGCGGGCGAGCCCGACGAACGGGTTGCGCTGGCGGTCGCGCTGCTGGTGCGGGCGCTCCGCAGCGGTTCGGTGTGCGTGGACCTGCGGGCGGTGGCGGCGCAAGTCGGCGCCGCCGACCTGCCGTGGCCCGACCCGGCCGCCTGGATGGCCGCCGTGCGCGCCAGCCCGCTGCTCGGGTCCCCGCCGGTGCTGCGGCTGTTCGGTGAACTTCTGTACCTGGACCGGTACTGGCTCGAGGAACAGCAGGTGTGCGCCGACCTGCTCGCGCTCTCCATGCCCGGGGTAAGGGGCGACGCCCCGGACTTGGATCGGCTTTTCCCCCCGGGTTACGAGGAACAGCGTGCGGCCGCGGAAATAGCTGTCTCGCAAGCGGTTACGGTGCTTACGGGGGGCCCCGGGACGGGCAAGACCACGACGGTGGCGCGGTTGCTGGCGCTGCTCGCCGCGCAGGCCGAGAGCGCCGGGTTGCCGCGGCCCCGAATCGCGCTGGCCGCACCGACGGGCAAGGCCGCGGCGCGGCTCGCCGAGGCGGTCGCCGCCGAGGTGCAGAGGCTGGACGCGGCGGACCGGGGCCGGCTGGCCGGGCTGCCGGCGACGACGCTGCACCGGCTGCTGGGTTCGCGGCCGGATACGTCGGTGCGGTTCAAGCACAATCGCGGCAACCGGCTCCCGCACGACGTGATCGTCGTGGACGAGACGTCGATGGTGTCGCTGACGATGATGGCCCGGCTGCTGGAGGCGGTGCGGCCCGATACGCGGCTGATCCTGGTGGGCGACCCCGACCAGCTGGCCTCGGTGGAGGCCGGCGCCGTGCTGGCCGACCTGGTGGACGGGCTGACGGCGCGAGCCGACGTGCGGGTGGCGGCGCTGCGCACACCGCATCGATTCGGCGAGTCGATCGGCGCGCTGGCCGAGGCGATCCGGGTCGGCGACGCGGACCGCGTGATGGGGCTGCTGCGGGCCGGCGGCGAGCACGTCGAGTGGCTCGATTCCGACGGGCCGGCCGACCGGCTGCGCCCGGTGCTGGTATCGCACGCGCTGCGGGTGCGGCAGGCCGCCGTCCTCGGCGCCACCGGGGCGGCGCTGGCGTCACTCGACGAGCACCGGCTGTTGTGCGCGCACCGGCGCGGCCCCTACGGAGTGTCGCACTGGAACCGGCAGGTAGAGCGCTGGCTCGCGGAGGAGACTGGTCAGCAACCGTCGTCCGCGTGGTATGCGGGCCGGCCATTGTTGGTGACCGCCAACGACTATGGGCTCAAGGTCTACAACGGCGACACCGGGGTGGTCGTGGTCGGCGACGACGGGTTGCGGGCGGTCATCGCCGGCGCCACCGGAACGTTGAGCTTCGCGACCAGCCGGCTCACGGACATCGAGACCATGCACGCCATGACGATCCACAAGAGCCAGGGCAGCCAGGCCGGCGAGGTGACGGTGCTGATGCCGCCGGAGGATTCGCGGCTGCTGACCCGGGAGTTGTTCTACACGGCCGTGACCCGGGCGAAGGCCAAGGTCCGGGTGGCCGGCACCGAGGCGTCGGTGCGGGCGGCCATCGACCGCCGGGCGGTGCGCGCGAGCGGGCTGGCCCAGCGGCTGCAGTCGTCCTGAGTGCGGCGTCGCCCTAGTGCGCGCCTCCGGATTGCGCGCCGGCGGCCATCTGCTTGAGCATCACGTCGTGGATGATGTCGATCCGCGAACGGGCCTCCGCGCAGACATACGGGTCGCGGATCACGGTGAGTTGGTTGTCCTGCTTGGATTCTCCGCCGGTGGACCAGTTGGTCGAACCGGTGATGACGTCGACGCCGTCGATGATCACCATCTTCAAATGCATGATCGCCGACTTTTCGCTGTGCCCGATGGCGATGCTGTTGCCGATCTTGTCATTGAGCCACGGGGCCAGCAGAGCCCGCTCGGACTTCCCCGCGGCCTGGGTGGAGTCGAGACTCATTTGCACGTACATCTTTTCGTCCTTCAGCGCCGACTGCAGCACCGAATTCAGTTCGGCGTCATCGTAGCCGTACATCGCCACCACGATGCTTTTGTTGGCCGACGTCAGCAGGGCCTTGAGCGCCTCGTGCACCTGGTCGACCGGGCTGTAGAAGGTTCGCGTGTCGTCGGGGTAGCCGGGCGGGAACGGCGCGGCTTTGTATTGGTCCAACTCGGTGAGCGAACGCAGTGCCATGGCGGTTTCTCCTTTACATCGCGGGAGACGTCCAGTCGGCCGGGTCGGCGCTGAGCCGTTGCGCCTCCTCGGTCAGGTTCGGTAAGTAGCCGGGGTTGTCGCGACGGCGCACCAGCACGCTCGGATGCACCAGCGCGTCGGGACCCATCGGCCGGCGCCGGCAGCCGACCAGGTACCAGAGCTTGCCGTTGTGGTGGATCGGCGCGTCCGCGAAGTCTTCGGTCACCGCGCACTGCTGCCGGTAGGCCGCTGCGTCGATCGCGAGTTCGCCGGCGATTCCGTCGGTGACCCACTTCAGCGCGATCGTGGCGAGCCGGTGATCGGGCATGAACGTTCCGCCGACGTCGGCGTGCACGCCGGCGAACCAGCGTTCCTCCAGCCCCAGCGGATGGCGTTCGACAAGGTATTCGCGATAGGGCCGGCGACGTTCGTCGATCGAGACGGCGTGGCGGATGCGCGCGACGTTGGGCAGCGAGCGGGTGTAGGGCCAGCGCAGGTTGCCGAACCGCAGGAAGCCGGCCGCCTTCACGGTGTCCCACAGGCCGAGGTAGGCGACCGGCACCGCGTGGTGCCAGACCTGATTTGGGCTGTTCTGCCGCACAGTCGAAAACAGCGGCTCGCCCTCGGTGCGCCAGCAGAACGCGCGGGCGAACTCGGCCCAGTGGGCGTACTCGTCCTCGGTGAAATATCGGTTGATGGCGTACTTTTCGACCGCGTACGGCAGCAGGTTCTCCGAACCGGGCCGCAGCAACCCCGGCCGCAGCAGCATGCCGGCCAACGCGCGCGCGGTGTAGGCGCCGCGGCTGAAGCCGAAGATGTAGAGCGCGTCGCCCGGGCGCCAGTGCTGCATCACGTACCGGTACGCCTGCGCCACATTGCCTTTCAGGCCCAGGCCGAACGCCTTCTCGACCAGCAGGTCGATTGTGCGCGACAGCGACGAGTGCGCCGATGCGGGCGCCAGCGTGCCGACGCCGGGGTCGTAGTAGGCGAGTTGGGCGGCCGGATCGTCCTTGTCCAACATCTCGAACAGCTTGGCGACATTGGTGAGGTTGCCGGCCCCGATCTGGTTGGCGGTGCCGTCGAGGCAGACGACGATCCGCTTGCCGCGCGGTCGCTCAGGGTGCTCGGACATCTCGAAGAACGCCTCTCACAGGTATGCGACTCCCTGATGTGTGGCACTCTACGACGGCCGCGCACGGTGCGGAAGAATCGCGGTCAGCATGGACAACAACAACGACGACGACTCCGCGCCGGCACCGGCACCCGCATCCCGGCGCGTCCACATCGTGCGCCTCGGCGTGTTCGTCGCCTTCCTGCTCCTGATGTTCTACCTGGTGGCCATCGCGCGCGTCATCCACGTGGACGACGTGCGACGCGTGGTCTCCGCGACGGGGCCGGCCGCGCCGCTGGCCTACGTGCTGGCGTCGGCCGTGCTCGGCGCGCTGTTCGTGCCGGGCTCGATCCTGGCCGCGGCCAGCGGACTGCTGTTCGGCCCCCTCCTCGGCATCTTCGTGACGCTCGGCGCGACGGTAGGCACCGCGATCGTCGCGAGCCTCATCGGCCGGCGGGCCGGGCGCGACAGCGCCCGGGCGCTGCTGGGCACCAAACGCACCGACCGCATCGACGCGCTTATCGAGCGGCGCGGGCTGTGGGCGGTCGTCGGCCAGCGATTCGTCCCGGGCATCTCCGATGCGCTCGCGTCGTATGTCTTCGGGGCGTTCGGGGTGCCCTTGTGGCAGATGGTCATTGGCTCGTTCGTCGGTTCCGTGCCGCGCGCGTTCGTCTACACCGCGCTGGGCGCGTCGATCGGCAACCGATCGTCGCCGTTGGCGTACGCGGCGATCGCGGTGTGGTGCGTGTCGGCGATCGTCGGCGCGTTCGCCGCGCGCCGCGGATTTCAACGGTGGCGCGCCCACGCGCGCGGCGCCCAAGGAGAGGGCGGCGACGACGATGCACCTCAGCGGTCCGGCCGCCACCGGTAGATGACAGCGTCGCGGTGGTGAGCGGCTCGAGGCAGCGAGGCAACCCCCGACGCTGGTCAGCCCACTCGGATGACGATCTTCCCGAGGTGCGCGCCTTCCGCGATTCGGTTGAACGCCGCTGCGGCATCATCGAATTCGAAAACCCGGTCGATCACCGGCTGCATTCCCGTGGCGCCGACTGCGCGCACCAGTTCCTGCGTATCGCCGCGGTCCCCGACCGTGATCGACCGGGTTGTCGCGCCGGCGCCCTTGAGGAGGAAGTAGTCGATGCCGGGGTTGGCTTCACTGAGGAAGCCAATCAGCGTCACCTCTCCGCCAATCGCGACCGCCCGTAAAGACTGGTCGATGGTGGCTGGGCCGCCGACTTCGACGACGCGATCGACGCCTCGGCCGTCGGTCAGGGCGCGGACCCGCTCACTCCACTGCGGGTGGTCGCGGTAGTTGATGACATCGTCGGCCCCCAACGCCGTCAGGGCCCGTGCTTTCTCGAGGCTCGACGTCGTCGCGATGACCCGAGCACCCAGCAGTTTGGCCAGTTGAAGGGCGAAGACGGAGACACCGCCCGAACCGAGGGTCAACACAGTCTGGCCGGCGCGGATCGGCGTGGGGCCGCCCAGCGCATTCCAGGCGGTGACAGCCGCGCAGGGCAGTGTCGCTGCCTGTTCGTCGGTCAAGGCGTCCGGCGTGGCTACCACCGATTCCCGCGATACCACTTTGTATTCGGTGAGCCAGCCATCTTGCCCGCTGCCGTAGCTGTCGGAGTTCGCCGTCGCCGGTAGCGGGCCGCCGAACCACCTGGGCTGGAATATGCTCATGACGCGGTCGCCCGGGTGGTAGTCGTCAACGCCTTCACCGGCCTCGGCCACTTCGGCGGCAGCGTCGCTGCACGGCACGAGACCGGACTTGCTGTCGCGCACGTAGCGCCCCAGCGGGATCGCGATGTCGCGATAGTTCAGTGACACCGCCCGGATCTTGAGCAACAGTTCACCGCGTTGCGGGGCGGGGATGGGCTCGTCACTCATCTCCAGACCGTCGAGTCCACGTGAGTTGTCGAATCGGTATACCCGCATCGGGGCGCTCCTTACCTGGGGCGGTGCGCTAGGGCGTGACCACGTGAGCGCGCGATCCACTACCGCGGATGCCGCGCCCTGCTCTAGCTCTGCGGGCGCTCCGCGGCCACGAACAGGTTGCCCGGCACCGCATCCGCGACCTCCTTGGCCGCCGTGCGCCCGTAGCCGGCCATCAGCTCGTCGGCCGGCGTGACCGTCACGCTCCAGCCGTGGCGGCGGAACCAGTCGCCGACGTCCTCGCGCTCCTCGAAGTACCACAGCTCGTCGGTCCTCGGCACCTGCCGGTCCGGGTCGACGCGCGCCATCAGTGCGCGGACCCGGTCCATCCGCTCGCGACGCTTGGCGCGGAACTCGGGGTCGAGGAACTTCGGTCCGAGCGCCTCCACGGCCACCCGGCTGCCGGGGGCGGTGAGCGCGTGCACGCGGTCGAACAGCAGCTCCTGGGCGGTGGCCGGCAGGTAGGGCATCAGCCCCTCGGCGGACCACACACTGGGCGCCGACGGGTCAAAACCCGCGTCGCGCAAGGCCGTCGGCCAATAGTGGCGCAGGTCGACCGGGACGGCGATCCGGTTGCACGCGGGCTCTGCCCCGTGTTCGGTCAGCGTCGACAATTTGAAGTCCAGCACCCGGGGCTGATCCAGCTCGTAGGTCGTCGTCCCGTCCGGCCAGGACAGCCGCCAAGCCCGCGCGTCCAGGCCCGCGGCCAGGATCACCGCCTGACGAATGCCGGCGCGCGTCGCGGCGAGGAAGAACTCGTCGAAAAACGCCGTCCGCGAGGCCATGTAGCCGACCATCGCCTGCATCTGCAGCGGCAATTCGGGTTCGGCCTCGATGAGTTCGTCCGGTAGCTGCGGTGCCGAATGCCAGTTCCACACCCCGTCGCCGGCGGCGTCGAGGAAGACCTGCGCGAACGGGTCCCGGATCAACGGGTTGTCGCTTCGCGTCTCCGCGGCCCGCGCCGACGCCACGCCCAGTGCGGTGGCCCCCACGCTCTCGGTGATCTCCCAGCTGTCGTTCTCCGTCCTGGCCACGCGCATCCCCTCGAATCGATAGTTCGCCTACATACTCGACCGTACGCGCGCCGGATGGGTGGGAGCTATCGCGTAACCGGCTATCCGGTTAAGTTGTCGGCGAGCCGGCAAGCGGCAATTGTTTGCGGCGCCGAACGGATCCGAAGGATCGTTACACCATGCGAGTCGACGGGCGCGAGGTCATCGTTTCCGGCAGCTTGCTGCAGCCGCTGACCCGCCGCACCAACGACATACTGCGGCTCGCGGCGAGCGCGACCTTCCTCGCCGTGGTGATCACGAGTTCGCTGATCACCCGGCCGCAGTGGGACGCGCTGGAGAAGTCGATCTCGCAGATCGTCGGCGTGCTCTCCCCGCGGCAGTCCGATTTGGTGTACCTCGCGTACGGCGTGGCGATCCTGGCCCTGCCGTTCATGATCCTGATCGGCCTGGTCGTCGGCCGGCAGTGGAAGCTGCTCGGGGCGTACGCGGCCGCCGCGGTGCTCGCGGCGCTACCGCTGTCGATCGGCGGCAACGGGTTTTCGGCGCCCCGCTGGCACTTCGACCTCTCCGAGCGGCTGCAGACCGTGCTGGGCCAGTTCCTCGACGACCCGCGCTGGATCGGCATGCTGGCGGCGGTGCTGACCGTCTCGGGGCCGTGGCTGCCCGCGCGGTGGCGGCACTGGTGGTGGGCGCTGCTGCTGGCCTTCGTGCCGATCCACCTGGTGGTCAGCGCCATCGTGCCGGCGCGCGCCCTGCTGGGCCTGGCGGTCGGGTGGCTGGTCGGCTCGCTGGTGGTGCTCGTGGTCGGGACCCCCGCGCTCGAGGTGCCGCTCGAGGCCGCGGTCCGCGCGATGGCAAGGCGCGGGTTCGTGGTCACCCGGCTCACCGTGGTCCGCCCGGCCGGCCGCGGCCCGCTCGTCCTCTCGGCCGGCTGTGCGGAGCCAGACGGCGCCGCGGTCGTCGAGTTGTACGGACCGCATCAGCGCAGTGGCGGCGCACTAAGGCAGCTCTGGATAAAGCTGCGGCTGCGCGACACCGAGACCGCGCCGCTGGTGACCTCGATGCGCCGCGCCGTCGAGCACCGCGCCCTGATGACGATCGCCATCGGGGAGGTGGACCTGGCGAACACCTCGACGATCGCCGTCGCCACCCTCGACCGAGGCTGGATTCTGTACTCGCACAAGCCACCCCACGGCCTGCCGCTCGGTCGGTGCGCACAGTCGACCCCCGTGGACCGGGTGTGGAGGTCGCTGCGCAGGCTCAACGACCAGCAGATCGCCCACGGCGACCTGCGCGCCAACGAGATCACCTTCGATGAGGGCACGGTGCGCTTCGGTGGCTTCCACAACGCCGAATACGGTGCCAGCGAGGCCCAACTGCAATCCGACATCGCGCAGCTGCTGGTGACCACCTCCGCCCTGTATGACCCCAAATCGGCGGTGGCCGCGGCCATCGACGCGTTCGACAGGGACACCATCCTGAGCGCGTCGCGTCGGTTGACGAAAGTGGCTGTGCCGCGGCTCATTCGGAGGTCCGTCCCGAATGCGGGCGCCGTCATCTCGGCGGCCCGCGCGGAGGTGAAGCGCCAGACCGGGGCCGACCAGATCAAGACCGAGACCATCACCCGGTTCACCCGCAGCCAGCTCATCCAGCTGGTGCTCTTCGGCGCGCTGGTGTACGTCGCCTATCCCTTCATCAGCACCGCGCCCACGTTCTTCTCCCAGCTGAGGTCCGCCAACTGGTGGTACGCGCTGCTCGGCTTGGCGGTGTCGGCGCTGACGTACCTCGGCGCGGCCGCGGCCCTATGGGCCTGCACCGACGGGACGGTCAACTATTGGCGGCTGTCATTCGTCCAGGTGGCCAACACCTTTGCCGCGACCACCACGCCAGCCGGCGTCGGCGGGCTCGCGCTGTCCACCCGGTATCTGCAAAAGAGCGGCCTGTCGGCGATGCGAGCCACCGCGGCGGTCGCGCTGCAGCAGGCCGTGCAGGTGATCGTGCACCTCTTGCTCTTGATCTTCTTCAGCGTGGTCGCGGGCGCGTCGATGCACCTGTCGCACTTCGTGCCGAGCGCCACGATGCTGTACCTGATCGGGGGCGTGGCACTCGGCATCGTCGGCACCTTGCTGTTCGTGCCGAAGTCGCGGCGCTGGCTGGCCACCGAGGTGCGCCCGAAGCTGAACGAGGTGACCGGCGATCTGGTGAAGCTGGCCCGCGAGCCGCGGCGACTGGCGCTGATCCTGCTCGGTTGCGCGGGAACGACTCTCGGCGCGGCGCTGGCGCTGTGGGCCAGCGTCGAAGCGTTCGGCGGCGGCACGACGTTCGTCACCGTCACCGTGGTCACAATGGTCGGCGGGACACTGGCCTCCGCCGCGCCGACACCCGGCGGCGTCGGCGCCGTCGAAGCGGCGCTGATCGGTGGCCTGGCCGCCTTCGGCGTTCCGGCGGCCGTCGGGGTGCCGTCCGTGCTGCTGTACCGGGTGCTCACCTGCTGGCTGCCCGTGTTTGTCGGCTGGCCCGTGATGCGCTGGCTGACCAAGAACGAGATGATCTAACGGGCGCTGAGCGCGCTCACTCGCTCCCTGCCTGCACGACCACGAGAATCGTTGACGTGCGGGCGCTTTCGCCGACCCTGGAAGTCAGGTTGACCAGGTAGTACTCCTCGGGCACCGACCGTGCGACCGCGATCGGAACGTCGACGGTCGCCGACCCGTCGGCGGAGAATTGGCCAGCCGTGGGCGTCACGGTGATCCCGCGGTCCGAGGCGGCGCCGGTGACCGTGTAACCCCCGTCGCCGGCCATCCGTTGCGCGTCGAGTCTCACCGTGCCCGTGCTCCCCGGCGCGATCGTGACCACCGGGTTGGCGACGTTGACGGTCACCGCCGAACCACCCGCGCCGAAGGACGGGGGCGCCGCCGATTCGCTTGTACCCCAATGCTTGTCGGGGTAAGCGCCCAGCGAGAACGCCAGTTCGCCCCCCGTGCGGACGAACGACTCGGGCAGCCACGTGTTGTCGGTGGCGCGACCGTCGACGCGCAGGCCGCTGATGTACCTGAGGTGGTACGGTCCGGACGCGCCGGGCGCCGAGATCCGGATGGCTTTGCCGTGCGGGAGCGCGATCACCGCGCGGTCGAAAAGCGGTGCGCCGACGGTGAGGATCGCCGTTCCGGGTGTGCTCGGGTAGAGCCCCAGCGCCGCCCAGACATACCAACTGGCCATCGCGCCGAGGTCGTCGTTGCCGGGCTCGCCGTCCGGCGTCGGGCCGAACAGGCCCCGCACCCGGTCGACCGTGTGTTGCGCCTTCCACGGCTGACCGATGTAGTTGTACAGCCACGGCACCCCGAAGCCCGGTTCGTTGCCGGCCCACAGGTAGGGCTCGTTGGGCCCGACGTTGAGTCTCTCGGTGAAGGCGTCGAGGCGCGCGGCCACCGCGTCACGGCCGCCGAGCGCGGTCACCAGGCCGGCCACGTTGTGCGGCACCCACCAGACGTACTGCGCGGCGTTGCCCTCGTCGTAGCCGATCTGGCCGAAACTCGACTGGGGCTCGACGAAACCCGGGCCGTCGCGGAAGAATCCGGTCCAGCTGCGCGGTGAGACGTAACCGGTGCTCGGGTTGAACAGGTTCTGCCAATACTGCGACCGGGCTTGGAATTCGGCGGCCGTGGCGTCCTCGCCGAGCGAGTCGGCGAATCGCGAGATGGCGAAGTCGTCGACCGACCATTCCAGCGTGATCGACGCGTCGGCGATCCAGCCGTCGAGGCCGAATTCCTGCGTGAAGGGTGCGTAGCCGCGCTCCAGGTAGGTGGCGATGCCCGGCCGCTCCACGTATTTGTTCAGCCCGACCCCGCCTTTCGTCGCCGCATTCACCATGTAGCGCAGCGCCGTTCGGGTGTCGAAGTTCTCGGCCCCGAACGCGTGGAGGTTCACGATGAGCGGCACGACGTTGTCGCCGCTCATCTCCGCGGTCGCGGCGTTGGCGAACGCCCAGCGCGGCAGCGCGCCGCTCTGCTCGGCGTCGTTCACCAGCGATTGGGCCATGTCGCCGGCCCGGTCTGGAAAGAGGAGCGCCTGCAACGCCGCGAGGCAGCGGTAGGTGTCCCAGTCGGAGAAGTTGGCATACTGCGTCCGCCCCGCGGCCACGGTGTGCACGGCGCCGTCGAACCCGACGTATCGGCCGTCGGCGTCGTTGAAGGTGTTGGGGTGCAAGAGGGATCGGTACAGCGAGGTGTAGAACGTGTCCAGGTCGTCGACATTGCGGCCGGCGACGGCGATGCGTGACAGGCTGGCATTCCATTCCCGCGACGCCGCGGCGCGCACGTCGTCGAAACTTGCGCCGCCCTCGGCCGCCAAATTCGCCCGCGCCCCGTCGACGCCGACGTAGGAGATCGCGGTACGCACCTCTAGCACCGAGCCGGGCGGGAACTGCACGTATCCGCCGCTGTACGGGGAATTCGCGCTGCGGGCGCCGGGGTAAACCGCGAAGCCATCCCATGCGCCGTAGGCGGTGAACGGCTGGCTGAACTTCATCGCGAAATAGACCGTGTACGTGTTGTTCTTGCCGCAGAATCCGCCACTGGTGGCCCAGCCCGTGATCGTCGTGTTGTCCTCGCCGATCTGAATGGTTGCGCGGGAGTTGCCGGCCAGCGATGCGCCGGATCGCACCTGAAGCAGGGCGGGGCGGCCGTTGTGCGGGTAGCTGAACCGGCCGACGCCGGTGCGCGTCGTGGCGGTGAGTTCGGCCTTCACCCCGGTATCCGGAAACCGCACCGTGTAATAGCCCGGCACACCCTGTTCGGTGTCGTCGTGGGCGATCCGCTCCCAGGACTTCCAGGGTTGCATGCCAATTCCGTTGCCGGTCGGCAACATCGAGATGTCACCGAACGCCGCGCAGCCGACCGAGGCGTGGGTCATGCTGAACCCGCTCGCGCGCGGGTTGTCGTAGTTGTAACCGGCGTAGTTGCCCACCGTGTCCGGTGAGTACTGCACCATTCCGAACGGCACGGTGGCGCCCGGGAAGTTGTTGATCTCCCCCACCGTCCGGCCGCCCGTCCCGGTGCCGATGAGCGTGGCGACGTGGTCGACCGGGCTGGCCACCAATGTGGGCTCGCCGTCATAGGCCATCGGCGGCGCGGCAGCGATGAACGCCATGAAGACGACCGACGCCGCGAGAATCGCGACGATGGTCCTTCGTGCCCGCATACCTGTCTCTTACTGGACAACTGTGTATTGAGTGGGCGTTTTCCAACCGAATTGGATAACGATTTGCTTCGACGATCACGGCGGCGCCCAAAGTTCAAATAAATATCGGCAAACGCGGGTGCCATTTCGGCTACTGTCGTCTCGGCGTGGCCGGCGCTGGTACCGGCCCCAATTTTCGGGAGATTGGATCGATGAAACATTTGACGACAGCAACCATTTCCGTGGCGCTGAGTTTGGCGCTCGTCGGTTGCGGCGGTGACCACAAATCCGGCAATCAATCGACGACATCGACGACCACATCCGCCTCGACATCCACCACGTCGTCGGCGACCAGCGCGGCACCGGCCGCCAAAGCCAAATACACCATCGCCGACTACGTGAAGGACAACCACATCACGGAGACCCCCGTCCATCACGGCGATCCCGGCCCGAACGTCGACCTGCCGGTGCCCAACGGCTGGCAGCTCAACCAGAACGCGGGCACGTCATATGGCGGCATCGTCATGACCCAGCCCAGTAACCCCGCCGACGCGCCCACCGTCTCGGCGCTGTTCTCCCGGCTGTCGGGCAACGTCGACCCGGCGAAGGTCATCCAGTACGCGCCGGGCGAGGTGCAGAACCTGCCCGGGTTCGACGGCAGCGGCGACGGCAGCGCGTCGACGCTCGGCGGTTTCCAGGCGTGGCAAATCGGGGGCACCTATCAGAAGGACGGCGCCACCCGTGTCATCGCCCAGAAGACGGTGGTGATCCCCAGCCAGGGCGCCGTCTACGTGCTCCAACTCAACGCCGAGGGCCCGCAGGCCGATCAGGGCCCGCTGATGGACGTCACGAAGATCATCGACGACCAGACGACGATCACGCCGTGACCTAGGACCGTGCTGCCCCTCGGCCCTAGGCCGGGGGCCCGATTGGCCTTACGGTAAGCGCATGGCCGAGCAGTCGCATCAGATAGAGGCCGGGCATCCCCCGTCGGCGCTGATGCGCATCGTCAACCCGATGATGGGTTTCCTGTTGCGCACCCCGCTGGCCGGTCCCGCCCGCAAACAGCTGATGGTGCTGAGCTTCACCGGGCGAAAAACGGGCCGGCCGTTCTCAATTCCGTTGAGCGCCCATGTGATTGACGGTCAGCTCTACGCGCTGACCGGCGCGCCCTGGAAGCAGAACTTCCGCGACGGCGCACCCGCTCAGGTCGTCTACGACGGCAAGACGACCGCGATGCGCGGCGAGCTCATCCGCGACCGGGCCACGGTGTCCGACCTCTTCCTGCGCTGCGCCGAGTCCTACGGCGTCCAGCGCGCGCAGCGGATGATCGGGCTCAAGTTCCGCGATCACCGGATACCGACACGCGACGAGTTCGCCGAGGCGGTCGACCGGATGCACCTGGGAGCGGTGCGCCTGATCCCGGTGGGATAGCCGCTCAGTTGTCGGCGCCGAAGGCCCGATCGTGCGCGGTGAGCAGGCGCTGGTCGAACCGCGAGCGCGACGTGATGACCTCCCTGCCCAACTCCGAGAAGTCCTTCGCGATTTGCTCGGCCAGCGCGCCCAGCTTCATGTTGCGCACCTGCGACAGGGATTTGAGTAGGTTGAACGCCGCCAGCTCGTCGACGCCGTAAACCAACATCAACATGCCCTTGGTCCGGTCGATGGCGCCGCGACGCTCGGCGATCTCGGCCACCTGCTCGCTGATGCTCTCCTCGCGCTTGCGGCTGCGCGCCGGGGTGACGTCCACGTAGAAGCCGTGGGTGCCGATCACCTCGCCGTTGCTGTCGCAGAATTGGTCGCCCACCACGACCACGTCGTGGGTGTTGCCGCGAGTGTCCACGATGCGGTGCCTGGTGCTGAACGCCTGCCGGTGTTCGACCATGTCGTTGATGGTTGCGGCGACCTGGTTGCGGTCGGCCGGGTGCTTGTGGGCGATCACCAGCTCCGTCGTCGGGGTGACGGTTCCGGGTTCGTAGCCGTGCATCCGGTACACGGAGTCGGACCACTCCCAGCGCTGGTCCTCGAAGTAGAAGCGAAACCACCCGGCCCGCTGCGGCGTGCCGCCGGCGAGGGCCTCCTCCACCGCCGCCGTCTGGCCGTCTAGTTCCCACGCCACAGCGCACGCCCCGTCTCCGACTTTGCCGCCCACCCCGCCCTCCCTTCGAGCGACGCCTTCCGGATGGCGTCGCTTTCCTGCAGCCGCAGCGCGGACACGCGGCATAGTTCGCGCGCCCGGTCGAGCTGCTGACGCGAGCGCTGCATGGAGCTGGCGACCGAAGGCTGCAGCGACCGGGTAGAGGCCGAATACGCGCCCGCACCGGTCGCGGAGCGCCGCCGCAGGGTTTCCCGCAGCGCGGCCGTGCGGCGCGCCGCTCGAACGCGATGGGCCTTCTGCCGGCAGGCCGGCGAGCAGTAGACGGCATCGGCCCGGGCCGAGAAACCCGCCCCGCACATCGCGCATGTCATCCCCGGCATAGCCGTTACGTTACAGCTATCTGCGGGCGCGTTACAGCTATGGCCGCTAAGTGCGGAACGGGCCGTGTCGGGCGGGCTCGGTCAATCCCACGGTCCCGCGCCGGCGGCGGCGCGGGTCCGTGCGATTACCGGTTGCTCGAAACCGGCGTCGCGTACCGCGCGTCGCACCGCCTCGCCGACCGCGCCGGTCCGGTCGGCCGGCACGAGCGCGATCACGCAGCCGCCGAACCCGCCGCCGGTCATCCGCGCGCCCAGCGCGCCGGCCCCCACCGCGGTGTCGGCGATCAGGTCGATGTGTTGGGTGGTGATCTCGAAGTCGTCACGCATGGACGCGTGCGAGGCGTTGAAGATCCGCCCGGCTTCGCCGAAGTCCGCGTCGCGGAGGGCCGCTACGCAGTCGAGCACCCGCTGATTCTCGCTCAGCACGTGGCGGGCCCGGCGGGCGTCGACGGGGTCACGGACCGCGGCCACGACCGAGGGCCCGCGGACGCCGATCTCGCGCAACGACGACACCCCGAGCTCCGCCGCCGCCCGCTCGCACGACGCGCGGCGCGCGGCGTAGTCGCCGCCGGCGTGACTGTGGCGGGCACGGGAGTCGATCAACAGCAGCGCGACACCGGCGGCGTCCGGGTCGAAGGCCACCGGCTCGACCGTGAGATCGCGGAAGTCGATCAGCAGCGCCGTCGCCGGCCGGCCGAACAGCGACGCCAGCTGGTCGAGCAAACCCGTTGGGGCGCCGACGTACTCGTTCTCGGCGCGCTGGGCCAGCCTCGCCTGCTCGATGCGGTCGATGCGTGCCCCGGCGGCCGCCGCGATCGCGCCCAGCGCCGCGCACTCCAGCGCCGCCGACGACGACAGTCCCGACCCCATCTCCACGTCGCTGGTGATGCGCATCGCGCCGCCGGGCACCGGGTGGCCGGCGCGCCGCAGTGCCCACACCACCCCGGCGACGTAGGCGGCCCAGCCGGCCACGTCGCCGGGCACGGTGTCGAGCGCGATCCGCACCGACCCGTCCGCGCGGTCACTGCCCACCGTGACGGCATCGCTGCCGTCGGGCCTGAACGTCACCACCGTGCGCTGCGGCAGCGCGATCGGCAAGGCGAACCCCAGGTTGTAGTCGGTGTGCTCGCCGATCAGGTTGACCCGCCCGGGGGCGGCGTAGCGGACGGTCATCCGAGCTCACGCAGCCGCTCAGCCACGCTTTCGGGCGTGACATCGCTGATGAACGCGTCCATCGCCGACTCGGAGGCCGCCAGGTACTTCAGCTTGGTGGCGCTGCGCCGGATCGACATCAACTCGACGTGGAAGTAGCCGTCAGCCTGGGCGTCGGTGTCGGCGTACTGGTGCAACGCCGAAATGTAGGGCAGCGGTGAGGAATACATCCGGTCGAATCGCCGCAGCATGTCCAGGTAGATCCGCGCGAAACCCTCCCGTTCGTCCTCGCCGAGTTCGGTGAGGTTGCGCACGAACCTGTTCGGGTAGATGTGCACCTCGACCGGCCACCGCGCCGCGAAGGGCACGAACGCGGTGAACAGGTCATCGCGCGCGACGATTCGGCTGCCGTCGGCGATTTCGCCGGCCAGTAGGTCGCCGAAGAGGTTGGTGCCGTGGCGCATTCGGTGCTCGCGCGCCTGCCCCAGCATGGCGGCGGTGCGCGGCGTCAGATACGGGTAGCCGTAGATCTGCCCGTGCGGGTGGGTCAACGTCACCCCGATTTCCTCGCCGCGGTTCTCGAAGCAGAACACCTGCTCGATGCCCGGCGCGGCCAACAGTTCGCCGGTGCGGTGCCGCCACGCCTCGATGACCAGCCGGGCGTGCGCGACGTCCAGCCCGGCGAAGGAGCCGGTGTGGTCGCTGGAGAAGCAGATCACCTCGCTGCGCCCGTGCCCCGGAGCGCACACGAAGCCGGCACCCGGGAGCGCGGGCGCCGGACCCGAGCCGGACAGGCTGGGGAAGCGGTTCTCGAAGACCACGACGTCGTAGTCCGGCGCGGGCACCTCACTGGTCAGCCCGGTCGGGCCGGGGCACAGCGGGCACTGGTCGGGGGGCGGCTTGTAGGTGCGGTCTTGGCGCAGCGCCGCGACGATCACCCACTGCCCCGTCGTCTGGTCGAACCGCAGCTCGGATCGCTGACCGTCGCGCGCAGGCAGCGGCCTGCGGTCGTCGACCGGCGCCGGGCGGTGCCCGGGCAGCGCGAAGAAGAGCAGGTCACGGCCGTCGGCCAGCTTGGCCCGCGTCGGCGCTGTCACGATGTCGAAGACTAGCTTGTGCCGAAGTTCGGGTAACCCATGATGCGTTCGGCAGGCCAGAAGGGGGGCGCGGCGATCACCGACTTCTACGAACAGGCGCGCAACTGGGTGGTCGGCTCCGATCCCGGTCTGCTCCGGCTGCGCATGGCGACGCGGACGACGGCCGCGCTCGGCTGTTCACTGCTGGTCCTGTACGCCGCGACCCGTGCGACGGGGCAGCCGCTGACGGTCGCGTTGCTGGGCGTCGTCATCACGATGGTCGCTTCGCGATCGGTCAACGAGCCGGACCCGGGGCAGCAGCGGATCACCATGGCGCTGCTGCCCGTGCCCGCCGCCGTGGCCATCGCCGCCGCGGCGGCGCTCGCGCCCCACCAGGTGGTCAGTGACGCGGTGTTCGTGCTCGTCGTGTTCACCGCCGCCTACGTCCGCCGCTTCGGGGCGCGCGGCCGGGCGTTGGGCATGGTCGCCTTCATGTCCTACTTCTTCACGCTGTATCTGCGTGCGAGCGTCTCGGAGCTGCCGTGGATGATCGGGGCGGTCGCGGTGGGCACGGTGTGCACGTTCGTGATGACCACCTACGTCATGCCCGATCGGCCGGACCGCGTGCTGCGGGCGACCGTCCGTGCGTTGCGGGCGCGGATGGCGATCGTCGTCGACACCACCGCGGACGCCGTCCGCACCGGCCGCCTCGACGAACGGCGCAGGCGCCGGATGCGGGCGCGCACCACCCGGCTCAACGAGACCGCGCTGATGGTGCAGAGCCAGATCGAGGACAAGGCCGACCCCGCGATGCTGTGGCCCGGCGTCACCGCCGAACAGTTGGCCCCCTGGCTGCTGGACGCGGAGCTGGCCATCGAGTGGGTGGCGACGGCCGGGCGGCGGGCCGCGGCGCTGATGTCGGAGGACCCGAGCGCGATACCCGCACCGACTCGGGTCGCGCTCGTCGACGCGCTGTCGCGGCTGGCGCGGGCCATCCGCCTGCCCGAGCCCGACGGCCTCCGCCAAGCCGGCGCGCGGGCGCAACGGCTGCTGGACGAGCAGCGCGGCGCCGCCGGTGACGATCCGGGCAGCGCCGCCGTGCGCCGCCTCGCCCTGGCGATAATCAACGCCGCCACAGCGACTTCCGACGTTCGGGCCATTGTCGACCGCGCCGCGGCCGGCCAGGCGGGCGCCCTGGAGAACCGGGACAGCGAGCGCCCGCCTGCCTCGGACGGCGCGCCGCCGGACGCGCCCGGCGAGCCCGCCGACGAGGCACCGTCGCAGGGCCTCCGGCCGACCACCCGGCAGGCCATCCAGGTCGCCGTCGCCGCGTCGCTCGCGATCATCGCGGGCGAGCTGGTGTCACCCGCCCGCTGGTATTGGGCGGTGATCGCCGCGTTCGTCATCTTCGCCGGCACGAACTCGTGGGGCGAAACCCTGACCAAAGGCTGGCAGCGCCTGCTCGGCACCCTGCTCGGCGTGCCGTGCGGCGTGCTGGTGGCCACGCTGCTGGCCGGCGACAAGACGGCCGCGCTCGCCGGCATCTTCGTCTGCCTGTTCTGCGCCTTCTATTTCATGACGGTCACGTACAGCCTGATGACCTTCTGGATCACGACGATGCTGGCGTTGCTGTACGGCCTGCTCGGGCAATTCTCGTTCGGCGTGCTGATGTTGCGGATCGAAGAGACCGCCCTCGGCGCGGTGATCGGGGCGACGGTGGCCGTGGTCGTGTTGCCGACGCACACCAGGGAGGCGATCCGCGACGACACCCGAACGTTCCTCACCAGCCTGTCGGCGCTCGTCGAGGTGTCGACCGGGACGATGCTCGGCGACGACGCGAGCGGGAGCCCGTCCGAGCAGGCACGCCAACTGGACCGGGACCTCCAGCAGTTCCGCGTGACCGCCAAGCCGCTGCTGGCGGGCGTCGCCGGCCTGGCGGGCCGGCGCAGCATTCGCCGCGCCCTGCGCATCTTCGCCGCGTGCGACCGGTACGGGCGCAGCCTGGCGCGTAGCAGCGAGCGATACCAGGATCCGCTGGGGGCCCAGCCGCTCACCTTCGAACTGGCCCAGGCCTTTTCGGCGGCCGCGGCTCAGACGCGGCGCAACATCGAAGCGCTGGCCGCAGCCATCGGCAGTGGCCGCGCGCCGACCATGGTGTCGGCGGCAGACGAGCTCGACGCCGCGGAGACGCTGGCCCGGCAGCGGGACGGCGAGGCCGGATCGCCGATGCCCGACACCCGCCGATTACTCACCGCGGTGCACGCGCTGCGCCAGATCGAGCGGGCCGTCGTGACCGCGGCCACCAACCTCGGCGGGCGCGAAACCGCCGCGGCCGAATTTCACACCGACGGGTTTCAGAGGCCGGGCAGGCATGCGGGGAAATAGCACGGCTGGTTGGGCCCCTGGGCTTTTCGCACCAGGTCGAACAGCGCCAGCATCGTTTGCAACAGCCGCATTTCGACGCCGGGCCGTTGCGCAGGAGGCAGGTTCTGCACGTCGTTCGACACCGTGGTGGACTGCTGCTGCAGCTGCGTCAGCCGTTGCTGACGTTCCGCCGGGGTGAGGTTGTCCCAGTTGTCGTGCAGGTCGTTCACCTGCCACTGCAGTTCGGCGACCTCCGCCTCGGGATCGGGCTGCGGGGCGGGGGCCAGCGCGTAGAACTGGCTCCCGACGGGCGCCGCCGCGGTCTCGGCCTGCGCGCATCCGGCCGCCGCCAGCGCGACGGCGACGAGGCCGGACGCGACTATCGCTGTGATTTTCATGAATCTTCTTTTCTTTCAAGGCTCGCCTTTATGGTGCTGGCATTAGGTCACGCCGGGTTTGCTACCGATCCCAATAGTCGAAAGGGACTGCGACGGCGACGTCGAAGCTGCCTGGGCAGTACAGCTAGCGGGCCGGGGCCTCGGTGGCGGCGGGCGCCGCGGCGGGAACGTCCCTGACCGCCCGCAGGCGAATGCGGGCCCCGCGATGTGGCACCAGGACAACGAATTTCAGCCGCTGGCGTTCGTCGGGCGCGGACGTGGTAGACAACTCGACCCGGCGCAGAATCTCGCGCAACACCACGCGCATCTCGACCGAGGCGAACCCGGCGCCCAGACAGCGGCGGTTGCCGCCACCGAACGGGAACCAGGTCGTCGGGGTGAGGGTGGCGCCCAGCATGCGGTCGGGGTCGAATCGGTGCGGGTCCGGATAAACCGCGGCGCTGGTGTGCACCAGCCCGATTCCGGGCGCCACCATGACCCTGGCCGGCAGCCGGTAGCCGGCCACGTCGGCCGGTTCGGTGAGCACCCGCCCCACATCGAAGACCACCGGGCGGATCCGCAACGTCTCCTTCACCAGCGCGTCGAGATACTCGTCTCCGGCCGGATCGCCCCCGGCGCCGGCCTCGGCGGCGGCCGTGGCCTTGGCCAGCACGGCCGGATGGCGGGTCAACCGCTCGAGCGCCCAGGACAACCCGTTCGCGGTGGTGTCGTGCCCGGCCACCAGCAACGTCATCAGCTGATCCCGCAACTCGCGGTCCGACATCGGATGCCCGCCCTCGTCGGCACGGACGAGCATGGCCAGCACGTCGGTGCGCTCGGCCAGGTCGGGGTCGGCGCGGCGCTCGGCGATCTCGGCGTAGAGCAGGCGGTCCGCCTCGGCCATCCGGCGCCGCAGCGCCCGCCACGGGAGGTAACGCTGCAGCTCCGGCCTGGCCAGCGCCAGAGTCGCCCAGGGGCCCACCGTGAGCAGCCGGGGCATGATCGCGCGCAGGGCGGCGAGCCGGGCCGGATCCGTGGCACCGATGACCGTCCGCAGGATGACCTCCAGCGTGATCTCCGACATCTTGGGCGCGGCCGCGAAGCTCTTGCCCACCGGCCACTCGGCGATCTTGGCGGCGGCGATGTCGGCCATCTGCCCGGCTTGGCGAGCGACGGCGTCCCGATGGAAGGGCGGCAGCATCAGCCGGCGCCGGTCGCGGTGGACATCCTCGTCGATCACCAGAAGCGAGCTCTCGCCCAGCAATCCGCTCAAGATCGAATTGGCTTCTCCGGCATGGAAAACGCGCGGGTCGCCGGCGAAGACCGTCTTGATGTCGGCCGGGTCGGCCAAGTACACCAGCGTGCCCATCCCCGCGACACGCAGCGTGAACACGTTCCCATAACGACGCCGGCAGGCGGCAACGAAGTGCGACCCGCGGTGCAACATCAACGCGGCCTGTAGAACCCGGGGCAGCCGGGGCCCCGGCGGGAGCGTGGAACGCGCGGCATTGCGCATCGCCCGTCATTTTACGACGGGCCCGCGCGGCGAAGCGGAATTACTTTGCGCCGCCCCCTCAGCTCACATCCGCAGCTGGGTGGTATCCGTCTCGTGGCGGTCGCCGGTCGCGATGAAGTCTTCGATCAGCTCCACCACCTGGTTCGGCGCCTCGACCTGAGCGAAGTGACCCACGTCGGGCAGGATTTCCAGCCGCGCGTCGGTGCGGGCCTCGTGCGCGGCGTACGCGTGGTCGACGGGGATGATGGCATCCCGCTCGCCCCAAATCGCCATCACCGGCAGGTCCTCGCGCAGCCGCAGCCTGCTGAGCGCGCTGACCGCCTGGCCCCGGTAGTCCACCACCGACCGCAGCGTGCGCAGGAACGACTGCCGGGTCTCGCCGTCGGACAGCGACGAGTAGGCGCTCCACATTTCGGCCCCGCGCGGCGAGTGGATGCCGGCCCCGCGCAACCACGACCTGAGCCGATTGCCGACGGCCAATACCGGCTTGGGCGCGATGATCGGCAGCACCAGCTCCGCCCCGGGCGCCGACAGCAGCCGCAGCACCCAGCCGACGTCGGGCCCCAGCCCGCCGCTGCTGATCAGGATCAGGCGCTTGGCGTAGTCGGGGTGCTGGTAGACGAACTGCATCGCGACGCCGCCGCCGAGCGATTGACCGACCAAGGTGGCCTGGCTGACGCCCAGCTCGTCGAGCAGATCGCGAAGCCAGACCGCGAACGCACCCAGCGAATAGTCCGTGCGGGGCTTCGCCGATGCACCGTGGCCGAGCAGGTCCGGGGCGATGACCCGGAACTTCTTGGCCAGCGGCGGGATGATCGACCGCCACGTCTCTGAGCTGCCCGCCATGCCGTGGATGAGCAGGAGCACCTCGCCGTCACCCTCGTCGCGGTAGGCGACCCGGTCGCCGTGCAGCTCGAGATACTTCAACTCGTTCATGGCCCCGGTGTACCCGCTCCGGCGTCGTTTAGAGGCCTGTGTGGGCGAATCTGTGAGGGAAAACGCTTCCGGCCGCCACAGTGCCGGACGCCTCAGCGATGATCTACTGCATGACCGAACCGGTTGCGGCCCGCGTGGCCGTCTACCTCGACTTCGACAACATCGTGATCTCGCGATATGACCAGGTGCACGGTCGCAACTCGTTCCAGCGGGACAAGGCCAAGGGCCTCGAGCAGTACGGCGAGCGGCTGGACCGGGCCACGGTGGACGTCGGCGCCATCCTCGACTTCGCATCGTCGTTCGGGACGCTGGTGCTCACCCGCGCCTACGCCGACTGGTCGGCCGATATCAACACCGGCTATCGCGGGCAGCTGGTGGGCCGCGCGGTCGACCTGGTGCAGTTGTTCCCCGCGGCGGCCTACGGCAAGAACGGAGCGGACATCCGGTTGGCCGTCGACGCGGTCGAGGACATGTTCCGGCTGCCCGACCTGACCCACGTCGTGATCGTGGCCGGCGACTCCGACTACATCCCGCTGGCCCAGCGTTGCAAGAGGCTGGGCCGGTACGTGGTGGGGATCGGGGTGGCCGGCGCGTCGAGCCGGGCGCTGGCGGCGGCCTGCGACGAGTTCGTCATCTACGACTCGCTGCCGGGCGTGCCTGCGCTCGCACCGCAGGCCGCCGAAGCCGACGCCAAGCCGGCGAAGCGACGCTCCGGGCGTGCCAAGGAGGCGGCGCCCGAGGAGCCGGAGCCGCCCGACCCCCAGGCGGCCGCCACGGCGCTGCTGACGCGCGCGCTGCAGATCGGCCTGGACAAGGACGACGTCGACTGGCTGCACAACTCCGCGGTGAAGGCCCAGATGAAACGGATGGACCCGTCGTTCAGCGAAAGGTCGTTGGGATTCCGGTCATTCAGCGATTTCCTGCGTTCGCGCTCCGATGTCGTCGAGTTGGACGAGACGTCGACGACGCGGATGGTGCGGTTGCGTGCGCAAGACTGAAACCATCTCGGGGCCCCGGTGGCTGACCCGCAACGTCCGGGTGCTCTCCGGGGTCTCGTTCCTGCAAGACGCGGCCAGCGAGCTGTTGTACCCGCTGTTGCCGATCTACCTGACGGCCGTGCTGGGCGCCCCGCCGTCGGTGGTGGGCGCAGTCGAGGGGGCGGCCGAGGGTGCGGCGTCGCTGACGAAGCTCGCGGCGGGCCCGCTCGGCGACCGGTTCGCCCGGCGCCCGTTGATCGCCACCGGCTACGGCATGGCCGCGCTCGGCAAGGTCATCATCGCGGTGGCCGGGGCGTGGCCGGGCGTGCTGGCGGGTCGCGTGGTCGACCGGCTCGGCAAGGGCATTCGCGGCGCACCGCGCGACGCGCTGTTGGTCGATGACGTCGATGACGCCTTGCGCGGGAGGGTTTTCGGCTTCCACCGCGCGATGGACACCTTCGGCGCCGTCGTCGGTCCGCTGCTCGGGCTGGTGGGTTACGAACTGCTGGACCATCGGATCGCGCCGTTGCTGTATGTCGCCATCGTGCCCGCCGTCCTGTCGGTGGCACTCGTCTTCGGCGTGCGCGAGCGCGGGCGCCGGGCCCCGCGGGAGCGGCGGCAGTCCATGTGGGCGGGTGTGCGTTCGTTGCCGAGGCCGTATTGGCGGGTGACCGCGCTCCTGGTCGTCTTCAGCATGGTCAATTTCCCCGATGCCCTGTTGTTGTTGCGCCTCAACGAGATCGGCTTCTCGGTGGTCGGGGTGATCCTGGCCTACGTCGGTTACAACGCGGTGTATGCGCTGGCCAGCTACCCGGCCGGAGCGCTCGCAGACCGCATCGGCAGGCCGGCGCTGTTCGGCATCGGCCTGGCCTTTTTTGCGATCGGCTACGTCGGGCTGGGGCTGACCACGGACGCCGTCACGGCATGGCTGCTGATCGGCGCCTATGGAATGTTCACCGGGTGCACCGACGGCGTCGGGAAGGCCTGGATCTCGGGGTTGGTCGACCCGGGGCACCAGGCCAGCGCGCAGGGCGTGTTCCAGGGCGCCGTGGGCCTGGCCGTGCTGGTGGCCGGCTTGTGGGCGGGTGCCCTGTGGGGTTCGAACGGCCAACTGCCACTGCTCATTTCGGGGGTCACGGGCGGCGTCTTCGCGGTCCTGCTGATCGGCGGCCGGCTGGTCGGCGCGTTAAGGAGCGGGTGACCGCAACCCTGGCGACCACACACATCGGCTCCAACGTATGGCGAGGGCCGGCTTGGGCCCGCAATATCGTTGACACACAACCCAGCCGGTCATACATTGTGTGAAAGTTGTCGCGGGCGCCTCGCTTCGCGCGACCTCGAGGAGACCGTCATGGCCGTCGGTACCGCCCCCACAAGCGTTTTCGACGCCGACCTGCCGACGCTGGCGTACCACGCCGAGGAAACCCCCGCCGACGTCTACCCCCGCCTCCAGGCGGCGCAGCGGCACGCCCCGGTCGCCATGGGCCCGCACGGGCCCGAGGTCCTCTCCTACCACCTGGTCCGCTCCGTCCTCCGCGATGCGCGATTCCAGATCCCGCCGGGGATCAACCTGCTCGCCCAGGGGGTGACGTCGGGCCCGTTGTGGGACAAGGTGGTCAACAGCCTGCTGTGCCTGGAGGGCGCCGCGCACCACCGGCTGCGCAGCCTGACGTCCAAGGCGTTCACCCCCCGCGCGACCCTGCGGCTGCACGACACCATGGTCGACGTGATGAATGGGCTCATCGATGCCGTCATCGACGCGGGTCGCTGCGACGTCGTCGCCGACCTTGCCCGCCCCTACCCCGTGCCGATCATCTGCGCCTTGCTCGGGGCCCCGCGCGAGGACTGGCAACAGTTCTCGCTATGGGCGGACGACGTGTTCAAGGCCTTCAGCTTCAGCGTCGACATCCGGGAGGTCGAGCCCGTCGTCATGCGGGCGTGGGGCGAGCTCGACGACTACGTCGACGACATGGTGGCGCGGCGGAGGCACAGCCTGACCGACGACCTGCTCTCCGACCTGATCCGCGCCGAGGATGACGGCGACCGCCTGAACACCGCCGAGCTGCGGATGCTGGCGGGCGGCCTGCTGCTGGCGGGGACTGACACCACCCGCAACCAGGTGGCCGCGTCGGTGCACGTCCTCTGCGAGCACCCCGAGCAATGGGACCTGCTCAAGGAGCACCCCGAGCTGGCGATGCGCGCCGTCGAGGAGACCATGCGCCACTCGCCGATCGCGGGCGGGACCCTGCGCCTGGTGGTCGAGGACGCCGAGCTGGACGGCTACCTCTTTCCCGCGGGCACGATGGTCCTGGTCAACACGGCTGCCGCCAACCGCGACCCCGCGGTCTACGACGACCCCGACCGGGTCGACATCGCCCGCGAGGGAGCCCCGCCCATCTTGACGTTCGGCGGGGGTGTGCACTACTGCCTGGGGGCCAACCTGGCCCGGCGCGAGATCGCCGAAGCGCTGAACGTCATCGCGGGGCGCCTGCTCAACCCGCGCACCGCCGGGCCGGTCCCGTGGAAGCCGATGGTGAGCCTGAGCGGCCCGAAGAGCCTGCCCATCGAGTTCGACCGATAGGCGTCGGTGTGACGAAGACCGCCTGACACAAGTCGCGGTTGGTCCCCGCCCGCTTTACGCTCACTGGTTACACGAACTTAACGGGGGTTTTTTGATGCGTGCGTTTCCGGGGCAAACTGCGGCCAAATGCGGGTCTGCCCTGCCCGCGCTGGCCGCCTGCCTGGCCCTCGTGGCGTGTTCGGAAACCGCGTCCCCACCCGCCGCGACGCCCACCACCTCGACTTCTTCGGCGAAAACCGCGCCCAGCGCCGTCGCCGCACCCGCGCCCATCACCGGTCCCTTGGAGAAGGATTGGAAAAGCTACGGCGGAACGGCGTACTTCGGCTGTCCGGAGAAATTTTCCGACAGCAAATCCGCACTCGACGACATCCGGCCGAAAATATTCGATCCGAAGACCGGCCAATACGTGGCGCCGGCCCTCCCGGTGGTCCCCGCCGGTGAGAACCTGACCGGCGCCATCTGCGCGCTGACGGGCACGGCGGAGGACATGCGGGTCGTCTATATCGTCACGACCGTCAAACCCGCCCAGGCCCAACAACCCGCGGCCGCCAAGGCGACCGCGTACGCCTTCGACTTCAAGGCGGGCCAACCGCTGGCGACGAAGGAGCTGCAGCCGCCGACACCGGACCTGAAGCTGACCTCGTCGAAGGACTGGTCGCTGTCCTCGACCGCGTCGGGCGTGGCGTGGGTCAACGCCTTCACCGACGGGCACGCCCCCAATTCGCCGCCCCGGACCGTCATCCTGTCCGGCACCGATCTCTCGATGCCCTGGAACGATCCACAATCCGGGCGCGCCTGGCAGGACGTCCTCGCGTTCCAGCGCAACACCGACCCCGCCAAGACGTCGGGCGCCGAGCTGCGCCGGCCCAGCGGCGAGGCCATCTATCAGGACAACGACATCCGCAGCGTGGACGCCGAATTGTCCGACGGCCCGGACAAATTGGTGAAGATCACGCGCTGGGATTCCTACAACCCGCCCGTGCTGTCGACGATGTTCTACGACCTGAACGCCAAAGCGGTCATCAAGGTCGGCGACTCCGACCGCATTCCCGGCGGCGGGCTGTCCGCCACCTTGTCCGACGGGAAATTGTTTGTCGACGGCCATGATTCGGACAGTTCCCCGTTCGGTTTCGGGGTGTGGAACCTGCGCAGCCAGCAGTGGGATTTCCTGAAGACGCGCGACGACGCGAAGAAGATGTCGATCGCCAAGATGGCGTTCTTCGAAGACCACCTCTACATCACCAACGTCGGCAACACGTTCGCCGTCCTCGCCCTGCCCGCCACCGAACCGATCGCCACCACCTGGTCGGTCCGGCCCTTCGCGCGGATCTCGGGCTGGACGCTGATCTGCCGCGGTGAGAATGCCGTGGCCCTCAACGGCGACTGCAAGGACATCGTGATGGTGCAGGACCAGGACGGACACTTCCCCGGCCCCTGGACCTGAATTGCGTCAGCCGTCCACCGAGACCAGATGACGGTGCAGAAATTCCGTCTGCACCGAGCTGATCTCCTCGAACAGCTTTCCCGTGTAGACGTCGAAGTGCCCGACCGGGTAGCGGTGCAGCTCAACGTTATTCATCAGCGAGGCGATCCGTACCGCGAACCTGGGTGACGCCTGCAGGTCTTGGTCCCCCACGCACATCAGGACGGGCATGTGCAGTTTCTCCGCGGTGCCTTCGCGATAGCGCGGCAATGCGAACAGCATGCGGGGAGCCAGCGAGTTGCGCCAACCGACGGCTTCGCCGCCGAGCGCCTCGAACGCGAATCCGGCCTCTGGCTCAGTGAATACCGCGACTCCACCGGAACGGCTCACCACAGGAACCAGATACGGCCGCTGACCCACCTTCGCACCAACCACATCGCGCACCGCGGCGGCGGTGAATTGCAGCGTCCGCCATGCCACATCCCAACTGAGACGCTCGCGTAGTCCGCGGCCGCGGTGCCAGCCGTCGATCAGCGGGACTTGCGACACCCACGGCGGCGACATCCGGGTCGTCGGCGGCGACCGCCAGCACGTGGCCGCCGCTGAGAGACGTTCCCCACAGCGCAACCCGACGCGGATCGATGTCGTCACGACCGCGCGCGTATCGCACCGCCGCCCGGTAGTCGTCCCGTTGTTCGTCGACGTCGATGACTTGCCGAGGCTCGCCACCGCTCGCTCCGAAATGCCGATAGTCGAACGCCAGCACCGCCAGGCCCGCCGCCGTGAATTTCTCCGCGTAAGCGGGCAGACCGAGGCGCTTGGTGGCGCTGCCGCCGTGCCCCATCACCACGCAGGCGAGCCCGTTGCCCGCGTTCGCCGGCCAATAGAGATCGGCCGCGCACGGCACCCCGCCGGACTCGAACGACACTTCCTGCAGCACTGACACGTCGGTTCCGTCCTGAGTCGCTACAACTCGTCCCAATCTGCCGCGTGGCGCGGGCACCTCACCAGAACCAAGAGGACCAGCCTTCGATGACGTTTTCCCCTACTGAACCGGCAGCCGGACGTCGATGCTCTCGGTATGCGTGGCAGACGACCGCGGTTGCTGCTCGACCAACTGCGCGACCAGCGTGGTCGACGGGTCATGCTCGTCTCGCACTGCCTGCTGAACGAGAACACGCGTTACGCCGGGGGTGCCACCCGACCGGGTGCGGTGGCGGAGGCGGTGGAGGAGCTGATCGGCGCCGGCTACGGGATTCACCAGCTGCCCTGCCCGGAACGGCTGGCCTGGGGTGGCGCGCTCAAACCCCACAGCCTGCCCCTCTACCACTCCAAGGGCGGCTTGCTGTACCCGTTCCGCGGCCCGTTGCTGCGCGCGTTCGTGGCCTGGACCCGCCTGGTCTATCGGCGATTGGCTCGGCAGGTGGTTCGCGACGTCGCCGACTACCAGCGGTCCGGGATGACGGTGGCGGGCATCGTGGGCATCGGCGCCTCGCCGTCGTGCGGGGTAGTGACCACTTTGGATATGCGAGCGTCGCTGGACGTGGTCGCGGCCTGTCCGGCCGCCGCGCTTACTCGCGACGTCATGAACGAGCGCGCCGTTCTCGGGTGCCGTCGCGCGGGCGAGGGCTTGTTCATCGCCGCGCTGGATCGGCAGTTGCGCCGCCGCGGGCTGCAAGTGCCGGCGCTCGAGCACGACCTGGCAGCGGAGCTCCGCGGTGAACGGCAGAACCTGCTGGCCGAGGATGCGGTGCGGACCCTGGGTAATAAAGCTCCGCTTTCCGGCGCCGCAGCACCCTAATCAACGCTGCATCTCGCACGTCAACTGCTAGGCGCGGGTGCGCGCGGATCGTCGACCCGCTAGCCCTCGTCCGCGTTCGCGGGAACCACTCGCGTGCCCTATTATCTGCGTATGCATGCAGGTACGCGGACAGCGCTCCGATGAGCGCGGGAAGCGAACACCATCACCACGAGCACGAGAACGCACATGCGCACGGGATTCGCGGCCTCGTAGCCCAACTCCGTCCGCACAGCCACGACGCCGCCGACAGCGTGGACACCGCCCTGGAATCCAGCGCGATCGGCATCCGGGCGGTCAAGATCAGCCTCGTCGGACTGG
>NZ_LZJN01000131.1 GCF_001667735.1 Mycobacterium sp. E183
CGCCCATCCCCGGTGAGGACGACCAGCTGGCGATCATGTCGGTGTACGGACCGACCGGCGCCACCGCGTATTTCGGGATGACCGACATCGGCCGGCCGAGGCCGGGCGAGACGGTCGTGGTCTCGGCGGCCGCCGGGGCCACCGGGTCGGTGGCCGGGCAGATCGCCAAGATCGCCGGCGCCCGGGTGGTCGGGATCGCCGGCGGACCCGAGAAATGCCGGGCCGTGGTCGAGGACTTCGGGTTCGACGCGTGCATCGACTACAAGAACGACGACCTGGCGGCGGCGCTCAAACAGCACTGCCCGAAGCGCGTCGACGTCTACTTCGACAACGTCGGCGGCCCCATCCTCAACGCGGTGCTGGGCCGGTTGGCCCCCCACGCGCGGGTCGTCCTGTGCGGGGTCATCTCCAGCTACCTCACCGGCGAGCATCCCGGTCCGGCCAACTACGTCAACCTGCTGTCCAAGACCGCGTTGATGCAGGGATTCAACGCCCTCGACCAGTGGGGACGCTTCGACGAGGCGTTCGCGGCGCTGCGGCGGTGGGAGGCCGAGGGCCGGCTCAAGCACAGGGAGACCATCTTCGACGGCATCGAGTCGTGCGTCGACGCGCTCAACGGACTGTTCACCGGGGTCAACATCGGCAAGACGCTGGTCAAGCTGAGCGAACCGTCCTCCCGCTGACCTGACCCGCGGTGTCTTCAGCACGCGAAAAGTCGCCGCCACGGCCCGGGTGTGGCATGCGTGGCACCCCGGCGCGTGGTTTCATAACACCGTTTGCAAAAGTTGCCTAGGGGTGGCGGGCTTGGGTCGAAACACGGCTTTCACGATTGGTGGGTTGTAGATGGATCGTCGCAGCATGATGTTGATCTCGGGGCTCGGCATGCTGGGGGCTGCGATGCGGTTGCCGGGCGCCTGGGCCGCCCCCTCCGCGCCGCAGGCACCACCCTCGGCCGGCGGCGGGCCCTACATCTTCGCCGACGAGTTCGACGGCCCCGCTGGCTCCCCGCCCGACCCCGGCAAGTGGACGATCCAGACCTGGCAGGACGACGTGTTCCCGCCCGTGGAGGGCATCTACCGCAACGACCGCCAGAACGTGTTCATCGACGGGCACTCCAATCTCGTCCTGTGCGCCACCCACGACCTGCTGAGCAACACCTATTACAGCGGCAAGCTGCGCGGCAACTTCCGCAGCATGATCAACCAGACCTGGGAGGCGCGGATCAAGCTGGACTGCCTGTACCCGGGCCTGTGGCCGTCGTTCTGGGGCGTCAACGAGGACCCGCTGCCCGACGGCGAGGTGGACATCTTCGAGTGGTACGGCAACGGCAACTGGGCGCCGGGCACCACCGTCCACGCGGCGTCCAATGGCAAGACGTGGGAAGGCAAGTCGATCCCCGGCCTGGTCGACAGCAACTGGCACACCTGGCGAATGCACTGGGGCGAGGAGGGATTCGAATTCGCGCGGGACGGCGCCGAATACTTCAAGGTCCCCAACAAGCCCATCCACGTCGCCGGGGGCGCCCCCGACGATTTCCGGTGGCCGTTCAACATTCCCGGCTACTGGATGACGCCGATGTTCACGCTCGCCGTGGGCGGCGTCGGCGCCGGTGATCCGGCGGCGGGCACCTTCCCGGCGTCGATGCTGGTCGACTACATCCGCATCTGGTGACTAGCGCTGCGCTTTGAACACCTGAACCAGGTTGAATTGCCAGCGCTCGACGAGCCGGAAGCCCAGGTCGTGCGGGACCGCGAAGGCGGGGGTCGCCCCGTAGACCGGTCCGGGCGGGATCGCCGGACCGGCCTCGTGCGCCGGCTGTGACGGGTCGGCCTGGGTGATGATCCACACGATCCCGCACTGGCTCAACGGCCTCGCGACGACCTCGGGAATCAGGTTGGTGTCGAAGACGTCGTTGCGGTCGGTCGCCCGCTGCCACAGCGTGAGGTCGACCAGCTTGCGGTAGGCATCCGGGCGGGCCGCCAGCAACGGGCGCATCGGGGCAGGCATGAAGGTCACCGTGTCGTTCACCAGCAGGCAATCGCCCGGTGCCGCCCGGGCGCTGATCAGATCGGCCACCTGGCTGTAGTCCATCCCGTACTTGGCGTACGGATTACGCTGCGCCCGAACGTAATTGGGGGCGGCGGCGATGGCGAACAGGGCGACGAGGGCCGCCGTCAGCCACGGCCGGACGCTCACCGCGGCGGCGCAGACGCCCAGGATCAGCGCCATGCCCGGCGCCGTGAACGACAGGTAGCGCGGGGTGTAGATCGGGTGCACCAGCGCCGAGTAGGCCACGATCGCCGCGGTCGGCAGCGCGAGCCAGGCCGCCGCGAGGGCCAGCAGCTGCCCGTCGGACCGCGCCAACGGCGCGGACCTGCTGAGCCACAACACGATAGCCGCCGCGATCACCAGCGCCGACAGCACGGCGAACGGGGGGCTGCGTTCGAAATACTGTTGCACCACGACGTCTTCGAGCGTCCGGCGGCCGATCGGCGCGATCCAGCTGATTTGATGCGCCTGCCCCGCGACCGTCACCAAGAAGGGCGCCATGGCGCCGACCCCGAACGCCGCCGTGACGGCGAACCGCAGTAAAACCCCTCGCCCGCAACGGGATGCGACCAGCAGGACGACGTGCGCCGCGATCATCAGCGCGAGGTACACCTCCAGCGCGATCGACGCGGCCAGCGCTAGGCCGTAGGCCGCCCAGAGCCAACCGGTGTCGCGGCGCGCGGCGAGCACCAGCAGCACCGTCAGCCACACGGCGGCCATCATCGACAGCGCGTAGGGGCGGGCTTCGATGCCCGCCCACGTCGTGCGGGGCAGGACCGCGCAGAAGACGCCGGACGCCACCGCGACGGTGCGCGACGAAAACTGCCTGCCCAGCACCACAATTCCGGCGGCCGCGCCCCCGACGGCCAGGCCGCTCGGGGCGCGCGAGGAGAACTCGGTGGGCGGGAAGACCTGAAACCAGGCGTGCATCAGCAGGTAGTACAGGCCGTGCACGGCGTCGACGTTGCCGAGCATCCGCCACAGCTGGGCAAGCGAACGACTGTATGCGGCCGAGATGGTGGCGGCCTCGTCGTACCAGAACGACGGGCGGCCCGCGCCGCCCAGGCTCACCGCGACGGCGAGCAGCCCGACGAGCAGCGGGTCCAGCGCGGCCGACGGGCGGCGAAGCGGGTTCCGCACGCCGCTATGGTGCCAGAGCCCGATCGGGTTCCCGCCGCTGGTCGCCTACGCCCGCGTCAGTTGAGCAGCCACACGTGCCAGAAGCCGTCGGAGCCCTGGCGGCAGTCCCAATGGGTGTACAGGTGGTCGTTGTGCGTGATCTCGACGTTCGGGGCGTCCGCCTCGCAACCGGCCAGGCTCGAATAGTTGCCCTCGACCTCCACCTGGTCGGCACCGGCCACGCCCACCCCGGTGGTGAGCAACCCGGCCAAGGCCAATAGGCCAGCGGCACAAGCCATCTTCATCTGGGACCTCCCCTTGTTAGCTGAGCCGACTATATCCACCGGCCCGGCCGCGGGCTCGGAAACGGGAAACTCGGCGAACCACCTCCCATTCGAACGTATGATCGATCGATGGGGCAGTTCGCGTCCATCGGGTACAACGGCCAGCCGGTCCGCAGCCCGTTCCGGGTGGTGCGGCCACCGCTCGCGGTCCTGGTGGACCTGACGGTGCTGTTCCCGCGCGAGCCGCACCGCTCCGGCCGGTACCAGCCCAACGGGCTGCAACTGCACAAGGTCGTCGAGGGACTGCTCAGCTGCTGGGGCCTCTGCGAGCAGGGCGACTGGTGGGGCCTGGTCACCTACCCGGTCGCCTACGGCTCGCAGCGCAAGACCGTCACGCACTGGGTGCCCGCCTGGACGCTGCGCCGAAAGCCGTTCTGAGGGCGGTGCTTACGCCGGACCCATGCGGGCGCGGCACCCCAATGCGATGATTGCTGCCCGTGGACGCAAGTTGGGGTTCGGTGCTGACCAAACTCGTCGCGCTGGCGGCGGTCATCGCGCTCTCGCCGATCACGGTGGTTCCGGCGGTCCTGGTCCTGCACGCGCCGCGGCCGCGGCCGGCCAGCCTCGCCTTCCTCACCGGGTGGGTGCTGGGCCTGGCGGCCCTCACCGCCGCGTTTGTCAGCGGTTCGGAGTTGCTCGGGGGCCTGCACAAGGCGCCGCCCACCTGGGCGTCGTGGGTGCGGGTGGTGCTGGGGTCCGCGCTGATCGCACTGGGCGGCTACCAATGGCTGACCCGGCATCGGCACGGCAGCATGCCGCGGTGGATGCGCTCGTTCTCCACACTCAGCCCAGCGCGCGCCGGCGTGACCGCGGCGGTGCTGGTGGTGCTGCGGCCCGAGGTGCTGATCATGTGCGCGGCGGCCGGCCTGGCCGTCGGCAGCAGCGGCCTCGACGCGGCCGGGAAGCTGGTGGCCGCCGCGGTGTTCGTCGTCATCGCCGCGTCAACCGTCGCCATCCCGATATTGGCGTATGCCGGCGCCGGCGACCGCCTCGACGATCCGCTGGAGCGCCTCAAAGTCTGGATGGAGGAGAACCACGCGACGCTGCTCGCGATCATCCTGGTCCTGATCGGTTTGATGGTGCTCTACAACGGGATTCACGCCCTGTAGATTGCTGCCCATGGCAGGTAGCTGGGGCACCGTGCTCACCGGGCTCGTTCCGCTTGGACTGGTCATCTCCCTCTCGCCGCTCACGGTCATCCCGGCGGTGCTGGTGCTGCAGGCGCCGCGGCCGCGGCCGACCGGCCTGGCGTTCCTGGCCGGCTGGGCGCTGACCCTTGCCGCGCTCACCGCGCTCGCCGTCACGGCCTCCCACCTGCTCGGCGGTCTCGACAAGTCGCCGCCGCGATGGTCGTCGTGGTTGCGCGTGGTGCTGGGTTCGGGGCTGATCGTGTACGGCATCTACAAATGGCTGAACCGGCACGGCGACGCCGAGTCGCCGAAATGGATGCGCTCGTTCGCCACCATCACCCCCGCCCGGGCCGGGATCATGGGGGCGGTCCTGGCGGTGGTGCGGCCGGATGTGCTGCTCATCTGCGTCCCGGCCGGGCTGGGCATCGGCACCGCCGGGCTCGGCCTCGCCGGTGACTGGTTGGCCGCCGCGTTCTTCGTCGCGATCGCCGCGTCCAGCGTCGCCATCCCGATATTGGCCTACGCGGCGGCCGGCAGCCGCCTCGACGACACGCTGGCGAGTCTCAAAGACTGGATGGACCGCAACAACGCCGCCCTGCTGGCGGCGGTCCTGGTGCTGATCGGTGCCATGGTGCTCTACCACGGGATCGACGCTCTATAGCCGCCGTCGGCCAGTCCCGCGTCCTCCTCGAGCCTGTTGGTCGCGCCGAAGGCGTATTCGCGGACCAACTCTCGGCCGTAATCCCGCAGCATGCCCACGTAGCCCTTCGCCGCCCATTGCCGGCAGTGCCGCTCCTCGTGGTGCAGCACGCGATCCAGGTCGAGGCGGCTCTGCACGGGCGTCCCGTCGGCGCGGACGTACCAGGCATGCCCGGACTCGACGATCCGGCGAAGCCATCCCGCGGGGTCGGTGACCGCGCCCACGTTGACCATGAAGATGTCGCCCCAGGTGGTGCCGCCGCGCCGGCAGAATTGGCGCTGGATCCAGTTGCCGCCCAGGCCCATCAGGATGCCGTTCGGCGTCGCGACGAGCCGCCCGCCGTTGCGATCCACGAACCCGACGTCGCGGGTGTAGCTCCAGCCGTTCGCGTTCTGCCGCCGCATGATTCGTGTGATTTCTGCCGCGCCGTACGGCGTCGGGGGGAAGTCGGTGCGGTGCGCCCCCTTCCTGCCGTAGCCGGTGCCCGCGTTCAGGACGTAGGTGCACAGCGTCGCCGCGCGGGCGTCGCCGCCGCCGATGCCGCGGGGCAGGAGGAAGAAGGACTTGCCGTCCGGGTCCCGAATCTCCGCCGTCTTCCCGAGCACCCGAAAGGCGTCCGGGGTGATGGCGTGTCGCCGGGCGATCTCCGCGACGACGTCCGGGGCCACGCCCCGCCGCGCGGCGTTGTCCCGCCATGCCTGGAAGTAGCCCGGTGCGTCCATGTCCGCCAACCAATTTAGGGTGTAGCGAATGAACAGGCGGCCCTGGCAACGCGCGCGCGGCATCAAACAAATCACCCAGGGGCTGGGCACCCTCGACCGGGAGCTCTTCGAGGCGATCGCCGAGACGGACACGCCGCTGCTGGACACGGTCATGCCGCCGCTGACCCGGGCCGCCGACAACTCCAAGCTGTGGTTCGCCATCGCCGCGGCGCTGACGGCGACCGGAAGTAAGAGCGCCCAGCGGGGCGCGGCGCGCGGCGTGGTGTCGCTCGCGGTCAGCAGCCTGGTCACCAACCAGGTCGCCAAACGCATCCGCCGCCGCCCGCGCCCCGGCTACGAGCTGGTGCCGCTGGTCAGGCAGGTCCGCCGGCGCCCGACGTCGAACTCCTTCCCGTCGGGGCACTCGGCGAGCGCCGCCGCGTTCGCCGTGGGGGTCGGTCTGGAGAACCCGATGCTCGGTTTCGGGCTGGCGCTGCTCGCCGGGCTGGTCGGGCTCTCGCGGGTGGTGACCGGCGCGCACTACCCGGGCGACGTCGTCGCCGGGTTCGGCATCGGGGCGGGCGTGGCGGTGCTGGGCGGCCGGCTCGTCCCGCCGATCGTCGAAACCGCACTGCCCAAGGCCGAACCGCTTCGCGTCCCGGCGCCCGAACGCCCCGACGGCGCCGGGGTGGTGCTCGTCATCAACCCCGAATCGGGCAGCGGCACCGGGTCCCGTGTCGTGGACGAGGTGCGCGACGCGCTGCCGAGGGCGGACATCCGCGAACTCGGCCCCGACGACGACCCGCAGCAGGTCCTGCGCGAGGCCGCCGAGCGCGCCGAGGTGCTCGCCGTCGGCGGCGGCGACGGCACGGTGGCGGCCGCGGCAGGAGTGGCTATCGAGACCGGGCTGCCGCTGGCCGTGTTCCCCGCCGGCACGTTCAACCACTTCGCGAAGGACATCGGCTGCGACACCGTGGCCAAGACCGTCGACGCGATCCGCCGGGGCAGCGTGGCGTGCGTGGACCTGGTGTGCCTCAACGAAAGTCAGATGGTCCTCAACACGGCGAGCATCGGCGCCTACCCGACCTTCGTGCAGCAGCGCGAGAAGCTGGAGAAACGCATCGGCAAGCCGCTGGCCGGTCTCTACGCGATGTTGCACACCCTGCGCCGTGACGAGCCGGTCCGGATCTCCTACGACAACAAGACGCTGCTGACGTCGCTGTTCTTCCTCGGCAACTCGCTGTACCTGCCGACCGGGTTCGCCCCGTCGCGGCGGACCCGGATGGACGACGGCCTGATCGACGTCCGGATGCTCGAGGCGGGACGACGGTGGTGGCGGACCAGGATCCTGACCGCGCTCGCGCTGGGGCGGCTGGAGCGCAGCCCGCTGTATCACGAACTGCAGGTGCCGGAGTTCGCGTTCACCGCCGTCGACGGCCCGACGGTCATCGCGTGCGACGGCGAGGTGGGCGACGAATACGAGAAGGTCAGTTTCTCCGCGAAATACCGGGTGCTGCCGGTGTTCCGCCCCTGCGACTAGGCCCCCTCGGTCAGGTTCCGCACCCGCGCGTAGCGCTCGTGCACCTCCGGCGTGGGGTCGGCGGTGTACTCCTCGGTTCCGGGTCGGGCCCACGCGGGCGGTCGCGCCGATCCGCTCAGGGCCCAGGCCGCCTGCCGCGCCGCCCCCAGCGCGACGTACTGCCCCGGCGCGGGCACCGAGACGGGTACGCCGAACACCGCGGGGGCGATGACGCGCAGGGCCCGCGACCCCGCGCCGCCACCGATCAGCAGGATGCGCCGCGCGACCACGCCGTGCGCGGCCAGGTGGGCGAGTCCGTCGGCGAGCCCGCACAGCAGCCCTTCCACCGCGGCCCGGGCCAGGTTGGCCGGCGTGGCGTTCGCGACACGCAGGCCGTGCAGCGCGCCGGAGGCGTTGGGGCGGTTGGGCGTTCGCTCACCCTCCAGGTAGGGCACCAGGACCAGCCCGGCGCTGCCCGGCGGCGCGGACAGCGCGAGCTCCGACAGGCCGTCGTGGTCGACCCCCAGCATGGCGGCGGCCGCGTCCAGCACCCGGGCGGCGTTGAGCGTACACACCAGCGGGAGGTAACGGCCGGTGCCGTCGGCGAACCCGGCGACAAAGCCCGCGTCGTCGCGGACCGGGCCGGCGGTCACCGCGGCCACCACGCCCGATGTCCCGACGGACACGATGACGTCGCCCTCGCCGGCGTCAAGGCCGAGCGCCGCGGCGGCGTTGTCGCCGAGACCCGCGCCGAATGTGGTTGTGCCGCTGCAGGTTGCGTTCGACGGGCCCAGCACGGCGGGCAGGCGCGGGCGGCGGCCCCGCATGGCCAGCTCGAGCAGGTCGACGCGGTAGGAGCCGCCCGCGGCGTCGTAATAGCCCGTCCCGCTGGCGTCGCTGCGGTCGGTGGTCAGCGCCGCGATGTCGGTGTCCCCGCGCAACCGCCAGCTCAGCCAGTCGTGCGGCAGGCAGACGGCCGCCGTGCGGTCGGCGTGCCCCGGCTCGTGGTCGGCGAGCCAGCGCAGCTTGGCCACCGTGATCGCGGCCAGCGGCACCACGCCGACGGCCCGGGCCCACGCCCCCGCGCCGCCGAGCTCGTCGGTGAGCGCGCGCGCCGCGTCGGCCGAACGCACGTCGTTCCACAGCAGCGCCGGCCGGACCACCTCGCCCCTCGCGTCGAGACACACCATGCCGTGCTGCTGCGCCCCGACCCCGATCGCCTCCACGCCGTCCAGGCCGCCCGCGGACGCAATCGCCGCGCGGGCGGCGGATTCCCATGCGGCGGGGTCGATCTCGGTCCCGCCCGGATGGTCGGCCCGCCCCTCGCGGACCACCTCACCCGTCGCGGCGTCGCAGATCAGCACCTTGCAGGACTGCGTCGAGGAGTCGACGCCGGCGACCAGCGTCATTCGCGGGCCTCGACGAGTGTCCGGAGCGTGGCCCGCGCGCCGCGGCGGTGCAGGGAGTCCAGGGTCCACAGGTAGGGCTCGACGAAGCGGGGCTGGTCGACGAGGTCGCCGAACACCGCCCGGTTGGCGAGGAACGCGGTCGGGTCGTCGCGCTGGGAACGGGCGATGGGGACGAGCGTGTCGGCGAGCCGGTCCACCACCTCGATCGGCCGACCGTCTTCGTCGACGCCCTCGGCGTAGCGCGCCCAGCTGGCCACGATCGCAGCGGACACCCCGACCGGCCCGCCGCGTCGCAGGTTGTCGGCGACCACGGGCAGCAGCCACTTGGTGATGCGTTCCGACGAGTCGGCGCACAGCCTGGCGACCGTGTCGCGCACGTGGGCGTTGCCGAAGCGGGGGAGGAGCCGGTCCTTGAAGTCGGCCAGTCCGGGGACGGGGGTGAGGGTCGGCATCGCCTCGTATTCCCAATAGCGGTGCAGGAATTCGGCGATCAGCGGGTCACGGGCGGCCTCGTGCACCAGCCGGTACCCGGCCAGGTACCCGAAGTAGCACAGGCCCTGGTGGCCCGCGTTGAGTAGCCGTAGCTTCATCGCCTCATACGGCGCCACGTCGTCGACCAGCTGGACTCCCGCCATGTCCAGCGGCGGCCGGCCGTCGGCGAAGTCGTCCTGGAGCACCCACATGGCGAACGGCTCGGCGACCACCGGCCAGGCGTCGCGCACGCCGAATTCGTTGTGCAGCCGCTCGATCGCGGCCGGCGTGGTGGCCGGGGTGATCCGGTCGACCATCGAGTTGGGGAACTTGGTGTGCTCGCGCATCCACCGTGCGAGTGCGGGACTGAGCCGTTCGGCGTACGACGTGAACACGTCCCGCGCCACGCTCCCGTTCTCGACGATGTTGTCGCACGACACGATCGTGGGGGAGGGCAGGTCGCGTTCGCGGCGCCGGTTCAGCGCCTCGGCCACCAGCGGGTAGACGTCGCTCAGCGGCGGGTGGTAGCCGCCTTCGGTGATGGTGAGTGAGACGATCCGGGTGGTCGGGGCGGCGAGCAGCTCGATGACCGCATCGGGATCGTCTGGGGCGTAACGGAAGTCGACGATGGAGCCGATGACGCGGGGCTCCCGGGTGCCGTCCGGGTGTTCGAGGATCAACGTGTACAGGTGGTTCTGGGCGCGCAGCGCGTCGCGCATGCGCCGGTCATCGGGCAGCACGCCCACACCGCAGATTCCCCAGTTTTGGGCGAGCCCGTCGCCCAGCAGCCTGTCGATGTACATGGCCTGATGGGCGCGGTGGAAGCCGCCGACGCCGAAATGCACGATGCCGACTCTGATTTGGCTGCGGTCGTAGGCCGGGACGGGGATGCCGAGCGCGCCCAGGTTGCGCGCGCTCAGCTCCATTCCCGCAACTTAGCTCACCGCTAAGCGTTGGGGCAGAGATCGCGCAAGGCGAAGATCACGACGTCCGCGGCCTGCCGGCCGTTGATTCCGCCGGTGCCCTGGTCGGCGTCCGAGCGCTGGATCGCCAGGCCCTCGAGCTGTTGTGGGGAGGCGCCCCAGGAAAGCTGTTGGCACAGGTCCGCCCCCATCTGCAGCAGCGCGTCGTCGCCGCCATTGACGGCGTGGATGCCGGCGTTGTGCAGGTCGTTGATGAAGGCAACCGCGTCGGCCCGGGCCGGGCTGGCCCAGACGATGCCCGCGGCCATAAGTGGGGCGCCTGCGAACGCTGCGCCCATGAACCGGCCATAGGGCCGCTGTGCTGCCATCGAAATGTTCTCCTTCGTCCCGTGCCCGAATCGCGGATGATGCACTTTTACACGAAAGCGCCGCCAAACACGCTGGGGAAGATAAATCCCGATGATGAATTGTGGGCAAAGACCGATGGCTATGCGTCCGGGCAGAGATCGCGGACGGCGTCGATGACCACGTCGTCGGCCTGTTGGGGGGTGATCCCGCCGGCGCCCTGCCGGCTGTCGGAGCGCTGCAACGCCAGACCCTCGAGCTGCGACGGCGGGGCGCCCCACGACAGTTGCTGGCAGACGCTCAGGCCCATCTGCACCAGCGCCGCGTCACCGCCGCTGACCGCATGGATCCCGTTTTTGTGCAGGTCGCTGACGAACGTGGTCGCGTCCGCGTGCGCCGGGCCTGCCAACGCGACACCGGCCACCAGGATGGGGCCACTCACTAGCGCTGTCTTGATGAATCGGCCGTAGGCCCGCTGTCCCGGCATGGCGATCCTCCCTTTGATCGTTCACCGTTCGTTTACCTCTATAGAACCTTTAAGACATGTTGGGTCGCCGAAAATTCCCTGGGAATGAGCTGCGGAAAAATTCGGATCGGCCAGACCGCAACGTTGCTGCGACGAGGTCTTTGCCCTGCGCGGCCGCGTACCCGGCTCGTGACGCCCTTGTGACGTCACCATTTGGATACGGCGCGGTGCGCCGCCTCGGGCGTTTCGTGGTGACTACCGACAATTGGCTCGTTATCTGCTGCATCAGATATGTGAGCGCGAATTAAAGGAGAGTCGGCGCTGATGGCGATCGTCGATCGGTTCAACATGAAAGTAGTTGCCAGCCTTGGGTTGTGCGGAGCCGCACTTGCGTTGAGCCCGGATGCGGCAGCCGCTCCCCTGAAGACGGGCGGCTACGCCTGCGTTCAGGGGCAGGCGGGCGAGGTCGGGGGCCCCGTCGCGGGCGCGCCGCTGGCCGGGCCCGGCGCCGCGGGCGGAGCGGCCGCCGGTGGCGCGCCGACCGCCCAGGTCTGCGCGGCCAGCGCGCCGCTCACCGACATGGCCGGTGTGCCATTGGCCGTGCCCGGGCCGTTGCCGGTCGGCGCTCCCGTGCCCTTGCCCTTGGGCGCGCCGCTGCCGCTGCCGTTGGGCGCGCCGCTGCCCATCGCGCCGGTGGTGCCCGCCGGCGCTCCGCTGGTTGCCCTCGGTGGGCCCCTGGCGGCCGGTGCGCCCCTCGAAGGTGCCCCGCTCGTCGACATGTCGGGGGTCAAGGATGCCCCGACCGGCCCCGCGCCGGCCGGAGGGCCCCAGCCCGGTCAGCCGGTTGCTCCCGGCCCTGGCGCACACTGAGTTCCACTTCACGACGGGAACGGACCCGCTGGTTTCGACCAGCGGGTCCGTTCGTTGGTGGGTGCCTTAGCCGTTGGTCGCGCCCCACCCCCCGAGGCCCCGCAGGCCGAGGCCACACCTGCCTAGCGTGAACCCCCCGCCGAGCGTGAAGTTGGTTTCACAGTCGACCGCGAGCGTGAAACCAACTTCACACTCGACGCAGGTTACCGAACCGAAAAGCCCGCGCGCTCAAAGCGATCGGGCGCGGGCGCCGCTCAGGAAGGCGGCCGCTCCCACAGGTCTTGCTTGACGATCACCGGGTCGCCGACATTGACCGTGTTGTAGTACCACTCGGCGTCTTCGGGGCTCAGGCTGATGCAGCCGTGGCTGACGTTCTCCAGCCCCAGCGACGGGACGGCCCATGGGGCGGAGTGCACAAAGAGGCCCCGGTTGGTGATGCGGACGGCGTAATCGACGTTGAGCATGTAGCCGTTGGGGTCGTCGACGGGGATGCCGACGCTGCTCGAATCCATAAGCACCGAGCGCTCTTTCGACAAGACGGTGTAGTTGCCGACCGGCGTTGGGAATTCGGGCCTACCCATCGATGCGGGCAACACACCCTCTTCGCCGAAGTGGGGTCGGTGGTGCGGAGTGGGCGGTGGGGCCGCGTCGACTCCGTCGACGCTCACCTTGAAGGTGTGGTCGGTGATGTTGGCGACGCCGACGACCTTCGGGCCGGTCTTGAATTCCGTGGAGCGGCCGTCCACCGCGAGGGCCACCGTGCTGTGCGCCGGCCAGTAGTGGTCCGGAACCCACTGCACGACCTTGTTGTCGAGCCACTCGAATCGGCCGGTCATCGGCGGTGAGGACTTGACGCCGATGGCGCGCTCGGCGGCGTGCCGGTTCCCGACCGGCGCGTCGAACGTCACGACGACGGGGTGGGCCACGCCCACCGTCGAGTCCCGCGCCGGCAGGACCGACGCGACCGCGAATTCATGCGGCTGGCTGGCGGCCGCCATGCTGGTCCCCGCCGGGCCCGCAACCACGCTTACAGCGATCCCAACCACCGCAAGAACACACCGAACGACCGCTCGCATGGCTCCGATTCCTTTTAACTGACATAGTTGTAATAGGAGGATCGTAAATCCCGGATGACCAGCGGAAGCGCAAGGGCGCGTTAGCATTTGGCCACGCCTCGGTCACGGTTCGGCCACGGGGGTTTAGGTCGGAAATATGCAGGTGGGACGGGCGTTCTGCAGGTCCAGAGAGGGGAGGATGTTGAGACCTCAGGAATACGACGTGGTCCGCTTGTGCCGGCCGGTACCGGAGCACGACCTGCCGGTCGGTTCACGAGGGGGGTCGACATGGACTACACGACCGGCTCAGAAGGCGCCCGGCGCGCCTACGAAGTGGAATTTTGCGACGCCGACGGCATTACCCGAGCCTTGGTCACCGTCGCCGAAGATGACCTGGAAGTGGTGTGGCGGCCAGCTTCGGGTGGCTAGCAGCTCAAGGTTGGGCCGAAATATCGGATGCGTCGCCGCAGCAGTTGGCGGAGGTCAGTCACACGGAGTCAACCGCTTGACGCGTCCTCGGCGTGTCGGCGGGCGAGGCCACGGACCGCGGTTTCAACACGAGGCTCGCCAGGACCGCGACGACGCCGATGCCGACGCACACCCACAACGCCGACTGGTAACCCGCTTGGGTGCCGGCTCCGACAACCGTTCCCGCCCAAGCGAATCCCAGTGAGCCGCCGATGCCGTAGGAGGCGTTGGCGATCCCCGGCAGCGAACCCGGCTCGTCCGGGGGCGCTTGCAGGACGCCGAGCGCGCTCATCGGGGTGAGCGCGACCGCCAGCGCCACGCCGAACACCGCCATGAGGGCGACGACCGCCATCTTGTCGAACGTGAACACCGCAAGCGCGGCGGTGACGGCCACGGAACCGACCAGACCCGCGCGCAACACCGTCACGAAGCCGATCTGGGCGGCGAGCCGCCCGATCAAAGGGGCAGTGAGAAGTTGGGCCAGCGCGCCGGGAGTGATGAACAGCAGGGCCGTGAGCTGCCCGCTGGCGGCGAAGCCGACGCGGTCGTTCTCGGCGAGGGACGGCACGATGTAGCTGAGCACCACCATGAACGACCCGAAGACGAGAATGGTCACGACGATCAACGGCCACGAGTAGCGCGACCGCATCTGGTCGATGTGGATCAACGGTGTCGCGACTCGTTTCTCGACCACCACGAGCGCGACGCAGGCGGCGATGGACGCGGCAAGGCAGCCGAGCATGAGCGGCGCGGACCAGCCCAGATGTTCGCCGTTGGAGACATAGAGATTCAGCCCGGCGACCGTCAGCGCGATCAGGACGGCACCCGCCCAGTCCATTCGGCCCGTGTTCTTGCGGCCGCGTTCGTCTGCGGGGACGGCCAGCCGGCACAGCGCGACGGCGGCGATGCCGACCACCAACGTCAGGACGAAGATGGAGCGATAGCCGAAGCGGTCGACCAGGACACCGGCGAGCAGCGCGTCGACCCCGGCCACCCCCGCGTTGATCGCCGAGATGACACCGCAGCAGATGCCGAAGGCCTTGTCGCTCAGGTGTTCTCGCATGATGAGGAAGGCGAGGCCGTACGTGATGTTCGCGCATCCCTGCAACACCCGGCCCGCGACCACCACCGGTAGCGAGGTGCCCAGGATGCACAACAACGTGCCGATGCAGACGAGAGTGAGGATGCCGACCAGGACGCGCCTGCGGCCGATGAAGTCGCTCCATCGGATCAAGACCACGTTTGCGATCGCGCCGGCGAGATAGAAGTAGGCGGACATCGACGCGTATGCGTGCGGACCGAGATGGGTGTTGATGTCCCGGATCGCGGGGCCGAGCATGGTCGCGTTGAGCATGAACGACATCACCGACAATGCCAACGCGGCCACCATGACGGCGGTTCGCGAGGACGAAAGCTCCTTGCCCCCGTCGCCGTCAGCAGTTGTCACCGCCGAGCTTTCACCGACCACCGTCGGACCCCCTTCGCATGCCGCGCCCTAGTCGACACATCGGTTAATTGTGTTGTCCCGCGGCCATCGTGGAATCCGATGCGGGCGTCTTTACGCGGGCGACGCTCAGCACGGCCAGGCCCGCGGGCAGCAGCAGCGCGGCGCTGACCGCGAGGATGACCCTGATGCCGTGACCCATGCTGACGCCGTGGTGCTGCAACATCTCCAGCGCGCTGCTGGACACCGCAACGCCCACGCCCGCGAGAGTGACCAGGGACGTCAGCGTGACGCCCGCGGCTTCGCCGGCCCGCTCGGGCGCGACGACGGCCTGAGTCGCCACCGTGGTGAACGCGTAGACCAGGCCCATGGTGAAACCGCACGCGCTGAGCGCGGCGAGATACACCGCGAAGCTGTCGGCGGACGCCAGGACGCCGAGTGACACCGCCGCCGTGGTGCAACCGATGCCCATGACGGCGAAGGGCGCGTTGCGCGACGCCAGGCGTCCGGATACCGGACCACCGAGCGCCGCGCCGACCGATGGGCCCAGGAAAGCCAAGCCGGCCGTCAGCGGGTCGAGGCCTCGCACCTGTTGGAGGTTGAGCGTGGCGAGAAATACGGTCACCACGTACGCGATGTTGGCGACCGTACCGGCGACGACCAAGACCGTGAAGCGGGGCTTGCGCAGCAGCGACAGGTCGATCAGGGGGAAGCGCACGCGCGTCTCGACCGCGACGAACCCGACCAATAAGGCAACGGAGCCAAGGAATACGCCGATCACCGGTGGCGACAACCACCCCCAGTTCGGCGCTCGGTCGAAGGCGAGGGTGAACAGCCCTATCCCAGTCGTGATCAGCGCCAGGCCAGCCAGATCCACCCGTCGCGGCACGCTGGTGTCGGAGGTCTCCGGGATGGTTCTCGCGCCGATGGCGATCGAGATCGCCGACAGTGGCACCAGCATCCAGAACACCGAGCGCCACCCGAGCGTCTGGGTCAGCAACCCGCCCACCAGGGGGCCGGCAGCGTTGCCCAGGCCGGCGATGCCATACGCCAGTCCGATTGCGCGACCAGACCTTTCGGCGGGCAACGTATTGGTCAGGACGCTCACGGACACCGGAAAGATCAGGGCGGCGCCGAGGCCTTGCACGGCCCGGAACGCGATAACGACTGGCGCCGATGGCGCGACCGCGCAGAACACCGACGCGATTGCGAACAACCCGATCCCGGCGAGCAGCGTGCGGCGGCGACCGAAGATATCGCCGATGCGGCCGGCGGGCGCCATGAACGCGCCCAGGGTCAGCATGTAGACGCTGATCACCCACTGCAGATCGGTCGTGGTGCTGTGCAGGTCCGACGCCATGCGGGGCAACGCGAGGTTCATTGCGAAGTAATCGATCTGCACGCAGAACAGTGCCATCGAGATCGCCGCGATGATCCAGCGCGGGTGCCGCCCGTGCGCGCGGAGATTCACGGGCTTGACGATACGGCCGGTGACTCCTATCTATCCGCCGATTCGGCGGACTGCCGCGTACCGCGAGGCCATGTCGCTCGGGGCGGTCACAGCGCACACAAAGCATCGGCGACGCCTCGAGAAACTCCGTAATATCGCGTTATGAGGCTCGTCGCGAGCGTGCCGTCCGTTGTCATCGTCGCCGGCGCGATGGCGCTTGGGCCGGCGGCTGCTCCCCTCCCCATCTCGTCGGTGCCGCTGGCGTCGGCGGCGTGCCCCGACGCGGAGGTGGTCTTCGCGCGCGGCCGGGAGGAACCTCCCGGCGTCGGCGCGGTCGGCGACGCGCTCGTCAATTCGCTGCGCGCCAAGACGAATAAGTCGATCGGGGTGTACGGGGTGAACTATCCCGCCAACATCACCACCGGAGGCGGCGCCAACGACATCAGTGCCCACGTGCAAGCCATGGCCAGGGATTGCCCCAACACCCGGATCGTGCTTGGCGGCTATTCGCTGGGCGCCGAGGTGGTGGACCGCGCGTTGTGGGGCGGGCTGCCACCGGGGACCGACCGGCACGTCGCGGCGGTCGCGTTGTTCGGCAACGGCACCCACGGTGTCGGACCGGCGTTCGCGGGCAAGACAATCGACCAGTGCGCGGCCGGTGACCCCATCTGTGGCAGGGGAACGAGCTGGCCGGCGCACCTGCAGCCCTCCTACATCGGCTCCGGTCTGGTGGATCAGGCCGCGGGCTTCGTGGCGGGCAGGCTGTAGGCCCCCGGCTAGGGTCACCTGTGTGCGCAGGACCATCGACTGGGACGGCGACGCGGTCACGATCATCGACCAGACGGCGCTGCCGGCCGACTATCGCGTCCTGACGCTGCGCACCGTCGACGAGCTGATCGACGCGATCCGCCGGCTGGCCGTGCGCGGGGCCCCGGCGCTGGGCGCCGCGGGCGCCCTCGGCGTGGTGCTCGCGGCCCGCGAGGGCGGCGACGTGCGCGGCTCGGCCGAACGGATCGCGAAGGCGCGGCCGACCGCCGTCAATCTCAGCTGGGGGGTGGCGCGCGCGCTCGATAAGCTCGACGCCGGCGCCGAATCCGTGCTCGCCGAGGCGCTGGAGATTCTCGACGAGGACGAACGCCTCAACCGCGTCGCCTCGGCACATGCCGCCGAAGTCGTTCTCGCCGTGTGTGATCGCCGTCCGGTGCGGCTGCTCAGCCACTGCAACGCCGGCCACCTCGCGACCGTCGCGTGGGGCAGCGCGCTCGGCGTCGTCTGGCACCTGCACGAACGCGGACTGGTCGAGTCGGTGCTCGTCGACGAGACGCGGCCGCTGTTGCAGGGTGCCCGGCTCACGGCGTGGGAGCTGGCGCGGGCGGGCGTGCCATACCGGGTGCAGACCGACGGCGCCGCCGCGGCGGCGATGGGGCGGGGCCTCGTCGACTGCGTGCTCGTCGGCGCGGACCGGATCGCGGCCAACGGGGACGTCGCCAACAAGATCGGCACCTACGGCCTGGCCATCGCGGCGCGCCATCACGACGTGCCGTTCGTCGTGGTCGCGCCGTCGTCCACGGTCGACAGTTCGCTCGCCACCGGCGCCGACATCGTCATCGAGGAACGCGCGCCCGACGAGGTCCGGACGTTCGGCGGCGCCGTCGTCACGCCGCCGGACGCCGACGTTTACAACCCCGCGTTCGACGTGACCCCGGCCGAACTGATCACCGCCGTCGTCACCGAGCACGGGCGTTACGCGCCGTAACCCCTCACGTCGTCGACAGCGGTTGGCGTTCGACGCTGCGCCCGAGGACGACCTTTGCCGTGATGACGCCCAACTTGACCATGCCCAGGTAGGTCGAGGGGTTGAACAGCGTCGGCCACACCGTGCGGGTTCGGTGCTCGTTGATCGGCCGGTCCGTGAATCGGTCGCGCAGCCACCTCAGCGTCATGGGCGCCGACAGTGGATGCAACAGCAGATGCCCACAGAACCGGTCGCGGTGGTAGGTGACCGACACGCCGTGGTATTCATACTGAGCCACCAGTGCGTCGACATCGTCGACGCTGATGATTCCGTCGTGCACCGCCTGTACGACCAGCACGGGCGGCTTGGGCCCGGACTTGCCGAGCCTGGTCTCGTCGAAGATGTGGCGCACTTCGGGCAAGTCCCACAGCTCGTCGGCCGTCATGTCGACGTAGGACCCGATGTCGACGTTGCGGAAGTGCCATACCGCCTGGGCAGTCGTCATCGTCTGCAACTCGTCGAGCAACGCCTTGCCCTCGTCGGTCGCGTGCTCATCGACGACCCTTTGCGCGCCGGGAAAGACTTGCGTCAATGCGGAAATCATCAGTGCGGCGAGACCGGCGAAGAAGCTGCCATTGAGGCGGCGCGCCACACTGCCCGGGTCGCCGACGGGCGAACCGAGAACGGCGCCAACGATATTGAGCTCCGGTGCATATCGCTCACACAATTCGGCCGCCCACGCCGACGCCAGTCCTCCCCCTGAATATCCCCACAGACCCACCGGTGCGGACGGCGACAATTCCAAGCGCCCGGACCGCATCGCGGCCCGCAACCCGTCCAGAATCCGATAGCCGGGCTCGACCGGAGCGCCCCACATGCCATGGCAGCCTTCGTGGTCGGGTACGCAAACCGCCCAGCCTTCGGCCAGCGCGGCCGTCACCAACAAATACTCGGCTTGGACGAACGCACCGATCGGTCCCGCGCCGCGCCGCATGGCGAACGAGGGAAAACAGCGCGACGCCACAGCGTCGATCGCGCATTGATAGGAGAGCACCGGATAGGCGACGTCTGACTCACGCCGCGCCGGGACCAGCACTGTCGTCACGGCGACTTCCGGTTCTTCGTGCAGATTCGTGGTGCGGTACAGCAACTGAGTGGCTTTCACTCGTTGACTGATGAGACCCAGAAATCCGATCTCCACGTCGCGCGAGCGCAACACCGTGCCCGGCTCTTCGTGCTCGTATCCCAGTGGCGCCCGGTAGAACGGGTCATCGTCGGGTGGGATCGGCCGTTCGCCGCGGCGCAGCGCGTCGTGCGGCGCGCTCCTGACGCGCACCGGTGTGGCGGAAGAGCTGTCCATTGGCGTGGCGACTCCCTCGGCGTATCGCTGATGGCACGCATTCACGTGGCCCCGAGTTAGCCATTACCCGCGGTACCGGTTTGCCAACCACCGGCCATCCGAAATTCCCGCCGAATTACGGCGCGAGCTCGGTGGGCATCCAGTTTCCGAGAAACGCGCTGGCGCGGGCCGACTCGCACCAGTCGGGCGGTTGCGGCCCCACCCACCGACGATCAGGCCTCCTCTGTACAGGAATGAGGGATCTTCGGCGGTTGGCGACTGTAGAGGCGTACCAGCGCCATGATTCCCGTGAGAAGAATGGTGAATAACGCTGCCGATGCGCCTGACTCGTACACGTCGGCAATCTGGATGGTTTTGCCGCCGCGGACCGCAACGCCGTCCGGCGGGTGGATCAGGGCGGCGAAGACCTGAGTGGCGGTGGAAAGCCAGAACAGGCACGGCAGCAGCCAATAGGGGCGGGTTCGGGTGGCGGGGCTCCCGGGGAATCGCGCCTCGACGAGCGCTATGAGCTGAAAGATCAGCCAGCCCGTCAGCAGCCAGCCGAGATAGTTGGTCAGCGGGACTTCCAGCGCGCCGGTCGGGTGGTGATAGGAGTACCAGTCGTGCGCCGTCGCACCGATGGGGTCGTTTACCAGGTCATAACCCCCAAGAATGAACGTCGCCACGATGGGCGTCGTAAAGCGTTCGGCGCCACCCACGGCCACATCGGGAGCGGGTCGCATGATCACCCGGGCCAGTGCCCAGGCCAGCCAGCCGAAAATGATCCAGCTGACGATGGCCACTGGGGGAACGCCCAGGGGCTTCGGACCGGGCAGGTGATGGGTGTAGGAGCCGAACGGGAAACCGGTCGCGACACCGATTGCCTCCATTGCGAACGCAACAACGCCGGCGATGGCGACGAATGCGGCCATGCCTCGTGCGAAGTAGCCCAGCCACGCATGGACGACGACAAACAGAACGAGAAAGCCCAATTGGGCGGCCCCGGCTTGCGCAGCCAGCGACGGACGCACCGCCATAACCAGCGCGGCGACCAGCGTGAGGAACAACAAGACCCAACACGATGCCCAGAGAATCTGCAACCGTGCCCCCGTTCGGCGAGACGATCGCGTCTGCGTAACGGCTGGCGCTCGCTGGGTGGTCTCTTCACTGGTCACCTTGCGCACCCTCCTAGCCGTGCTGTTCAGCGCCCGACGCACGCCGATTCTTGTTTGCTCACGCTATCGCCCGGAGTTGCGGATCTCAGCTATTCGGCGGCATGAGGCAGTGCCGATGCTCGCGGTATTTCAGTGACGATCTAAGGGAACCCGTCGGGGGACAACCGGCCTCGCCGGGGCGGGAACCGGGCTATATGCCATGGTCAAATGTGGAGCCGATGACGGGAATCGAACCCGCGTATTCAGCTTGGGAAGCTGCTCTGGATGTTTTGAGGGCATTAGCTGCGCTCACGAGCGCTTACAATCGAGCGAGGATATTCACTGTTCAGATAGACTTTCGGGCGTTGGTTGCGCCTTTGTGAGCACTTAGGGAGCATTGCTAGATACCTCCCAACACAGCGACACGATAGCGACAAGCGCAGCAAACAAAACTCTTGGCCACCGACCGCCGTACGATCGTGAGCGGGCCGTGCGGAGAGGTGGTCTTACCGATGACTGGGGATCGTGACCTGGCGATGCTTATCGGTAACGGTCTCAGCATCGCATTCAGCAACGAACTATTACTCGGCAGCATCAGCCAGGAGATGACTACTCGTTTTACCGCCGAATACACGGGTAGCGACGCAGTGGCGAGAGCGATGCAAAAAGTTGCCCAACACCAACCGACAGGAGACCCGGTCACCGATTTCGAGGTGTTGATCGGAGCCTTCGGTGGTCAGAGCGACATTTTGGAAGACCTCGCAGTTTTCGCGGACTTGACCAAGAATTCTGATAAAGAAATTGCTAATGCAATCCAGAAGGTCCGAGATTTCGTAAGTGAGGTGCAACGGCGAGGCATCGGCCATACTTTGCAGATCATATCGGAACGATCTTATTCTGATACCGCGAGGCGCCAGCCCCTGAGATCGTTTTTTGAATCAGTCTTGTCGACTTTCCAGGACTGCGTGACCGTCGCGAATTTGAACTACGATACTCTAGTTCTTTCCGTGTTGGCGGAGACGTACTGGCGCGACCTGACCGATATGGCCAACGGCCGCTATGACGCTGGAACGGTCAAAGTCGGCGGTATTCCGTACAGGAGTTGGCCGTTACGAACCGCAGCATCCGAGTTCATGCCCTTCGAGCAGCGTCGCATCAGGTTGCTTCATCTCCACGGCTCGCTGACGTATTGGCGATTCGGACCAGACGACTATCGGAAGCTCCCGATTGAGGCCGTTCGTAGTCAGATTTGGGAGATTTTTCGAAATGAAAATACTTTCACTGGCAGGCCTTTAGTGGTTCTAGCCAACCAACATGAAAAAGCTGACCACGTCACTAAATACCCGTATGACTTGGCTTACCGTGTGGCTGAATCCGGATTCAAGGACGCCAACAATTGGCTAATAGTAGGCTACTCTTTCCGCGATATATGCGTGAATGACATGCTCAGTCGTTGCTGGGAAGCTCGGGCGAACCCGCCGCAGATCCTGGTCGTTACGAATAGTGATCGGTTGGAGGCGGAGACGGTCGAAGACGCATTCGGCTGGGAGCATGGAAGTGCGGCAGCACACAACCTCGCCATCGAGCGCACCGGTGCCTTCGGACTCGCTGCTTCGTCTGGTTGGAGCGACTTTACGTCGGGCCTTTGATTCGTTAGGCCCCGGCCTCAAACCCGTAGGGGAGGCCGGGGCCTTTCGACTAGAGCACAGACCTTGCGGTCATCTCCGACGCTGGTACCGAAGCCGTTTGTTTCACCGGCCGCATCGGAGTGCACTGTCAACAAGTATAAGTGCCGACCTCCAGCCGAACCAGCTGGCGCGCCGCGATGACGGTCAGCTAGTCGGCGCGCCGGGACCGCGTTAGGCGCGACCGGGGCATTCGTGCCAGGGAGATTCCGTAATGCCTTGCGTGAAGGAGGTCGGTTTGCGACGGTGTAGCGGCAGCCGAGAAGGGACAGAGTATGCGTTGCTCTAACTGCGGAAAAGACATCCCGTTCGCCGGTAAGGTCTGTCCGTGGTGTCACGCGGATAAAAGCACAGATCAGGCCAAGCAGGTTTTTGGCTTCATCGGCGGCTTGGCGGGCGGGGCTTTGGGGTGGATGATCCACGGCATCATCCCCGCGATCATCGGGTTTTTCGTGGGCGCGGTCGCTGGCATCATCTTCGGTAGCAAGGCCAAGTCATCGTAGGTGTGGGCTGTGCGTGGTCAGGATGGACGGCGCATTGGCACCACGTTCGGCGCTACCGGTGCGTTCATCGCCGCCAGGGCGGTCATGTG
>NZ_LZJN01000132.1 GCF_001667735.1 Mycobacterium sp. E183
AGCCCCCCCCCCCGGTCGCCCCCTGCCCGGGACCCACCGGCGAGCGCGCCGACTGGTGGTGGTACCAACCCTTCCAACCCCAACCACCACCATCCAACAACTAGCCCGCCTACCGGGCCGGTCGCTCGCGGCAACGTATCGACGAGTAACCGGTTGCCACCGGAATCAGCCAGCGTCGCAACGCATCCACTGCGTAAGCGTCGTTGAACCACGTGTTGTCCGGCCGGGCAAGATCTGGGAGCCTCAATGGTTCGAAGACAGTCTCCGAAATCCCGCTCGACGGGGAGGCGGCCCGCGGTGACCCGCGCCCTGACGAAGCCGGTCGGCGCCGTAACGCTGTCCGGGCTTCTCGCCCTGGCCGCTCGCTATGCCGCCCAATCGGTCGTCGCGCGGATCGAGAACAATCCCGATCCCTATCCTCGTGAGCGCCTCGCCACCGAACAGCGCGGCGAGCAGCACTTCATCAGCCGAGCCGACGGGACCGTGCTGCGCGCCATCACCGCCGGCGCGGGGCCCGCCGTCGTTTTCGCGCACGGCTACGGCGGCACGCTTGGGGAGTGGAACATCGTCTGGGATGAGCTGTTGGCCCGGGGCTACCGCCTCATCGCCTTCGACCAACGAGGACACGGTAGCTCCACGCTTGGTTCGGCCGGCGTGGGGTCCGCGCCCATGGCCGAGGACTATGCGTCCATCCTGCGGCACTTCGACGTCGAGGATGGCGTCCTGGTAGCCCACTCCATGGGCGGCTTCGTCGCCGTCCGTGCGGTGCTCGACCACGAGGACGTCTCGGGCCGGCTGCGGGGATTGGTGTTGTTCGCGACATGGGCGGGCCGGATCAACGACGGTGCGCCGCAAAACAGGCTGCAGATCCCGCTGATGAGGTCGGGGCTCATGGGCTGGCTGGTGCGAACGCGGGTCGGCGGGGTGCTTTTCGGCGCGGCGCAATGCGGGAAAAGCCCCTCCCCGGCAATGATTTCGGTGTTCATCGAGTTCTTCGACAAACACATGCGCGAGCATGGGCCCCTGACGCCGATCCTACGGGCGTTCGGGCGGGAGGACCGTTACCCCCGCCTGGGGGAGATTTCGATTCCGACGGTTGTCATGGTCGGTTCAGCCGATCGCAGCACCCCGCCCATTCACTCTCGACGGCTCGCCGCCGGGATACCTTGCGCACGGCTCGTCACGGTGCCGGACGCCGGCCATCTGCTGAACTGGGAGGGCGCCGACGCGCTCGTCGCCGTTGTGGGAGAGCTGTCCCCTGGGTCGCAAGCCGGCTAGCGGTGGCTGGAGGGTGACGATCAGCGCGGTGCGATCAGCGCGAAGGCCTGCTTGGCGACCTGCAGCATCCACCCGGTCACGTTGGGCCCGTGGTCGCGTGGCCAGTTGAGTTGAAAGCTGACCACGTACGGCTGCTTCGTCTTGTCGACGGCGTACCAGCTGAAGGTCAGATCACCCGGCAGGCCACCGGCTTTCGCGCCGATGTAGGGCCAGACGTCGCGGTCCAGCTGGATGCCCGACACCGCGGAGAGGATCTGCCTGACGGGGGCGGCCGCGCCGACGGCGTCGGCCTGCAGCGCCGCGTGGATCCGGCAGATGTCCTCCGCGTTGCCGTACCACTCCGCACCGTAGGACGACGCCGGCGTGTGGGCGCGGGTCGGATCCGGTTCGTAGGGAGTCGCATTCGCCTGGGCAAGCAGTTGGGCGCGGACTTGCGGTGACCCGTGTTGCCACTGAGTGCGCAGGTCCGGCTTGCCCCAGCCGACCGAGAACAGCTCGTACATCGTGGGGAACGGCGTCATGCTCGCCGGGTCGTGGTGGCCCGCCGTGACCAGCGCCTGCTCGATCGCGTGGGTGCCCAGCCTTCCGATCAACAGGTCGGTGGCCATGTTGTCGCTGGTCGCGATCATCTTCTCGGCGGCCGTTCGGACCGAAACCTGCGCTCCGGCGGGCAGAGCCAAGCCGGACGAGCCCACCGCGCGGCTCTTGTCGGTGACGGTCAGCCGATCATCCCAGGAGATCGTTCCGTCCTTGATGGCGCCCGCCACGGCGTGCAGCACGTACAGCTTGAAAATCGAAGCGAGCGGCAAGGATTCGGTGGTATTGGTCCCAGCCACGGGGTCACAGTGCCCGTTGTCCACCTTGGCGACCTGGTAGGAATAGCGGGCCCCCGTCTTGCTCAACACCGCGTCGATGTCGTGCCACGAATCGATCTTCGGCGCCTGCGTCTCGAGGTCGAACCGATCGACCCACCCGCCGTCGTCGGTGTGTATCCGGATGTCTTGGCGCGCACCGTAGGACGACGTCAGGTGCAGGGTGGCCCTGCTGGCGCCCAGATCCACGCCGTCGAGGGTGAACGGGCGGTCCCACCACAGGCCCTCCATCGTGGTCTGCACCGACTTGACCATGTCCGGTGCGGCCAGCGTGCCGACCCCAACCGGGCCGATGGGCCAGTCCGAGTTGAGCATGTCCAGCGTCTGCTGGGCCCGGATACCGGGTGGCGTTCGTACGTCGATCTGCCGCCCGGGATTGGCCGCGTTCGCCTGCGGTGAGGGGGAGGTCGCGCAACCGGGCGCGAACGTGACTACCAATGCGGCGGCGGCACTCAACGCCACCGCGCGGCGCCGGGCCGAGAACCCGCTAGCCACCCTGCTTGTTGCCGGCAACGTCCATCACAACCTCGAATTCCAGCAGCGACGCCCCGGTCGCCACCGGGTTGGCCCGCTCGCCGGCGTGGGCCTGAATCGCGGGCCCCTGCGCCCACGCCTGAAATGCCTCTTCGGACTCCCACTGGGTCACGACGAAGTAGCGGTTCTCGCCCTTGATCGGGCGCAGCAACTGAAACCCGAGGAAGCCGGGCTGGTTGTCGACCGCGTGCGCCCGGTGTGCGAACCGCTTCTCCAGCTCGGGTCCGGCGTCGGCGGGTACTTCGATTGCGTTGATCTTCACCACTGGCGACATGCCGCTAGGCTACCCCTTCGCCCGGCCTGTCCAACTGCAGGGCGGGGCACGCAGGATGGTGACATGGCCGGTGATCTGCTGACTTGCCGCGGCGGGCGGGGCGAGCCGTTGGTGCTGGTGCACGGCCTGATGGGCCGGGGCACCACGTGGTCGAGGCAGCTGCCGTGGCTGACCGCGCTGGGCGCGGTGTACACCTACGACGCCTTGTGGCATCGGGGCCGCGGCGTCGACGACCCACACCCGATCAGCACCGAACGGTTCGTGGCCGACCTGGCCGACGCGGTGAGCGCGCTGGGCACGCCGGTCACGCTGGTCGGGCATTCCATGGGTGCCCTGCACTCGTGGTGTCTGGCCGCGGAGCGTCCGGAACTGGTTTCCGCGCTGGTGCTCGAGGACATGGCGCCGGACTTCCGCGGGCGCACGACCGGCCCCTGGGAGCCGTGGCTGCACGCCCTGCCGGTCGAATTCGACTCCGCACAGCGCGTATACGACGAGTTCGGCCCCGTTGCCGGGCAGTATTTTCTGGAGGCCTTCGACCGCACCGCCACCGGTTGGCGCCTGCACGGGCACCCCGCGCGCTGGATCGAGGTCGCCGCCGAATGGGGCACCCGCGACTACTGGGAGCAGTGGCGGGCGGTGCGCGCCCCGGCGCTGCTCATCGAGGCCGGCAACTCGGTCACCCCGCCGGGGCAGATGCGAGAAATGGCCGAAATGAGCTCTGTCGCAAAGTATTTAAGGGTTCCGGAAGCCGGGCATCTGGTTCACGACGAAGCGCCGCAGGTGTATCGCGGCGCCGTCGAGTCATTCCTCGCCGGCGATTGAGTTCGGGCCTGACCGCCCGAGGTGAGAAGCGCGGCACCATATGATAAATTCTTAAATCGTTAAACCCTAGAAACTTTGCTGCCTTCAGGAGACTTATCGTGACGGAGCCGCTCTACAAGCTCAAAGCGGAGTTCTTCAAGACGCTGGGGCACCCCGCGCGAATCAGGATCCTGGAGCTGCTCGTGACGGGAGAGAAGTCGGTCGCCGAACTGTTGCCCGAGGTGGGGCTCGAGGCTTCGAACCTTTCGCAGCAGCTCGGCGTCCTGCGCCGGGCCGGCGTCGTCGACGCGCTGCGGGACGGCAACACGATGATCTACTCGATCGCCTCCCCGGACATCGCCGAACTGCTCATGGTGGCGCGCAAGGTGCTCACCGGGGTGCTCAGCGACCGCGTGGCGATGCTGGAAGGCCTGCGCGCCGGCGGCGCGGGGTAGCGCGCATGGGCTGGATCAGCAAAGCCGTGCGCGTCGGCCGGATCGCCGAACCCGCGCCACCCGCGCCGGAGCCGGTGACCACGCCGCCCGCCGGGGTGCGCGGCTCACTTCAGATCCGGCACGTCGACGCGGGGTCGTGCAATGGGTGCGAGGTGGAGATCGCGGGCGCGTTCGGGCCGGTTTATGACGCCGAGCGGTTCGGCGCCCGCCTGGTGGCCTCCCCGCGACATGCGGATGCGCTCCTGGTGACCGGCGTCGTAACGCACAACATGGCCGACCCGCTGCGTGTCACGCTCGAGGCGACCCCTTTGCCGCGTCGGGTGATCGCGTGTGGCGACTGTGCCATCAACCGAGGGGTCTTCGCCGACGCCTACGGCGTGGCCGGCGCGGTCGGCGAAATGGTGGGGGTGGACGTGGAGATCCCGGGATGCCCGCCGACACCGAGCCAGATCGTCGCGGCGCTGCGGTCGGTGACCGGCAGGTGACCGCAGTGCTGGCGACCCGAGCGGCGCCCGAGCCAAACACGTTGGCCCGCAACGGCTCCGGATCAATCTGGGCCGGCCTGCTGACCTCGCTGCTGGGCGCTGGCGGGTTATGGGCGGGCGCCGTGGGGATGTTCGGATCGGCGCGCGACGTCCGCATCGGTTGGTTGCTGCCGCTGGCCGGGGTCCAATTGAGCCTCGATCCGCTGGGCGGGTTCTTCATGGCGCTCACGGGGGCGGTCGCCGTCGCGGTCGGGCTGTACACGATTGGCTATGCCCGGCGCGAGCGGGTGGGCCCGGTGACGCTGGCGGTGTTGCCCGTGTTCATCGCGGCGATGCTGCTGGTGCCCGCGGCGGCGTCGATCACCACGTTCCTGCTGGCGTGGGAGTTGATGGCGGTGGCGTCGTTGGTTCTGGTGCTGGCGAACCACACCCGCCCGCAGGTTCGCTCCGCCGCGTTGGTGTATGCGGTGATGACGCAGTTGGGGTTTGTGGCGATTCTGGTCGGCCTGATGGTGTTGACGGCGGCGGGCGGCGCAGACCGGTTCGCCGACTTGCACCGGATACCGCAGGGCGCGCAGACCGCGGTGTTCCTGTTGACGCTGGCGGGGTTCGGCTCGAAGGCCGGCCTGGTGCCGCTGCACGCCTGGCTGCCTCGGGCCCACCCGGAGGCGCCGAGCCCGGTGTCGGCGCTGATGAGCGCGGCGATGATCAACCTCGGCGTCTACGGCGTTTGTCGCTTCGATTTGCAGCTGCTCGGGCCCGGGCCTCGCTGGTGGGGTCTGGCCCTGATGGTCGTCGGCGGGGTGTCGGCCCTCTACGGCGTGGTGCAGGCCTCGGTGGCCACGGATCTCAAACGGCTGCTTGCCTATTCGACCACCGAGAACCTCGGGCTGATCACGCTGGCCCTTGGCGCCGCCACCCTGTTCGCGGCCACCGGCGCAAGCGGGCCGGCCGCGATCGCCACCGCGGCGGCCATGCTGCACCTCGTTGCGCATGCGGCCTTCAAGTGCCTCGGTTTCCTCGCCGCGGGATCGGTATTGGCCGCGACCGGGCTGCGCGACCTCGACCGGCTGGGCGGCCTGGCCCGCCGGATGCCGGCGACGACCAGCCTGTTCGCGGTCGCCGCGCTCGGGGCGTCAGGGCTGCCGCTGGGGGCCGGGTTCGTCAGCGAGTGGCTGCTGGTGCAGTCGCTGATCCACACGGCCCGAGGGCATTCCGCCGTCTTGGCGTTGACCACGCCGCTGGCGGTGGGGGTGGTCGCGCTCACCACGGGTCTGGGCGTGGCGGCGATGGTCAAGGCGTTCGGCATCGGGTTCTTGGCGCGGCCGCGTTCCGATCAGGCCGCGGACGCCCGAGAGGCGCCACCCACGATGCTGGCCGCCATGGCAATCGCTGCGGCGGCCTGCCTGACGATGGCGGTGGCGCCCGCGGTCATCGCACCCGCGCTGCGCCAAGCGGTCGCCGCGCTACCGGCCGCCCGCGCAATCGGATTCACCGGTCTCGGGGCCGTGGTGCGGCTGCCCGGCCTGCAGGGGTCGATCGCCCCGGGCGCGATCGCCGTCGGTGTCGTGGTGGCCACGGTGACCGCGGCGATGCTGACGCTCTGGCGCCGCGGCCGTCGCCCGTCGGCCGCCACGTTGCCGCTGTGGGCTTGCGGCGCGGAGGATCTCACCGCGCGAATGCAGTACACCGCAACGTCGTTCGCCGAGCCGTTGCAACGGGTGTTCGACGACGTCCTGCGCCCCGACACCGACATCGAAGTCACGCACAGCGCCGAATCGCAATATCTGGCCGAAAAAATCACCTACCGGACCAGAATCGTCGATGCCATCGAGGAACGCTGCTATACCCCGGTGATCCGAGCCGTCGAGGTCGCGGCGGATGTGGCCCGGCGCGCCCACACCGGCAGTGTGCACCTTTATCTGGCCTACGGCGCGCTCGGCGTGCTCGTCGTGCTGGTGGTGGCCCGGTGAATGTCTTGTCCTACGTCGCGGGCGCGGTCCAGATCGCCGCCGTCATGGCCGGGGCGCCGCTGGTGGTCGGCCTGACCCGGCAGGTGCGCGCCCGCTGGGAGGGCCGCGCCGGCGCCGGAATCCTGCAGCCCTGGCGTGACATCGTCAAACAGCTTGGGAAGCAACAGATCACTCCACGTGGGACGACCTTGGTGTTTGCCGCCGCGCCCGCGATCGTCGCCGGAACCACGCTGCTGATCGCCGCGATCGCACCGCTGGTCGCCACCGGGTCACCACTGGACGCCAGCGCTGACCTGTTCGCCGTGGTCGGACTGCTGTTTGTCGGCACCGTCGCGCTCACCCTGGCCGGCATCGACACCGGCACCTCGTTCGGCGGCATGGGCGCCAGCCGCGAAATCACGATCGCCGCGCTCGTCGAACCCACCATCTTGCTTGCGGTCTTCGCCCTGTCCATGCCGGCGGGGTCGGCGAATCTCGGTGCGCTGGTGGCGCATACGATCACCCATCCGGGCCAGGTGGTGTCGCTGGCCGCCGTCCTGGCCTTCGCCGCACTGGTGATCGTGATCGTCGCCGAGACCGGACGGCTGCCGGTGGACAACCCGGCCACGCACCTGGAGCTGACGATGGTGCACGAGGCGATGGTCCTGGAGTATGCCGGCCCGCGGCTGGCCCTGGTGGAGTGGGCGGCCGGGATGCGGCTGACCGTGCTGTTGGCGCTGCTGGCAAACCTGTTCGCCCCCTGGGGTATTGCCGGCGGCCGACCGGGCGCGGTCGACGTCGCCGTCGGCTTGGCCGCAGTGGCGGCCAAGGTCGCGGTGTTGGCCGGATCCCTGGCCACCGTCGAGGTGTTCGTCGCCAAGCTGCGGCTCTTCCGGGTACCCGAACTGCTGGCCGGATCGTTCCTGTTGGCGTTACTCGCGGTCGTCGCCGCCAACTTCTTCGTGGTGCCGGCATGACGTACGGGACGTTCTCGGTGCTGGTCGACCTCGCCGCCGGCGGGCTGCTGTTGGCCGCGGTGCTGATCGTGTGGCGGCGCGACCTGACCGCCATCATCCGGCTGCTGGCGTGGCAGGGTGCCGCGCTGGCGGCCATCCCCCTGCTGCGCGGGGCGTATGACCGTGACGGCGCGCTTATCGGCGTCGGGGTGGCCGTGCTGGCCCTGCGGGTCGCGGTGCTGCCGCGGCTGCTGGCCCGAGCGGGCGGCGCCGAGTCACGATCGCCCCGGGAAGCCACCCCGGTCATCAACACCGCCACGTCGCTGCTGATCACGGCCGCGCTCACGCTGGCCGCGTTCGCCGCCACCCAACCCCTGGTGAACCTGCAGCCCGCCGCGACCACGTCCGCGGTCCCGGCCGCCACCGCCGTCGTCCTGATCGCGTTGCTCGTCATGGTCACCCGGCGGCATGCCGTGTCGCAGGCAGCGGGATTCCTCATGCTGGACAACGGGATCGCCGCCACCGCGTTCCTGCTCACCGCGGGGGTGCCGCTGATCGTCGAACTCGGCGCCTCGCTGGACGTGTTGTTCGCGGTCCTCGTGATCGGAGTCCTGACGGGGCGGTTGGCTCACGCCTTCGGTGCTGCCGACCTTGACGCGCTACAGGAGCTGCACGACTGATGACCGCTTTGTTGCTCGCCGCGATCCTCACTCCGATCGGTGCTTCGGTCGCCGTCCTGGTCGCCGGATGGCGCCGGGCGACCGCGACACTGATCGTGCTCTCGGCGGTGACGGTGCTCGCGTGCGGCGCGGCGCTCGCCGTCCGCGTCGGGTCCGGAACCCGGTTCGCCCTAGGCGGGCTGCTGCGACTCGATGCGCTCACCGTCACGATGCTGATCGTCATCGGAATCGTTGCCACACTGGCCACTTGGGCCAGCATCGGCTACCTCGACGCCGAACTCGCGCACGGTCACACCGACCCGCGCGGTGCCCGGGTTTACGGAGCCCTCACGGCCGGCTTCCTGGCGGCGATGGTTGTTGCGGTGTGCGCCAACAACATCGGCGTCATCTGGATCGCGATCGAGGCGACCACGGTGATCACCGCCTTCCTGGTCGGGCACCGCCGCACCCGCGGCGCGCTCGAAGCAACCTGGAAGTACGTCGTGATCTGTTCGGTCGGCATCGCCGTCGCCTTCCTCGGCACCGTGCTGCTCTACTACGCCGCCGAGCATGCCGGTGCGCCGGCCGCCGCCGCGCTGAACCTCGACGTGCTGGCGGCGCACGCCGGCGGGCTCGATCCCGGCATCGCCCGGTTGGCAGGCGGCCTGCTGCTCATCGGTTACGGCGCCAAGGCCGGGTTGTTTCCGTTCCACACCTGGCTGGCCGACGCCCACAGCCAGGCCCCGGCACCGGTTTCCGCGCTGATGAGCGGCGTGTTGCTGTCGGTGGCCTTCTCGGTACTGATCCGCCTCAAGCCGATCATCGGCGCCGCCACCGGACCCGCTTTCATGCGTTCGGGCCTGCTCGTGATCGGGCTGGCGACGCTGGTGGTCGCCGCTCTGATGCTCACGGTGACAACCGACCTCAAGCGCATGCTCGCCTACTCGTCCATGGAGAACATGGGTTTGATCGCGATCGCCGCCGCGGCCGGGACCTCGCTGGCCATCACCGCTCTGCTGCTGCACGTCCTCGCACACGGGATCGGCAAGACGGTCCTCTTCTTGGCCAGCGGCCCGCTGCAGGCGGCGCACGGCTCCACCGCGATCGCCGACATCGCCGCGGTGCTGCGCCGCTCCCGGATCGTCGGCGTGTCGATTGCCGTCGGCGTGATCGTGCTGCTCGGCCTCCCGCCGTTCGCCATGTTCGCCAGCGAGCTGGCCATCGTTCGATCACTCGCCGACGCGCGGCTGGCCTGGGTGCTCGCCGCGGGCATGTTGCTGGTTGCGGTCGCCTTCGCTGCGCTGGCGCGCAACGCGGGCCGCATCCTGTTGGGCCGCCCGACCGAAGCACGCGAAATCGCAGTTCCCCGAACGATTTCTGCCGCCCTCGTCGTCGGGATCGCCGCATCGATCGCCCTCGGCGTCACAGCCGGTCCGCTCACCGGCTTGTTCACCGCCGCCGCCAGCGACGTCGGGGGAGCGCGGTGAGGGCCGAATGGCAGCGCCACCGGCTACCCCAGGACGGGCTGGCGGCCTCGGCGGAAGACCTGCTGGGCAACGGATTCCGCTTGGCCCTGGTCGCCGCCCACGACGACTCCGCCGCCTACCGGGTCGTCTATCTGTTCCTCGCCGGCCGGCCGGACCGCCGCGTCGAACTCGAATGTGTGCTGCCCAAAGACGATCCGGCCATTCGATCGCTGGCCTATATGTCGTTTACGGCCAGCCGCTTCGAGCGCGAAATGACGGACCTGTACGGCATCCGGTGCGTGGGCCATCCCAAAGCGCGCCGCCTGGTGCGTCATGCCCACTGGCCGGAGGAATGGTATCCGATGCGCCGCACGGCGCCGCCGGCCCCCAAACTCGATGCCAGCGGCCACTTCCCGTTCGTCACGGTCGAGGGCCCTGGTGTATACGAGATCCCGGTTGGCCCCGTGCACGCGGGGCTGATCGAGCCGGGCCACTTCCGCTTCTCCGTCGCCGGGGAAACCGTGCTGCGCCTCAAGGCCAGACTGTGGTTCGTGCACCGCGGGATGGAAAAGCTGTTCGAGGGCCGGCCGGCCGGCGGAGCGGTCGAATTGTCCGAACGGGTCAGCGGCGACACCTCCGTTGCGCACGCGCTGGCCCACTGCCTCGCCATCGAAGACGCACTCGGCGTCGAACTCCCCGACGAGGCGCACCGGCTGCGGGCGCTGCTCGTCGAACTCGAACGGCTCTACAACCACGCCGCCGATCTGGGCGCACTCGCCAACGACGTCGGTTTCGGCCTCGCCCACGCGCACGCCCAACGCATCCGCGAGCAACTGCTGCGACTCAACGACGCGGTGACCGGCCACCGGCTGCTGCGCGGCGCGATGCGCCCGGGTGGGGTGGCGCTGCGGGCGCTGCCGGATTCGGGCGCGTTGCGGCGCATCGCCGCCGACGTCGCCGAGGTCGCCGAGCTGACCCTGCACAACACCGTGGTGTATGACCGCTTCGCCGGGACCGCCGTCCTGCACCAACAGGACGCTCACGCGCTCGGATGCCTGGGCTATGTCGCGCGTGCCAGCGGCCTTCGCACGGACGCCCGAATCGAACACCCCACCACCGCACTGCCCGTCACCGAGATCGACGCCGTCGAGGGGGACGTGCTGGCCCGCTACACGGTGCGCCGCGACGAATTCGCGGCTTCCACCGAACTCGCCTGCCATCTGATCGAAACACACAGCGGCCCAATCGAATACACAAAGAGCTTGCCGGCGACCGACGGCCCCCGCAGTGGGATCGGCATCGTCGAGGGCTGGCGCGGCACCATCGTCCACCGTGTCGAAACCGACGCCGCCCACCGGATCAGTCGCGCCAAGATCGTCGACCCGTCGTGGTTCAACTGGCCTGCGCTGCCGGTCGCGATGGCCGACACCATCGTCCCCGACTTCCCCCTGGCCAACAAAAGCTTCAACCAGTCCTACGCCGGCAACGACCTTTGATCGGCGCGACTATGCCTCGCCCGCCAGGGCGAATCGGCCGTCGGCCGTCTGGGCCACCAGGCCGTCGGCCAGCAACGAAAACAGTGCCCGGTCGCGCTGGGCGGTATCGGTCAGCCACGCCACGTCCAGCTCCGCCCGGGTGACCGGAGAGTCCTTGGCGCGCAACACATCCAGCAGCCGGCCACGGACCTGCCGATCGGTTCCCGCGTAGGTCTGCACCCGCCGGGCCGGCCCCTGGGCCGGGGGATGGCCGGCGTCGCGCCACGCGCACCGGGTGAGCGGGCACAACCCGCACCTCGGCGTTCGCGCGGTGCACACCGTCGCGCCGAGTTCCATCAGGGCGACGGAGAACCGCGGCGCCGTTTCGTCCGCGGGCAGCAGGGCAGCGACGTCGGCCATGTCCCGCACCGCCGACGGCGAACCGGCATCGGCCAGCCCGCGCACGGCGCGGGCCACCACCCGGCGCACGTTGGTGTCCACCACCGGGACCGACTGCCGGTAGGCGAAACAGGCGACGGCGCGCGCGGTGTAGCTGCCGATGCCCGGCAACGTCAGGAGGATGTCGACATCCTCGGGCACCACGTCGCCGTAGTCGCGCGCGATAACGGTCGCGCACTCGTGCAGGCGCTTGGCCCGCCGCGGATAGCCCAGCTTGCCCCACGCCCGCAGCACGTCGGCGGCGCTGGCGGCGGCGGTGGCCGACGGGGTGGGCCACCGCAGCACCCAGTCCGACCAGATCGGCAGCACCCGCGACACCGGCGTCTGCTGCAGCATGAACTCGCTGACCAGGATCTGCCACGCGCTCACGCCGGGCTCACGCCAAGGCAGATCGCGGCGGGATCGCTCGTACCACTCGAGCAACTCGTCGCCCGGAATATTTGGCCGCCCGTTCACCCGCGGATGCGGCATGATGTCAGCCATGCCTAACACCAGCCCCGTAACCGCGTGGAAAGCACTCAAAGAGGGTAACGAGCGATTCGTCGCAGGAAAGCCGCAGCATCCCAGCCAGAGTGTCGAACACCGGGCCAGCCTGGCCGCAGGGCAGAAGCCCACCGCTGTCGTGTTCGGTTGCGCCGACAGTCGGGTGGCGGCCGAGCTCATTTTCGACCAGGGCCTGGGCGACATGTTCGTGGTGCGCACGGCCGGGCAGGCGATCGACTCGGCGGTGCTGGGTTCCATCGAGTTCGCGGTGACGGTGCTGGACGTGCCGCTCATCGTGGTGCTGGGTCACGACAGCTGCGGTGCGGTCAAGGCCGCGCTGGGCGCGATCAACGACGGTGCGATCCCGGGCGGTTTCGTGCGGGACGTGGTGGAGCGAGTCGCGCCGTCGATCCTGATGGGCCGCCGCGACGGGCTCAGTCGCGTCGACGAGTTCGAGGAACGGCACGTGCGCGAAACGATCGCGCAGCTGGTGTCGCGTTCGAGCGCGATCGCCGAGCGGGTGGCGGCGGGCACCCTGGCGCTGGCGGGCGCGACCTATCACCTTTCCGACGGGCGCGCGGCGCTGGTCGACCACGTCGGGGACATCGGCGAATAGGCTCCGGCGCGGCCGGCACTAACACGGCCGTCAGCCAGCAAACCCCGCGACACGCCGGGGCGGGTCAGGCAACTCGACGTGACCTGGGCCTACGCTGCAAACGTGCTGGATCTGGAACCGCGTGGCCCGCTACCCACCGAGATCTATTGGCGGCGCCGTGGCCTGGCCGTGGGCGTCGCGGTCGTCGTCGTAGGGATCGTGGTCGCCGCGGTCATCGCCTTCATGGGACACAGCTCGGGCGCCAAGCCCGCCAGTGCCGACAAGCCCAATTCCGCTCAGAGCAAGCCGGGATCACCTGCGCCGCAGGCGCCTCCGCCGATCGCGCCCGGTGAGCAGCCCACGCCGGTGCCGCAACAGGGGCAGAACCCGGAGATGCCCACCCCGACCGCCGCGGTGCAGCCGCCGCCGGTGCTGAAAGAGGGCGACGACTGCCCCGATTCGACGCTGGCCGTCAAGGGCCTGACCAATGCGCCGCAATACTTCATCGGTGATCAGCCGAAGTTCACCATGGTCGTCACCAACATCGGCCTGGTGTCGTGCAAGCGTGACGTCGGCGCCGCGGTGCTGGCCGCCTACGTGTACTCGCTGGACAACAAGCGGCTGTGGTCGAACCTGGACTGCGCGCCGTCCAACGAGACGCTGATCAAGACCTTCACACCGGGCGAGCAGGTGACGACCGCGGTGACCTGGACGGGGATGGGGTCGGCTCCGCACTGCCCGCTGCCGCGGCCGGCGATCGGGCCGGGCACCGGGCCCGGCGGCGGAGGCGGCTGGTTCATGATGAACGGCACCGGCTGCGAACGCAGATTGCCCAGCTGCACGACGAGGTTGTAGGTGCCCGGCCCGATCGCCGGCCGCGGCAGCGGGCAGTGCGGAGCCGACCCCATCCCCGTCCAGGTCACCGCCCACG
>NZ_LZJN01000133.1 GCF_001667735.1 Mycobacterium sp. E183
ATTGGCGATAAGCACCCTGATGGCGCGCCCCTCGCCGTTCGACCGTAGCCGCTTTACCCCGCCTCGAAAAGCCCACAGCGCCCCGCGATCGGCGGCGTCAGGCGCGTCCTCCGCCGCCCGCCGCATCTGCCCGTTGCCATCTATGTAGTCGACGGACAGCAGCGCCGAACTGGCCATCCCGTACGGGCGGGTCAAAAACCCGACCCCTCCCCCGAACGTGTAACCGGCGACGGCCACCGTGGGCGAGGTGCCGGCCAGTCCCAGCAGCCCGTCGCGTTCGGCAATTGCGTTGACCGCTGCCCAGGTTGCGCCCGCACCGACTCGGGCCACACGGGCTTGCGTATCGATGCGCACCGTGTTCAACCCGGAGGTGTCCACCAGCAACCGATCGGATTCGATCGGTGCGCCCGCCCCGTGTCCACTGGCCTGGACCGCGACCCCGAGATTGCGCTGGGCGGCCCACTGTACGGCCTGGGCGACCTCTTCGGTGCTGCGCGGGTGAGCTACGGCCGCGGGGCGCTGCAGCACCGTTGCGTTGTGCGGGTTGGTCGCGGCCCGGTATCCGGCGCTTCCCGGCGGTGAGAAAAGATCGGCTCTCATCGGGACACCAGCAGCAGCGCGGTGGTGACGAGCATGACGGCGGCGGTGCCGCCGTGGACGCCCCAGGCGATCGACTTGGAGCCGCCGTTGCGCAACACGATTGCCGCGTCGGCCAATGGAATGATGGTGGCGGCCAACATAACCCAGCCAACCAGGTGGGGCGTGCCCGCGACCATCAGGATGATGACGAACAGTCCTGTCGCGATGTCGCGCACGCCCTTGACGCTCAGGTAGGCGCCCGCGCCCGGCTGGTCGAGATCGGGCAGTACCCCATAGCCGGCGGCGGCGACGCGCGGTCCGAGCAGGAAACGCGCCCCGATGAAGATGATGCCCGCGGCGAGCAGTCCGGCGAGCGAATAGCCGATGATGGTAACGGTCATGTCGAATACCCCTTCTAGCGGATTGGTGAAAATGGCATTGCTTCAAGCAATTTCGTCTCGACATCGACGATGTCGCCGACGTCGAAGCCGGCCATGTCGGCGGCGAAGTCCGGGCTGGCCATGACGCGTCGAGTGAGGTCCTCGGGGTCGGCACCCGCTGGGTATTGGATCAACGCGACGAGTCGGTTGGCGCCACCGCTTCGCTCGGTCCACACGCCGTGGGTGGCGATCCCGAATCTCTCGAAGGTGGGCACGTGGCGTGCCCAGTGCACCGTTGCATACCGCTGCAGCGCGCCTGGTGATCGCAGCGTGTAGATCCTGAGCTGGAACATGTCTTGACTCCCTCTACTCGCACTGCTAGCGACGCTAACCCTCGGACGAAAGCGTGTCAATAGCGTCGCTAGTTTTCCTAGTCGTGCTACCATCGGGTATGGCTATCGAGGATCGGCGTGAGCGGGAGCGGGCCGCAAGGCGGAGTTTGATCGTGACGACGGCCCGCAGGTTGGCCGAGGCCGAAGGCTGGGATGCCGTCACCACTCGTCGGCTCTCGACCGAAATCGAATACAGCCAGCCGGTGCTGTACAAGCACTTCGCCGGCATGGAACAAATCGCCGACGCCGTGGCCGTCGACGGGTTTGGCGAGCTCGCCGACGCGATCCGCGACGCCCGTTCGGGAGCGGGAGCGGCCGGCGATGTCCTTACCCGAGTTGCGCAGGCATACCTTGACTTCGCCCGGGACAATCCGGCGGTATACGACGCCATGTTCACCCGCGCGACCACCTTGCGCTTCGCCGACGAAGAAACTCCCCCGGAGCTCACGGCAGGCTTTGCCGAACTGCGGCAAGCGGTACGCCTGGTCGCCGATGAGCAGCAGGCTGACGCGCTCACCGAAGTGTTGTGGGCTGCCCTGCACGGGCTAGTCACTCTCTCCCGTACCGGACGACTGCGTCCCGGGCAGGACGCGGAACGGCTCGAACTGCTCGTCGGGCGATTCACCGGCGGCGGGAAACCGTCACGCTGAGTCAAGCGGCGGACGCCGCGTGTCCTCGAGGACGAGCCGACGGGACTCTGGCGCCTGTGGTGGGGATCACGCCAAAACCGGGCATGCTTCGATGTCGAAGCGAGTTATGCCCGAGGGTAACTGCTTAGAACTTGAAGCATTTTAAGAGGCTTCGCCCGTATGACGTTGCATCGCAGCGTTTCTCGGCGCGAGCCGGCGATCGGAGGGCGTGGCGTTGTGCGCAACAGCCGCCCGCAAGGAGGCAGTGACATGACCAAGCTCGCACTCATCACGGGGGCCACCTCGGGCATCGGCAGGGCATATGCCGAACGCCTGGCCGCTGACGGGTACGACCTGGTGATCATGGGCAGGCGCGAGCGGCGCTTGGCGGCGTTCGTCGATGCTCACCCGGAGGTCAAGGTCCGAACCGTCGTCGCCGATCTTTCCAATAGCGATGACGTCGACCGGGTGGCCGAGATCTGCACCACCGAACCCCTGACCCTGCTGGTGAACAACGCCGGGGTCGCCCACTACATGCCGCTGGCCCAACTGCCCGCGAGCAAGGCCAGGGAACTGGTGAACGTCAAGGTCCTCGCCCCCACGATGCTCACCCGCGCCGCAATCAGTGGGATGCAGCAGCGCGGTACAGGCGCGATCGTCAACATGGCGGGGATGATCGCCTTCAGCGGTCCCGCGCCGCATTCCCAGATGCCCCGCCGCGCCGTCTATGCGGGGACGCTGGCCCACCTCGTCGCGATGTCCCAAACCCTCGCCGCTGAGCTCGAAGGGACCGGCGTCGTGGTGCAGGTGGTGTGCCCTGGCGTGGTGGCAACCGAGTTTCACGAGCGCCAGGACATGGACGTCAGCGCGCTGCCCCGGATGAGCGCCGACGACGTCGTCACCGCGAGTTTGCGGGGGCTGCAGTTCGGCGAGACCGTCTGCGCCCCAGGCGTAGAGGACACCAACCTGCTCGATGCCGTTTTTCAAGCAGACCTCGCGGCTTTCGCCGCACAAAGTCCAGAGCTGGCCACGCGATACCGCGGTTGAGCCGCCACCCGCCACGAAAGGATTGCGAATGAATGCACCCGCAACCCCGTTGCCCGGAGGCACCTGGACGTTGGGCGACGCGACCGTCACCCGCTTCGGCTACGGCGCAATGCAATTGGCCGGGCCGTGGGTCATGGGGCCGCCGGCCGACCGGGACGAAGCCATCGCTGTGCTGCGCGAAGCCGTCGAGTTCGGCATCACCCACGTCGACACCAGCGACGCCTATGGACCGCGGATTACCAACACACTCATCCGCGAAGGCGCTGCATCCCTACCCGCGCTCGTTGTTCATCGCGACGAAAGTTGGAGCACGCCGTGACGCGGAGGGCGGCTGGCCGACGGCAAGGCGGCCGGAGGATTTGCGCCGGCAGGTCCACGAAAACATCGACGCGCTCGGGGTCGACGTCCTCGACCTGGTGAACCTGCGCATGGGCGATGCCCAAGGCGTTCGACCCGAGCCGATCGCCGCAGCTTTCGAGACGCTGGTCGACCTGCAGCGGCAGGGCGTAATCCGTCACCTCGGCCTCAGCAACGTCACCGATGACCAAGTCGCCGAGGCGCGCGCGATGGCCCCGATCGTAAGTGTGCAGAACATGTACAACCTCGCCCACCGTGACGACGACAACCTGATCGACCGCCTCGCAGCCGACGGCATCGCCTATGTCCCCTTCTTTCCGCTCGGCGGGTTCACGCCCCTCCAGTCCGAGGCGCTTGCCAGGGTCGCGGCCCGGTTGGGGCCCCGCCGATATCGGTAGCGCTGGCCTGGTTGTTGCAGCGCTCTCCGAACATCCTGCTCATCCCCGGCACCTCCTCAAGGGCGCACTTGCGTGAGAACGTCGTTGGCGCGGGATTGCGCCTCACCGCCGAGGACATCGCCGAACTGGACGGTATCGCCGCCTGACCGGCACGCCGGGCCCCGAACGGTCTCCCGGAACGCCGGGGCAACGCTCGGGACCTCCCGCCGACACCGTGCTCGCGGTGACAACCGAACTTATTGACCGGCAACGGAATCGGATATCGGAGTCAACTCCGCATGGATCGTTCGGCCGAACTTGGACCGCATCAGCCGGTGCGCCGAAGGCACCAGCACGCCATGCAGGAGTGGATATTTCCGCCGGAGCAGACGCGCCGCATGCTGGTATTCGGCCCCCTCCAGCAGACGCGCGCGGCCGGCCAGCGCGGATCCCGTCGGCTTGCCCGACGCGGTCGCCGGGCCGAATTCGACATTTGGGTTACGGCGAATGCGGCGCACTTTGACCGCCCGTTCGAAACTGCGAAAGTAGGCGCGGTCCCCGTCCACCACGATGCTGACCGGGCTGGAGCCGGGCCTGCCGTCCTTGCGAAAGGTGGTGAGGCTGATGGTCTTTTGACGCACAAACGGCGCCAGCATCGGACTGGTCGCCGTGCTCACGGAGCCCAGCACGTGGCCGAGCTGGCGCAACCGCAGCACAAACGCCACGAGCAGGGCGGCCGACGTCCCACCGAGCACCCACGCTTGCGTGGTGGAACCACCGACGTCGAGGTCGACGATGTGGTTGACCGTGTGCACGGTGTTCGCCACCAGAAATGCGGCGAGCGCCGTCGCCAGCGCGTCCGCCCAGATCAGTGCGAGTAGCAGCGTGACGCCCAGGCCCAGCTGGAACGCACCCACGTCATGCAAGAAGTGCCGGTGCGTAGCGAAACCAACGGAATCGGCGAAGGAAGCCGGATCGACGAGGCACCAGATCCCGATTCCGGCCGTGACCGCCCCCACGGCCGCTGTCACCGCGATCAGATAGACCTGCGCAGGCGTACTCAAGCGATTCATCGTGTCGTCCTCCCGACATCCGTCGTACTCTCTGGTCGCTAGACGGGATAGGACAGCGATATGTGACGCGCGCCTACGCGCCTCAAGGATTTACGCGGAAGCGTTTGAGCCGTGACGCCGCTCCGGAGATCAATTCGACCCGGCTCCTGGGCAATTGGAGATGGGCCGCCAACAGCCGAGTGACGGCGTCGTTGGCCTTCCCGTCGACGGCCGGCTCGCGGACGTAGATCGTCAGCTCACCGTTGGGACCCACCTCGACGAGGGGTCCCTTACGGCTGCCGGGCTTGACCCTCACCACAACGGAGTCGTTCATGCGGCGAAAGCTACCGGCCGCCGTTGCACAGGCGCGAAGGCCGCGTTAGCCGGCCGGCGGTACCACCGGTGGGCGGCATTCGTTGGCGCCGGGATCCCACCACCAACCGTTGTCGCAAGCGAGCGGTTGTGGCCCGACCCCGAGGGGCCGGCACACATTCGCCGTCGGGTCCCACCATTGGCCCGGGTCGCATGCCAACGGTTGTGGCCCGACCCCGAGGGGTCGACAAACCTTGCCCGTCGGGTCCCACCATTCGCCGGCGCCGCAGTCGGCCGAACTCACGGCCGGCGTCGCGATCGTCACGGCTGCCATCGACGCGAATGCCATCATGGCGATGACCACAAGATGCCGAATGACCGTCCTCATCGCGGGCCTCCTCTCGTGATATGTGCATTATCGAACGAAGCCGGGGACAAAGGTCAATACCCGTCGTTGGGCCCGCAGCCGATCGCGCACGTCGGCGATGCGGTGTAATGCGATGCCGGAATGGAAAATGCGTCGTGTGGCGCTGTTGTAGCGTGACTCCGTGAAGTGTTCCCGGGCGCTGTTGACCATGCTCTGCACAGCGGCTGCGGTGATCGCTATTTCTCTGGCGGGCGGGCGATCTCACGCGGACAACGACGAGTTCGCCTACCCGTTCGCATGCGACAAGGCTTCCCTGACAGCGGATTTCGCGAGCCGCGACGGGTTGCCGCAAACGCAAGATCCTCCCGGCGACTGGTATCGCACGGACGCCGACGGGCATTACCTCAACCGAGGATGGGGCCCGCGGTCCGTCGCCCTGCCGCCGCCGGATATCCCGCAAGACGCGCGTTGTGATGCAAGCACCTGGAGACGGGAACGCGTCTTTGCCGTCGCCCTGCGCTACGTCTACTCCCCCGGCAACCCGCTGGGCCTGCAATACCGCCACCATCACATCCCCGGCTGGCAGCCACCAACATCGACCTATGCCGGCGCGCTCGGAGAGAATCCGGACCCCGACGCCCCGCAGGGGTTGACCGCCTGGGATCCCGGCCGCGGTCTGGACTGCTCGAATTTCACCGCCTGGGTCTACAACTACGGTCTCGGCATCAAGTTCGGCGGCGATGTCCACGAGCAGGCCGACGGCACCGCTGGTCCGATGGGCCGCCGCGTCCCGCAGGAAGGTCCGTTCCGGCCCGGAGATCTGATCTATCTGCACCCCAACGGAGATGCGAGCCGCGCCTCGCACGTCGTCATCTACGTCGACGACGGCCACATCATCGACAGCCGAGTCAACGCCCAAAACCGTCTCGGGGTCCAGGTTCGCAACCGATCGGGCTGGTACCGCGAGGCTGTCCTCGGCGGCTGGCGGCCGATCGACTGAGGCGCCCACGCGCCGGCTAGTAGCCTCGCGGTCGTGGCACTTCGCGACCATGGCGACCCCGACGGCGCGCCCTCCGCGCCCCCGCCGCTTCGGCCGCCGACCAACCCCACGCGGCCATCGGCGGCGGAGCAGGCCCGCACCATCGCGGCCGCCACCAACGCCGCCGCGCTGGCCTCGTTAACCCCCGACGGCGACCCCTGGGCGTCGCTGGTGGCCTATGGATTGCTGGGCGGGGCTCCGGTGCTGTGCGTGTCAAACCTCGCCGAACATGGTCGCAACCTGGCCGCCGACCCGCGGGCGAGCCTGTCCATCGTCGCGCCCGCCGCCGAACCTGACCCGCTGGCGGGCGGCCGCATCACCTTGGCGGGCAGGGTCGCTCCCCCATTTGCCGACGACCAAGGCGCGGCGCGGACCGCCTACCTGAACGCGGTGCCCGAAGCCCGCCATTACGTCGACTTCACCGACTTCACCCTCTGGGTGCTGAGCGTGCGCAGGGTGCGCTGGGTGGGTGGCTACGGCCGGATGGACTCGGCAACCGGCGACGAGTACGCGGCCGCCGCGCCGGATCCGGTCGCGCCGGCCGCGCCGAGGGCCCTGGCGCACCTCAACGCCGACCACAGCGACGCCCTGACGGCGATGGCGCGCGCGTTCGGCGGCTATCCGGACGCCGATACCGCGGTGTGCACCGGCATCGACCGGTACGGGCTGGACCTGCGCGTACACACTCCGCGCGGGGTGGCCTACACCCGCGTCGGGTTTCCGGAACGGCTGCATTCCGCCGACCAATTACGTTCGGCGACAGCTGATTTGGCCCGAAGTGCGGGGCGACCCGGATAACTGCCGGGTTCGGTTGCGCGGGGTCGGCAGGCCGGCCGAGGGAGCCGGTGGGTGGAGGTCGGCGGCGTGCAGCGATGAATTCTGCACGCTCCACGGGTCAGACCTTTCGGACCGACGAATTTCGAGCAAAGGTGGATCCCATGTCCGTACACACGACCCTGCCGCCCGTGGTCGATCGACAAACCTGGCGCGCGGCGCTCGACGAACTGCGCGAACGCGAGAAGGCGGCCACCCGCGAATTGGATGCGATCGCCGCCCAGCGCCGCCGTCTGCCGATGGTCGAGTTGCCCGACTACACCCTGATGGGCGCCGACGAGCCGATTCGCCTGGCGGACGTGTTCGACGGCCGCTCGCAGTTGATCGTCTACCACCACATGTGGTCCGACGGCGCGGAGTGGCAGTGCAGCGGGTGCACGGGCTTTACGTCGCAATTCACCCGCCTGGAGTTCCTGGACAACTATGACGCCCGGTTCGTCATCGTGACGAACGGCCCGATCGCAGAAGCTCTCGCCTACAAGCACAGGGTCGGCAACCGCATGGACTGGTATTCGTCCTCAGAGAGCCCGTTCGCCGCCGACATGGACGCGCCGCCCGGCGGCGGCTTCGGGGTCAACGTGTTCCTCCGCGACGGCGAGACCGTCTACCGCACGTGGCATACCAACGGGCGAGGCACCGAGCAACTGAGTCACACATTCGGGCTGATCGACATCCTGCCGTGGGGCCGCCAAGAGGAATGGCTCGATTCGCCCGAAGGCTGGCCGTCACGGCCCACCTACTCGGGGTGGCTCGACTCGCCCGCCATCGCGGCCGCCTACGGCCCCCGGACAGGTGCAGACAACGATGAACGCTGAACGCTACGTCGTTACCCGCAACATCGCCGCTACCCCGGCGGAGATCTTCGCCGTCCTCGCCGATCCGTCCCGCCACCAGAACACCGAGCCCACCGATTGGGTCCGCGATGCGGTGGACACCGACCCCATCACCACCGCGGGACAGATGTTCGCGATGAACATGTTCCTCCCACAGGCCGGCGGCGACTACGTCACGCACAACCTGGTCGATGTCTTCGATGCGGAGCGCTCGATCGGCTGGAAGCCGGGCGTGCTCGACGACGCCGGCAACCATACGGCCGGCGGCTGGTTCTGGCGCTACGACCTCGTCCCCAACGGCGATGGAACGGACGTCACCCTCACGTACGACTGGAGCGGCACATCGCAGGATTTTCGGGACCGCGTGGGCAAGATTCCGATCTTCGCTGAGGATTACCTCGCCGAGTCGCTGGCCTCGCTGGAGCGCTCGGTGGTGGGCTGATGACTCGGGGCGCCGATCGACTACTGTGCGGCCAGCGTGGAATTCGCTGAGACGCAGGAGATCTCGGAAGCGGGCAGCGGGCTGCAGAAGAAATTTCCTTGTACTGCATCGCATCCGTAGTCCTTGAGCCGCTGGGCGGTGGCGCTGTCCTCGACACCTTCCGCAACGGTGGCGATGCCGAACGCGGATGCCAGCTCGATGACCGAGCGTGCAATGGTGGCGGCCCGGTCGTCGTGCACGATCGGCGCTATGAATTCCCGGCCGAGCTTGATCTCGTCGGCCGGGAGTTCGCGCAGATAGGTGAGAGTGGCGTAGCCGCTGCCGAAGTCGTCGATCGCCACCCGGATGCCGTTTTCACGAAGACGATTGAGCACCGTTCGGGCCCTCGCAAAGTCGGCCACCATCAAATCCTCGGTGATCTCGATCGTGAGGCAACTGGGCGGCATCCCGCGCTCCGCGAGCACGGACATGATGCGGTCCGGCAGCGCATCATTGTCTAGAGACGGCGCCCCCAGGTTGATTGCGACCGGGATCGCTGTGCCCGCCGCGTACCACGCGGCAGCGTCGGAGACGGCCCGCGTCAGCACCAGATCGGTAAGCACATGTATCAGCCCGTGTTCGCGGACCAGCGGTAAGAACTCGTCGGGGCCCAGCACGCCGAACCGCGGGTGCTGCCAGCGCACCAGCGCCTCTACTCCGGTCACCGAACCGGTCGACATGGAAAATTTCGGCTGGTAGAGCAAGGTCAGCGAATCGTTCTCAATGGCCCGTCTCAGTTCGCCGAGCAGTTGCAATCGCGCGATGGCACCGGCATGCGGCGGCAACCCGGCGAGCTGCGCGTCCATCTCAGAGTTGAACGTCCGCACGTTGGTGGAGCTGGGCAGCCGGGCGTACGACCGTGCGGCATCGGCCTGTTTGAGAAGATCGCCCGGCGTCAGGGCCTGTGTTCCGGCCGAGGCCACGCCGATGCTCAGACGTACGTCCAGCCGGTGATCCTCGACGGCGACGGGTTCCTCGAAAGACCTTGCCAGTCCGTTGGCAACCTGCTCGGCCACGTCGGGACGGTCCTCGACCAACACCGCAAACTCGTCGCCCCCCATCCGCGCAACGGTGTGGCTGTCGCTGATGTTGGCCTGGATCCGCTCGCCGACGTCGCGTAGCAGTTCGTCGCCCACGTCGTAACCGAGCGTGTCATTCACCAGCTTGAAATCGTCGACGCCCACCGTCATCACGCTGACGGGCACGTCGTGCTGAACGTGGAGGCGAAGCGCATGCGCCAGGCGATCGTTGAACAGGCGGTGATTTGCCAACCCGGTCAGCGGGTCCCGCAAAGCGGCGTCGGATACCGCGGCGAGGAGGCGTTGCTTTCGGTCCAGGAGCAAGATGTGGCGGGCCACGGTGGTGACGAACAGCACCACGCAGACCGAGAAGATGAACGCCTCACCCCGGTACGCCGGCCAAAAGTGCACGGCGGCAACGGCAATGGCCAGCAGCACGGCCAGGTACGGCAGCCAGAGCGCCGCTCGCGACGACGGTTGCGAAAACCCGAAGTCGGGCTCCGGTCCCGGCCGAGAAGTAAGACCGGACAGCGAGAAAAAGTACATGCCGACGGCCCAACCGAGAACGACGAGGTCGTTCGGTGCCCGGTCCGCATGATCCTGATAGGCGTGGACCACCCCGGCGGCGGCGATGATTCCCCATCCCAGCATCATCAGCGTCGGGGAAAGCTTGCGGCCCGGCTCGGCCTTGCGCACCACGATGAAGGCAGTGGCGACAAGCCCTAAATACACGCCGGCGGCGGCGGCCAACACCACTTGCGGGACGCTGAACGTCACTGCGAGTCGAGCCGTCCGCCCCAGCGGCAGAATGACGAGCACCACCAACAGCGACGCGGTGATGAGGATGCCGTCGAGGAGGAGGCCGATCCCGAATCGGGAGTCGTCCCGGCTGGGAATCGTGATCGCGGCGCCCAACGCGCACAGCGGCAAAATCAGGTAGCCCAGGTTGGCCGGCGAGAGGTCCGCGACCGGAAGAGCGCCTCCCAAGGCGACGTAGCACCACACCGCTTCGCCCGCGGTCCAACCGACCAATCCGGTAGACATGGCGGCCCAGGCCAGGCGCTGGCGGCCTCGAGAACCGTGGGCGGCTATGACCGCACACGCAATGGCGAGTATGCCCGCAACGACCGAGCCCGCCGGGGCGAGTACCGCCCGGCCCGGGGCGCTCGAGGTCAACAACGTCGCCGCGAACACGACGAGCCCGACGGTTGCCAACACGACCAGCACCAGTCGGCTCCGTGTCAGTGACAACATTCCCCTTACTCTGTCGGGCGAGGTTCGCAAGCAGGATAAGACACACCGCGAAAGTACTTCTGCGGATTTGCTTACCTGTTTCTCGGCCATTACGGAGCTGAACATCTCACCCGGGTCGAGTCGATTCGGCTAGCCGAAGGCCGCCTCCACGCGCTTCGCGCCGCGCGACAGGGCGCGGCCTGCGCAGCGCTGAGCGATGAGGCCCGCCCGGATCTGACTTCGACGAGAACCTTCTAGGGCCGCGGATGCGTCGGGCGGTGCCCCGGGAGCGTTGTCAGGTGCAAAGGGACGGGGCGTCGCACACATTGCCGGGGCAATAGATCGAATGTGCGGCATCGACCATGGTTCCGACGTCTAACAGGGTGACGCCCCGCGCGTTCAGGTGGGCGTGCACGTCGTCGGCGATCTGTTGGGGCGTCCAGCCCCAGGTGAGGTCGTAACAGATCAGGTGCGCCTCCCCGATCAGCGCCTCCTCCGTCTGCGGTGGCCAGGTCAGGCCGACGGCGTGCAGCTGTGCGAGGTAGGCGTCGTCCTGGGGGGTATTGGCAGTTGCGGTGGCGGCGCTGCCGACGAGGGCAGCGCCGGCCATCAACGGAATGCTCAGTGCGGCCAGCCAGCGAGGTGAGGGCATTCGATTCGCTCCCTTTCTGCCGGGCCGCCATACCTGCGGGGCTCAAAGCAGCACGGATGAAGAATATCGAAAGCTCCGGAAGCTGGCTCGCTGAAATGACAGCGCGTTTGACGACCCGTGGGCCGCCTGCGCGCGATGCAAGGGGCGGTCGGTAGCGTGACGGCCGTGAAGTCTTCCGTGGTGTATTCCTGTGTCGCGGCCTGCGTCGCGGCGACCGTCTTGGCGATAGCCGCGCCGGACACCGCGCTGGCAGCCGGTTCATGCCCGACGGCGCTACCGCAGAGCGGTGGAACGCCCGACTGGACACTGACCGGGACCACCGGCAGCGTCGCGGTCACCGGATCCACCGACACGACAGCTCCGCGCGTGGACGTGACGCCCCCGTTCAGCGTGACCCAGACCCAGGTGCACACCCTGCACGCCGGAGACGGACCGGTGGTCTCACCCGCGGCCACGGTGTCGGTCTGCTACATGGGGGTCAATGGGCGTGACGGGTCGGTATTCGACAGCTCCTACCAACGCGGCGCCGCCATCGATTTCCCGCTCAACGGCGTCGTGCCCGGCTTCCAGAAGGCCATCGCGGGACAAAAGGTGGGATCCACGGTCGCCGTCGCGATGACCTCGGCCGATGGCTACCCCAACGGTCAGCCCAGCGCCGGCATCCGCCCGGGTGACTCGCTCGTCTTCGCGATCAAGATCCTGAGCGCCTCGGGCTAGCTTCGCGCACCAAACCCCTTGGCGCTCAACTGTTCAGCGGTGCGAACATGAGCGCGGGATCGATGCCGAGCTGCTGAGCGACGTGCGTCGTGTCCCAATACTCCCGCCAGTACGTGATCGCGCCGTCGCGGACTCCGAAGAACGCCGTGACGTAGAACGTGACGGCGACGCCGTTCATGGCGTTCACATCGACGCGCTCGACGACGACTTCGTTCCTTGCGCGTCGGTGTTTGCCGAACTGTAGATGTCGACGCTCGTCTGCGTTCGGCTTCGCGAGAAAGCTCAGGGACGACGCAGGGCGACGATGGTGACGTCGTCTTCGATGTGGCCCGACGCCATCTCCGTCCAGATCCGGGACGCGGGTGGCTCGCCGGCGCGGCTCAGGGTCGCGGCCAACCGGTCGAGGCCATCGTCGATCGCCTCCCCGCGACGCTCCACCAGTCCGTCGGAGTACAAGACCAGCCCGTGCCCGGGCTCGATGGTGAACGTGCTCGGCGCGTAGGTCACGCCCTTGATGCCGATCGGTGGTGACAGCCGTATGGGCGCGGCGACGGCCGCCGGCACCCTGTTGGTCAGGAACGGCATCAAGTGGCCGGCCGACGCGGCCTCCACGTGTCCCGAGGACAGGTCGACCCGGGCGGCGACGACGGTGGCGAATGCGCCGGGCAGCATGTGCAAGCAGAACTCATTGAGCTGTCCGAGGGCCTCGGCCGGTTGCGCCCCGGCGAACAGCTGGGCGCGCAGGGCGTTGCGCAGCGCCGCCATGATCCCGGCGGCCGCGATGCCGTGTCCGGCGACGTCGCCGATCAGCACGATCAGCCTGCCGTCGCGCAGCTCGAACGCGTCGTACCAGTCGCCGCCGACGTTGTCGCCCGCGGCCGGCTCGTAGTGGGCGGACAGGTGCCAGCTCTCGAGCGTCGGGATCGCCTCGGGCAGCAGGCTGCGTTGCAGCGTCTCGGCCACCCGCAGCGCGCTCCGCGTGCGGCGGTACAGCGACTCCACCAGATGGCGGCGCAATGCTCCGGCGGATTCGGCATCGTTCGGCGTCCACGGCTCGCAACGCCGGCGAACCACCTCGCGCCACCGCTCGAACGACTTGCGCGGGCTCAGCCTGACCGCCGCGCCCTCGCTGACCGCTATCGCCTTGTTGTGCGGGTCTCCGCCCCAGTCCACCGAGCGCAGCACCTCGCGCCGAAACCAGACGGCGTGCTGGCCATCGGGCAGGTTGATCGCGAGCGCGCCGGCGGCCAGTTGAGGATCGAGGCCGAGCCCGGGCAACTCGCGCGACAAGCAATCGGTCACGGCGACCTCGTCGTCCGCGCCGCGGGCCCAGCCCATGACGGCGGCGACCACCTCCGGCGGCGGAACCGAGCCGAGGGCCCGGCGATCGCCCTGAATGTCCACGACGACACCGTCGGCGGGCACGAGATCGAGCAGGTCGGGCGCCCCGAGCAGCGCCCCCGTCAGGGACTCGGCGTCGTTGAGCGTGGCGGCGGTCAGCTTGCCCAGCACCGCCTGTGCGGCCAGCCGCCTGTGCAGCTGCTCGTCTTCGAACCGATCCACGAGCCGCAGCGACAGGGTGGAGCCGAGGAACTCCGCCGCCGCTCGGGTGCCGAACGGCGGCAGGTGGGCGCCGGCGTAGTGGTGGCAGGCGATGAGGCCCCACAATCTCCCCTGCCGTAGCAACGAGATCGACATCGAGGCGTGCACGCCCATGTTCTGCAGGTATTCGATGTGCATGGGCGAGACGCTGCGCAGCGTCGCGTACGTGAGGTCCAGCGGCATGCCGCTCGCCGGGTCGACGGACGGCACCAGCGGCGCCGGCGTGTAGTCGACGTCGGAGATCAGGCGAATCCAATTCTTCTCGTACAGCGCACGCGCCTGCGCCGGGATGTCGGTGGACGGGTAGTGCAAACCGAGGAAGGAGTTCAGGTCCTCCCGCTTGGATTCGGCGACGACCTCGCCGTTGTACTCCTCGTCGTAGCGGTACACCATCACCCGGTCGAACGCGGTCAGGTCGCGAACCGCCCGCGCGGCGGTGTCGTAGAGCTCGGGCAGCGTCTCGGCCCGGTTCAACTCCTCCACCGCACCCCGCACCGCCTGGTAGGTGTTCGGAAACGACACCGGCCGCTCGCCGTAGGCGATCTCGAGCTCCACCAGGAGCACACCGCCGAAGTCGTGGTGCACGATGGCGTCGAACGCGCGCGGCTCGCCGCCGACGTCGATCGAGCACTCGATCGGGTTGCGATGTCGTAAGTCGCCGTAGGTCCTGGCCGTCTGCTCGATGCGAGCGGCCTGCTCGGGACCGATCAGTGCCGACAGGTGCCGCCCCAGGACGGCATCCACTGGTCGACCGAGCAGGTCGCCGACGTTGGCGCTGACCTGCCGCACCTCGAAATCGGACTCGCGCACCACCGCGAGGACACCGCGCGGCTGGATGCTTCCCGGGACATGGATCGGCTCGCGCGCGCAGTTATCGAGGTCAATCGGCGTGCCGACCGGAAGGAGGTCGTCGCTCGGCGGGCTCTCCACCGTGCCCCGAAGGACACGGGAATCGCCGCTCTTCACGCAATCAGCTCTGTCGGTTCGCCGACGGGTGGCCGCCCGGGGCCCGATGTCAAAGCCCGATACCTAGAGCACCCAATTTATTTCCCCTCCCTACGCGCCGAGTCGAGATTCGACGACGACGCCGGTGGGGCCACCCCGTTGCTTGAGGCTCACCCGTTTCATCCGTGTCAATTACTCGAGCCTAGGCGTTGCGGTTGCCTCCGTCACCTTCATGCCCGCAATCGCCAAGGTAATCTGAGCAGGACATGCGCCCGATTGACAGTCCAACCCGCGGCCGATTGTCGATCGCGATGAAGGAGGGGTCGGCGGCCGAACACGTCGCCGCCGAGCAGAGCGCTTTCATTTCCGAACTGCTGGCCGGCCGGGTGACCGCGCGCGGCTATTCCGAATATCTGCTTCGGCTACGCGTGGTGTACGCCGCCCTCGAGGATGCCATGCGGGCCTGTCGCAAGGACCCCATGGTCGCCGCCGTGTACGACCCGGCATTGGAGCGCGTCGCGGCCATCGACGCCGATCTGCGGCACTGGCGCACCGACGGCACGCGGGATGTCGACTCCCCCGCCGCGACCGCATACAGCGAGCGGATCGCCGCGCTGGCGTGGGGTGGCTCGCTTCTGGCCCACCACTACACGCGCTACCTCGGAGACCTCTCCGGAGGCCGGATCATCCTCCACGCCCTCGATCGCGCATTTGATCTTCGCGGCGTCGGGGTCGCGTTCTACGAATTCCCCATGCGGCCCAAGCCGTACAAAGACTCCTATCGTGCCCGCCTTGACGCGCTCCGCCCGAGCGCGCGCGACGTCGATCGCATCGTCGCCGAGGTCAGAGTGGCCTTCGGGTTGAATCACGCACTGCTCGACGAACTCGCCGGCGACTAGCGCCGGCGCTGCCGCGATCGCGCGAGGCGCCTAGATGGGGCCCGGCAGCTCACCCAGCTCGGTCAATTCGGCGTGGACCGAACCGATAGCCGCGCGGTACTGGTCGTCAGTGAGCGATTTGTTGTAGTAGCGGTTCATGCGCAGCTGGTATTGGAGATCCCTCAGCCGGCGAATGCGCTCCAGCCTGGCGGTGTCGCTCGCCGAGAACTTCAATTGCTCGGCGGTGATGCGGCCCGCCATGACCTGCTCGATGGGTTCGAGCCGGTATCCGCAGCCTTCGAGGTACTCGAAATACGGCTTGAGGTATGGGCGTTCCCCGGCTCGCCAGTTGCCGCGGACGGCGTTCCACTCGAACGCGGAAAGAACCATCGCCAGGGTCACCACCGCCGGGCGGGTGTCGAAATCGGTTGATAGCTCGAGGTTCTCGTATCGCGCTTCGTCGGTCGTCAACAGTTGCGCGGCCACATCCATGCTGGCGGGGCAGTGCCGATCGGCCAGGTAGTAGAAGTTCCGGGCGATGAACGCCTCGGTCCCGGGCGGCGGCGTGTGCCGCGAGAGGATAATCGTGCGAATCCAGTCCCGGCGCGCGGTAGCGATCGCGGCGGCGCGTCGATTCAGCTCATGCACCAGGGTCCAATCGGTATTGGCCTGTGCCGCGGCTTCGGACTGCAGCTTCGTCGGCTGGGCGCCGGTGTAGGTGGGGCCGGCCGTCAGTTCGCTGAGTGCCAGGGGGCGCGCCATATCCCAGGTCAGGTAGCGGACGTAGACGTCGAGGTCCGGGATTCGCGCCCAGCGGGCCAGCTCGCCCAACGTCGTCTTGCCTGACGCGAATCTGCAGATGTGGGGTTCTTGTTTGAGGTCATCGCGGGTGTAGATCGCGCCGAGCTCGCGTCGACGCCCCTGGTCCTCGGTGTCGACCTCGACGATCCACCCGGCCGGGCCGGCGATTCCCGGTACATAGCGGGTGATCTCAACCAGCAGGTCGTCGACGGTGGCCGACTCGGGCATGACCCAGAAGACCCGATGGGACTCGACGTCGTCGCCCATCGCCACGCTGTCGCGATCCAGCGTCACATTTACCGTGTCGGTCATGCTCGGGATTATGTCCCGGCGTCAGACGCGTACGCCATTCACTAGAAGTTGAGCCCCGAGAACATGATTCGGCCGGGATCGTACTTTTGGCGCACGGCGGCCAGCCGGGACAGGTTCGAGCTGAAATAGCGTGAGGCTGGTTGGTTCGCCTCGATGTAGTTGACGTATCCCCCGACCGAGTGCGGTTGCACGGCCTGGTGCGCGGTGTTGAGCCAATTCGTCGCCGCCGTCGCGTCGCCGGTCTCGACGTACCACTGCACCAGCGCGTACTGCCGGCGCCACGGGAAGGCCGTCGCGCCCGGTGCCACATCGGCGAGGGCGCCGTCCAGCGCGTGCATGATCGCCAACATTCGGCCTGCCCCTCGGGGAAAGGCGTTGACCGCCTGGGCGATGCCCTGGGCGGTGGCCGCATCGACGACGGGCAGCACGTCGGATCCACCGACGTATCCCAGTGGTGCCGGGTTGAGGTTCCCGACGGCCAGGTACCTCACCAGGTCCAGGTAGTTGAACGTGTGATTCTCGGTCCCCGTCGGTTGGACGCCAACGGCTTTGGTGATGTTCGCGCCGACGGCGGCGCCCGAACCGGCCGGGCACGTCGCCATGATGCGGCAATGCGTTCCCATCGGGTCGACGGTGGCATCCGCCAGCGCCCAGCTGTTCCGGTCGGCGGTGCGAAGCCAGTTCTGCCAGCCAACCAATACCTGCGCGAGCGCCTCCGCCGGGAAGTTGAGGTTGACCACGTCGAGATCGGTGGTCGGAAACGTCGCGAACGTCAGCGCCGTCGTGACGCCGAAGTTGCCGCCGCCGCCACCGCGCAACGCCCAGAACAGGTCGGGGTTGCTGGCGTTGGACGCGGTCACCGCCTGGCCGCCGGGCAGCACCACCGACGCCGACACCAGCTGGTCGCAAAGCAGCCCCGCGTGCCGGGAGTTGGCGCCCAATCCCCCACCCAGGGCGTGCCCGGACGCGCCGACCGACGGGCACGTGCCCGTCGGGATGCCCCGGCCGGCGCCGGCCAGCGTCTGGTGCATCGCGTACAGGCTCGTCGCGGGCGTCACCGTCACCTGCCCGGTGGCGGCGTCGTAGTTGACGCCCCCGGGCAGCTGACGCAGGTCGATCACCATGACGCCGTTCGCCGTGGACGCCCCGATGTACGAATGCCCGCCGCTGCGCGGGGCGACCTTCAGGTTGTGGGCCGCGGCGAACGCCATGGCCTTCTGCACGTCAGCTGCGGACGTAGGGGTGACGATCGCGGCGGGCGTCGAGCCGTTGTAGTTGGTGTTGAACACCTGCTTCGCCGAACCGAACGCGCCGTTGTCCGGTAGTAGCACCTGCCCGCCGATAGCGGTCGACAGGCCCTCCCAGCCGGTGGGATTCGGCGCGGCGGTGGCCCGGGCAGAGCCGAAAACCGCGCCGGCGGCCAAGGCTCCGGCGGCTCCCCGCAGGAACGTCTGGCGGGATATTTCACGCGCCATTGCCGGGCACCCACGTCTGCCTCATGCCCCGCATTGTCAAACGCGCGCCGACCAAAGCCGCGGTGCCCCGTGCCGTGTGACCGGATCGAGATCGATACGAGCCGCGCCGGTGATGCACAAACGCGAGCGCCCCGGACCGCCTCGGACGGACACGCCGCCCAGCGACTCGTATTCTCTTGCAGCATGACCGCCGCCTCGATGTCCGCGCCCGGCAAGCGCACCCGGTAGGCGGGGTCCAAGCGCGTGGGTGCTCTCGTGGTGGCGCTTGCCGGTCTGGCGCTTCTCGACTCGTTGAACGTCCTCAACGTGGGCGTGGTCTCGGCGGTCGTCTTCGACAGCCGGTTGCGCCGCCGGTCGCCGGTTCCGGGCGCCCTGAGCTTTATCGCGGGCGTGTTCGTCGTGACCACCACGTTCGGGCTGTGCACGGTTCTGGGTCTCAGCTTCTTGACCCATGTCGTCGGCTTCCACCTGACACCGGCCATCCGGTTCGGCGGCGAACTGGCGCTCGGCCTGCTGCTCACCGGCCTGGCATATTTCCCGCTGACCGCACAATCGTCGGCGCCGGGTTGGGCGCTGGCGGCGATGCGGGAGCGTCCCTGGCTGCTCGGATTCCTCGGGCTGGCGGTCGGTAGTGGACAAGCGCCAACCGCCATTCCGTACCTCACCGGCTTGGCCATGCTCGCGGCTTTGCACCCGCGACCGCCGCTCTGGCCATTGGCCATCATCGTCTACTGGGCGATCGCGCTCTCGCCGCCGTTGCTGATCCTTGCGCTGTCGATGAGAAAAACCATGCGGGCCAAGCGTATTCAGCGTCGGCTGGTGCGCGTACTGACCCGTTACGGCCCGATGTCGGTGCGGCTGTTGTTCCTGGTCTTCGGAATCGGGTTGGTGGCCGACGCGCTAGTCAATCACAGCGCGCTGTGGTGAGACACAACTCTTTCTCATCTGTTGCCCAGCGAGCGGGCTTACCTTGGCGGATATGACCGATCGCCAGGAACGCGCGATGTCCTTCGGCTCGATCGCCGAGGACTACGACGGCTTTCGTCCCCGACCTCCGGAAGAAGCGGTGCACTGGCTGGTGCCGCCCCGCTGCGATGTGGCAGTCGACCTGGGTGCGGGTACCGGTCTGTTCACCCGGGCGTTGCTGAGCAGGGCGGCGGAGGTCATCGCAGTGGAGCCCGACGCGCGCATGCGCGCGGTGCTCACCGGGCGCTCGCCCGAGGTGCGTGCCGTCGAAGGCACCGGTGAATCGATCCCGCTCCCCGATGCGGCCGTCGATGCGGTGTTCGTCTCGTCGGCATGGCACTGGATGGATCCTCGGCGCGCCGTTCCAGAGATCGGCCGGGTGTTGCGTGACCACGGACGATTCGGCCTGATTTGGACCAGCCGAGATCGTGAGGTCGATTGGGTCCGCGACCTGGACCTGCTTCCGGGCGAGGACACACCCGAGTCGGAATCCCCCGACCGCTTCCGCCGGCGACACGAGAACGTCGTGCTCCCCGATCCGCAGATCTTTCACAACGTTTCCCGCGAGACGTTCACCTTCGCGCGGACCATGACGATCGACGATGTCGTCGCGATGGTCGGCACGTACAGCAGGGTGATCATCGCGTCTGCCGACGAGCGTGCGGCGCGACTGGCCAATGCCCGCGCCGCCTTGACCGCGCGCTTCTCCGGCGCCGAAGCGATCGAGGTCCCGATGAAGTCCCGCTGCTGGCGCGCGGACCGAATCCCCCGCGGCTGCCGATAGGCGCCGCGCCTCAGGCCTGGGGCCCCTCCGACGGGGGCCAGTGCGAACCCGGCGACGCCTCGCCGGGCGAATCGTGTTCGCCACGAGCCAACGGCACCCACCGCTCGCTGGGGGCGGGCTGCTTGGAAGACGGGAAGTCGCGCAGCTTGCCCGACGGCTTGGCGTCCCACTTGGCGAACGTCAGTGGCGTCTGCAGCCAGGAGTGCAGCAGGCAGTACACCGCCTGCAACGAATCCAGATGAGTGCGCTCCCAGCCATGGCTTCCGTCGAGCCCGAACCCGACGAGTGCCGCGCGGGTGCCCGCACCCGCCTCGATCGCCGCGGCGGCGTCGGAGCGATAGAACCGGAATACGTCTCGCGCGCAACGGATGTCCTGCTCTTCGGCGAGCCGGCACAGTTTGCGCGTCAGGTGATAGTCGAACGGACCGTGCAGGTCGGCCATCGGTATCGTGACGCCGTCCTCGATGGAGTGTTGGCCCGGCGCGCACACCGCGTTGTCCACCGAGACCAATTCGGCGACGTCGGCGGGCAGGCCGTGGCTCGCCCCGTGGCCGACCTCCTCGGTGATGGTGATCATGACCATCGTGCGGTGCGGCAGCACCACTTTGTTCTCGGCGAAATTCTTCGCCAGCGCCAGCGCGATCGCCACGCCCGCCTTGCCGTCGAGGTGACGGGACACGATGTAGCCGTCGGCGGTCAGTTCCGGGCTGGCGATCAGCGCGACGAAGTCGCCGATCTGCAGCCCGAGACGGACCAGGTCCTCTCGCGAGTGCACCTGGCGGTCGACGCGGACCTCGACGTGTTCCCAGTCGGTGGGCTGCAGGTCGATCTCGTCACCGAAAGCGTGCCCGCTGGCCTTGAGCGGCAGGACGGTCCCGGTGATGAACTCGTCGGGATCGTCGGAAAAGATTCGCACCCGGGCGCCCGCGGCGAACCGGGCCGAAAAGGTGCCGACCGGTATCACCTCGAGACGCCCGTTGTCCTTGAGCCGACGGACCATGCACCCGATCGTGTCGGCGTGAACCACCAGCGCGCGGTCCGTCGTCGCCGACTCCCCCGGCAGCTCGGCGGTCAGCGCCCCGCGTCGCGTCAGCGAAAACGGGACGCCGAAGCCATCGAAGATGTCACCGATGAGCTGCATCACCGCGTCCGTCCGGCCCGCCGGACTTGGCGTCTGCAGCAGCGCGAGCAGCGTGTCGACCATCCACGTGCGGTCGGCCTCGGCCATGGCCGTGGTTTGGCGCACGGTATCTCCTCTCGAATCACCCGGGGACCGAATCAACCTACCGCGTGGCCGCCGTTGATCGACTGGCCCGGGCCGCGGGACCCGCGCCGTAAGAGGCGCGGCCGTCCTCCGCTGCCATCACGGTAGAGCACTTCGGATCCACGCGCCCGTTGGCGCAATCGGATTCGGCCACGCGAAGACGCGGGGCTTAGCCGACCACGCGCTGGACAGACGCGGCCGGCGTCAAGGGTTCACGTTGGGGCAGGCCTGCTTGATCCAGTTGGTGATCAAGTCCCTGTTGCTGTTCAGATCGGCATCGTTGGGCTGTGCGCCGCCGGTGGTGACGAAGTGCTCGATGGCGGCCTTCACGCTGTCGGGTGGGCCGTACTTCTCCAGTGTGTCGGCGTACTTGCGCGCCTTCTCCGGGTTGTTGGCCACCATCAGGTTGTCCTTGGCGAAGGAGATGTCGAGGCAGGTGGATTGGTCGAACGACTGAGGCTGCGCGGAAGACGGCGCCGGCAAAGTCGGTGACGGTGACGGCGCCTGCGAGCTCGGGGTCGCCGATTGACTGGTCGAGGAGGCCGTCGGCGACGAGTCGTTCGAGCATCCCGCTGCGATGATCGCGATCGCGACCAGTCCTGCGCATCTCATTCGGGCTCGCCGCATCGGACACTCCTCCGTCCCCCGAAGATGTGTTTGCTGCAAGCACCCTACCGGCCCGCGTATCGGATCGAAGCGGTTTGTGGGGTCTTCTTCACCTCATCGACACGTCGTGCGACAAGCGGACGGGCCATGAACCGCCCCTTTGTTGACCTAGGAAACCCTTGATCTGCGAACGCTTTCGTCACGCGGCGTCGTCCCGCGGGTGCGGTTCCGGTGTCAGATCGCCGAGTGTCCACGCGGGCTCAACCCGGAACAGCGGCTAAGTGCTGAACCGTTGAAGACTTTGCGACGAATCACGCAATTTGCTGTCGAAGCGGTTATGCTTCCGTCCACCTCTGAGCATCGGGCAGCGGATGCGCCGGTCGCGCGGGGGCCCGACGGCACGAAGGGTGAGCAACACATGCGCCAACTGACGACCGCGATGTCCGCCGCCGCCATCGGGATCCTGGTTGCCGCGTGCGGCGGCAGCAACGGCGGTGCTCCCGGCTCCTCGACCACGACGTCCACCAGGCCGCCGGTCGCGCAGGCGGCGCTGCCGGGCTTGCTGCTTACGTCCGCGGACCTCGACAGCGCCCTGGGCGCCACCGGATCGAAGAGCAAGGAAAAGAACGACAAGCTGAAGGACGACGCCGCGAAGCAGCCGTGGCCCGCGGGCTGGAAATTCCCCGACGACTGCGTCTACGCGATCGGCCCCGGGCAGGCTCCCGTGTATGCCGGTAGCGGCTACACCGCGGTAAGCGGCGACGACGAAACTGCGTCACTTCCCCCGAATTCCAACGAGCCGGACCCCGAGGTGGAACAGGTGCTGGTGCTGTTCCCGACCCCCAAGGAAGCCAACGCCTTCTACGCGACCTCGGCGCAGCGCTGGCCGGCCTGCGCCAACCGGCAGTTCACGACTCCGGCCGGGCAGGACACCCCGGAGACGGGCTGGCAGGTGGGACCGGTCTCCAACGACAACGGCACGTTGAGCACCACGCTGACGATGACAATCCGCGACAACGGCAACGTCCTGCTCACCATGACCGCTCAGCGGGCGCTGACGGTCCGCAACAACGTCGCGATCGATGTCAGCGCGATCCGCAAGGATCCCGCCGACTTGGCCGTCAAGCTCGCCGGTCAGATCGCGGGCAAGGTCGACAAGCAATAAGCCAGGACGGCTACGACGCGGATGCCACTTCCTCGATGATCTCGGCGAGGGCGAGGATCCGTTCGGCGTTGCGGACGTGCAGGCTCTCGATCATGCGACCGTCCACCGTGATGACACTCGTCCCCGCCGCCCGCGCCTCCCGGTAGGCCGTCACCACCTTGCGGGCGTCGGCGAGTTCCCGCTCCGATGGACCGAAAAGGTCGTTGGCGGGCCCGATCTGGGACGGATGGATCAAACTCTTGCCGTCGAAACCCATTTCGCGGCCCTGCCGCGCCTCGGCCCGAAAGCCGGCCTCATCGGTGATGTCGTTGAACACCCCGTCCAGGATCACCTTCCCTGCCGCCCTGGCCCCCAGCACCGCTAAGGACAACGCGGGGACGACGGGCGCGCGACCGGGCACGTGCAGGGCATGCAGGTCGTTCACCAGGTCGTTGGTGCCGATCACCAGCGCGGCCAATCGGTCACTGGCCGAGGCGATCTCTTCGGCCCGCAGGAAGGATCGCGGCGTCTCGATCATCACCCACAGCTGCAACGAATCCGGAGCGCCCAGCCTGCCCAAGGTCGCGGCCAGCGCCCGGACCTGCTCGCCCGACTCGACTTTGGGCACCAGCACGCCGTGTGCGCTCGTACCGGCCACCGCCGCCAGGTCCTCGTCGTGCCACTCGGTGTCCAAGCCGTTGATGCGCACCACGACCTCGCGGGGCGCGTAGCCGCCCGACGAGGCCGCTTCGCACACCGTCGCCCGCGAATCGGCTTTGGCGTCGGGCCCCACGGCATCTTCGAGGTCGAAGATGACCACGTCCGCGGGCAGCGATTTCCCCTTCTCCAAGGCCCGCGGCTTGTTGCCGGGCAGGTACACTGCGGAGCGGCGCGGGCGCAGGGTCGGTGCCATCGAGTGATTCGCTTCCTGTCGTCGGGCTCAACGGGTGCGTGGTGAGCGCGGCATAGGCAGAAAGTACCCTTCGGTCTTGGCGGTGTGATCGCGCAGGCGATCCGCGGGGATACAGGAGGGAGCGGCGAGTGTCATCACTTGGTTCGGCACGCACCGAAGGCGACAGCTGGGACTTGGCCTCCAGCGTCGGGGCGACCGCGACGATGGTCGCCGCGTCCCGCGCGCTGGCCTCCCGCGGGCCGGATCCGCTGCTCGATGACCGGTTCGCCGAGCCCTTGGTACGCGCGGTCGGGCACCCCTTCTTCGTCCGCATGCTGGACGGCGAAATCCCGCTCGACGACGACGATATGCCCTTCACCCTGCAGCAGCGTCGCGAGCAAATAGCCGTGCGCACCCGGTTTTTCGACGACTTCCTCACCTCCGCGAGCGGAGCCGGCATACGTCAGACCGTCATCTTGGCCGCCGGACTCGACGCCCGGGCATACCGGTTGGCTTGGTCGCCGGGCACGGTGGTTTACGAGGTCGACCAGCCCGAGGTCATCGCCTTCAAGAGCGACACGCTGGCCCGCCTCGGCGCCGAACCGACCGCCGAACGGCGGACCGTGGCTGTCGACCTGCGCGACGATTGGCCAACGGCGCTGCGCGACAAAGGCTTTGACACGTCGGTGCGCACCGCCTGGATCGCCGAAGGCCTGCTTCCCTACCTGCCGCCGCAGGCGCAGGACCGGCTGTTGGACAACATCACCGCGCTGAGCGCGCCCGGTAGCCGGCTGGCCACCGAGAACATCAGGGACATGGCCGTGTTCACCGACGAGCGAGCCCGGGCGATGCGCGCCGCGTGGCGCAAGCACGGACTGGACATCGACGTCGCCGACCTGGTGTGGCACGGGGAGCGCCACCCCGCCGGGGAACGCCTGGCGGCCACCGGCTGGGTGGTCACCCCCTACCCCACCGAGCAGCTATACGCCGACCACGGCTTCGTCATGCCGGACAACGAGATCATCAAGCGGTTCCGGCACGCCATCACCTACATCAGCGCCGAGCTGGGCTGAATGCGCTCCTAGCGGTCGGGCTTGGCGTCGCGCCATTCCCGTTCGAACGGCAGCCGCCACGCGTTCGGCGCGATCAACTGGTGAATCGCGTTGGGGCCCCACGTGCCCGGCTGGTACATCTTGGCCGGCGGTGGGTCGTCGAGCAGCTCCTGCGAACGCTCCCACAGCGATTCGATGCCCTCGGCGGTATTGAAAAGTGTGTGGTCACCGCGCATCGCGTCCAGGATGAGCCGTTCGTACGCCTCCAGCACATCGACGACGGTGTCGATCTCCTGGGAGGAGAACTGCATGGACAGCTTGTCCAGCTTCATGCCGGGGCCCGGCCGCTTGCCGTAGAACGACAACGACACCTTGGAGTTGTCGGCCAGGTCGAACGTGAGGTGGTCGGGACCTTGAGTCCCCACCCCCGAGCCTGGCGGGAACATCGTTCGCGGCGCCTCCTTGAACGCGATCGAGATGATCCGGATACCCTCGGCCATCTTCTTGCCGGTGCGCAGATAGATGGGCACGCCGGCCCAGCGCCAATTGTCGATGCCGACCTTGAGCGCGATGAACGTCTCGGTGTCGGAATCCTTGGCCACGCCTTTTTCGTCGCGGTATCCGCCGTATTGGCCGCGTACGACGTTGGAAGGCTTGACCGGCAGCATCGACCGGAACACCTTGTTCTTTTCTTCGCTGATGGCAAAGGGTTCCAGCGCCGTCGGCGGCTCCATCACCACAAACGCCATCACCTGGAACAGGTGGGTCACCACCATGTCCTTGTAGGCGCCAGTCTCCTCGTAGAAGTTAGCCCGCTGATCCAGGCCGAGGGCTTCGGGGATGTCGATCTGAATATGGTCGATGAAGTTGCGGTTCCAGATCGGCTCGAACAGACCATTGGCGAAGCGGAACGCCAGGATGTTCTGGGCCGCCTCCTTGCCCAGGAAGTGATCGATCCGAAAGATCTGGGATTCCTCGAACGTTTCGTGCACGAAGTCGTTCAGCGCGACCGCGCTCGCCAAATCGGTTCCGAACGGTTTCTCCATCACTACACGCGAGCGGTCGACGAGTTTCGCCTCACGCAACATGGAAATGACTTCTCGCGCGGCCTTCGGCGGCACCGACAGGTAGTGCAATCGCCTGACCTTGGGGCCCAGGTTGGCTTCGGCTTCGGCGACGGCCTCCGCCAGCGCCTCCGGCCCGCGGCCCTGCGGAATGTAGGTGATGATCTTCGCGAAGTTGGCCCATTGTTCGTCCGAGAGCTTGTGGCTACCGAACGAATCGATCGCCTCTTTCGCGATCTCCCGGAATTCGTCGTCGCTGATGTCTTCCAACGACGTCGCGACGATTTGGATGTCCGGTGCAAGCTCGGACTGGTCCAGATAGGCCAGCCCGGGGAGCAACTTGCGTTTCGCCAGGTCCCCCGTCGCGCCGAACAGGACGATGACGTGCGGGTCGAGCGATTCGGTTTCGTGACGGTGCGGACGCCCACCGGCCGCCGGGTACGAGATGGTCTGCGGTTTCTTATCGGCCACCCCTGCGATACTTCCATCGCCGCGGCGTTATGTCGCGTCCCTCACTCCCCGGGCCCCTTCAACGCGGCGTTTGCCGCCTGGGGATGGCAGGATCACACTCCACGGCCGGTTACCGTCCGGCTGACGGGGTATGGGGTACCGGCGGGGCGGTACCCGACCACAGTCGATGGAAAGCGATATGACGAGACCGGACAAGGACCTACGGGGTCACTCGGAGGAGCTGGAAGACATCGTTGACCAGCTCGAGGAGAAAGTCGCCGACGATCGTGAGGCCGAAGGCGTCGCCGGCAAGCCCAGCGACCGCGAGCGCGCCCCCACTCGAGGCTCCACGGAGGAGCCGCCCGACTAAGGCCTGACCGCGGACGGCGCGCCGAACCAGGCGTCGAGCGCGTCCCGAAGCCCCGCACCGGTGGAACCGCCCACCCAGGCGACATGTCCGTCCGGCCGGATCAGCACCGCATCAGGGGCCTCGACCGCGCCGAGCGCCGGAAGCTCCCAACCACCGGCGTATTCCGCGTCGATCGTCTGGACCCGGCCGATATCGAATCGGCCCGGCTCACCGAGGTTGAGCAGCACCGGCCGGGCGCGGTGTAACAGCGAGTAGACCCGCAGCGGGCCGTCGGCGCTGACGACGTCGAGATCGGGCATTCGGCGTCCGAGCAGCGGGTGTCCGTCGCCGAGGTCGTAGCGGATGTCCAGGCCCGACATCATCGCGGCGAACCGTTTGCGTGGTTCGTCCATGCCGAGGACGTCGGACATGGTGTCGCGCAAGGCCTTGGTGCGGTCGTCGGGGCGCAGGAGCGCCATCTGCGCGACCGCGTTGCGCAGCACGCGCGCGGCGACCGGGTGCCGTTCGGCGTGGTAGGTGTCGAGCAGGCTGTCGGGTGACGTGCCGTCGACCACCTGTCCCAGCTTCCAGCCCAGGTTGACCGCGTCCTGTACACCGGTGTTCAGACCCTGTCCGCCCACCGGGTGGTGCACATGCGCGGCGTCGCCGGCCAGCAGGACACGCCCCGCGCGATAGCTCGCGGCCTGTCGCGCCGTGTCGGTGAACCTGGAAAGCCAAGCGGGACTGTGGATCCCGTAGTCCGTGCCGTAGACCGCGATGAGCCCCTCACGCAGGTCGTCCAGCGTGGGTTCGCTGTTTGGTCCCAGGTGCCGCTCGGTGACCATGACACGAACCCGCCCGCCGCCCTCGGACGCGGCCAGAGAATGGACGCCGAGCGCGTCGTGGCGAATGCCCCACTCGGGCGAATCGCCGGTGCCGTAATCCATTTCGACCTCTGCGAGCAGGTAGCTGGTCGTCGGCTCCCAGCCCGGGAAATCGATACCGGCGGCTTTCCGGACGACGCTACGGCCGCCGTCGCAGCCGACGAGGTATCCGCCTCGCATGGAACGGCCATCGGACAACGTGACGTCAACACCGCTGGCGTCCTGGGCGATGCCCGTCACCTCTTGTCCCCGATGCATTCGCACCCCGAGCTCGTTTGCCCAGTCGGCGAGGATGCTTTCGATCTCGTTCTGCCACAGGGCAAGACCGTACGGATGCCGGGTGGGAAAGTCGCTGATGTCCAGCCGAATCTGGGCGAACCCGGCGACCTGGGCGACCTGGCCCCGGGCGAGAAACCGGTCGGCGATGCCGCGCTGATCGAGCACCTCGATCGTGCGCGCATGCAGACCCCCGGCGCGCGCACCGATGAGATTCCGGTCGGGGCGCCGCTCGAGGATCGCCACATCGACCCCCGCCAACGCCAATTCACCGGCCAGCATCAGTCCCGTCGGGCCGCCTCCGGCTATCAGCACCGCATGTTCGACATTCCTGGGTGACAGCACTCCCAACCCCCTGCTGTAGAGCGAAAAATGGCTTCGGCCAGCGATTGTGCGGCATCACCCTGGCCTTGCCGCAAGCCCCCCAGTGCGCTATAGGTTGAGAGTGGGAAGGTAATTCACGGACTGTCGCGCAGCGCCTCGATGGCGCGGTAGATCCGCTGCTCGCTCACCGGCCGTGGCGTGCCCAGCTGCTGCGCCCACAGGCTGACCCGCAATTCCTCGATCTGCCGCGCAACGTCGCGGACGTCCTCCGCCGCCCGCCGCACGGGTGACAGCGTGTGCGCCAGTTCTTCGTAGGCGTGCTGCACGGCGTGCACCCGCCGCATCCGATCCCGGTCCGCCTCGACCGCGGACGGCAGCCGCTCGAGGCGCCGGCGGATTGCCGTCAGGTAGCGGACTAGGTCGGACAGGTGGGCGCGACCCGTGGCCGTGACGAACGCCGGCGGCAACAGCCGGCCCAGCTGAGCCTGGACGTCGGCGATCGCGTCGGCCTGCGCGGGCGCGGGCGCACCGGGCAGGAGCAGCCGCACGTCCTGCGCGGCCGCCAGCACCTGCTGCACGCGGGCCACGATGTCGGCGGTCGCCGGCGCCAGCGCCCCGGCCGCGCCATCGCGCAGCGCGGCGAACTCGTCCCTGTTCCACACCGGACCGGCCAGCAGCGCGTCCGTCGCCGCGTCGGCGCAGTCCTCGAGCAGCGCGGCCAGGGAGCCATCCGGGTTCGCGCCGAGCACGAGCCGTGTGCGCGGATCCAATTGCCGCTCAATGGTTTTGACCGGGGACGGCACGCTCAGCCGCACCAAGCGGCGCATGCCCGGCCCCATCGCACCGTCTCGCTCCAACGGGTTCGCGAACACCCGCAGGTCGACGGCGCCGCCGGCGTCGACGAAACCGGGAAACCCGCGGACGGTACGTCCGTCGACCGTTCGCTCGATGACGGGTGGCACCGCGTCGAGGTCGTCGGGCCAGCCGCGCAGGCCGGTCCGTTCCAGCTCGGCGGCGACCGCCAGGGCGACGGCCCGGCGGGCGGGCGCGGCCAGCCGTTGTTGCAACGCGACCAGGTCCTTGCCGCGGGCGACCTCGGTGCCGTCACCGGACTCGACCGCGAAGGTCACCCGCAGGTGCGCCGGAAGCTTGTCCGGATCGAAGGCGTCGACCGGGACCGAAACCCCGGTGCGTCGGCGTAGTTCGCGCCGCAACGCCTCCAGCAGCGGCTCCCCCGCCGGGTCGATCCCAGCCAGCACGGCACGCGCGGTGTCGGGGGCGGGAACGAAGTTGCGGCGCAGGTCCTTTGGCAGTGATCGGATGAGCGCGGTCACCAGCTCCTCGCGCAGCGCCGGCACCTGCCAGGCGAACTCGTCACCGCCCAACCGCGCGAGCACGTCGATCGGCACGTGCACCGTGACGCCGTCGTCGGCGGCGCCCGGCTCGAACCGGTAGGTCAGCGGCAGCGCGACATCACCCGAACGCCAGACGGTCGGCCGCTCGGCGTCGGCCGTGTCGCCGGTGCGCAACAGGTCGTCACGAGTGAACGTGAGCAGCTGTGGTGTCTTGTGGCGCTGCTTGCGCCACCACGCGTCGAAGTGGCGCGCCGACACGACATCCGCGGGCACGCGCGCGTCATAGAACCTGTAGACCTCATCGTCACCGACAAGTAGGTCGCGGCGGCGGGCCCGCTCCTCGAGCTCCTCGAGCTCGGCGCGCAGCCGCGCGTTGTCGCGGAGGAAGCGGTGGCGGCTCTGCCAGTCCCCCTCCACCAGCGCATGCCGGATGAACAGCTCCCGCGCCACCGCCGGCTCCACGTGGGCATACCCGACGCGACGGCGCGCGACCAGTGGCAGGCCGTAGAGCGTCACCCGCTCGTAGGCCATCACCTCGCCGCGCTTGGCGTCCCAATGCGGCTCGCTGTGGGTGCGTTGCACCAGATCGCCCGCGACCCGCTCGACCACCTCGGGCTGGATCCGCGCGGCGGTGCGCCCGTAGAGGCGGCTGGTTTCGACCAGTTCCGCCACGACCACCCAGCGCGGCGGCCGTTTGGTGAGCGCCGAGCCCGGCGCGAGCAGGAAGCGCGAGTTCCGCGCGCCCAGATACTCGCGCCCGTCCTCTCGGCGCATCCCTATATGCGACAGCAAGCCGGCCAGCAGCGCCGCGTGCACCCGCGCCGGTTCGGCCGGCTCCGCGGATGCGGCGTCTTCGACGACGCCCAGGTCGCGGGCGATGCTGCGCAGTTGCCCGACCAGGTCCTGCCACTCGCGGATGCGCAGGTAGTGCAGGAACTCGTCTCGGCACATCCGGCGAAAGCCGTTGCCGGTCAGCGCTTTTCGTTTCTCTTGTAGGTATCGCCAGAGGTTGAGGTAGGACAGGAAGTCGGAACCGTCGTCGGTGAAGCGGGCGTGCTTCTGGCGCGCCGCCTCCTCGCGGTCGGTGGGACGTTCCCGCGGGTCGGGAATGGTCAGCGCGGCGGCCAACACCAGCACCTCACGCACGCAACCCTCGGCCTGGGCCTGCAAGATCATCCGGCCCAGCCGGGGGTCCACGGGCAGCCGCGCCAGTCGGCGCCCGAGGTCGGTGATGGCGCCGTGGGCGTCGAACGCCCCCAACTCCTGCAGCAGTTGCACCCCGTCGCGGATGCTGCGCCGGTCCGGCGGGTCGAGGAACGGAAAGTTCTCCACCTCGCCGAGCCGCAGCGCCGCCATCTGCAACAGCACCGCGGCGAGGTTGGTCCGCAGGATCTCGGGCTCGGTGTACCGCGGACGGGCCGCGAAGTCCTCCTCGGAATACAGGCGGATGCACACCCCGGCAGCGACGCGGCCGCAGCGGCCGGCCCGTTGCGCGGCGGACGCCTGCGAGATGGGTTCGATCGGCAGCCGCTGCACCTTCAGGCGGCGGCTGTACCGCGAGATGCGGGCGTTGCCGGGGTCGACGACGTAGCGGATGCCGGGCACGGTCAGCGACGTCTCGGCCACGTTGGTCGCCAGCACGACCCGGCGCCCGGTGTGGGGCGCGAACACCTTCTGCTGCTCGGCGGTGGGCAGCCGGGCGTACAGGGGAAGCACCTCGGTATTTCTCAGTCCGCCCAAAGCCTCTGCCGTATCACGGATTTCGCGTTCACCCGAGAGGAACACCAGGACGTCGCCGGCGGGCTCGGCCTCCAGTTCCCCGACCGCGTCGACGATCGCCTCGACCTCGTCTCGGGTCTCGGTGCGCACGACCTCGTGATCGGGGTCGTCCGGGTCGTCGGCTGTACCGCTCGACACCGGAACCTCCAACGGCCGGTAGCGAATCTCCACCGGGTACGTCCGTCCGGAAACCTCCACGATCGGCGCGCCGCCGAAGTGGTCCGCGAACCGCTGCGGCTCGATGGTCGCCGAGGTGACGATGACCTTCAGGTCGGGACGGCGCGGCAGCAGCTCGTGCAGGTAACCCAGGAGGAAGTCGATGTTCAGGCTGCGCTCGTGGGCCTCGTCGAGGATCAGCGTGTCGTAGCGCAGCAGCCGGCGGTCGCGCTGAATCTCGGCGAGCAGGATGCCGTCGGTCATCAGCTTGACCAGGGTGTGGTCGCTGACCTGGTCGGTGAACCGGACGGTGTAGCCGACCGTCTCGCCCAGCGGGCTGCCCAGTTCGTCGGCGATGCGCTGCGCGACGGTGCGCGCGGCCAGCCGCCGGGGCTGGGTATGCCCGATGGTTCCCCGGATTCCCCGGCCGGCCTCAAGGCAGATCTTGGGCAGTTGGGTGGTCTTGCCCGAGCCGGTCTCGCCGGCGACGACCACGACCTGGTTGGCGCGCAGCGCGTCGGCGATCTCCTGCCGCCGCTCGCTGACCGGGAGGTCGGGGAAGGCGATCGCCGGCACCGCGGCCCGCCGGGTGGCGACGAGTGCCTCGGCGTTCGCGATCTGCTCGGCGAATTGCCGCCGTACGTCGGGTTGCGCGCCCCGCAGGTTCCTCAGGCGCCTACCCAGGCGTGCGGCGTCGCGGGTGGTCAGACCGTCGAGGCGGGCGCGCAGTTCCGCGACGGACAATTCGGCCACTTTGGCCAGGATAGGCGCGGGCCGCATCGACCGTCGGCCGCCCTAGGGTGAACCCATGAGCCTCGTCACCTATGAGCTGGCCGACCACATCGCCACCATCACCCTCAACCGGCCCGAGGCTCGCAACGCCATCAACGGCGCCCTCCGCCGGGACTTGAATGCGGCGTGGGAGCGGTTCCGCGACGATCTGGACGCCTGGGTCGCGATCCTGACGGCCAACGGCGACGTGTACTGCGCGGGCGGCGACCTCAAGGACGGCGAGGGATCGGTCGGTACCTTCGGCGGCACCTTCTGGGAGAAGCCGACCATCAACTCCTTCGAATCCGGGATGGAGCTGTTCAAGCCGACCATCGCGGCGGTACACGGGCCGTGCATCGGCTACGGCGTGACCGGGGTGCTGTTCTGCGACTTCGTCATCGCCAGCACCGAAGCCAGCTTCTCCTTTCCCGAGGTGTCGATCGGGGTGCCGACCATAGTCGGGGCCATCCGGCTGCCCCAGCGGATCGGCTGGGCCAATGCCATGGAACTCCTGCTGACCGGTAAGCCGATGAGCGCGGCGCGGGCCAAGGAGGTCGGTCTGGTCTGGAAGCTGGTGGATCCCGACGAGCTGCAGGCCGAGGCCCGGGCGTGGGCGCGGACGCTCACCGAGGCCGCTCCCCTGGCGCAACGCGCCACCAAAGAGGTGGCGTGGCGCACGGCGAACATGGGCTGGATCGAGGCGGTCCGCTTCGGCGAGACCATGCGCAAGGTGGCCGGGGCGACCGAGGACGTCGCCGAGGGGCTGCGGGCGTGGGCCGAGAAGCGCAAGCCCCAGTGGCGCGGCCGCTAGCCGGCACAACGCGGAGCGCAACCGGCAGGACGGCAGTTCGGCCGCGAGCAGATCGGTCAGGTCCTGCACCCAGCGGCTGCACCGGCGCGCACGGACCGAGGTTTGAGGACGTGGTGGCGGACACCGCCGCGTTGCCCTTCACTGGTTGGGTGGGTGAGCGATTGCGCGCCGAACTCGGCCGGGTCCTTGCTGGTCGTGGTCCCGGCGCCGACCACGCCGAGATCGCTCTCGGAGCCGGGCCGATCGGGCGGCGGCTGGAATCGTCGATCCGCGCGTTGACCGAGCATCGAGGCCCGCGGAGCAGCATCTGCCCTTCGGACGCCGCCCGGGCCGTGGGCGGCGAGAACTGGCGCGACTTGATGGCCGCCGCCCGCGACGCCGCGCGGAAGCTGGCCAGATCGGGCGACGTGCAGATCACGCAGCGCGGCAACGTCGTCGATCCCGACGACGACTGGAGCGGCCCCATCCGCATCCGGCTGCCGCAGGCCGACAACCCTTGTGCTGCAAGATGATTCGGCGCGCCGAGGTGGTTGGGGGCGCGGTAGCGCCAACCGCCGGGACCGCCGGGACCGGCGGTGTGACAGGATTTCCGCCATGAGTGCACGCAGATTTGGTCGTATTGTCGGTGTCTCGGTGGCGACGACCTGGGCAGCGCTGAGCGTCCCGGTCGCCCTCCCCACCGCCGCCGCCGATGCCTGCTCCGACGTCTCGGTGGTCTTCGCCCGGGGCACGCATCAGGAGCCCGGGCTGGGCAACATCGGCCAGGCTTTCGTGGATTCGCTCACCTCGCAGCTCGGCGGGAAGTCCGTCGACGTCTACGCGGTCAACTACCCGGCCAACGACGACTACCACAACAGCGCGAACGCCGGCTCCAACGACGCGAGCACCCACATCCAGGACACCGTCGCCAGCTGCCCGAACTCGAGGATCGTGCTCGGCGGGTACTCCCAAGGCTCAACGGTGATCGATCTGGCCACCAACGCGATGCCGCCGTCGGTCGCCGATCACGTCGCCGCCGTCGCGCTGTTCGGGGAGCCCAGCAGCGGGTTCTCGTCCATGCTGTGGGGCGGCCAGCCGCTTCCGACGATCAATCCGGCGTACGGATCCAAGACCCTCAGCTTGTGTGCCCCCGACGACCCGATCTGTTCCGGCGGCGGCAACATCATGGCGCACGTCTCCTACATCGACGCCGGGATGACCAACCAGGCCGCCACGTTCGCCGCCAACAAGATCAACCAGGGGCCGCCGGCGCGCGCCTGAACACGCCAGCCTTTCGCGCGCTCCCCTCGGCGCCGTTGCTTCTCGGCGCCCGCCGGCTGCGCGACGCGCTCCGCCTCGGTGCGCGTGTCGGCCCGGGCCGACTGCGTTGCCGCACGGTTGCGTTGCTCGGCGGTCTCGCAGGCCTCTTGATCCCCCGCCGGGCGGCCGCCTGCGCTTTCTTGGCGGTCCTCGACCGCCTCGTCGCGGACGCCCTTCAGCCTGGCGTCGGCCTGTTCCTTCCTGGTCGCGTCTTCGCGTCCAGGTGCGCGGCGCGGCCCAGCGCGCCGCTGCGTTCGGCGGGCGCCGTCCCGCGCTCCACCAGGCCACCGATATCGCCGATCAAACCCGGCTGTGACCTGGGTCACCACCTGTTGGTTCGCCCGGATCGGCGCTCTCGGCGAGTGAATTGCCCAGCAGCTCAACGGAAGTCGCGCGCCGGACGGTATCGCGCTGCGCAGCGCGTTTCCGATCGGTTACCGTCGAAGGCATGTCCAAAGTCTCCGGTAACGACCCCATCGACGACGTCACCCCAGGCGACATCATCGCCGTCGACCGCGGCTCTGGTGAACAGCCTTACAAGGTGGTGTTCAAGGACGCCACCGAGGGCGGCTACCTCCTCACGTTCGAGGCCGGCGACGGGGAAACCTTCCAGCTCCACCTGGCCGCCGGTACGACGGTGACCCGATCGCTCGAGTCGAAATGGGAATCGGCGCAGAGTCCCACCCCGCGCACCGACGCGTAGACGGCGGCCCCTGGCGCCGCAATTCCTCGCACACCCAACGCGATCGCGGCGGGATGTGCCGCCCATCGGCGGAGTAAACGCGGCCTCCCGTTTTGGGCCCGTCCTGGGCGGGAATGCAACGCCCCAACGGAGGGAGCGGCGTGAGCTATCTGGGTTTCGCCAAGGAACAGCGCTGCGCAATCTGGGTGCCTGACTGACGCGCGCCGGACCCGGTCGCACTGGGCGCGAATCTTTCGTGAACCCTGTGGCGGGCGCCCGCCGCGAAGTAGTCTGCCCTCAAAGAATGCTGGTAGCCGACGGGCGGAAGGTCGGGGCATGCGGCTGGTCGTCGATCTCAACAAGTGCCAGGGCTACGCGCAGTGCGTCCCGCTGGCGCCCGACGTACTGCAGCTCGTCGGTGAAGAAGCGCTCGCCTACGACCCGAATCCCGACGATTCCGCGCGGCAGCGGGTATTGCGTGCGGCGGCTTCCTGCCCGGTGCAGGCGATCATCCTCGAAGTGGATCCGCCGTCGGACCGGGACACCGTATGAGCACGGGTTCGTTGGTCAGCCAGCTGGTCGACACGTTCAGAGCCGAGGGCCGGATCGTCATCGTGGGAGCCTCCCTGGCCGGCTTGCGCGCCGCGGAAGCGCTGCGCGAGACGGGGTTTCGGGGCCAGTTGACCATCATCGGCGACGAGCCCCACGAACCCTACGACCGACCGCCGTTGTCCAAGCAGGTTCTGAAGGGCTGGGTGCCCGCCGACCACACCAAGCTTCCCCGCCTGCGTCCCGTCGACGCGCAGTGGCGGCTCGGCGTGGCGGCGGTGGGGCTGGACCGGTCCAATCGCCAGGTGTTGCTGGCCAACGGCGAGAAGGTCGACTACGACCGGCTGCTGATCGCCACCGGCACCAGGGCGCGGCCCTGGTTCAACCCCGAAGAGGCAGCTCTGGAGGGGCTGTTCACCGTGCGCACCTGCGACGACGCGGCGAAGCTGGCAGCGGCCCTGAAGGCGCGGCCGCGCCGGGTGCTCATCGTCGGCTCGGGTTTCGTGGGATCGGAGATCGCCTCGGTGTGCCGCGATCTCGATCTACCGGTGAGCGTCGCCGAGCGCGGCAAGGCACCCCTGACGGGCGCCCTGGGCGGCGTGATCGGCGACATCGCCGCGCAGATGCAGATCGAGGCGGGCGTCGACCTGCGCACCGGTGTCGCGGTCGACGGCCTCGACGGTGACGCCGACGGCCACGTCCGCGCCGCCCGCCTGTCCGACGGCACGGTGCTCGAGGTCGACGTCGTCGTGGCCTCACTGGGCTCGATCCGCAACGTTGAATGGCTCGAGGGGGCGCAGCTCGCGAGCGGATTTTGGGGGGTGGCCTGCGACGCCGGCTGCCGCGCGTTCGACATCAACGGCGTGGTGACCGACAACATCTTCGTCGCCGGCGACGTGGCGCGCGCCCCGCACGTGCTCTACGAGTACCAGTTCATGTCGCAAGAGCATTGGGACAACGCCGTTTTCGGTGCCGCGGTGGCGGCCAACAACATGATCAGCGTCGAGACGGGACGTCGGCCGCACCTGCCACTGCCCTCGTTCTGGTCCGGGCAGTTCGGCGTCAACATCAAGAGCGTCGGCGTGTGCTCGTTCGGCGACGAGATCGTCTTCACCCAGGGCTCGGTCGAGCAACGCCGCTTCGCGGCCGCCTACGGTCACCGGGGCCGCGTCGTCGGCGCGGTGACGTTCAACCACGGCAAGTGGCTGCCCTACTACGCCTCCCTCATCGAGCGATCCGCCCCGTTTCCGCCGCCGCCACCGGGCTACGACCGTCCCGCCATCTTCGAGCCGATGCCGGCCCGATTCCCCGACCCGCGCGAACGGACGGACATCCCCGACGTGGTGCTCACCGGGCACGACCCGACCTCGCGGGGCGCCGAATTCCGGCCCCGGATCCGCTGACGGGAGACGACATTGGACGCCGCGACCGCCTGGGCCGAAGCGATGAAGTTCGAGAACCGGCCGAACCCCTACCCGTATTTCGAAGAGCTGCGCAAGGCGCCGGTAGCCAAGGTCGCCGACAAGACCTACGTGGTCACCGGCTATCCCGAGTTGCTCATCCTGGCCCACGACCCGCGAATCAGCTCCGACATTCGCCGCAGCCCAGCGGATTTCGGCGTCGAGAAGCCCGACCCCGAGCCCGGCAGCGGACACATGCAGGCCTACGGCCGCGAGCCGAGCATCATCGTCTCCGACCCGCCCGATCACGACCGGGCCCGGCGCCAGGTCATGCGCCACTTCGGCCCCCCGCATTCCCCCGACGTCATTCCCGACATGGAACCGCTTGTCGTGCGGCTGGCGAACGACCTCCTCGACAAAACCAAGGCGCGCGGCGCCACCCGCGTGGACGTGGTGGAGGAATTCGCCTACCCGATCCCCGTCGCCGTCATCTGCAAGATCCTTGGCGTACCCGTCGAAGACGAGCCGATGTTTCACTCCTGGATCTTCGACTTCATGATGGGCCTCGACCTGGGTCCGGAGGGCGCCACCGAGGAAGGGCGCGCGCTCGCCGAGCGGGGCCGCGCGGGCACCGCCGCCTTGCTGGCGTATCTGGGCGACCTGGTGCGCAGGTATGCGACGAACCCGGGCGACGGCTTGCTGTCCAGTTTGCTGCACGATGACGGCCCGGACGGCCCGATGTCGTTGCAGGAGGCGACATCCAACGCGATGCTGCTGCTCGTGGCCGGTCACGACTCGACGGTCAACACCATCAGCAACTGCGTGATGACGCTGCTGCGCAATCCCGGCTCGTGGGAACTGGTTCGGCGGCGCCCCGAGCTCATTCCCCGCGTCATCGAAGAGGTGCAACGGCTGCAGTCGGCGGTGCAGTTCTTTCCCAGCCGCAGTGCGACCGCCGACATCGAGGTCGGCGGAACCGTGATCCCCGCGGGCTCGGCGGTGTATCTGATTTACGCCGCCGCCAACCGGGACCCGCGTCGGTTCGACAGCCCGGATCGCTTCGATCCGCTGCGGCCCGACAACGAGCATTTCGGTTGGGGCAGCGGCATTCACACCTGCATGGGCGGTCCGCTGGCGCGGCTGGAGGTCAACCTGGCGCTGGAGGTCTTCGTGCGTCGCGTCGACTCTCCGAAGCTGGTGGTCGACCCGCCGCAATACCGGCACAATCAGGTGTTCCGCGGGCCACGCCATCTCTGGGTGGACTTCGCGGCGATCGGTGATTGAACGGCCTACCGGCCGATCGTGACGGGGTCACCGACGTGGATGACGCCACCGGTCACCACCGCCAGATATGCACCCGCGCACGGCTGAGCGCCGTGACCGCCCGTATCCCAACGGTTTTCGGCGGCGGGTGTGCGGAGCGCCTGCGCGGCGCGCGGCAGTGGGCCGTGCTCGAGCGTCGGTACGACGCAGCGCGACGTTGCCGTCAGGACACGCAGCCTCGCCTCGCCGACCGCGATCTCACCGCCGACCCAGTCGTTCTCCACATAGGGAGGGCAACCCGGCGGCGTCGCGACCACCAGGTTCGGGCGATACCGCAGGGCCTCGACGCCGATGTGTTCGAGCGTGGCGGTCGTGATCGCGTGCAGCGGGGCTTCGTCGGTGAACGAGTCGCCCGGCGTCGCCTGCGCGATCTCCAAGATGCGGCCGCCGACTTCGGCGTCCAGGCCCAGTTCGAGCAGCTGCTCGGGGTCCGGGCGCACCAACGTCGCGCCGTCGGGGCGCTGGGTGACCAGCCGGACCGATCGCCCCAACAGCTGCGAGAGCCGATCATCGATGCCAGGGTCGTCGGCCGCCACCCTCGTCCCGTCGGGCAGCTCGATGTGCACCCCGCCGTCGTGGCGGCTGGCCGTGCACTTCAACAGCCCGCGCCAGAGCCGGGCGTTCTTGGCGCTGGCCACGTGACCGGTAGTGGTGTCGAGGAGGGCAAGCCGGCGGTCCCCCTCGGCGCCGTGTTCGTCGACGAACATGCTCGGCACGGTCTCGCCGAGCATCGACTTCACCGGGTAGCGAAGCAGGCTCTCAACCCGCATCTCGCCCGCGGCTTGACCTGAAAAGGCCGTCGGCTGCTCCACTGGCTGTCCCCACCTAGCGACCCTGCCCGCATTGTCTGGATCAGACTATGCGGGCAGGGCGCGGAACTCAGGTGGTGGGTCTGAGAACGATCAGCCCGGGCAGTACGTCGACTCCGCCGCGCTGACCCAGCCGGTCATGTCGGCGAACGAGAAGCCCTTCGCGCTCATGCCGGAATGCAGGTCGGCGGCGATCGCATCCGGCGTCTTGCCGGCCATCCGGTCGGCGCACACCGCGTGTCCCAGCGCGATCATGTCCGAGTCACTCGACGAGGGCCACGTGAACCCGAGGTTGTGCAATTTCGTCAAGTAGGCGTCGTCGGTGCTGTCGGCCGAGGCAATTGCGGTGCTCGCGGTCAGGGCAGCGCCAATCATCACGGGAATCGTCAGTTTGGCCAGCAAACGCGGTGCAAGCATTTCACGACCTTCTTTTCTTGTCGGTGTTGAGGGTGGGGCCAGTATATGAGTGGGCGGCGTGAACAGATATTAAAACTAAGAAAATTGCGGTGCCCGCACTACAGGTTGCCGGACCACTATTCCGTGGTCGTATTGCCAACTCGATGGCGCTGTCCTGCAGCTGAACCGGCTTGGCGAGATCCAAAGTGAAAGGCACCTAGAGAGCGAAAGGCTGGCATTTCGGGTCGCCGATATAGCCAGATGATGCCGTGTTGGTGACGCGAGCGTTAGCGGCACGATAATTTCGAACTTCCTACCGACACCGACCCTAAAATGACGCACCAGCATACAAATATCATACGAAACAATTGACCGCGACATCTGTCGATATCGGACGCGTTTGTCGCCGCGGAAAACGGGTGCACGACACCGTCAGTGTGGGAGCAGCCGCTGCTTCTGTTCGAGGAACTCGTCCTCCGTGATGATCCCCGCGTCCCGCAGGGAGGCCAGCTCGCGCAACTCGGCGGCGATGCTGGTGATCGGGCCACCGGCCGGGACTTGCGGCGCCGCGGGGGCACCCTCGGTCGCCTTCTGCGTGGAGGCCCTGATTCGCTCCGCGCGACCTGCGCCGCCCGTGCCGGCTATGGCACGCCCGGCCATGCTCGCCGCGGCCATCTCGCCGAACAAGCTCCCGGTGCCTGCGGACGAGGCTGGAGCGGCGGCGCCCACGGTGGTGGCGGGCAGGGCCAGAGCGGCCGGGCGCACCGCGGGGGCGGCGGCCGCCCAGGCCGGCGGCACCGACATTGCGCCGACCGTATTGGCCTCGCCCAGGGAAGCCGTCGCCGCCGAGCCCCCCGCCAGGTTGGTGATGACCGGGAAAGGCGTCGGGGGCACCGGCGCCGAGCCGGGCCAGGACTGGACCCCCGCCCAGCCGCTGACGATGTCGTCGGTGTGGAAACCGGTCAACGCCCCGGAGACGTCGTAGGGAAGCGCCACGATGGCGGCGGCGAGCCCCGCCGTGCCGACTTCTGGGTCGACGAACACCGCGCTCAGGTCGGCTGCCAGCCCCAGCAGGTCCCGCCCGCCGAAGCCGAAATCGAGGGGGCTCGCGAGGTTGAGCAGCGCATTGGGCGCCGCAGAGAAGGCTTGTGCCGACGACAGGGCGTTTTGCACCTTGCCGGCCGACGTGCCTGCGGCCTGGGTCAGGGCGGCGGCCTGCCGCACCGATCCGCCCGAATCGGTGCTCGGTTCCGGCGGGGCGAACGGCGTCAGCCTCGCCGCCGCCGCCGACGCCGCCGCGTAGGCGTACATGGCCCCGGCGTCTTGGGCCCACATCTCCGAATATTGCGCCTCCGTGGTCGCGATCGCCGGCGTGTTCTGCCCGAAGACGTTCGTCGCGATCAGGGACATCAGCAGGCTGCGGTTGGCCGCGATCACCGGCGGCGGCACCGTTTCGGCGAACGCCGCCTCGTACGCCGCCGCGGCGGCTTTGGCCTGGTTGGCGGTCTGTTCGGCCTGCGCCGCGGCGCTGCGCGTCCAGGTCACGTACGGGGCGGCCGCGGCCGCCATCGCCTCCGCCGCAGGCCCGAGCCACGGCCCGCCGGTCAGCGCCGTGACCTCCGCCTGGTAGGAGGTCGCCGCGGAATGCAGGGCGACGGCCAGCGCGTCCCAGGCCATCGCGGCGGTGAGCAGCGGCGCGGCACCGGGGCCGGTATACATCCGCGCGGAGTTGATCTCCGGAGGCAGTGCTGCGAAGTCCATGTCGTCGTCTCCTCCGGACGGGTTAACAGGTAGCCACGGCGTTAACGGCTCGTTGCGGGCGGTAGGGGGATTGCCCAACGGGCAGCAAACAAATCTTGTTTCCTCTAGTAGTACAGGTCCGGCACCGGTGGATAACCGGGTGCTGCCCCCTTACCCCACATCGTCCTCCCTGAGAACACCGATAAATTACCCTCGCAGCGCAGTGGAGCCTGTCAACGCCACGGAGCGGCCTCGGGCTTTGCCCGTGCGGGCCCAGCCAATCAGAGCGGACCGGCGCGACATGGCGGGTCTGCTTGGATCGATATCGGATACCGCGAGTGAGGGCGGAGCGGATGAAGTTCGTGATGGCGAGCTACGGGGGGCGCGGCGATATCGAGCCCTGCGCCGCGATCGGCCGGGAGCTCTCCCGCCGAGGCCACGACGTCAGCCTGGCCGTTCCGCCGGACAAGGTGGGTTTCGTCGAGTCGGCGGGGCTGGCCGGGATCGCTTACGGGCCCGACACTCAACGCGCCATGATCGCGGCGAGGGAACTCCTGGGCCACTTCCATGGCATTGGCGCAGCGCCGCAAGTGGCTGACCGGGTCCACCGAATCTGGTTGGAGAAGAGCACGACCCTGACGGCACTAGCCCAGGGAGCGGACCTCCTCCTGGGGCACATGAACGACCAGGCGTTGGCGGCCAACGTCGCCGAATATCACGGGATCCCGTTCGCCGCGCTACACGTCTTCCCGGCTCGGATCATGCCCTCAAGTGATGTGTATTCGCGGATCGCCGGGGATGCGGCGGACGCGCAACGTCGTGAACTCGGATTGCCGCAGGCGGCCGCGCCGGCGCGCTCGGAAAGCGGATTGCTCGAACTTCAAACCTATGACGAACTCTGCTTGCCGGGGCCCGCGGCCGAATGGGTCGAGCCCGGCGGTCGGCGGCCCTTCGTCGGCTCCTTGACGCTGGAGTTGCCAACCCATTTTGACGACGAGGTGCTGACCTGGATCGCCGATGGGACGCCGCCGGTCTACTTCGGTTTCGGCAGCACCCCGATTGATTCTCCCGCCGAGACGGTCGCCGTCATAAGCGCGGCCTGCGCGCAGTTGGGTGAGCGGGCGTTGATCTGCGCCGGCGCCAACGACTTTCGCCGCGTTCCACGGTCGCCTCACGTCAAGGTGGTGGATGCGCTGAATTACGCGGCCATCTTTCCCGCCTGCCGCGCAGTGGTCCACCACGGGGGCTCGGGCACTACGGCTGCGGGTCTGCGCGCCGGGGTTCCGACGCTGATTCTCTGGACGGTGTGGGACCAGCCGATGTGGGCAGAGGGTATCGAACATTTGGAAGTCGGCGCCGGGCGGGGCTTTTTCGATAGCACCCTGGACTCACTAGTCGCCGACCTGCGCTCGATCCTTACTCCGGAATGTGCCGCCCGAGCCCGAGAGGTGGCCGCGCGGATGACCAAACCCGCCGAAAGCGTCGCGAAGGCCGCCGATTTGTTGGAAGACGCCGCGGGGTCGGGGTGATCGGCGGGTGGATCCAATCGGTGGTGCAAAGCCGCCGGGTCGTGTAGAAGGTTCTGGTGCAGGTTCCGCCTTCTGAGCCTCTCGAGCCGTCGATCCTCTACGAGTCGATGATCAGGCGGTGGTATCGACGGACGTCGGCCGAGGGGCACATCAGAGTGCCGGCCGTCCCGAGCCTGATCGACGAGTACGTGCAATTGTGCGCCAACGTTTGCGCCACCCTGGGCGTCTGGCACACGCCAGAACAGTCCGCGCAGCTGCGGATCTCGCTGGAGGCCGAGCTGGCGAAGGGCTTCAAGGCATCCCCCCGCTCGGACGTCGTCATCTCGTTCAGCGCCCCCTTCGGGACGAGCGTCAACATCCGCGTCAAAGCCGAATGGCGGACGCTCGACGCCGCCTACGACGAATGGGTGGACGTGCGCCCGGGGCCACTGTTCGGCACCGAGCCCGACGCGCGGGTACTCGCTCTGGCCGCCGAAGCGGCTGATCCGACGACCTACCGCGTGCTGGACGTCGGGGCGGGGACCGGCCGCAACGCCCTCGCGCTGGCCCGTCGCGGCCACCCCGTGGATGCGGTCGAGATGGCCGCGAAGCTGGCCGACATCATGCGCGCGGAGGCGCAGAGCGAATCGCTGGCCGTGCGGGTGATTCAGAGCGATGTCTTCACGGCGATGGAAAGCGTCCACGACGAATACCAGTTGATGGTGCTCGCCGAGGTGGTGCCCGACTTCCGCACGACCCAGGAGCTGCGGGGCATGTTCGAACTGGCCGCCGAATGCCTGGCTCCCTCGGGACGATTGCTGTTCAGCACGTTCCTGCCCCGCGACGGCTATGTGCCCGACGATTCCACGCTGCAGTTCGGCCAGCAGTGCAACAGCATGATCTACACGCGCGACCAGATGGCGACTGCGGTGGCGGGCCTGCCCCTCGAGCTGATCGCCGACGACTCCGCGTACGAATACGAGAAGGCCCACCTGCCCGCAGGCGCCTGGCCGCCCACCGCGTGGTTCGAGGGGTGGGCCAATGGCCTTGACGTGTTCGACGTCGAGCGCGAGCACTCGCCGATCGAGTTGCGTTGGCTCATCTACCGCAAGACGGACTGAGCGCCCGTTCTAGGCGGACAAGTCGCGGGTTGCCGGCCCCTCCAGCAGGGTGCCATCCGGGGCGAAGCGCGAGCCGTGCAACGGACATTCCCAGGCCTTGTCGGCGTCGTTCCAGTTCACGATCCCGCCGAGGTGCGGGCAGACCGGGGAAACGACATGTTCGGTGCCGTCTACCCGGCAGCGCGCCTCCAGATGCCACGGGGGCCCACTCACCACGCCGCCTTCGTCCGCGCCGGGGCTGCGGCGGCCGGTGCGCAGCAGCGGGGTGATCCAGCCCTTGGCCAGATCGAAGCCCACCTCGAGGTTGGCCTGCATGGCGGTCGGCAGCCCGGTCAGCTCATGGGGGCTCCAGCTGGCGAACGCCTTGGCCCAGTCCATTCGCCCGCCCAGGATGCGGCCGGACAGCGCCAGCGCCGCGGCGGCGCCGTTCGTCATCCCCCACTTGTTGAATCCTGTTGCCACAAAGATGGTTTCGGTCTTGGGCAGGATGGGTCCGACGTAGGGCAGCTGGTCGATGGGCGTGTAATCCTGCGCCGACCAGAAATGCGTCTGCTCGGCACCCGGATAGTGTTTGCGGGCCCACGACGCCAGTTCCCCGAGCGCCTGCGACGGGCTCTTCTTGCGGCCCACGGTGTGGCCGGCCCCGCCCACGATCAGCCGCTCCTCGTCCGCGACGGGTGCGTAACGCACCGATCGGGTCGGCGAGTCGGTGGAGATCATCATCGGCCGGGTGATGTTGCCGGGGACCTTGAACGCCATGCAGTAGGACCGGCTCGGCTTCACGCGCGCGAAGTATCCCCCGCGGTCCAGGATCGGGATGCCGGTGGCGAGCACCAGCTGCTGGGCCTCGAGTTCCACGTCTCGCTCGGCGGCGTCGTTGACGTGTACGCGCACGCGGTCGCCGCGGCTGGACACCCGCCGGACCCGGGTGTGCTCGACGAGGCGGCCGCCGCGGCCGAGCAGTTCCGCCGCCAGCGCGTCAAGGAATGGCATGGGATCGAACTGCGCCTGGTCGGGCAGCCGCACCCCGCCGTGGTAAGGGAACGGCACGTCAGGGTCGTCGGCCCAAACTGCGGGCAGCCCAACCGCCTGGCAGGCCTGGAGCTCCAGTCGCGCCGATGGCACGCCCTTGGCGGACTGGGCGTAGGTGTAGGCGTCCTCGCGCTGCACCGCGATGCCATGCGACTCGCAGTAATCGATGACCCAGTCCTGGCCTTCGCGATTTCCGTCCACGTAGGCGCGGGCCAGGTCCCTGCCATGTCTGGGCAGGATCTTCGACAGGTGGGTGGCCTGCAGCAGGCTGATCTTCGCCGTGGTGTTCCCGGTGGCGCAGGCCCCGACGGTGCGAGCCTCGAGCACCAGCACGTCCTTGCCGGCGCGGGCCAACAGCACCGCGGTCATCAGCCCGGTGATGCCTGCACCCACGACGATGACATCCGCGGAGCGGGGGCCTTGGTCAAGCTGGCTTGCGGCCCAAGGCTGTTCGCCTCGGTTGGTCATCCATAACGACGTCACGGGTGGGCTAATACCCCTGCCGAACCCGGGGAAACACCGCCGCGGCCCGGCGGGCGGCGTCACGCCCGCCTCAGCTGCGCTTTCGCCTCCCTGACCGATTCTTCCGCGGCGCGGCCGGCCCGCTTGGCCCGGTCGAAGGCCGCTTCGGCGCGTTCGAGTTCGCGCTCGGCGGTCCGCAACGCGGCGAACGCCTCGCCGCGACGCCTCCGGGCCGCATCGCGCTCGGCGCGGCGGTCGGACTGTGCGGCGTCGGCGTCGGCCGCCTTGCGCTCGGCGGCCGTAACGGCCGCCGTCAGTTTTTCGAGACGCCGCTGCGCGGCGACGTCTCGCGCTGACCGCTTGCCGGATTGTGGCGGGGATTTCGCCGGCCGCTTCCCGGCCTTGGCGGTGCGGGCGGAGGTCGTCGATACCGTGCTCGCGGCGCCGAGGTCGCCGAAACCCGACCACTGCTCGGGGCGCGCCAGCCGGCCGAGCCGCTGCCTGACCTCCGGTTCGGCGATGGCGGCTTGCAGCGTGCTGGCGATGTCGTCGCGGACGGCCGAGGACGGCTGTTTGACGCCGGCCGCGTCGAGTGCGGCCCGCATGAGCTCGCCGATGAGCCGGTGCTGCTGGGCCGACAAGTCCCGGATGCGTGCCCCGTCCATGGCGGCGTGCGCGGCGCGCAGCTCGTCACCCAGCGCCGCCAGCCGCCGCCCGGTGTCGCGGTGCCGCAGCGCGAGCCGATTGACGATCCACGCCGCCGTGGTTGGCTTGTTGCAAGCGGAAATTCGCTTGGCCGCCGTGTCGTCCCCGCGGCGTTTGGCCGCGGCGGTCAATCTGGTGCGCTCCGCGGTGAACTCCTTTGGCGTTGCCCAATAAAGGCTGTCCAGTTCGTCGTCGGCCATGACGCCATGATCCACGCGCCGGGGCTCGGTCGGTTTAAAAACCGCACCTCCGTGGCACCTGAAGGACAACATCGTCGCGCCGGGAGGCGAGCGACTTCGGCCCGGCACCAACAGAAGGCAAGGATCCCTCAGCTCGATGACGCCCAAGACCGGTGGTCGGCCCGCTCCCCGGATCCCCCGGGATCGCCGGTTATTGGTCGCCGTTTCGGCGGCCGTCGTACTGGTGGGCGCCGTCGTGATCGCGGTGTCCCTCGGTTGCTTCGGCGGCGGTGGGTGCGGTCACCGCAGTGCCTCGTCCAAGGCCTCGGGGCCGGCTCAGGTGACGATCACGCCGGCCCCCGACGCGCACGACGTCGATCCGGTCGCGCCCGTGATGGTCAAGGCCGACACCGGAACGCTGACCGACGTCCGAATGGTCAACGAAAGCGGCAAATCGGTGCAGGGCGTGACGACACCCGACAACACCGTGTGGAAGCCCACCGTCCCCCTGGGCTACGGCCGCACCTATACGCTGACGGTTACCAGCCGCGGTCCCAACGGCATTGCGTCCACCCAAGTTTCGTCATTTTCGACGCTGAAACCGTCCAACCAGACCAAGGTGTCGTTCACCACCACGTCGGAGGCCGTCCTCAAAGATGGCGGCACGTATGGGGTCGGGACGGTGATCGTCGCGCACTTCGACGAACAGATCGCCGACCGCGCCGCCGCCGAGCGCCAGCTGGCGGTGACCACCAACCCGAAGGTGGAGGGTTCGTGGTACTGGGTCGACGACCAGAACGCCCATTGGCGCCCGGAGCACTACTACGCCCCGGGCACGACCGTCACGGCCGAAGCCAAGATCTATGGAATCTCTTTGGGCAATGGCCTATTCGGGCAGGACGACACCAAAGTGTCGTTCCGGATCGGCGACGCCCACGTATCGATCGCCGACGACGCGACTCATCAGGTCAGCGTCTTCGACAACGGAGCCCTGGTCCGCACGATGCCCACCTCGATGGGGATGGGCGGCACCGAAAACGTCGGCGGCAAGAGCATCTCGCTGTGGACTCCCCCGGGCGTCTACACGGTGCTCGACAAGGGGAACCCCGTCGTCATGGACTCCTCCACGTTCGGGCTGCCGAAGAACTCCCGCCTGGGCTACCGCGAGACCATCAACTGGGCCACCAAGATCAGCACCGACGGCATTTACCTGCACGAGCTGGACGCCACGGTGTGGGCACAGGGCCATCAGGACACCTCGCACGGCTGCCTGAACCTCAACGCCGACAACGCGAAATGGTTCTACGACTTCTCCGTGCCCGGCGACGTGGTCGAGGTCCGCAACAGCGGCGGCCCGCCGCTGACGCTGGCGCAGAACGGTGACTGGACACTCAGCTGGGACGACTGGCGCAAAGGCAGCGCCCTGAAGCCCCAGACGTGACGCGGTTCATTCGTCACCGCCGGTTGTGCCCCACTTCACAGTAAAGTCTTGACTCGATCCAAATAAGTGCGTCATATTGGTGCGGTGTCATCGACGGCCGATTACGCGGAACGACTGCGCATGGCCGATCTCCGGGTGACCCGACCCAGGGTCGCGGTGCTGGAGGCCGTCGACGCCCACCCGCACTCCGACACCGAGACGATCTTCTCGGCCGTCCGCGTGGGCCTCCCCGACGTGTCCCGCCAGGCGGTTTACGACGTCCTCAACGCGCTGAGCTCGGTCGGTTTGGTGCGTAGGATCCAGCCCTCCGGGTCGGTCGCCCGCTATGAGTCGCGGGTCGGCGACAACCACCACCACGTGGTGTGCCGGTCCTGCGGCGTGATCGCCGACATCGATTGCGCCGTCGGCGAGGCGCCCTGTCTCACCCCGTCGGACGACAACGACGTTCTGGATGGCTTCGTCCTGGACGAGGCCGAGGTCATCTACTGGGGCGTCTGCCCCGATTGTTCGACTGCAGGTTCCTAGATCGCAGCCCCATCACCCCCTAAGAAAGGAATGCTGTGTCCTCCGATATCTCCCAAGGCCGGCCGCCCCATGAGGACAGCAACACGGCTAGCGCCAGCGAGAGCGAAAACCCCGCTATCCCGTCCCCCAAGCCGAAATCGAATGCGCCGCTGACGAACCGGGACTGGTGGCCCGACCAGGTCGACCCGTCCATGCTGCAGCCGCACAACCCGAAATCGACCCCTTACGGCGAGGGCTGGAACTACGCCGAGGAGTTCGCCAAGCTCGACGTCGACGCGCTCAAGGCGGACGTCATCTCGGTGATGACCACCTCACAGGACTGGTGGCCCGCCGACTACGGCCACTACGGCGGCCTGTTCATCCGGATGAGCTGGCACGCCGCGGGCACCTACCGCATTTTCGACGGCCGCGGCGGCGGCGGACAGGGCATGCAGCGGTTCGCCCCGCTCAACAGCTGGCCGGACAACGTCAGCCTGGACAAGGCCCGCCGGCTGCTGTGGCCGGTCAAAAAGAAGTACGGCAACAAGATCTCCTGGGCCGACCTGATCATCTTCGCCGGTAACTGCGCCCTGGAATCGATGGGCTTCAAGACTTTCGGCTTCGCCTTCGGCCGCGAGGACGTCTTCGAGCCCGAGGAAATCCTGTGGGGTGAGGAGGACACCTGGCTGGGCACCGACAAGCGGTACTCGGGCAAACGTGACCTCGCCCAGCCCTACGGTGCGACCACGATGGGTCTGATCTACGTCAATCCCGAAGGCCCGGAAGGCAAGCCGGATCCCATCGCCGCGGCCATCGACATTCGCGAGACGTTCGGCCGCATGGCGATGAACGACGAAGAGACCGCCGCCCTCATCGTCGGCGGGCACAGCTTCGGCAAGACCCACGGCGCCGGTAGCGGCGATCTGGTCGGGCCCGAGCCGGAGGCGGCCCCGATCGAGCAGCAGGGCCTGGGCTGGAAGAGCTCGTACGGCACCGGCGTGGGCAAGGACGCGATCACCAGCGGCCTGGAGGTGGTCTGGACGCCCACCCCGACCAAGTGGGACAACACCTTCCTGGAGACCCTGTACGGCTACGAGTGGGAGCTGACCAAGAGCCCCGGCGATGCTTGGCAGTTCGTCGCCAAGGACGGCGCCGGTGCGGGCACCATCCCCGACCCCTTCGGTGGGCCGGGCCGAGCGCCGACGATGCTGGTCACCGACATCTCGATGAGGGAGTCCCCGATCTACCGGGACATCACCCGCCGTTGGCTCGACCACCCCGAAGAGCTGACGGAGGCGTTCGCCAAGGCCTGGTACAAGCTGCTGCACCGCGACATGGGACCGATCAGCCGCTACCTCGGGCCGTGGATTCCCGAACCGCAGCTGTGGCAGGACCCGGTTCCCGCCGTCGACCACGAGTTGGTCGACGACAGTGACGTCGCCGCGCTGAAGAGCAAGGTCCTCGAGTCGGGCCTCTCGGTTCCCCAGCTGGTCAAGACGGCCTGGTCGGCGGCCGGCAGCTATCGCAACACCGACAAGCGCGGCGGCGCCAACGGCGCGCGCCTGCGCCTGGAGCCGCAGCGGAACTGGGAGTGCAACGAGCCGTCGGAACTCGACAAGGTGCTGCCCGTGCTGGAGAAGATCCAACAGGACTTCAACGGCTCGTCGTCCGGCGGCAAGAAGATCTCGTTGGCCGACGTGATCGTGCTGGCGGGATCCGCGGCGGTCGAGAAGGCGGCCAAGGACGCCGGCTACGAGATCGCCGTGCACTTCGCGCCTGGACGCACCGACGCCTCGCAGGAGAACACCGATGTGGAGTCGTTCGCGGTGCTCGAACCGCGGGCCGACGGTTTCCGCAACTACATCCGGCCCGGCGAGAAGGCACCGCTGGAACACCTGCTGATCGAGCGGGCATACCTGTTGGGAGTGACCGCCCCGGAGATGACGGTGCTCATCGGCGGGTTGCGTGCCCTCGGCGCCAACCACGGCGGCACCAAGCACGGGGTGTTCACCGACCGGACCGGCGCGTTGACCAACGACTTCTTCGTCAACCTGCTCGACATGGGTACGGAGTGGAAGCCGTCGGAGACCACCGAGAACGTGTACGAGGGCCGCGACCGGTCCTCGGGCGCGGTCAAGTGGACGGCGACCGCGAATGACCTTGTGTTCGGGTCGAATTCGGTGTTGCGCGGGTTGGCCGAGGTCTACGCCCAGGATGACAACCAGGGGAAGTTCGTGGAGGACTTCGTCGCGGCGTGGGTCAAGGTCATGAACAACGACCGGTTCGATCTGAAGTAAGACCGCCATAGCAAGCGGCGCCCCGCGGGCCATCGGGTCGCGGGGCGCCGTGCGTCAGGTGAGTGATCGGTCGACTCGCGACACATAAACGGCGCACACGACACGCCGCGAACACTCGCCGTGGTTTATGTCTCGTGGTCCTCGGGCGCCGGCCGACCGGCTGAATCAGCGGGTGCTGGTGCGGTCACCATTCGCCGCGGGCCACGAGCACCTCGCGGAGCACATCCGCCCGATCCGTGATGATGCCGTCGACGCCGCTATCGAAAAGTGCGTGCATGGTGTCCGGGTCGTCGACCGTCCAGGCGTGCACCTGGCGTCCGGACTCGTGCAGGGCGCGGACGAGTCCGCGCGTGATGATCGGTATCCGACCCAGCCGTGGCGGCAGCTGCAGGCAGTCACTGTCCCGCAACAGCTGCCAGGCATAGGCCCGGCTTGCCGGCGTTTGGGCCGCCGGCAACGCCAGGAACGCGCCGATACCCGCCGAACTGGCCACCCGCCTGGACAGCAGCCTCAGCGCCCGACGCCGACGGCGTTCGGAAAACGAGGTGATCAACACCCGGTCGTGCGCCTTCATTCGCTCGATCACCTCGACGGTGGGAACGACGGCGGACGCGGACTTGATATCGATGTTGACCCGTATGTCCGGCAGCGTGGCGAGGAGCTCTTCGAGGGTCGGTATCGATTCTCCCGCGCCCAGATGCAGGTGGCGGACGTCGCGCCAATCCGAGCGGTCGATGGCGCCCGTTGCGCCCGCGTCCGACCTGAAGGCGCGGTCGTGCAGGATCACGGCGACGCCGTCGCGTGTCGCCCGAACGTCGGTCTCGATGTATCGAAACCCAAGCTTGGCCGCCTCGCAGAACGCTCCCATGCTGTTCATCGGCCACTTGAACGACGTAAACCCCCTGTGCGCCATGGCGATTCGCCCGGCACTACGCAGAAACTGCACGGTGGGCACGCCGCGATCAGCCATCAGCCGCCTGCACGGCTCACCGATCCAGGCCCCATTGGCCGTAGTCGGCCGCCAACACCTCGTCGATGTCGACGTTGATCCCGCCAAGGAGCGGGCTTGGGTTGCTTGGGCTGTTGACCACGGACTGGTAAAGAACCGCGGCGGGTTCGCGCGCGCCGTGCGACCACGACTTCGTCTGCCAAGCCCACCGGTGCCCGGGTGTGGTCGAGTTCCCGACGACGCCGTCCCGGATCGCCCAGCCGCACGCGTTGGCATGCCCGTAGATGCCGGTGCGGCCCACGCCCAGCGCGGAGTTGATGCCCCGAAACCACTGCACCGCAACGCTGTTCCAGGTGTTCTCGTCGATGTCGTCGTCGACGCTGAAGAATATCGGCGCCGAGCCCGGGCCCCCCGCCGCGGCGTGCAACCGTTGCGCCGTCCGGGCATCGGCCACCCCGCCGTCGTAGCCGCGGGTGTAATCCGACGGGTCCGGCCACCCGGGTTTGCCGTACTGGAAATTGCTGACGATCTGCAAACCCGCGGCGCGCAGCGCGTCCGCGTACTCGCGGGTGATCGGCTTCGCCTCGAAATTCGCGCCCGGCCGCGACTCGGAAACGTAATTCACCACCCCGGCATAGCCCGCCGATTTGATCTCGTCCGGCGAAATCCTGCGCTCGGCGAAATCGATCAGCCGCAGGTCGGCGGCGAATGCCGTCGGCGCGGCGGAGTTGGCGGCCGAGGTCACGAAGCTGAGGAAAGCGGGCGCCACGGCAAGTTTTAGGACGTCGCGTCGCGACGCCGATCGCCGTCCGCGGCGTTCGCCTGATGCAGCCGAACCCTGCACCGCGCGATGGTAACAAACAGCTCAGGACCGGTGCTGCGACTGCGCGGCACCGAACACCGTCGGCTTGGGCCCCCCGCGGTGCGCCGGCGGAGGTGAGGAACACCCATCGCCGACTGCCGCGCGGCTGCGCAGGCGCGCGCGCATTCTCCGCCGAGTGGCCGCTCGGACTCTGGTCAACCCCGGTCGGGGCCGGGTGGCATGATCCTTAAGTGCCGGATTTCCGTGGGATCGTTTTCGCGGGTGCCGGTGATGTTCGAGCTCGTTGCGCTCGATTAGGTGATCGAACTATAGTCTGGACACATGTCCAGTTTGCTGTCACGGAGTTCGGGAGTCCGTTGACCGCGATGGGTTCGGCGCTGTTCCGCGGTCATTCACCAGCAAAGAAGAGTTGAGTATGCGAATTGCCCTGCTGTCCTACCGTAGTAAAACTCATTGCGGCGGACAGGGCGTCTACGTGCGCCATCTCAGCCACGGACTGGTGGAACTCGGTCATGACGTCGAGGTGTTCTCCGGCCAGCCCTACCCCGACCTGCTCGATCCGCGGGTGCGGCTGACCAAGGTCCCCAGCCTCGACCTCTACCGCGAGCCCGACCCGTTCCGCGTGCCGCGGCCCAGCGAAATCCGTGACTCGATCGACCTGTTGGAACTGCTTACCACCTGGACCGCCGGGTTCCCGGAACCGCGGACGTTCACCATGCGCGCCGCCCGGTTGCTGGCCGGCCGGACCGCCGATTTCGACGTCGTCCACGACAACCAGAGCCTGGGCACCGGACTGCTCACGATCGCCGGCGCGGGCCTGCCGGTGGTGGCCACCGTGCACCACCCCATCACCCGTGACCGGGTGCTCGACCTGGCCGCCGCGCGGTGGTGGCGAAAACCGTTGGTGCAGCGATGGTATGGATTTCTCGGCATGCAGCAGCAGGTCGCACGCCAGATTCCCGACCTGCTGACGGTCTCCTCGTCGTCGGCCGCGGACATCGTCAGCGACTTCGGCGTCTCCCCCGACCAGCTGCACGTCGTGCCGCTGGGCGTGAACACCGAGCTGTTCAAGCCGGCGTCGCGGCCCCGGCAGGCCGGACGGATCATCGCGATCGCCAGCGCCGATACGCCGCTCAAGGGGGTGCGCACGCTGCTGCACGCGGTGGCCCGCCTGCGCACGCGCAGAGATCTCGAGCTGCGCCTCGTCGCCAAGGTGGAGCCCAACGGTCCCACCCACAAACTCATCGCCGAGCTCGGCATCTCCGACATCGTCCACATCACCAGCGGGCTTTCCGACGCCGAGCTCGCGGCGCTGTTCGCGTCGGCCGAGGTCGCCTGCATTCCGTCGCTCTACGAAGGGTTCTCGCTGCCCGCGGTGGAGGCCATGGCCAGCGGGACGCCGATCGTGGCCAGCCGGGTGGGCGCACTCCCCGAAGTCCTGGGCACCGACGGCGCGTGCGCCGAGCTGGTGCCGCCCGCCGACGTCGACGCGCTCACTCGCGCGCTCGGTGACCTGCTGGACTCGCCGGAGAAGCGGCGGAGCCTGGGCGAGGCGGGACGCACCCGCGCGGTCAACGTCTTCAGCTGGGAGGCCGTGGCCGCGCAGACGGTTCGGGTGTATGACCGCGCGATCGCCCGTAACACCGCTGCGTCGGCGACCGAGGGGGAAGCGCGATGCTGACGGTGGATTTCGACCGGCTGCGGATCGGGCCGGCCACCAAGGTCATCGACGTCGGTTGCGGGGCCGGCCGGCACGCATTCGAGGCGTATCGGCGCGGAGCCGACGTGGTCGCGTTCGACCAGGACGAGGCCGAATTGCGTTCGGTGGACACCATTTTGCGCGCGATGGCGGAAACCGGGGAGGCGCCCGCCGCGGCGTCGGCGAGGGTGGTGGTCGGCGACGCGCTGAAGTTGCCGTATGCCGACGAGACGTTCGACTGCGTGATCGCGTCCGAAATCCTCGAGCACATCCCGCATGACGACGCCGCCATCGCCGAACTGATCAGGGTGCTCAAGGTGGGCGGCACGTTGGCGGTCAGTGTGCCGCGCTGGCTTCCGGAGCGGGTGTGTTGGTTGCTGTCCGACGAATACCACAGCAACGAGGGCGGCCACGTGCGTATCTACCGGGCCAGTGAATTGCGCGCGAAGATCCTCGATGGCGGGATGCAATTGACGCATGCCCACCACGCGCACGCGCTGCACGCCCCCTTCTGGTGGTTGAAATGCGCCGTGGGAGTGTCGAACACCGAGCACCGCGCCGTGACCGCGTACCACAAACTCCTGGTGTGGGACCTGATGCGGCGACCGAGGGTGACGCAGTTGGCCGAATCGCTGCTCAATCCGCTGGTCGGCAAGAGCGTGGCCATGTACTTCGTCAAGCATCCGGCGGCAGAAAGCCAAGCGACGGTGGGATATTCAGTTGCGTCGGGTTAACCCACCCTCGGTCGCGGGCGTCCTGTCCCCCGAGCAATGCCGGCAAACCGCGCGGTCCATCGCGGCCATCCAGGAACCCTCCGGAGCCATCCCCTGGTCCGAGGGCGGCCACACCGACCCGTGGGACCATGTCGAGTGCGCGATGGCGCTCACCGCCGCCGGACTGCTGGAACCGGCGCGCGCCGCGTTCGACTGGAGCCGACGGACCCAGCGGGCCGACGGCTCCTGGCCGATCCAGCTCCGCGCGGGGGTCGTCGAAGACGGCAACAGCGACAGCAACTTCTGCGCCTACATCGCCACCGGTGTGTGGCACCACGTGCTGGTCACCGGTGACCGGCGCTTCGCCGCACGGATGTGGCCGGTGGTGCACAAGGCGATCGACTTCGTCATCGACTTGCAGGTCGGCTATGGCGAGATCTGTTGGGCCCGAAGCGAAGCCGGTCTGCTGCAGGAAGCGCTGCTGACCGGTTGCGCGAGCGTGTTCCACAGCATCCGGTGCGCCCTGGCGCTGGCCGCCCTGGTCGGCGAGCCGCAGCCGGAGTGGGAACTGGCGCTGGGCCGGCTCGGCCATGCGATAGCCGCGCATCCCGAGGCGTTCACCGAGAAGGACCGCTACTCGATGGACTGGTACTACCCCATCCTGGGCAGCGCGCTGCGCGGACCCGAGGCGGCCGCGAGAATCCGAGAGCGCTGGGACGATTTCGTGGTCGGCGGCCTGGGCATTCGCTGTGTGGCCGACCGGCCGTGGGTGACCGGCGCCGAGACGTGCGAACTGGTGATGGCGCTGGACGCGATCGGCCAGCGGTCGGCAGCCCATCGGCAGTTCGGCGCGATGCAGCACCTCCGTGAGCAGGACGGCTCGTACTGGACCGGTTTGGTGTTCGCCGACGGGAAGCGCTGGCCCGAGGAGCGGACGACGTGGACGGGTGCGGCGATGATCCTCGCCGCTGATGCGCTGTCTAACACCACCGCGGGCGCCGGGATCTTCCGCGGGGAGGGACTACCGATAGGCCTGCAGACCGACTTCGACTGCGAATGCGTTGCCACCGGCCCCGGCTGGTGACGTGAGTTCGGTCAGATCAGCGCGCCCGGTTCGCCGCCCACGCGTTCGAGCACCCGCAGCGATCCGGTCGCCGAGACCTCCCGGAATTGGCCGGAATCGATTGCGCGGCAGTAGATGTGATACGGGGGCCGCCCCCCGTCCCGGGGATCCGGGAACACGTCATGGATGGCGAGCGCCCCGCCGACGGCGACCCACTTCGCCCAGCCGTCGAAATCCTGGTTCGCCGCGGCCTCGCTGTGGCCGCCGTCGATGAACAGAAACCGCAGCGGCGTGCGCCATCCGGCGGCCACGACCGGCGACTTGCCCACGATGGCGACGACGTGGTCGTCCAGCCCCGCGGCGTCGAGCGTGCGACGGAACGTCGGCAGGGTGTCGAACAAGCCCGTGACCTCGTCGACCAGCGAGGCGTCGTGGTACTCCCAGCCGGCCTGGTGTTCCTCGGAGCCGTGGTGGTGGTCGACCGTGTAGAGCACGCTCGCGGTTTGTCGGGCGGCCGCGCCGAGCAGCAGCGTGGATTTGCCGCAGTAGGTGCCGATTTCGACACCGACGCCGCCGCCGAGATACCGCAGCGCGGCGTCGTGAAGTGCGTGCCCCTCGTCGGCGGGCAGGAACCCCCGCACCTGCTCGGCCAATGCGAACAGGCGCTCGGTCGATCCGACGTCGGTGTGACTCACACCGAAGAACCTATCGGTCACCCGCGGCACCCGATCGGGGTGGTCCAAGGCGGCCGGCAACATTGACCAGCGGCGGCCGCGGGATCGCTTTACGATCATGCTGTGCTCGCCCGCAGACTCGGTGACATCGGCCTGGCCGCGGTTCTGACCGCGGCCGCGCTGGCGCTGCCCGCTGCGCTGCCGTCGCCCGCGATTCCCCGCGCCGCGGCCGCCAACTGTCCCCCGGTGCAGGTGGTGTTCGCCCGCGGCCGGATGGAATCGCCCGGAGCGGGCGCGCTGGGCAACGCGTTCATCAGTGCGCTCCGGTCCAAGGTCAACAAGAACATCGGCGTCTATGCCGTCAATTACCCCGCCGACACCGAGGTCGCTCAGGGCGCCAACGACATGAGCCGTCACGTGCAGGACATGATCACCAACTGCCCGAACACCAGGCTGGTGCTCGGCGGCTACTCGCTGGGCGCCGCGGTGACCGACGTTGTGCTCGCCGCCCCCATCGGCGCGTTCGGCTTCGACAGCCCCCTGCCGTCGGGCGCCGACCAGCACATCGCCGCCGTGGCGTTGTTCGGCAACGGCAGCCAGTGGGTGGGCCCGATCACGAACTTCAGCCCGGTCTACAACGACCGGACCATCGAGTTGTGCCACGGTGCCGACCCCATCTGCAACCCGGCCGACCCGAACACCTGGAAAGCCAACTGGCCCCAGCACCTGGCCGGTGCGTACATCGACGCCGGGATGGCCAACCAGGCCGCCGACTTCGTCGCCGGCAAGCTCTGACCCCTCAGGCGGGGCTCCGCGCCGGCGTCCCCGCAGAGAACCGGGCCAGGAAAACAATTGTTGCCCATCGCTTTTCGCGACCGACTTCGCTTTGTAGCGCGAAAGGCGACGGTTGCAATGCGAAAGGTCAGGAGGGTGGGGCCCGCGAGGGACCCGATGGTCGGCGTGCCGGACGGGCAGAGTTATCGGATCGTTTTTGCGGGGCGATTAGCTCGGCCGGGCGAGTAAGACCGCTTGCCACTTTGGCGCAATTTGCGCCTGGAAATTCTCAGGCCGAAGTGTTTGTGCTCGAGTACAGCTTGAAGTCGCGGACGAGCGGGACCACCTCGCCGCCGGATACCGCGGCGCGCTGACGGGCGTGGAAAGCGGGGTGGCGGCGCATCGCCTCGCTGCGCTCGCGCTCGTGTCGCTGGGCCGCAGTCCATCGCGGATGGGACTGAAGGAAAATAACCGTCGCTCCCGTTGTATTAGCCACGATCGTTAACTCCTCTCAGCGCAACCCGCAAAAGCTCTACGACTTGTGGTTATCGGCTTGTGATCCAGAATGCCCGGACGATCCTGAGACCAAACCACCCACAAAGTTGAGAATTGGCCGTGAATTTTGATTAATCCATCAGCCGCTTCACGCCGACGTCCGCGCTGGCCCGCCTGCGATCCGAAACGTTAGCGGCAGCCACCGACAACAATTCCGGCTTCGGCCCCCGGGCCGGCGGCTGCTATGGTCCCTTGCGTATGCCCAAGATGGATCGCCGCCGCATGATGTTGACGACCGGGATCGGCGTGCTGGCAGCGGCGCTGCCTGCGCCGGAGGCCCGGGCCCGTCCCTCGGGACGGGGCCTGCCGGCGGATCGCCCACCCGCTCCCGAAGCGCCCAGCGGCCAAACCGGCACCTACATTTTCCAGGACGAATTCGACGGTCCCGCCGGCTCGGCGCCCGACGCCTCGAAGTGGACCGTGGCCAAGGCCCGCGAGACGATCAAGGACCCGACGTACTGGGAGCAGCCCGATCGCATCGGGCAGTACCGCGACGATCGCCGCAACGTCTTCCTCGACGGCAACTCCAACCTGGTGCTCCGGGCGGCGAAGGACGGACCCACCTACTACAGCGGCAAGGTTCAAAGCCTCTGGCGGGGAGGGGTCGGCCACACCTGGGAGGCCCGCATCAAGCTGAACTGCCTGACCGCCGGCGCCTGGCCGGCTTATTGGCTGGGCAACGACGACCAGGGCGAGATCGACGTCATGGAGTGGTACGGCAACGGCAGCTGGCCCTCCGCCACCACCGTCCACGCCAAAGCCAACGGCGGAGAGTGGAAGACCCACAACATCGCGATGGACAGCGGCTGGCACACCTGGCGAACCCAGTGGGACGAGGCGGGCATCCGGTTCTGGAAGGACTATGCCGACGGCGCGCAGCCCTACTTCGACGTGCCGGCCAGCTCTCTGCCGGATTGGCCGTTCAACGCGCCCGGCTACACGGTCTATCCGGTGTTCAACCTCGCGGTGGCGGGTTCCGGTGGCGGCGACCCAGGGCCAGGGTCCTATCCCGCTGACATGCTCGTGGACTGGATGCGCGTCTGGTAGCTCACGGGGTGAGCAGCACCGTCGCGCTCCAGGGCCTGCTACCGGGATGACGCGGATCCGGCTGGGGCAACCAAGCGAGCGGCCGCATGAAAATCGGTAACCGACGGAACCGGTTCGCGGCGACAAAGAGCGACTGCGCCTGTGCGACGCGCCAGCCGAGGTCCTCGAAGAACGCCAACCCGTTCTCCGGTGCGAACTTGAACGGTGCGTTTTGGCGCATGCCGGCCATCTTCTCGTTCATCATCTTCTTCAAGCCGGGGCCGCCGAAATCAAGCATCCACCAGGCCACCTCGGGCCGCTTGAGCGCCGCGGAGAGCGCGACGACGTCGCTGGTATCCAGATACATCAACAATCCCTCGGTCAGCACCAGCGCTTTGGTCGCGCCACGCAGGGCGTCGTCAAGGAAGGCAGCGCGGGCCTGCGGTTCGGCCAGGTCGACGGCAACCCGGGTCAGCCGGCAGTGCGGTGTCTGGTCGGCGAGCGACTGCGTTTTCTCCTCGAGGAGCCTGGGCAGGTCCGCCTCCACCCACGTCAACTCCGGCGGAAGCTGCAACCGGTACGGCCGGGTATCCAGGCCCGCGGCCAGGTTCAGCACGCGGTCGCAGCCCTCGGCGATCGCTTGGGCGATGGTGTCATCGATGATCTTCGTGCGCGCGACCAGCCACCATCCGTTGCGGCTCGACCGCGGGACGTCGGCGACGATCTCATGGCCGTGTTCGCCGGCGAGGCGCTCGGCGAGTGGGTCGTTGAACAGCGCGTCGCGGCGGGCCGATTCGGTCGCCCGGTGCAGCGCGGTCCAGCGGGCCGTGTCCGAGACGTGGGTGATCGTGTGCCTGGGGGTGGACATACCTGCGTTATAGCAGCAGCCGCGCCGGCCTATTGACCGGCCTTGCCCCCCGCGAACCACGCTTCCGCCACCGTCCGGGTTTGGGGCGGCGGCAGGGCGGCCTCCCCCGTGCCGAGCTGACCGACCTTGACGGTCCACGTCGCCGACGAGCGGTCGATGCAGCTTCCGGCGCCCTGGCTGGGCAGCCACAGCACCGAAAGGTTGGCATGTGGGTCACCGCACCAGTAGGCGCCCTCGTAGCCGTCGGCGCGCCAACCCCAGGCCCCGCCGTTTCGGAGCCGGCAACGGGTGCCATCGTCGAGCGTCAGCGCAAACGGGTCCGGGGTGGCGGGCGCGGTCACGGGCGGAAGCGGACGGTCATACGTCACGCGATGCATGCTCTTGTCCCAGGGATTATCTACGCACAGCAGCGATCCGGCCGTCGACGGCCAGCAGGTGCCGGCGCCCGCCGCGCTCGGCGAGCAGGAGTAGACGTTGTCGGCCACGGCGGACGGCGACGCCGTGCTGCAGTCGCTGGCCTCGCCGACATTGCCCGGTCCGGACGCGACCCGGTAACCGTTGATCGGCTGGCCATCGGGGCCGACGGCCACGACGGTGATCTGCTGGGTGGGCGGCGGGTCGGCGGCGGCCGTCGCGGGCAGCGAGAGGACCGCGATCGGCAGCGCGACGACGGGGACGACGACGATTCGCGACATCACGTTCACCGCGCAAAACCTTTCGTTCGGCGGGCTCTTGTTGAAGGGTACGGTGCGCATATGACCGATCGAAACCGTCGTTTCCTGCTCCGCGAACGCCCCACGGGCCGCATCGGCCCCAACACTTTCGAATTGACCGAAGAGGCGATTCCCGAGCTCAACGACGGGGAGGCGCTGGTGCGTGTCGGCTGGATCTCGCTCGACCCGACGAACCGGATGTGGATCAACGACACCCCGACCTACCTGCCCCCGGTCGGGCTCGGCGAGGTCATGCGCGCCGCCGGGATCGGCGAGGTGGTCGCGTCCAAGAGCCCCTCCTACGCGGTCGGGCAGCAGGTGCAAGGGCTCCTCGGCTGGCAGGAGTACGCGGTGCTCACGGACACGGCGATGGTGAACCCGGTGGAGGTGGCACCCGGCATCTCGCCGAGCGCCTACCTGGGGGCGCTCGGGATGACCGGGCTCACCGCGTGGATCGGGATCCGCGACATCGGCAAGCCCCGGCCCGGCGAGACCGTCGTCGTCTCGGCGGCGGCCGGCGCGGTGGGCTCGGTCGCCGGGCAACTGGCCAAGGCGGCGGGCGCCCGTGTCGTCGGGATCGCCGGTGGTCCCGAGAAGTGTGCGCTGCTCACCGATCAGCTGGGCTTCGACGCGGCGGTCGACCACCGCGCCGACGATTGGGCCGCCCAACTGGCCGCGGCGACACCCAACGGCATCGATGTCGACTTCGAGAATGTCGGGGGCGACCTGATGGACGCCATCTTCGCGCGCCTCAACATCGGCGCCCGTGTCGCGCTCTGCGGCCTGATCTCCGGCTACAACGCCGAAGACCCCCCGCCCGGTCCGCGCGCGTTCGGGAACCTGCTTATCCAGCGGGCCACCGTCCAGGGCTTCATCGTCCTCGACCACTTCGGGCGCGCGGCCGAAGCGATCGGCGAGATCGCCGGCCTGATCGAAGCGGGAAAGCTCACGCCGCTCGAGACCGTCGTCGAGGGGTTCGAGCAGCTGCCGACGGCGATCAACATGCTGTTCGACGGCAAGAACGTCGGCAAGCTGGTGGTCAAGATCGGCTGATTTCAGCCGAATTCCAGGAGGGCGTAGACCCCGCGGTAGGGCTTCGCGGGCGGGAACCGCCAGAGCGCGGGGTACAGCGTCCCGAAGAACACCCCCCGCCCCGCGGGCATCGGTACGTCGTGCACGGCGCGGATTCCGGGCGTCGTGCGCGCCAGCTGCGCAAGTTGACGCACCGACAGGCTGAACGGCATCGGTGGCACCCGGTAGCGCTTGGAGGAGCGCAGCCCCTTTCGTGCGACCTTCTTGACCACCGTTGGCGGTAGGTCGAAGAACATCTGGCCGCCGGGGAAGCTCTTGGCGCACTGGGAAATGAGCCCCAGCGCCGCGTCGGGCTGCAGGTACATCAACAGGCCTTCGGCGGTGATGAACACGCCGTCGCGGGCGTCGACCTCGTCGATCCAGGTGTAGTCGAGGGCGGATTGGGCGAGATAGGTCATTCGCGGCGGATGCGGCAGCAGCCGCTGACGAAGTTCGACGACCGGGGGCAAATCCACCGAGACCCAACTGAATTGCGGGTCGGGCAGCGCGCGGTCCAAGCGCCAGAAGGACGTCTGGAAGCCCTCCGCGAGCGCGACGACGGTGGCCCGGGGGTGGGCGGTGAGGTAGTCGATCGCGCATCGGTCAACGGCCAGCGAGCGCAGCGCCATCTCCTGGCCGCGGCGGCCGAACTTCTCGAAGTCGAAGTCGATGGAATCGACGAGCTTGACTGCCATCGGATCGTCGATGATCGCGTCGGGGCGCGCCGCCTGGTGTGCCCTTCCGTAGAGCGTCAGCAGCGCCGTCTCGGAAACACCGGTGAGCAGCCGCGCGTCCACCTTCTTGTGGTCATCTCCCATCACGCGAAGCCGTAATCGCTGGGCAATGCGCCGGCCAGCAGCCCGGCTACCACGGCGCCGAGGCCGCGTCGATGGGGATTGCGATCTCGTTACGGCGCCGCATCGGCACCGTCCAGGGCGGGTCGTAGAACCAGGCTTCCGCGTCTCCGGTGGGCTCAATCCCCTTGTCTTGCAATATCTTCAGGAGTTCCGCGGTGCGGGAGGCGACTGCCTTGGGGCTCCGGTCGCCGGTGAATCGCAGCACCGCCACGGTCGCGGGCGGCACCGTGACGAGCCGGACCTGATCGTCGTCGGGCGCGGGCAGCGTCTCCATCGTCCACTTCGCGGGCATGAAAAAGCGGATCGCCCAGCCGGCCTCGTCGCCGGCGGACTGGACGACGGGCGCGGTCATCGCGATCTGCCGGCCACCCGGGCTCGACTGCTGGCTGACGGGCGCGGTCATCGAGATCGATGAATTGTCCCGATTGCCGCCGAATATGTAGCCCGCCAGCCGCCGGAACCCGACGTCGCGAGCGCGGTTCTCGTCGGCGTCGACGATCGTCTCGGCGGCAATCCGCGGACCGTAGCGCCGTATCTCGACGGTGTCGGTGATCCGTTTATGTGTGTACGCCGGCTCCTCGAGGCCGACCCGCACACCACCGACCGCCAGCAGCGATTCGGCCACCTGCGCGGCGATCTTGATCGGGTTCATCATCTGGTCGATCTCCTTTTAGCGTCGCGACGGCACCACGTCCGATGCCGGTAGCGCAGGGGCCGGCGCGTGCCCTGACCGCATCGACCCACCTACGCCATGGTGCCGCACGGCGGGTCCGCCCGAGCGCGACGCCGACCCGCCCTCGTCTTTCACCACGAGATGGGCGTGCGCCCGTGCCTCCGTCGTGCGGACAACGTTGGGATCGGTAGCCCGCGCCGCGATTTGTACTTGACGCAACGACGACGCCACTCCGGCGCCGCCTCACGAAAGGAAGTCAGAAATGAAGATCGTCCCGGCCAGCATCGAAGACCAGATCAATCGGGTCGACCGGCAGCGCAGCCTCTACATCGGACTCAGCGCCGGCGCGGTCGCGCTATGGAGCGCGTACCGGCTCATCTGGGCCCTCTACATCGGGATGACATTCGGCTGGCTCTTCGGGTCGATGGTCTTCCAATTGGTGCTGTGGGGCGTGATCGGCACGGTCTCGGCGGTGGCGGCCTTTGGGTTCCTGACCCGCTACTCCAAGGGATCATGACCGCGGCCGTGAGCTGAGGAAAGCCCCGAATCCTGATGCGGTTCGGGGCTTTCCCGCGTCGAGGCGAAGTCGGTATCCGGCGGCTAGCGCAGTTGTTGGATACGGATCAAGTTGCCGGCGGGGTCGCGCACCGCGCAGTCACGGAGTCCGTACGGTTGGTCTGTCGGCTCCTGGACGATGTCGACGTCGTCGGCCTGCAACCGTTCGAAGGTGCGGTCGAGGTCATTGGTGGCCAACAGCAACGTGGCGTAGCTGCCCTTGGCCATCATCTCGGCGATCGTGCGCCGTTCGTCTTCGGTGATGCCCGGGTTGGCGGCCGGTGGGTTCAGGACGATCGAAGTGTCGGGCTGGTTCGGGGGGCCCACGGTGATCCAGCGCATCTTGCCCTTGCCGACGTCGAGGCGGACCTCGAAGCCGAGCGTGTCGCGATAGAAAGCGAGCGAGGATTCCGGGTCGTCGTGCGGCAGGAAGCTCGAGTGAATCGTGATGTCCATGGGGTCAGGCTAGGTGCGGCCCAGTGACCGGTGCTTCTCGATTCCTGACCGGTCTGGTCACCTGTCTGGCCACGCACGGCGGCATTCCGGCCAGCGCGTCCACCGCCCGGCGCCGGTAGGTGCTCGGCGGCACGCCGACCAATTCGGTGAAGCGCGTGCTGAAGGTGCCGAGCGAGGAGCAACCGACGGCGAAGCACACGTCGGTGACGCTCAGGTCGCCGCGGCGCAGCAGCGCCATCGCGCGCTCGATGCGACGGGTCATCAGATAGGAGTACGGCGACTCGCCGTAAGCCCGGCGGAATTCGCGGCTCAGGTGGCCGGCGGACATGTGCACCTCGCGGGCGAGCGCCTCCACGTCGAGCGGGCGCGCGTACTCCCTGTCGATCCGGTCACGGACGCGCCTGAGCAGCGCGAGCGTCCGCAGCCGCGCGTGGTCGGATCCTGGGCGCACCTGTCCGCCCCTAAGCGCCGACCAACTCCGGATGGAACTTGGCGGCCATGCGGCGCAGCCCGTCCCGCCAGTCGACCGTCGTGCCCCCGATGAGTTCGTGCATCCGGTCACTGGTGGTGGGATTGCCGCGCAGCGCCTGCGCGCTCACCTCGAATACCGGCTCCTTGCCGACCAGTGAGCCCAGGTGGCCACACCACTGTTGAATGCTGACCGTCTGGTCGCCACACCAGTTGACCGTCGTGGCCGGGACCGACGCCACCTCGAGCAACTTCGGGATGGTCGCGATGATGTCGTCCTCGTGAATAGGGTTGTACTGCGCCGATTCACCAGGGGGGACCGGGATCGGGATGCCCGCCAGCATCATCTCCATGTGGTAGAACGGCCACCCGCCGTTGTCGCCATAGGGAACGTTGAGCCGGGCGATGGTGGTGGGCAACCCAAGAACCCGCGCCGTAGACCGGGCGACGACCTCCCCGGCGATCTTGGAGATGGAATAGGTGGGAAACAGGCACTTGTGGTTGTCGCCCAGGGCGGAGCTTTCGCTTCGGGGAAGGTCGTCCGGCGGGTCGTAGACGGCGGCGGAGGAACAGTGCAGGAAGGCCTTCGCGCCGCGGCAGTGCGCCATCAGCAGCCCGACCGATTCCGCGTTGGCCGCGAGATCCTTGTCCCAGTTCCCGCTCTTGGCCACCGCGAGGTTCAGGACGTACTCGAAATCGCTTGGCAGAGCTGTGAAGTCGCCGGCGGCCAAGTTGACCGTCTGGCAGTGAACGCCCGCTTTCTCCAGGCCTTCGCGGGCGGCCGGGTCGGTGAAGCGGGCGATGCCCCACACCTCGTTGTCGACCGCCAGCGCCCGCGCAATGGGGGTTGCGATTTGTCCGGTCGGGCCGGTGATCAGGATCTTCGAACCGCGCATGCGCTGATAGTAGGCGACGTTGCGACAACGCCCGGGCTTTCAGGGTTCATCGGGATGGGGGCCATCGCCGGGCCGATGAAAAGTGTGGGCAGCACCCCGCCGGCGCCCTTAGACTTGTTGCATCGCCCGGCTCAGCAGGTCCTTTGACGTACCGGCGCTGAACGCCCGCACAGGAGCAGTACGCACATGGAATCGATGTCCCATGACCCGGCCGCCGGTGCCATCGGGTTACACGTCGTCGACATCGCCACCCGCGGTTTGACTTCCGGCGCGACGGCGTCGGCACCGGTGACCGCGCTGGTCCCCGCCGGGGCCGACGAGGTTTCGGCGCTGGCGGCCGCGGCGTTCGCCGCGGAGGGCGCCGCGATGCTGACGTTGAACACCGCGGCTCAGGAGGAGGTCGCCCGCACCGGCGTGGCCCTGACCGACATCGCCCGGATGTACACCCAGGTCGACGTCGAGGCGGCCGGTGCGTTGGACGTCAGCGGAGCCCGCATCGCCGGCCAGACCTTCGTCGGCCCGACCGGCGGCGGACTGCTGGGCGCAGAGGCGCCGGTCGCCGGCGGCCCGGTCCCCCGCACGCCGCCGCTGGCCAGCCCGGTCGCCGGAGTGCCGGTTGCCAACCCGTCACCGACGGTGCCGACCACCCCGCCGGTGACGCCGAGCCCGGTGGCGGCGATGCCCGGCGCGGCCAACGCCGCGTCGACTTTGCTGGGCGCGGGCGCGGCCCCGCTGAGTTCGCTCGGCTCGGTGGCTCAGGGCGCGTCGGCCGGTAGCGCCGCCGGACCGGGTCTGGCCTCGTCGCAGACCGGCGCCGAGGACGACGGCCGGCGCGACGAGCCGGGCGAACGCCTGGTGTAGGCGGGACCGTCAGCGGGTCACAACCCCGGCTGGTCCTCGATGATGCCGAGCCAGATCTGCGCGACGTCGATGGCGACCTTCTCGCTGATGAAGGCGTGCTGCGTGCCGGTGTAGATGTCGCGGAAGGCCCGCTCGAGCCGGCTGCCCTCCCGGATCGAACTGGTGCCCGCGACCAGGTGCGCCCACTCGGCGCAGCCGCGGGCCGTGTCGGTCGCGAAGACCGCCGCCACCCGCATGTCCGCGCGCAGGGTGGGCGTCAGGTCCTCCCCCGCCGCGACCGCGGCCTCGGCGGTGGTGAACGCGTCGAGCACCAGCAGACGCGCGGCGCGCCAGGCCGCGCGATGGTGCGCCAGCCCTTTCTGGAAGGTCGGGCGGCTGGCCAACGACGCCATGTCGCTCATCCGGAACTTCGTCGCCGCCAGTTCCTGAACGTCGTCCAGCATGCTCTTGGCGACGCCGAGCGCCCAGGACGCGTGACCGGCTGCGGTGACCGGCATTAGCCCCATCCGGGTGGCCGGCGAAGCCCCCCGGTACGGCTGACGCACGAAGAGCTCGAAGGTGCGGCTCGCCGGGACGAACACCTCTTGGGCGCTGTAGTCGTATGAGCCAGTCCCCTTGAGTCCCTGCACGAACCAGCCGTCGTTGAAGCTGATCTGATCCCGGGGAATCACCGCGACCCGCATCTCGGGGAAGCCCTCACTGATCCAGCGCATTTCGCCGTCGTCCATCGGGAGGAACCCGGCGGCGACGTACTGGGAGTGCCCGATGCCCGAGCCGAAATTCCACGACCCGCTCACCAGGTAGCCGCCGTCGACGGCGGCCCCTTGCCCGTTGGGAAAGAACTGGCCGCCCATCGTGACACGGTTGTCGTGTGCGGTGAACACCTCGGCGAAGCCCTCGTCGGGCAGGTATGCCGCCGCGGCGAACGAGGATGGCAGATTGGCGATGCCCACCCAACCGAAAGAGCCATCCTGCCAAGCCATTTCGATCCACGTCTCGATCATTTCGGTGAACGAGGGCTCGACCCCGCCGGCCTCGGCCGGGTTGAACGCGGACATCAGCCCGGTCGCCCACATTTCGCCGACGATCGCCGGGGTCAGCGTGCGCGCCCGTTCGGATTCGGCGGCCTCGGCGAGCACCAGCTCGCGCATGCCGCGGGCCAGTGAGACGACCCGGTCATCGGTGTCGGCTATCGAGGTCATTCACCTGTCCCATCGTCGCGACGGCATCACCTGGTGACCGTACCAACCGCTCAGAGTCGAAAAGAATGAAATTCGCGGGTGAGCGCGAGCGCGCGCGATCGGTCGCCCTAGCGTAGGGAGCGTGCGGTGGATCGTGGACGGGATGAACGTGATCGGGAGCCGCCCGGACGGTTGGTGGAAGGACCGCGCCCGCGCCATGGCCGCGTTGGTCGACAGCCTCGACCGCTGGGCCGCCGCCCAGGGGGACGACGTGACGGTCGTGTTCGAGCGGCCGCCCTCGACGGCCATCCCCGCGTCCGTGGTCGAGATCGCCTACGCGCCCAGGGCGGCCGCCAACTCGGCCGACGACGAAATCGTCCGTCGCCTCCGCGCCGACCCCCGTCCGCGCGACGTACGCGTGGTGACGTCGGACAAGGGGCTGAGCGAACGCGTGCTGAGCCTGGGTGCGTCCGTGCACCCCGCCGCCGGCTTCCGTGACCTCATCGATCCGAGGGGAACATGAACACGACGACCAATCGGGTCTGCGGGTTGGCGCGGATCGACATCCCGATCATCCAGGCGCCGATGACGTACATCGCGGGCGCCCGGCTGGCCGCGGCGGTGTCCAACGCCGGGGCGCTGGGCATCATCGAGACCACCTCCGAGCAGGGCCGAGCCGATCTGCGGCGCGTGCGCGACCTCACCGACCGGCCGGTGGGCGCGAACATCGCGCTGATCATGAACCGCGACCCGGCCACCGTGGATCTGCTGGTGGACAACGACATTCGCTTCGTCACCACGTCCGCGGGCGATCCGGGACTGTTCACCGGCCGGCTCCACGATGCCGGCATCACCGTCTTCCATGTGGTGGGCACCCTCGCGGCGGCGCGCAAGGCCGTCGACGCCGGAGTGGACGGGCTGGTGGTCGAGGGTGTCGAGGGCGGCGGGTTCAAGAACCGATTCGGCGCGTCGACGATGGTGCTGCTGCCTTTGGTCGCGGCGCACGTCGACGTGCCGATCGTGGCCGCGGGCGGGATCTGCGACGCACGTTCGATGGCCGCCGCGTTCGTTCTGGGCGCCGAAGGCGTGCAGATGGGCACCCGGCTGCTCGCCTCGGCGGATTCCCCGGTGCACACCAACCTCAAGCGGGCGGTCGTCGCGGCCGACGAGACGGCCACCGTGCTACTACCCCTCGACGGCAAACGCATGATGCGCGTCATCCGGACGGCGGCCGCCGAGAGGCTCGACGCCGCAACGTCTTCCGGCGAGGGCGCCGCGGCGCTGCAGCGGGTGCAGCGGCTCTACTTCGACGGCGACATGGACGCCAGTGTCGCCAACACCGGTCAGGTCGCCGGACGGATTTCGGACCTCCCCCCGGCCGCCGACATCATCGAGCGGATGTGGGTGGGGTGTCGCGAAGTGCTGGCGGACACCGCGGGCCGGCTGGGGCAGCCGGGGCCTAGCTCGGGCGGCTCCTGACGTCGAAGACGACTTGTTCGCCCTCGACTTTGGTGATGCGCATGTGCGCGGTGTAGGGCTTGCCCTCCGGGCCGGTGAAGTGGCAGTCGAACTCCTGGCCGACCTTGGCTTCGACGCCCGACGGACAGTTCACGTCGGCCGGGTGGAATCCGGTTTGGCTCGAGACGACGTCGACGACGGATTTTGCCGCGCCGTCGGGTTTCACCGTCGTTTTCGTGCCGCACCCGGTGAGCTGCAGGCTCACCACGCCCACCAGCACCCCAGCGATAACACCGAACTTGCCGCCATTCACCGCCGGTACTCCTTTGCCGCCGAGCGTTCCACCGCCCGTCCGGCGGAACGGCCAGGCTAACACGGAAGCCGCACGATGGGACAGCTCAACGCGGCGAACGTCAGCACGTCGCAAACAGGCGAGTGGTGCGGACGGCCGCCGCTGAACGGCTTAGCTGGGTCAGCCCGCCGCGGCCAGCGCCGCGTCGTAGTCCGGCTCCTGGGCGATCTCCGGGACCAACTCGGTGTAGGTGACCTTGCCGTCGGGGCCGACCACCACGATGGCCCGCGCCAGCAGGCCGGCCATCGGGCCGTCGTTGATGGTGACGCCGTAGTCCTCGCCGAAGCTGCTGCGGAACGCCGAACCCGTCTTCACGTTGTCGATGCCCTCCGCCCCACAGAACCGGGCGAACGCGAACGGCAGGTCTTTGGACACGCACACCACCGTGGCGCCGCTGGCGGCCGCGCGCTCGTTGAAGGTCCGGACGCTGGTCGCGCAGACCGGGGTGTCCACAGACGGGAAGATGTTGAGCACCAAGGCCTTACCGCCGAGCTGGTCGCTACTGACCTCCGCCAGGTCGCCGCCCGTCAGGTTGAAGGCCGGCGCCGGGGATCCGACGGTAGGCAGCTCGCCGACGGTGTTGATCGGGTTTCCACGCAACGTTATCTGTGCCATGTCGCACAGTCTGCCAAGCCCGCCGCGGACCCGACGGGTCAGGTCCCGTGTCCTAATTGGTGGGGTGCGCGGCGTAGACGACATCCCGGGGTGTGCCGAACACTTAGATGCATGACTCGCAAGGTGGTCATCGCCGGTTTTCCCGGCGTACAGGCGCTCGACGTGGTGGGACCGCACGAGGTCTTCACCGGCGCGTCGCTGCTCACCGGGGGCGGGTACGAGGTCGCACTGGCCTCCATCGACGGTCAGGCCGTCACCACCCCGACGGGACTGGCCTTCGTCGCGGCGCCGCTGCCGGACCCGGGCGAACCCGTCGACACGGTGGTGCTGCCCGGCGGCGGCGGTGTCGACGCCGCGCGGTCGGACGCCGAGCTGATCGGCTGGATCAAAGCCGTCGCCGCGACCGCCCGCCGCGTGGTCACGGTCTGCACGGGCGCGTTCCTGGCGGCCGAGGCCGGGCTTCTGGACGGGCAGCGGGTGACCACGCACTGGGCCTTCGCCGGTCGGCTGGCCCGCGAGTTCCCCGCGATCGACGTGGACGCCGATCCGATCTTCGTCCGCAGCTCGGAAACCGTGTGGACCGCAGCGGGTGTCACCGCGGGCATCGACCTGGCGCTCTCGCTGGTAGAGGACGACCATGGCACCGAGGTCGCGCAGACCGTCGCGCGCTGGCTGGTGCTGTATCTGCGCCGTCCCGGCGGGCAGACGCAGTTCGCGGCGCCGGTATGGATGCCGCGGGCCAAACGCAATTCGATCCGCACCGTGCAGGAGGCCATCGAGGCCGAGCCTGGCGGCGAGCACAGCATCGACGAGCTGGCCCGTCGCGCGGCGATGAGCCCCCGGCACTTCACCCGCGTGTTCACCGCCGAGGTCGGCGAGGCGCCCGGCCAGTACGTCGAGCGGATTCGCACCGAAGCCGCGCGCCGGCAGTTGGAGGAGACCGACGACACCGTCGTCGCGATCGCCACCCGCTGCGGGTTCGGCACCGCGGAAACCATGCGGCGCAACTTCCTTCGCCGGGTCGGCATTCCGCCGGACCAATACCGCAAGGCCTTCGCCTGAAAGGAAAGGACGACACCCATGACCCAAATCGCGATTGTGACCTATCCGGGCTTCACCGCGCTCGACATGATCGGCCCGTACGAGGTGCTGCGCAACCTGCCGGACGCCGAAGTGCGGTTCGTCTGGCACGAGGCGGGGCCGATCACCGCCGACTCCGGTGTGCTGGTCATCGGGGCCACCCACTCCCTGGCCGAAACCCCTTCGCCCGACGTGGTTCTCGTGCCGGGTGGTCCGTCGACACCGGTGCATGCGCGCGATGAGGCGTTGCTGGACTGGCTGCGCAGGGCGCACCGAAGCGCTGCGTGGATGACGTCGGTGTGCTCGGGGTCGGTCATCCTGGCGGCCGCCGGCCTCCTCGAGGGCCGCCGCGCGACGTCGCACTGGCTGACCGTCCCGGCGTTGAAGGCGTTCGGTGCGGTGCCAGTGGGCGACGAACGGATCGTGCACCAGGGCAACGTCGTCACGTGTGCGGGAGTGTCGGCGGGACTCGACCTGGCGCTGTGGCTCGCCGCCGAGATCGGCGGCGAGGGCCGCGCCAAGGCGATCCAGCTGGCGATCGAATACGACCCGCAGCCGCCGTTCGACTCCGGCCATCTGTCGAAGGCGTCGGCGACCACCAAGGCGGCGGCCACCGCGCTGCTGTCCCGGGAGAGTGTGAAGCCGGCCAACATGAAGGCCGCCACGATGCTGGCGTGGGAGCAGGCACTGGCGGCCGTTCGGTCGCGGCGGCGGGTGCGACAGCCGGTGACGAGTTAGTCCGATGGTGGCGACACGTCCCCCGGCTTCGCGGGGGACGGGCCGCCACTAGCCTGGCTGGAGGATCTCGTCTGACGCGAGCTGTCCCCCGGCCTGCAGCCAAGCCGTCACCACGCCGGGCGCGTCCCGGTTCGGGTTGTAGATGTCCTCCTCGCTGGAGAACAGGCCGTTTCCGGCGTAGACCAGCCGCGTCCAGTTCGGGAACCAGAACGGCTCACCATTCGGATCCGTCGGGTGGTCGAGCAGGTTCTTGATCATCACCACGACGGCGTCGTTCTCCTCGTCGTAGGCAGTCCAGTCGGACGGAAATCGCATGTGCGGGAACGGCGCCATGACGGCCACGATCCAGTCCCGCACCGCCTCGCGGCCGTGAAACACTCCGTAGTGATGTTCGGTGTAGACGACATCCTCGGTGAAGAGATCGGCGAAGGGTCGCCAGTCGCCCGAGGCGCTGCACCCCTCCACCACCCGCGTGTAGTTCTCGACCGCTTGCTCGATTTCTGCCCTGGTGAATTTGCCCATGGCGGACACACTAGAACTTGTTTCGGTTATAGGTCGCTCGTCTGGATAGGGATCTCGCATGAACGTCTTGAAGTTGTTTGATCTCCGCGGCAAACGGGCGTTGGTGACGGGGGCGTCCAGCGGCATCGGCAAGAAAGTGGCGCAGGCCTATCTGCAGGCCGGCGCCGACGTGGCCATCGCCGCGCGGCGTGCCGACGCTCTGGACGAGGTGGCCCGCGAGATCGCGGCGGACGGCGAGGGCAGGGTGGTGCCCATCCCGTGCGACGTGACCCGGCCCGACCAGGTGACCGCGCTGCTGGACCGGGTGACCGCGGAGCTGGGCGGGATCGACGTCGCCGTCTGCAACGCCGGCATCATCACCGTGACACCGGTGCTGGAGATGTCCCCGGAAGAGTTCGAACGCATCCAAAGCACCAATGTCACAGGCGTTTTCCTCACTGCCCAGGCGGCCGCGAGGGCGATGGTCCGACAGGGTCGGGGCGGCAGCATCATCACCACGGCCTCGATGTCGGGCCACATCATCAACATCCCGCAGCAGGTCGGCCACTACTGCACGTCGAAGGCGGCGGTGATTCACCTGACCAAGGCGATGGCTGTGGAGTTGGCGCCGCACAACATCCGGGTCAACAGCGTCAGCCCGGGCTACATCCTCACCGAGCTCGTGGAGCCGATGACGGAATATCACCGGCTGTGGGAGCCGAAGATTCCGCTCGGGCGGATCGGCCGCCCCGAGGAACTCACCGGCCTCTACGTTTACCTGGCCGGCGAGGCCTCCAGCTACATGACCGGATCCGACCTCGTGATCGACGGCGGGTACACCTGCCCGTAGGTCACGCGACGACGACGCGGCGGCCGAAACGGGTTCGCACACCCGGCGAGAACAGCGCGCGCAAGCGCTCGCCGGCGGGCCGCACCATGCTGGCCGCCACCAGCTCGTCGTCCAGCTCGACGACCTCGGCGGCGCACAACGGCCAGGGTTCGTGCTCGTTAGGTACCCACCAGGTTCGCCCGGCCCAGCGGGTGTGTGCGCCCCACCGGGCGGTGAGCCAGACCTCGAGCGGCGTCGGGTCCACCGGGGCGCCGACGGTGACCTCGACGCGGCTGCGCAGTCCGCGCCGCGGCCATCGGCGCACGCTGTGGTACGTGACGCGGTCGCCGCGCCGGCTTGTCCGCATCCTCGCCCAGGTGTAGGGCACGCCGAGGCCGGCCCGGACGACCGGGACGACCGCCAGCCGCGTCGTTTCCAGCGACCGGAACAGCACCCCGTGCCGGCCGGAGTCGTCGACGGAATAGAGCCGTACGTTGGTCTCCGGGAAGCGGCCGAAGTACGGAAGCGGAAGGGAGGAGCCGACTTTGGTGCTGTCCATGACGAACGGAACCAGCCCGACGTAGGTCATCCCGTCGGCGAAGACGTCGGGGCGGGTGCCGGGCGGATACATCGTTTCGACGGTGGCGGGCCGGACCGGCCAGTGGATGAACGTCAGGTCCCGCCACCGCTGGTCGAACGTGACGGGGCCGCGAAGCGGCGGTGGTGTGACCGCGAATCCCGCGACGGGTTGGCTGCCGCCGGGCTCGGCGACCGGCGGGCCGGGCACCGTGGTCATCCCTCCAGCTCCCCGAAGACCCTGCGTTCGATGCCGGCTTGGGTGGTGGCCGGCAACACGACGAGTCCTTCGAGTTCCTGACGCGCCAACTCGTAGGCGCGCCGGCGTTCCTGCGGTGCCGCGGCGGAGTCCGACGCGACCCGCAGCAGGTTCTGCGCGCGCGCAATTCGCTGCTGGTCCGCGCGGGAGAAGTCGCTGCGCCGCCTGCGCATCGCTTCCGTCTCCGCGGTGTTGAAGGCGGTCACGTAATCCTCGACGGCGGTCCGGTATTGCGCGGCGGCCTCCCGGTCGTCGAGGAGATCTTCGGCTTTGCCGGGGCGCAGGAAATCGGCCCGCAGCTTGGCTTTGTGGAACGCGACCGTCAACGGATCGCGCATGTCGGTCATGAGCGGGAAATCCAGGAGCTTGGCGACGTCGAGTTCATAGTCGAGCCATCGCGTGTCGGTGCGGCTGTGCTCTTCGAGGACGCGGCGCAGCGACCGCCACTGGGCGACGTGGTTGTCGCCGGTGTCCGGTGGCGTCTCCGGCCGGTCGGCGACCGGCGGTGGCTCGGCCCGGCGCCGGTTGGCGCCGAACGAGCGGGCCACGGCGACGGCGGCACCCACCAGGGGCAGGACCACGATCAACAGCTCCGCCAGCCGGATGAGCAAACCCACACGGCCAGGATGCCATCACTGTCGTCGTCACGTCTGCGGTCGCACGCCGAGGACGTCGCGAAACAGCGCCTGCCGCAACGCGAGTTCGCGCGGGTCGCTCCAGAGGTGAAACCCCAGCCGGTTCATCACGTAGGCGAACCCGACGCCGGTGTCCGGGTCGGCGCAGCCGAATGACCCACCGAAGCCCGGAGTTCCGAAAGCCCTGCCCGACGATCCGAATTCGAAGTGGGGCACGGGTTTACAGAAACCGAGGGAATACGCCACGTCGACGTTCATCACCTTGTCGCGAATGCCCCGGCTGGGCGGGAGCGCCGGCGCCGCGAGCGCCTCGACGGTATCCCCGCCCAAGCCGAGTTCGGCTCCCCCGGTGGCCGCGCTGCCGTACATGCGCGCAACCGCCCGGGCGGTGCCGATGCCGTTGGCGGAGGGGATCTCGACCGCCCGAACGTCCTCGCGGTTGTAGTCGCCGTTGAACGGGTTGACGCCGCGAGGCACCGCGATCATGCGGGCCGTCAGTCCGACGGGGTTCAGCGAGGCGCCCACGAACCCGGGCGGCATCACGTTCAGGTGCAGCAGCGATTCGGCGCGCACCCAGTGGTGGACGTGCGCGACCCGCTCGCGGTCGACCGAATCCGGGAGGCCGATGTGGAGGTCGAGCCCGAGCGGCCGGACGATCTCGTCGGCCATGAAACGGCCCAGCGTGCGGCCGGCCGGGTCCGTCCGTCGGATCAGCTCGGATTCGTACCAGCCCAGCGTGATCCCGTGGTAGCCGTGCCGCGAACCAGGTCGCCACGCCGGTGCCTGGGCCGCCAGCATGGGCGAGAGCCTGGCCGGATCGGCTACGTCGGCCAGCGTCGGCTTCGGCTTGAGCGCGCAGACCCCGGCCTGGTGCCCCAGGAGCTGGCGGACGGTCACATCGCCCTTGCCCGCCTGCGCGAACTCCGGCCAGTAGTCGGCGACCTTGGCGTCGTAGGAGATGAGCCCGCGGGAAACCGCGACGGCCACGACCAGGGCGGCAACACCTTTGGTCGTGGAGAACATGTTGACCATGGTGTCGGGCTGCCACGGTTGTTTCGCCAACCCGTTGCGGTAGCCGCCCCACAGGTCGACGACCTTGACCCCGTCGCGGTAGACGGCGACGGCCGCGCCCACCTCCGCGCCGTCGCGGAAACTTGCGCGAAAGGCGTCGGCCACCTTTCCGTAGCCGGCCTCCACGTCGCCGCCGATCAGGTCAGCGGGCACCGCAACCTTGAGAACCATTGTCCTGCCTCCGAAAGGGAGACTAAGTCAGCCGCGGCGGCCGGGGCCGTTTTTCGGGCCGTCCGCCCGGGTCAGTGTGCGCCCAGGCCGCCGCTCAGGTATTGGGCGCGGCAGGCCCGGCGCGCCAGCTTGCCGCTGGTGGTGCGCGGGATGGCGCCGGCGGGCAGGAAACACACGTCGGCGACCGGCAGCCCGTGGCGGCGCGAAACGGCGGCCCGGATCGCCTCGATGGCCGGCTGCGGATCGGCCCTGCTGGTGCCCGTCGCCCGCTCGGCGATGACCACCAGCTGTTGATCGGAGTCTCCGGCCGGGACGGCGAAAGCCGTCACGTATCCGCGCCGGACGATCGGGGAAGCTTCGGCGACGGTCGCCTCGATGTGCTGCGGGTAGTGGTTGCGGCCGGCGACGGTGATCGTGTCGGCGATCCGGCCGGTGACGTACAGCTCGCCGTCGAGATAGGTGCCCAGGTCCCCGGTCCGCAGCCACGCGCCGTCGACGGCGGATCCCGCCGCGTGACTGCCCTCGGCCAACCGGCAGTGCAGCCGACCGCCGAACGCTCGCCGGGTGTCCTCGGGCAGCCCCCAGTAGCCGCGACCGACGTTGTTGCCCTGCACCCAGATTTCGCCGACGTGACCGTCGGGCAGTTCGGTCCCGCCGTCCGGGTCGACGATGACGGCCCACTCGCTGCGGCCCACCTGGCCGCAGGACACCTGCGCGACGGCCTCCGGGGCGTCGGCCGGCACCCGTACCGCGCGGCCGGCGCCCAGCTCCGCGCGGTCGAAATACGCGGCCGTCGCCTCCGCTTCGGGCGCGATGGTCGCGACGAACAGCGTGGCCTCCGCGATGCCGTAGGAAGGCTTGAACGCCGTCGGCGGCAGGCCGTATGGGGCGAACGTCTTGTTGAAGGCGTTGATCGCATCGATGCTGACCGGTTCGGATCCGATGATCAGCACCACGTTGCTCAGGTCGACGGCGTCACCCGGCGCGGGCAGCCCCCGCTGGGCCGTCCATTCGTAGGCGAAGTTCGGCGCCGCGGTGACGGCCCGGCCCGCCTCGGCCGACAGGGCTTTGATCCAGCGCTGCGGCCTGCGCACGAACGCCGCGGGCGACATCAGCGTGGAGTGCCCCCCGTACACCGCGGGGAAGCCGATCATCGACAGTCCCATGTCGTGGTACAGCGGCAGCCAGCTGACACCGTGGGTGTTGCGGTCCAACAGGTCGATCGAAAGGATCATCTGCACGAGGTTGGTGCCCACCGCCCGGTGCGTGATCTCGACGCCGACCGGGGGCCGCGTCGAGCCCGACGTGTATTGCAGATGCGAGACGTCGTCGTGGCGCAGCTCGGTGGGGGTGAACGAGTCCCGCGCCGAGTCGGGTATTTCGTCGATGACGATGACCCGCGGCCGCTGCAGCTGCGGGAGCGTGCCCAGAAATTCCTCGACCGCTCCCCTGGCCGCCGCCGTCGTCAGCACGGCGGTCGGCCGCGAATCGCGCAGGGCCGTGTCCAGACGTTCGGCGTGGCCGGGCAACTCGGGCGCGAACAGTGGCACCGCGATAGTGCCGGCCTTGATCGCCGCGTAGAAGCCCGTCACGTAGTCCAGGCTCTGCGGCGCCAGGACGGCGACCCGTTCGCCAGGGCCGGCGGCTTGCTGGACCCGCGCGCCGATCGCTTCCAGCCGCACGCCGAACTGGTTCCACGTCACCTCTTCGGCCACGCCGTCGGCGGAGCGGTTGTAGTCCAGGAAGCGGTATGCCACCGCGTCACCGACGTTGGCGATGTTGCGGTCGATGAGGGAGATGAGCGTGACGTCCGCCGGGGGCATGATGTTGCCCTCGGCATCCAGGCAGTCCTCGATCTTGAGCATGCCGGGGACACTTGGGGCGTGCTGCCCGGAACCGAACTCCATGGACCCCACTGTAGGCAAGGCGGCGCGGCAACCCGTCGTGCCGCGACCGTGACGATCGGTACGGCGGCGCGCGAAGGGTCTTGTCTGCGAATCGAATCCGTCAGCTACATCCAGAGCTTCGCCAGCGCCTCGGCGAGGGCCTCCGGATCCTGCTTGTCGGTGTTGCAGGTGATGGCCACCGACGTCGCCCGGTCCTTGCTGACCCGGAAAGCCGTGACGAATCCGCCCCACGAACCATCGTGATCGAGTGCGCCGTTGGCCAGCAGGTAGATCCCGGCACCGTAGCGGTCCCCGCCGCCCGGTTCGGTGGGCACGGCTCCGGCCAGTTGGGCACGGAGGAGCGCGGGACCGCCCACGCGGCCGGTGCGGTAGTTGTCCGCCCAGCGGACCAGTTCGCTGGGTGTGGTCTGAATGCCGCCGTCACCGACCTGCCCCCAGCCGGACGCGACCGCGTTGCCCTCCTTGTCGTAGCCGACAGCCTTCCCGGGAATCGGCCCGGTGGGATCGACGACCATGTTCAGCCCGAGGGGGCGAAAGATGTGGCCGGAGAGGAATTCCGCCAACGGTTCGCCCGAAGCACGGTGCACGATCTCGCCGAGCAACAGGTAATTGGAGTTGGAGTATTCGAATCGCGAACCGGGCGGGAACTCGAGCTGGTCGACGCCCGCCAGCGCCCGCAGGGCCTGATCCTCGGTCGTCCGGTCGCCGACCTGGGTGCCCTGCGCCTCGAGCAAGCCGACGTAGTCGGGAATTCCGCTCGTCTGGTGCATCAGCTGCTCGAGGGTGACGGTGTTCGCCCACGCTGGCAGCTCGGGCGCGTGCCGGGAAACGGGGTCGCCCAGCGTCAGCTGACCGGCGGCGACCAGCAGCAGCACCGCTCCGGCGGTGAATTGCTTGGACACCGACGCGATGTCGAACACCGTGTCGGGTGTGATGGCCTCGTGCGTCGAGACGTCCGCCAGGCCGCGCACCCCGGTCCAGACGACTTTGCCCTCGACGCCCGCGGCGGCCGAGCACCCCGGATCGCGTGCGCCGATTGCGTCGTCGAGCACCCGTTGACTGCGGACGTGGGCGTCGGCGCCGCCGGTGGTGGAGGTGGCGCGGACGCCGTCGTGGCCGCCGCCGCAGGCGCCGAGCAACAACGTGACGGCAAACATCAACAACGCCTGCCGCATTCGCCGATTGTAGGCACCACCCGATCGACGGCCGGGTGCTTTCGCCGCGCCGCCGGCGGAGGGGCCGGCGAACCCCGTCCGGCGGGGGCGCTGCGCGGGCGGTAGCCTACGCGCGAACGGCCGCCAGGGTCGGCGTTGGATCTCCCGGGGAGTGGGTCATGTCAGGCAGGACGTATTCGTTCGAGGTCACCGGTACCAGCACCGCGCCCGCGGCGACGCTGTTCCGCCTCGTGACCGACGGCGCGAACTGGTCGAAATGGGCCAAGCCCATCGTCGTCCATTCGAGTTGGGCGCGGCAGGGTGATCCCGCGCCGGGCGGGATCGGGGCGGTCCGCAAGCTCGGGATGTGGCCGGTGCTCGTGCAGGAGGAAACCGTCGAATACGAGCAGGACCGGCGGCATGTCTACAAGCTGATCGCGCCGTCCAACCCGATCAAGGATTACGTCAGCGAGGTGGTCCTCACGCCGAACCCGGCCGGCGGCACGGACATCCGCTGGACCGGCTCGTTCGTCGAGGGGGTCCGTGGCACGGGTCCGGCGATGCGGGCCGCCATGGGCGGCGCGGTCCGGTATTTCGCGCGTCGGCTGGTGGAGACGGCCGAGCGCGAGTCGACCGGCCAGCGCTAGCCGCGCCTGCGTCCACGGCAGGCGCTACGGGTTGTTGGCCTGCTGCTCATCGAGCTGCGCCTGCTGCATGCTCTGTTCGAACTGCTGCTGCGCCTGTTCGTTTTGCTGTTCGGCCTGCTGCATGGACTGCTGCAGCTGCTGCTGAGCGAGCTGCTGCTGCAGCTGGGCTTCGTCGTCGTCGTCATCGGCGGCGAAACCGTTCCCGCCGGAAAGGTCGGGCGGTGCCTGTGGGAATGCCGCCACGTCCGTCGGGCGCGCCGATGCCTGCGCCGCGTCGAACGTGGTGAACAGAGCGACGGCCGCGGCCGCCGCGAAGACGAGCTGCGCGATGTGTCGCCGGGGGTGGTGAGGGGTTCCGGTGGTCATCCCTCAGTTGTGCGCCGAAACCCTAGCTGCCACCTGGGAAGGGGCTGTCGCCGGAGTATGAAGCCTCCGGATCGCTACTTCGAGTCGACCTCGTCCTGGTACTTCTTCGTCATGTGCGCGACCGCATCCAACTGAGATTGCGCGAGGCTGTCCCGGGCCTGTCCGGCGCGCGCGGCGGCGTCCAGGGTCGGCTGCGCCTGGCCCTGGAAATGCGGCATCACTTCGGCGGCGAACAATTCGGCGGACCGTCTGGTGGCGGCGGGGTTGGCCCACTCGTGGCCCATCTGCAGCATGCAGCCGAATCCGCCGGATTGATCCCACAGCCGCTGGACCTGTTCCCGTGCCCGCTCCGGCGTGCCGATCACGCCCGCCCCGTTGTCGTTGATGACGTCGATCATCTCGTCGAGCTGCTCACCGGGCATCGTCATTTGCGGGAAGGCGGCCACCTTCTGGAAGTAGCGGAACCACGGCTCGATGCCGAACTTGACCTCTTCGCGCGCCTGCTTCTCCGTTTCGGCGAGGTGGAACAGGCCGACCAGGCTCCAGTTCTTGCGGTCGACCTGCGTCCCGAATACCGCCGCGCGCTCCTCGACGATGCCCCAGTGATAGGACAGCGCGTTGAAACCCTCGACGGTCAGCGTCGCGCCGATGGACAGCAACCCGATGCCGTGCTTGCCGGCCAGCCGCGCGCCCGTCGGTGACGCGACCGCGGCCACCGACAGCGGGATCCCGCCGTCGGAATACGGGGCGAGCTGCAACTTGGCGTCGAACAGTTGGTGCGTGGCCGTCTTGGCGCTCACGGTTTCGCCCGCGAGCAGGCGGACAACGATGTCGAGGTTCGTTTCGAGCAGCTCGCGCGTGTCGGTCGGGGTGAGTCCGATCATCGACGAGTCGCTGGGCAGGGAGCCCGGCCCCACGCCGCCGATGATCCGGCCGTGGGTGAGGTGATCCAGCAGCATCAGCCGGTCGGCGACCCAGAGCGGGTTGTGGTACGAGAGGGAAATGACGCCGGTGCCAAAGCGAATCCGCTTGGCGCGCTCGGCCGCCGCGGCGATGAAAACCTCTGGCGAGCTGATGATCTCGCTACCCGCCGAATGGTGTTCACCCAGCCACACTTCGTCGAAGCCGAGGGCGTCGAGGTGCTCGATGAAGGCGAGGTCACGCTGCAGCGCAAGCGTCGGATTCGTGCCCGCCCGATGGAACGGCGCGATGAAGTATCCAAACCTGAGCTTCGCCATCGAAGTCCCCTTGCAGCCGAGTAGGCCAGAACCATAACTCGAATGCGGACTCCCGCCTAGGCCGTCACGCCAGAAAGCCAGGTGGGCGAGAGGTTTTCAGCCGGCGGGGCCAGGTGATCCCGGCCCCGCCGACTAGGCGAGCAAGTTCGTGTTGTCGGGCGGTCAGCGCTCAGCGACGTGTCAGTAGCCGCCGCAGACGTTCCCGACGCAGCCGCCACCGCCACCCGGGCCGCCGCCGCCACCCCCGACACCGGGGATGCTGCCGCCACCGCCGCCGGGGCCGCCGCCGCCCGTCGGACCGCCGGGGACGCCGCCGCCACCGCCGCCCGGGCCGCCGCCGCCCGTCGGACCGCCGGGGACGCCGCCGCCACCGCCGCCGGGGCCCCCACCGCCCGTGGGGCCGCCCGTGGTGCCACCGCCCCCACCCGGGGTGGACGGGGCCACGGTGGACGACGGCGTGGTCGTGGGCGTGGTCGTGGTGCTGTTCGTCCCCTTGTTGCCGCCGCCGCATCCGACCGCGAGCACGAGCATGGCCGCGCCACCGAAGAGCGCGACCGAGTTTCTGGCTGCAGATCTCATCTGGAAGTCCCCAATCCCCACTTGCACCACGGCAACTGGTCCACTTCTCCTTACCCCGGCACACGGCCGGGCAAACGGGTCGCGGTGCGGGGGCTCCAACCCGCGGAGACGCCGATGGCCCATCACCGGGATGGGCCATCGGAGAAAAGGAGGTCGGGTTAGCAGTCGAGACCGGACACGCAGCCCGCCAGGGTGGCCGGGTGGGCACCGGACGCGACCGTCGGTGCCGCCGTGATCCCGGATGTCGCGTGCGTCGCCGCGCCGGCGGTCGGGCTGACGCCGAAACCGCCGAATCCGACCGCCAGGGCCACCGCGGCCATCCCGCCGAACACCGCAACCGCCGTTCTCATCTGCGCCTTCATCAGCCACTCCCTTCCCTTTGTGCGCGTCTGGAGGTGGCGCGCATCCATACCCAAATTCTACACCTGTGCAACTGTTGCTCCAGACAAGTTTTTGCCGTCACCCATGCGCGGTGCACCCCGTTGGCCGCCAGTAGCGGTAAAGGGCTGAGGAAACGGGACTTGGCGTGACGAGACGCTTGCGCGGAACCGGGGCGCGTTAGGAGCCGATGGCCCATCTCGGGCTAATGGACCATCGGCGAGTCAAATCGTATCCGCGGACAACTGTTGCTATGCGGGATTCTGGTTATGCGCCGGTAAGAAACTTTCTTATTCGTAAATTGGATAGTCCGCTCGCGGCATGACGCCAAAGCCCCGCTCTGAGCGATGGCGTAGGCAGAACTCGAGCGAACCGCGGTTCGCTCGAGGGCCGCTCCTTAGTCTTCCTTGGTGATCAGCTTCCGTAGCGCCACGCGATCGGGCTTCAGCAACTCCTCGATGCGCGGACGGTTCACCTCGGCGACGATGATCTCGCCGACCTCCTGGTTCACCTCGGTGAAGATGCCGTGGGACTTCATCTTCGACGTTTGATACTGATTGTCCTCGGTCGGCGTCACGTAATACACCGCGTCGGCCTTGAAGCGGTGCACCAGCCATAGGTGAATCAGCGTCATCAACCGCTTCTGGCGCAGCTTTTCGGCGAACGTGTTCTGGTCGCGCACCGTGAGGATGCTGCGGCCGTGCCGATCCTTGATCGGGTCGAACACGACGTTGGCCAGCTGCTCGTCCCCGTTTCCGTGGATCCCCAGCACCAATACGTCCGAGCCTGGCCGGCGCGGCCGCAGCTGCACGCGCAGCTTCTCGCCGAGCTGGTAGTGCTCGCTCCACAGCGCCAGCCACTCCTCCAGCAGCTTCTTGGGCACCTCCGTCTGCACGAGGTGCTGGTGCTGGGTCGAACCCTTGCCCATCGCCTTGGTGGTCGCGGTCCGGCCCGAGGACGCCTGCAGCGCCGCATCGCTGCGCGGCCCGCCGACCAGCGTCTGCGGCGTGCGATACGGCGACTCCACCAGGCGCATCTTGCGCTGCAGGCGAGCCAGCGCCAGCATGCCGTCCTGCCTCAGGGACGCCGCGAACTCCTCGGCGGCGACGCCGTCGATCTGGTGGCCGCCGTAGGTGATGAAGTTGAAGACGAAGCCCATCTTGCCGAGCTCCTCGGGGAAGCGCTTCATCTCCTCATCGGTCATGCCGGTGGTGTCCCAGTTGAACGACGGGGACAGGTTGTAGGCCAGCATCTGCTCGGGGAACTCGGCGTGGATCGCCTCGGCGAACTGCCGGGCGTCGGCGAGATCGGCCGTCTTGGTCTCCATCCAGAGCACGTCGGCGAACGGCGCCGCGGCCAGCGACTTGGCGATCGCATAGGGGATGCCGCCGCGGATCTGGTAGTAGCCCTCCGGCGTCTTCGCCAGCTCGCAGTCCCACGGCGGGTCGACGCCCAGCTGCTTCGCCTTCTCCCGTGCGGCGTAGAGCGACGCGCGCTGCGCGAATTGCCGCCATTCCGCCGGGCTCATGCCCACCGGCTCGTCCTCTTCGCTCTCGCTGAATTCGAGCACCTCCGCGACGGCCTCGCCGTAGGTCATCAGGCCGGCGTCGTCCTCCCAGGCCGCCACGAACCGCGACTCGACCTGGTCGAAGAGGTCGTCGATCGAACCCTGCCCGTCTTCGCGCCGGGCGTTGACGGCCTCGGAGATCAGTCCCTGGATGCCCTGGCGTTCCAGCCATGCGCTGGCCGCGGCGTACTCCGAATCCGCCAGGGCGTAGAGGAGATGGCCGTTGAGTTCCTTGACACCCAGCTCGTAGAAGCGGCGGAGTAGCGCCAGGAAACAGGCCTTGTACGACGGGATGTTGAGGTTGGTGGCGCCGAGCAGGAACGGCTGGTCGCGCTCGTCGGCGCGGCTGTCGATCAGGTTGGCCGCCTCGGCGTCGGTGCGGGCGACGATGATCCCCGGCACCCGCATGACGTCGAGCTGGAAGCGAGCGGCGTTGAGCCGCTTGATCTGTTCGTCGGAGGGCACCAGCACCTTGCCGCCCTGGTGGCCGCACTTCTTGGTGCCGGGGCGCTGGTCCTCGATGTGGTAGCCGGCGACGCCCACCTCGACGAAGCGGCGGACGAGGTTGCGCACGTGCGGATCGCCGCCGTGGCCGGTGTCCGCGTCGGCGATGATGAACGGGCGGTAGTCGTAGGCGGGCGTGCTGGCTCGCTGCGCCTCGCTCATGTTGAGCCGTTGGTATTGCTGGTTGCGGTCGGCGGTCAGCAGGGCGCGGACGAGTACCGCGGCGTCGTCGGGCACCTGGCTCAGGGGGTAGCTCGCCAGGTCCGGGCCGGGGTCCTCGGTGGTGGAGCCTTTGGCCGACGTTGCCCAGCCGCCGAGGTAGATGCCCTCGATGCCCATCCGCTTCATCGCCACGGCCTGGCCCGGCGAGTAGGGCCCGAACGTGGTGATGCTCTTCTTGGTGGCGAACAGCTCGCGAAGCCGGTCGTAGAAGGCCGCCGCCGCCTCGCGCGCCACGATGTAGTCGGTGGGGATCGTGCCGCGTTGTTCCACTACCTGGCGGGCCGTGTAGAGACGAGTGATTCCGGCGAACCGCGGGCCGTCCATGTATCGCTGGGTGGCGGCGATGTCGTCTTCGTACGAGGTCCGGACTTCAGTGTCCGAGTCAATGATGGCCATGGCCCTACGCTCCCTGTTCGGCACGATTCCCTTGAACGTGAGTCTATCCCCGGGGGTGACGGATAAATCAGGGGTCGAAAGACCCGTGCCAAAACTGTTGCCAACTGCCCTACTCCGGCCCGCGCCGGCGCCACGAGGCCGCCGGGCACACAAGATCGTCGGTATCGCCGCAACGGCCCGAACCGGCGCTCGCATTTCGGATTCGATGAGAATCTTTGTGCTGCAATGGTTGTCGATAACATCCAGCCCTTGCCCCGACTGGCCGGAAGAGTTGAAATACGAAAAACCGGCGAATCCAGCAAACAAGAGGTAGGGTAATCGCCGTGCAGACGGAATTGCGCTATGACCGGTGGTATCTACCGCTTTCGGTTCCCGTCGGAATGGGACCCAAGCGCAGCGAGCTCAGGGTGGATGCCGGCACCCTACACGTCAAGATGGGTTGGGCATTCGACGCTCACGTACCGCTGGCGTCGATCACCCGGGCCGAGCGGGCGGACGACCGGGTCTTCACCTTGGGGGTGCACTATTCGGGTGGACGCTGGCTCGTCAACGGTTCGGGTAAGGGCCTGGTGGCCTTGACGATTGAGCCACCGGTGGAGGCGAAAGCCGTGGGCCGAACGATTTCGCTGCGCGAGTTATGGGTCAGTGTCACCGACCCGGATGCCCTGATCGCCGCCTGCACCGGCCCGCGCGTCTAACCCGGCTCGAGGCCCGCTCGTCGGGCCAGCCAATCCCGCTGGCGGCGGATGAAACCGGCGTCGACGACGCTTCCGTGGCCCGGCACGTAGATGGCTTCGGGTCCGCCCGCCGCGAGTATCCGATCGAGGGTGAACGGCCAGGCGGCCAGATCGGAATCGGCATCGATATCGGGGTCGGCGGACTCCTCGACGAGATCACCGGTGAAGACGACAACCGGGTCGTCTTCGCCGTCGACGCCGGGCGCGATGACGACCAGGTCCGCAGTGGTGTGTCCCCGGCCCAGGTGGGCGATCGTCACGGAGCGGTCGCCCAGGTCGACGACCGCGTCGTGGACGCCGCGCCGCGGTGGCTTCAGCGCCGCGACCGCGCGGTCGACCTCAGCGGCGTCCGCGCCATAACTGACGGCATCCGAACGAAGGTGATCGACGGCGGACGACAAGTATTCGACGACCTCAGGGGCGCAAAGGATTTCAGCTCCGCCGAACGCCGAAGAGCCCAGGACGTGGTCGAAGTGCTTGTGCGTCAACACGACATGCGTGACCGGTCGTCCCGCGAGCTCGCGGACGTCGGCGGCGATCGCGTCGGCTTCGACCAGCGTGGTGCCGGTGTCGACGAGCAGCGCGCCGGTGCGGCCCCGCACCAGGGCGACGGTCACGTCGCAGAACGCCAGCCGGCAGCGCTGCACGCTGGGTGTCAGCCGCTCCCAGGTGAAGTGCATAACCGGGAAGATAGCGGTCACCGCGGCCCGCTGCGGGCGCCCGGGATGGTTGACACGTCGGAAATATCCGACATATATTGCCGGGCGTGGCTGGCACCGACCGCGTCTTCCTCGCGCTGGCCAATCCCGTGCGGCGGGAAGTCCTGGAGATCCTGTCCCGCCAGCCGCTGTCCGCCGGGAAACTCTGCGAGCGGTTCGACCTCAGCCGCCCCGCGGTCGCCGAGCACCTCAAGGTTCTGCGCGACGCCGGGCTGGTGGCCGACGAGCCGCAGGGCCGGCATCGCATCTATCACCTGACCGCGGAACCGTTGGCGCAACTCGGTGAGTGGCTGCATCCGTTCGAGAAGTTCTGGCGAGCACGACTGGCCAAACTCGCCGAGACGGCAGAGGAGTGGGAATGAGGAAGACGTCGACGCCCGCGACGATCCGGGTGGATCAGTTCGTGGCCGCCCCGCCTGCGAAAGTGTGGCGCTTGTTGACCGAGCCGGACCTGCTGCGGCTGTGGTGGGCCGAGTGCGACGTGGCCGCGGTCGTCGGCCACCAGTTCACCCTCGACATGCCGGGCTACGGCACGCAGCCATGCAAGGTGCTCGAGGTCGATCCCCCGCGCCGGTTCGTGTACACCTTCACGCCCGCGTGGACGCTCACCTGGCGCCTGGAGCCGGAGGGTGACGGCACCCGAGTGTTCTTGGAACACAGCGGTTTCGACTTGGACGACAAGAGGATGGCCGACGCCTTCCGGCGGATGGAGCCCGGCTGGTCCGGCGTCGTCCTCCCCCGCCTGGCCGACGCCGTCAACCGGGCCTGAGCCGCCGGGGAGGAAGTGCAATGCGTGCAGTCGTCATCACCAAGCGCGGCGATCCATCGGTGCTGCGGGTGCAGCAGCGGCCCGATCCGCCGCTACCGGGCCCGGGACAGCTGCGGGTCGCGGTGCGCGCGGCGGGGGTGAACTTCGCCGATCACCTCGCCCGCGTCGGCCTGTACCCAGACGCGCCGAAACTTCCGGCGGTGGTCGGTTACGAGGTCGCCGGGACGGTCGAGGCCGTCGGCGAGGGCGTCGATCCCGGCCGCGTGGGCGAACGGGTGCTGGCGGGCACGCGGTTCGGCGGCTACGCCGAGGTCGTCAACGTGACGGCGAGCGACTCCGTGCCGCTGCCGGCCGCGATGGGCTTCGAACAGGGCGCCGCCGTCCCGGTCAACTACGCGACCGCATGGGCCGCGCTGCACGGATACGGGTCGCTGCGCGCCGGTGAACGGGTGCTGGTGCATGCCGCGGCCGGCGGCGTGGGCATCGCGGCCGTTCAGTTCGCGAAAGCGGCCGGGGCCGAGGTGCATGGCACCGCATCACCCGCCAAGCATCAGAGGCTGGCCGAACTGGGGGTGGACCGAGCGATCGATTACCGCCGCGACGGCTGGTGGGAGGGCCTGCAACCGTACGACCTGGTGCTCGATGCGCTGGGTGGCACGTCGTTGCGGCGGTCCTATGCGCTATTGCGACCGGGCGGAAGGCTTGTGGGCTACGGGGTTTCGAATCTGCAGCACGGTGAGAAGCGCTCTCTGCGGGCGGCGGCCCCGCACGCGCTGGCGATGCTGCGCGGGTTCAACCTGATCGACCAACTCTCGGAGTCCAAGGCCGTGATCGGCCTCAACATGCTGAGGCTGTGGGACGACCGCGGCACGCTCGAGCCGTGGATCACCCCGCTGACGGAGGCGCTCGAGGACGGGACCATCGCTCCGATCGTCCACGCGGCGGTGCCCTTCGACGAAGCGCCGGAGGCGCACCGCATTCTCGCGGCGCGCGAGAACGTCGGCAAAGTGGTCCTGGTTCCGTGAGTTTTTAGCGGCGCCGCAGTGGTTATCTATCCTGCATGGCTGTCACCGAATCCCGCGAGGTCGTCATCGAAGCGACACCGGATGAGATCCTGGATGTGCTGTTCGACATCGAATCCCTGCCCGAGTGGTCCTCGGTTCACCAAAAGGTGGAGGTTCTCGAGCGCGACGATCAGGGCCACCCCACCAGGTCGAAGCAGGTGGTCAAGCTCGTCGGGGTCAGCGACGAACAGGAGCTGGCGTACACCGTTCACGACGACGGGGTGAGCTGGACCCTGGTCCGCGCCAAACAGCAACGCGCGCAGGACGGCCGCTACACGCTGACGCCCGACGGTGACTCGACCCGGGTGAGCTTCGATCTGACCGTCGACCTGTTGATGCCGGTGCCCGGGTTCCTGATCAAGCGCGGGTCCAAGAGCCTGATGGACACCGCCACGAAGGGGCTGCGTAAGCGGGTGCTCGACAAGAAGCGCGACTCCTAACGGCGCTCTGGCCCTACCGGACGGCCGCCCCGCGGTCCACACTGTCCCTTATGAAATCGCCGACCCCGCGCGGCCCTCGCAGGATCGCACCGATCATCGGCGGGCTGGCGATCATCGCCGCGCTGGCCGGCTGCGGCGGCCACGGCGACACCCATATGACCGCGCCGTCGACGCCCAAGGTGACGACCCTCGGGCGCACCGTCGCGGCCGCGCCCGCCGGGGCCCCGTTGACCATCAGCAGCCCGGCGTTCGGTGACGGCGCCCCGATCCCCGTGCAGTACACGTGCAAAGGGGCCAACATCGCGCCGCCGCTGACGTGGTCGGCGCCGCTGGGGGCGGCGCTCGTGGTCGACGACCCGGACGCCGTCAACGGGCTGTACGTGCACTTGGTCGTGACCGGCATCGCCCCGGGTCCCGGTAGCACCACCGACGGTCAGACGCCGGCCGGCGCGACCACGCTGCCGAACTCGGCCGGACAGCCCGCGTACAAGGGCCCGTGCCCGCCGGCGGGAACCGGCACGCACCACTACCGGTTCACCCTTTACCAGCTGCCCAACGACTACCAGCTTCCCGGTGGCCTCGCGGGCGTGCAGGCGGCGCAAACGATCGGTGGCGCCGCCACCGCCCAGGCGCAGCTGACCGGAACGTTCGCGGGCTGAGCGTCAGGCCATGTCGTCGAGCGCTTGATAGCCCGCGTTGTAGCCGGGGGTGAACGTGATGCCCGGCCCGCCATGGCATCCCGCGCCGCCGAGGTAGAGACCGTCGATGGGGATCGGGAAGTCGAGGAAGCCCTTGGGGCCCGGCCTGTTCGGGCCCATCAAGTCCGGATGCAGCAGACCGTGGCAGAAGTCGCCGTCGGGCGCGCCGAACATCGTGTTCATGTGGTAGGGCGCGAACGTGATGTGGCGGATCACGATGTCCTTGAAGTTCGGGGCCAGCCGGGTGATCTTGTCGATAACGCGTTGGGCCATAACATTTTTGAGGTGCCCGTGCTGATCGCGGCTGACTTCGACCGGGAAGGCGTACGCGTAGGCGCTGGCGGCGTGCTTACCCGGCGGCGCCATGCCCGGATCGTGCACGGACGGTATCTGCATTCCCATCGACGGGTTGTCCGGGACGATGCCCCGGCGGCAGTTCTCCCAGTGCAGCTGTTGTTCTTCTGGATCGCCGAAGATCCCGACCGATTGCTGCATGCCTTCTTCGTTCAAGAACTCATACGGTGCGGCGAACTCGGGCAGTCCGTCGAGGGCGAAGTGGATCTGCACGAACGAGGCCCGGTGATCACGGCCCGACAGCCGCGAGACCAGCTCCGGCGGAACGTGTTCGGAGTCGATGAGCTCGGTCAGCGTGACGTCGGGCGCGAGGTTGGAAACCACGATGGGGGCAGTGGTGGTGGAGCCGTCGCGTAACCGCACCCCGGTCACGGCGCCGTGGTCGACGAGTATCTGCTCGACCTTGGCGCGATAGCGGATCTCTCCGCCGTGGGAGACGAACAGCTCACGCAGGTGTTCGGTGAGCGCGCCGATGCCGCCCTTGAGCTTTGTCATCATCGCGGTGGCATCGTCGGGCACGGCCAGCGCGAACGCGAGGCAGGTCGCGCTGCCCGGTGTGTAGGGCCCACGATAGGTGGAGTTCACGGCCAGGAATGCGAGCATCCCCCGCATGACCGCGTGCCTGTCCTTGTCCGGCAGGTAGCGGTCGATGACGTCCATCGCCGACCCGAACAGCATTTCGTGAATTGCCCGGCGCTCCGCGTCGTTGGCCGCGCAGGCATACATCTCGTCGAGGGTCTTGGGTGGCGTGCGGACGTCGAAGCGGCCCAACGCCTTTGCCGGTCCCTGGCTCCACCCGATCAATTCCGCCATGCCGGTGACGGCTTCGATTCCGTGCTTGTCGCCCAGGTGCGTCATCAATTGCATCGGGTCGCGGTAGAAGATCATCGGTTCCTCGCCGTTGTCACCGATGTTGGTGGACATCACCTCCGGCTCCACCGTCGGCAGGGTGTCCAGCCCCAGGTCCTTGGTGATCTGGCTCGCGGTGGGAAACTGCACCGACCCGGCGATCTCGTAGCGGAACCCGTCGATCAGTTCGACGGTGGCCGCCATGCCGCCGGCATAGGTGTTGGCTTCCAGGCACAGGGTGCGCAGGCCCGCGCGCTGTAGCACCGCCGCCGCGGTCAATCCGTTGTGGCCCGCTCCCACGACGATCGCGTCATAGTCCGGCATGGCTTCCTCCCTCGGGTCGGCGCGTGACAACAATATGTCAGTACTGACATAATTGGAAGATGTCAGCACTGACCAGTTCAGGCCGGCTGGGCTACCATCTCGATGGGATGAGCGCGCCGACGAACCGCCACGAGCTACGCCGACGATCGACACACGAGGCGCTGCGCCAGGCGGCCTTGAAAAGCTTTGCCCGCAAGGGGTTTGCCAACGTCACCGTGACCGAGCTGGCCAGGGAAGCGGGCGTCACCGAACGCACCTTCTTTCGCCACTTCCCCACCAAGGAGGCGGTGCTCTTCCAGGACTACGAGACGCAGCTGGAATGGCTGGCGGAAGCGCTCGCCGGCCGCCCCACCTCCGAGTCACTCTTCGATGCGGTGCTGGCGAGCGTCGCGGCTTTCCCGCACGACCTCGAAGTGGTCCGCCAGGCCGCGACGGCCCGTGCGGAGCTGATCAGCGCGGAGCGCATCGCCGGTCATCTGCGCGTCGTGCAGGCGTCGTTCGCGCACGTGCTGACCGACTTCGTCAAGGGCCGCAACCCGGGAGTGGCGAACATCGATCTGCTCGCCGAGGTCACGGGCTCGGCCCTGGCCGCCGCCCTCGTTGTGGCGGTGGAGAATTGGGGCCGCAACGGCTGCACCGGGGAGCTCGGCGAGCTGGTGGCGTCCAGCCTGGATCTGCTGCGGTCGGGTCTGGCGCCGCTCGCGTGATTCGTTGAGTGTGC
>NZ_LZJN01000134.1 GCF_001667735.1 Mycobacterium sp. E183
CTGATTCTCTGGAGTTCAGCCGATCAACCATATTGGGGAAACCAGGTCAAACACCTCAAAGTCGGTACCGCCCGTCGTTTCTCTGTCACCACTCGAGAGTCGCTCGTCGCCGACCTGCGTCTGACCCTCTCCTCCGAATGCGCCACCCGAGCCCGAGACCTCGCCAAGCGGATGACCAAACCCGCGGACAGCGTCGCCGCCGCCGCCCGACTGTTGGAAGACGCGGTGCAAGGGCGCTGAATGATCTGGGTGACGGACTAGCCGTTCGCTCTCCCGTTGCCAGCGACGGGCGGTACCGACTTTGAGGTGTTTGACCTGGTTTCCCCAATATGGTTGATCGGCTGAACTCCAGAGAATCAGCGTGGGCATTCCTGCGCGCAGGCTCGCGGCCGTGGTGCCCGAGCCGCCGTGGTGTACCACCGCGCGGCAGGCCGGAAAGACCGCGGCGTAATTCACAGTTCCCACGAGTTTGACATCGTCACATTGCGGAACGTCACCAAAGTCGTTGCCGCCGAAGCAGATCAACGCCCGCACGCCCAACCGGGCACATGCCGCGCTGATCATTTCGACCGTCTCGGCCGGTGACTCCACCGGGATGCTGCCGAACGCGAAGCACACCGGCGGCGGTCCTGCGGCGATCCACGACGCGACATCATCGTCCGCGTTCGTCGTCAACTCCATCGCGAGGGCGCCGACGAAGGGCCGCCGCGTGCCCCATTTCGCCCATTCGGCTGCCAGTCCAGGGAAGCAAACTTCGTCGTAGGCCTGGATCTCGAGAGACCCCCGCTCGGCGACCCGTCGGGACGAGCGATGTTTTGCCTCTGCCAGTCCCAGTTGCCGCCGCTGCGCGTTCTCGACCTTCTTCGTCGAGCGCCAGAACAGCCACTCGGTCGCCGTCATGGTGGACCGGACCACTGGAGCGGGTGCGCTGGGAACAAGCTGGCCGTTGGCCCGCATCGGGAAGTGATGCAACGTGACCAGCGGGATGTCGTAGAACTCCGCGACGTTGGCGGCGGGCTGTTCGAAATTGATGCCCGTCGAGAGCAGGTCGGCCCCTTCAGCCAGTGACATCAGAGTTGCGCTGACTTCGCCCCAGTACCGGATGATGGGCTCCCAGACTCTGCGCACCACCCGGACCGGACCGCGGATAGTCCACACGCTGCGGAAGAAATCCCTCCACATGTTGCGAAGAAACTCTTCGTCCAAGAAGTCTTGCAGTTCTGGGCCGTAGGAGACCGCCGGAAGGCCAGCCGACTCGACGAAGCCGACGAGGTCGGGCGGAACAGCCAAACGCACTTGGTGCCCTCTGCGCAGCAATTCGCGGCCCACGGCGGCAGAGGGCTCAACATCACCACGAGTCCCGTAACACGCGAGGGCAAACTTCATGACGCATCCTCGGCCGTGGCCGCAATCTCCTTAGCCGGCGCCAGGACATTGCCGATTATCTCTGGCTCCCTGATCGCCGATGAGACTGGCCGAAACACTGGCACTCTGCACATTCTGCTTGTCGAGGGTGCGATCTCGCACCCGGAATGATGCCTGCTCTGACCGCTACGCGGTAGCGCGTTGGTAGAGAGCCGCCTTATCGAACCGGCCTCGGAATCGCGGCCGTCGGGGCGTCGTCTTCGTCCACCTGGTGCGAGAGCAACGCACGCACTGAGGGACGCGTCCCCTCAGAACGCAGCATCTGACTGGCCGGTCGGGGACGTACCACCTGCGGCCACCAGAACCAGCGTCCGAGCAAGGCCGCAATAGACGGCGTCATGAACGACCGCACGATCAATGTGTCGAACATCAGCCCCAGGCCGATCGTGGTACCCACCTGCCCGATGATCTGCAAGTCGCTGGCCGCCATCGCGCCCATGGTGAAGGCGAACACCAGGCCCGCGTTCGTGACGACCTTGCCGGTGCCGCCCATCGCCCGGATGATGCCTGTCTTGATACCCGCGGCTATTTCCTCTTTCATGCGGGAAACGAGCAGGAGGTTGTAGTCGGACCCGACGGCCAGAAGGATGATCACCGACATCGGCAGCACCATCCAGTGCAGCCTGATTCCCAGCAGATACTGCCAGATCAGAACCGACAACCCGAACGAGGCGCCAAGCGAAAGCGCAACGGTGCCAACGATCACCAGTGCCGCCACGAAACTTCGGGTGAGGATGAGCATGATGATGAAGATCAGGCAGAGCGCGCCGACTCCGGCGATGAACAGATCGTATTCAGAGCCAATCTTGAAGTCCCTGAAGGTCGACGCAGTACCGGCGATATAGATCTTGGAGTTCTCCAATGGCGTGGATTTGAGCGCCTCTTCCGCGGCCGTCCTTATCTGGTCGATCCTTGCGACGCCCTCCGGGGTCGCCGGGTCGCCCATGTGCGAAATAATGAATCGAGCAGCCTTCCCGTCCGGGGACAGGAAGTTGGTCATCGCACGCTTGAAGTCGGCGTTCTCAAAAATGTCCGGGGGGAGATAGAAGGAGTCGTCGTTCTTGGAGGCGTCGAACGCCTCTCCCATGGCGACGGCGTCCTTGTCGTTGCTGGTCATCTGCCCGAGCGTGCCGGCCATGGTGCTGTGCATCGTCAAGATCATCGATCGCATGCCCTCGGCTATTGAGATCATCTGCGGGTACTGCTCAAGCAGCTGCGGCAGGAGCGCGTCCATCTTGTCGAGATCTGGGATGAGATCCTGCTGCAATTTGTCGGCCAGAATGTCCACGCCGTCAAATGTCTCGAATATGTTCCTCAGCGACCAGCAAATTGGGATGTCATAGCAATGCCTTTCCCAATAAAAATAGCTGCGCAGTGGCCGGAAAAAATCTTCGAAGTCCGACAAATGCTGCCGAACTTCCTCGATGACCACGGTCATTTCCTTCGTCTTTGTAATCGTGTCATGCGTGATCTCGGTCATCCGCTTCTGCAGCTCGTAGAGCCGCTTCATCGTTGCGATCTGCTGGGAAATCAAGTCCGCCTGCTTCAGCATGTCGTCTGTCCGCGCCTGCATATATCGCATGTCTTGGGACATGGTCGCCTGCTGCATGCTGAGCAGGAAGGGTATGGACGTGTGCTGAATCGGTGTCCCCTCGGGGCGGGTTATGCCCTGGACACGTGAAATTCCCCTGACGTGGAAGATCCCCTTGGCCAGTCTGTGCAGCACCAGGAAGTCCGCCGGATTGCGCATATCGTGGTCCGACTCGATCATCAGGATCTCGGGCATCATCCGCGATTGGGAAAAGTGGCGGTCGGCGGCCGCATACCCCACGTTGGCCGGAACGCTTTTCGGAATGTAGGCGCGATCGTTGTAACTCGTCTGATAACCCGGCAGGGTCACGAGACCGACCAACGCGACGGCGATCGTCGCGGCGAGAATGGGTGCGGGCCAGCGGACGATAGCCGTGCCGACCCGCCGCCAGCGCTGGAACCCGATGGTGCGCCTCGGGTCCAAGAGTCCGAAGCCACTCCCGGCGGCGATGATCGCTGGAACCAGGGTCAGCGCGATCGCTACCGAAGCGAGCAAGCCCACGGCGCAGGGCACACCGATGGTCTGGAAGATGGGCATCCGGGTGAAACTGAGGCACAGCATCGCCCCGGCGATCGTCAAGCCGGACCCCAGGACGACGGGAGCGACACTGCGATAAGTGGTGTAAAAAGCTTTTTCGCGGTCCTCGCCGGCCTGACGGGCCTCTTGGTATCGGCCGAAGAAGAAAATTCCGTAGTCGGTTCCAGCCGCCATTGCGAGCGCAACCAGCAAGTTGATGGCGAATGTCGATAGCTGAACGATGTTGTTGTCGCCCAGGAACGCGATGATCCCGCGGGCGGCGAAAACCTCGATTCCCACCGTGATCAATAGCAGGATCACGGTGATGATCGAACGGTAGACGAAAAGCAAGACCGTGAAGATGATCACGGCGCCGATCAATGTCATCTTGAGGATGGAGCTGTCACCGGCGTGCTGCATATCCGCGATGAGCGCCGCAGGGCCGGTGACATAGGCATGAAGGCCGGCGGGCGGCGGTGTCCGCGCGATGACGTTCCGGACCGACGCGATCGACTCTTGGCCCAAAGTCGTGCCCTGGTTACCGGCGAGATTGATCTGCACATATACGGCCTTGCTGTCCGGGCTTTGGGCGCCCGCCGCCGTAAGTCGATCGCCCCACAGATCCTGTACGTGCTCAACGTGTTTGGTGTCGGCTCGCAGGTCACGAATCAGCTGATCGTAGTATTTATGCGCCTCGTCGCCGAGCGGTTGGTCGCTCTCCAGGACGATCATCGCGAAACTGTCCGAGTTAGATTCCTTGAAGTCCCGGCCCATCCGCTGCATCGCCTGCACCGCCGGCGCATCGCGGGGAGCGAATGGTACGGAATGGTCTCGGCCCACCGTCTCCAGCCACGGCACCCCGAAACTCACCAGGAGCGTGAACGCCACCCAGGCCAGGATGACGAGCATCGCGAGCTTGCGGACGGTGCGCGCCACGAAGGGAGCACGCCGTCGCTCGGTGCTCATGCGGCGTGCCCCTGTGCCACCATGCTCCCCACGGTCGTCGTCCCCATGTCGAAGTTGATGTCCGCCACTTAGAGCGGCTGCTTCAGCAACAGTGAACGCACCAGCGGTCGTGGGCCGGTAGGCCTCAGCATGGTGCTAGCTGGGCGAGGACGGACCGCCTGCGGCCACCAGAACCAGCGCCCCAGCAGGGCCGCGACCGACGGTGTCATGAAGGCGCGCACGATCAGCGTGTCGAACATCAAGCCGATGCCGATTGTGGTGCCAACCTGGCCGATGCTGCGCAGGTCGCTGACGACCATGGAAGCCATGGTGAATGCGAACACCAGGCCGGCGTTCGTTACGACCTTGCCGGTGCCGGCCATCGCACGGATGATCCCGGTGTTAATGCCGGCCGCCAGCTCCTCCTTCATTCGGGAAACCAATAGCAGGTTGTAGTCCGACCCAACCGCCAGGAGGACGATCACCGACGTCGAAAGCACTGTCCAGTGCAGCTGAATGCCGAGCATGTATTGCCAAATGAGCACCGATAGGCCGAAGGACGCTCCCAGCGAAAGCAATACCGTACCGACGATCACCATTGCGGCGATGAAGCTTCGCGTCATGATCAACATGATGATGAAAATCAGACAGAGGGCCGAAACTCCGGCGATCAATAGGTCGAATTTCGACCCGTCCACCAAATCCTTCGTGATCGCCGCGGTCCCGGTCAGGTAAATCTTCGAATTCTCCAGCGGGGTGCCTTTGAGGGACTCTTCGGCCGCCGTCTTGATCGCTTCGACCCGGGATAGCCCTTCGGGTGTCGCGGGGTCACCACGTTGCGAGATCAGCAGCCGGACGTCCTTGCCGTCCGGCGACATGAACACCTTCTCGACTCGCTTGAAGGACTCGGAGCCATTAATGATGCCGGGCGGCAGGTAGAAGGAGTCGTCATTCTTGGACGCATCGAAGGCTTGTCCCATCGCACTGGGATCCTTTGAGTTCGCGTCCATTTGGCCCATGACACCGGACATGGTGCTGTGCATGGTCAGCATCATGGTGCGCATGCTCTGCATGGTCTCGATCATCGGCGGGATCTGCATGACCAGCTGCGGCAAGATCATGTCCAGTTCATCGAGGTTGTTAACGAGCTCTTTCAGCTTGTCGTTGATCTCGTCAACGCCGTCGATGCCGTCGAAGATTGACCTCAGCGAGAAGCAGACGGGAATGTCGTAGCAGTGCCTTTCCCAGTAGAAGTAGCTGCGGAGCGGCCTGAAGAAGTCTTCGAAATCCGCTAAGCGGTCACGCAACTCAGATGTGATGTCCTGCATCTGGTGCGTCACGCCCACCATGTGGTGGGTCGTGGCGACGAGTTGTCGCATCAGGTCCAACATGTGTTGCATGATGGCGATCATTTTCGCCATCTCTTCGGCCTGCACGAGCATGTCGTTCATGCGGTCTTGCTGGAACGCCATGTTTTGCAGCTGGCTCGCCTGGCCCATGCTCACGATCCACGGAATCGTGGTGTGTTGCAGTGGAACTCCCTCTGGTCTGGTCACGGTCTGCACCGTCGAGATGCCGGGAACCGCGAGCACGCCTTTGGCGAGTTTGTTGATCACCAGCATGTCCGTCGGGTTACGCAGGTCGTGGTCGGTCTCCACCAACAGGATCTCCGGCATCATCATCCGCGAGCCGGGGAAGTGCCGCTCCGCGGCCGCATATCCGACATTGGCGGGAATGCTCATCGGAATGAATTTCTGATCGTCATAGCTCGGCCGATAATTCGGCAATGTCAATAGCCCGATCAGCGCGACCGCCAGCGTCGCGATAAGGATGGGCGCGGGCCATCGAACGATCGCCGTGCCTATCCGGCGCCACCGATGAACCGTGATCGCCCGCTTCGGGTCGAACAGGCTGAAACGGGCGCCGGCGGCGAGAAGGGCTGGCCCCAGCGTGAGCGCCACCAGGACCGCGACGGCGATACCGACCGCACAGGGAATGCCCAGCGGCTGGAAATATGGAAGACGCGTGAAGCTGAGGCAGAGAACCGCACCGGAGATCGTCAAGCCTGAAGCCAGGACAACTTTGGCGACGCTGTTGAAAGTGGTGTAGAAGGCCGTTTCTTTACTTTCGCCGTTAAAACGCGCCTCTTGATATCGGCCGACGAAAAATATTCCGTAGTCGGTGCCCGTGGCGATTACTGCCGCCACCAATAGGTTGACGGCGAAGGTCGTCAGGCCGACGACCCCGAGATGGCCGAGGAGCGCAACCATACCCCGCGCTACCTGCAATTCCAGCCCGACAATCAACAGCAAAAGGATCACCGTGACGATCGAGCGGTAGACGAGGAGCAGCGTGACGAAGATGACCGCGAGGGCCACCGCCGTAACCAACAGGACGGTCTTCTGGCCGGCGACGTTCATATCCGCGACGATTGGCGCGGGACCGGTGACGTAGACCTTAAGTCCGGCGGGCGGGTTGGCGGCCTGCACGATTTTCCGGACCGCGGCCACCGATTCGTCGCCCGAGCTGCCGCCTGCGTTGCCGTTCAGGTTGATCTGCACGTAGGCGGCTTTACCGTCCTGGCTTTGCGCGGCCCCCCGGGTGAGGGGATCGCCCCAGAAGTTCTGGACGTGCTGCACGTGTTTGTGATCGTTTTCCAGGCTGTGAACCAAACGGTCGTAATAAGCGTGCGCGTCGTCGCCCAGCGGCTGCTGGCTTTCCAGCAAGATCATCGCCAAGGCGCCGGTATTGGTCTCTTTGAAGTCTGCGCCGAGGCGCTCCATCGCTTTGAACGACGGGGCGCCAATCGGACTCAGCGAAACCGCGTGCTCCGCTTCTACCTGCTCGAGCGAGGGGACGCCGATGCTGATGAGGACCGCAATGCCCAGCCACCCCAGAATAATGGGCACGGACAACCGATGGATCATCCGCGCGAAGAATGGCTGCCTGGCGCGCTCTTCAATTACCGGTTGGGTGCTCATGTGGCTGTCAACGTGCAGTAGGTGAACGCGTTCAACTCGTGTGAGATCCTCTCGGCTTTGACCACGCCGTCGATCACTATACGGCAGCCAAGAGTGTCGCTATTTCCTTGTGCCACAACGTTTGCCACGACGGACGGCAGGGTGGTCGCGATGTCGTAAGACCACGGCAGGACTATGCCGTTGATGTGCTGCGGCTCGCCGTTGATGTCGAAATAGCTGATATCCGCCATCGTCCCGGGTGGTCCGAATATCTGGTACTGGATGCGTTTTGGATTGAAGGGCTTGGTGTCCTGTTGTCTGGTGTCGGCATATGACGGGCGCTTCTCCGACCCGAAGATCCCGTGCAGCCGCGTCACCGTAATCCCGCCTGCGACGACGACCACCAATATGACCAGCGGGATCCACACGTGCTTGAGGATCCCCACAATTCCGGCTCCGCGAGCCCGCCGATTCCGCCCACGTGCGCCCGGCCCTCCGGGCTCGAATGCGGAGGAACGCGAAAAAGGTGAAAAACGGCGTCGGCGGTCAGTCTGTTGGCTGATGTCGCGGCCTTTCGTGATGGCGATATCGGGCCGGGCCCGCACGTCGGGATCGACCACCGCACCCCCTTCTACCCGTTTCTGACGTCTCTTGCCATATCCGCCGGCCCGAACAAACTGTTACATGCGGATCGCGAGACCAGACTGCGGCACATCGATCGCGGTGTACGTCGCAGACTAGTCGTGCTCCGGCACCTCTTACGAGCCCCGCCCCCCGGGGAGCGCGACCAGGTCTTGATGAGTAAACCACGCCAGCGGTCTCCGTATCAGCCCTTCGTTGAGGAGATACGGGATCGTAATGCATACCGCGTGCTTAACGGCTGTTTTTGATCGCCCGTCCCGGATGGTTCGCTCGGATATTTCCCCCTGGCTAGGGCCGCCGACTGGCCAGCGGCCCTAGCCAGCTAACGGCGCTCGGCGCCCATAGTCAATGGGTTCCGCGGCGTTGCTTCGACCGCGGGCCGCCCGGCATCGGCCTGGGCCTCTTCTGGGTGGTCGTCGGGTCCGTTCTCGTGGCGCCTCGGGCCACCGGAACGGGCGCGCCTCGTCGTGATTTTCCCGGGGGCTCGAGCGCCGGTATCCTCGTCAACGACAAGCACCCAAAATTCCATCGTCCTTGAAGGCCGACCTTGCCCAATCGCGAGCCGCATCGGTGAGCCATTACTGCAGGTCACAGCAGCCAACGGCGGCAGCTGCGCAGCCCTGTACCAGCCCAATCTTTAGGGCGCGTTAAGAGCCTGACGGGTCACCCCGGGAACTTTGTCCAAACCACGGACGCGCGCTAGTGGCTCCCGTATGGTTTGGAACCGTTCCACTCATGTCAACTAGCAGCTTGGAGAACTGTGAGCATCAATCCGTTCGACGACGACAACGGCAGTTTTTTCGTCTTGGTGAACGACGAGGAGCAACACAGCCTCTGGCCGGCCTTCGCCGACGTTCCAGCCGGCTGGAAAGTGGTCTACGGCGAGGCCGATCGCGCTGCATGTTTGGAGTACATCGAACAGAACTGGCCCGACATCCGGCCAAAGAGCCTGCGAGACAAGCTCGCAACGGGCCGGGGTTTTGACCAGTAACGAGTCGGGGTATGGGGCGGATGGAGCTTTGGGGGAGTCGATGGGAGTTGGTGATCACACACTTCCGCTGACGCGCGGACAGCTCGACATCTGGCTTTCGCAGGAAACGGGCTTCGTCGGCACGGAGTGGCAGCTCGGGCTTTTGATCAGGATCGACGGTCCGGTCGACCGCGATGCCCTCGGGCGCGCCCTCACCCAGACCGTCGCGGAGGCCGAGGCCGGCCGCGTCTCGTTCTTCGAGGTCGACGGCCACGTGGTCCAGAAGCCGATCGACTACCCGGACGTCGAGCTCGCCTTCCACGACCTGACTTCCCTGCCCGACCCCGTGCAGGAAGCCCGCGCGATGGCGTCGTCGATCCAGCGGACGCCCATGGACTTGAACGGGCAGCTGTTCCAATTCGTGCTATTCCAAACCGGGGTTGACGAGTTTTATTTGTTCGGTTGCTGCCACCACATAGCAATCGACGGATTGGGCATGGCGCTGGTGGCCCGTCGCGTTGCCACAATTTATTCGGCCATGATGGCCGGAAAGCCCATTCCCGATGCGTATTTCGGCTCGGCGCAGGATTTGGTCGACCTGGAGTCGGGATACGAGGCTTCCTCCGACTACCAGGAAGACCAAGCGTACTGGAGCAACAACCTCCCACCGGAGACCGCGTGGGTCGATCGCCCGGCCGAGGCCACCAGCGGCAAAGACCACTACTCGCCGTCCGCGTCCGTCCAGCTGGACCCGTCCGTCACCACCCGGATCAAGGAGCTGTCCAAGAAGCTGGGCATCCGTCGGTTTTCGGTCACCACCGCGGCGTGCGCGCTCCTGGTGCGGGCCTGGTCGGGGAGCGGCTCGCAGGTCGCGCTCGACTTTCCCGTGAGCCGCCGGGTGAGCCAAGAGTCGAAAACGCTTCCCGGCATGTTCGCCGGGGTGGTGCCGCTGGTGCTGGACACATCGCCCACCGCCACCGTCGCCGACTTCTGCAAGCACGTCGACACCCGAATCCGGGAGCTGCTGCACCACCAGCGGTTCCCGGTGCACACCCTCGAGAGCGACGGCCTGCGGCAGGCGGCGAACCGGGTCGGCATCAACTTCCTTCCGATGCGGCTGACGCTGGACCTCGCCGGTTCGCCGGCGACGGCGAGTTACACCAACCACGGGCCCGTCGGGCACTTCAGCCTGTTCTTCCTCGGCGCCGGCGACCAACTCTTCCTCAGCACCGCGGGACCGGGCCAACCGTTCGCGGACTTCGGCGTGGCCGATCTGGCGGCGCGCATGCAGCAGGTGCTGGAGGAGATGACCGCCGACCCGGAGCGGTGGCTGTCCTCGGTCGACCTGCTCGCCGCCGTCGAGCCGGCCCGGCTCGACGAGTGGAGCAATCGGGCGGCCCTGACCCAGCCGGTGCCCGAGCCCGTCTCCATCCCGGTCGCGTTCGCCGAACACGTGCAGCGATCGCCAGAGGCGCTGGCGGTGACCTGCGCGGCCAAGTCGTTGACGTACGCCCAACTCGACGAGGCTTCCAACCGCCTGGCGCATCTGCTGGCCGGCCACGGGGCGGGCCCGGGCGATTGCGTGGCGGTGATGTTCCCGCGCTGCACCGACGCGATCGTGGCCATGCTCGCCGTGCTAAAGACGGGTGCGGCCTACGTGCCGATCGACCCGGCGCACTCGGCCGCGCGCATGGAGTTCGTGCTTTCCGACGCGACGCCCTGCGCGGTGATCACCACGGCGGACCTGCGGTCGCGGCTGGACGGGCACGACCTGCTGGTCGTCGACGTCCACGACCCGGCCGTCAAAGCGCAGCCCAGCACGGCGCTGCCCGCGCCGGCGCCGCAGAACGTCGCCTACATCATCTACACATCCGGGACCACCGGAACCCCCAAAGGCGTTGCCATTCCTCATCTCAACGTCACGTGGCTGATCGAGTCGCTCGACGAGGGCTTGCCCAAGGGGCAGGTGTGGACGCAATGCCATTCCGCGGCCTTCGACTTCTCCGTGTGGGAGATCTTCGGCGCGCTGCTGCGCGGGCGCCGGCTGCTGGTGGTGCCCGAGTCCGTGGCGAGCTCCCCGGACGAGCTTCACGACCTGCTGGCCGCCGAAAAGGTCAGCGTGCTGACGCAAACCCCGTCCTCGGTGGCGATGTTGCCGGCGGAGGGCCTCGAGTCCACCGCCTTGGTGGTGGCCGGCGAGGCCTGCCCGGCCGACGTGGTGGAGCGGTGGGCGGCGCCAGGGCGGGTCATGCTCGACGCCTACGGCCCCACCGAAACCACGGTGTGCGCCTCGATCAGCAAGCCGCTGACCCCCGGAACCGGCGTCGTGCCGATCGGTTCACCGATTTCCGGCGCGGCGATGTTCGTCCTCGACAAGTGGTTGCAGCCGGTGCCTGCCGGTGTGGTCGGTGAGCTGTACCTGGCGGGCCGCGGCGTCGGGATCGGATACGTGCGCCGCGCCGGGTTGACGGCTTCCCGGTTCGTGGCCAACCCCTTCGGCGGTCCCGGAGCGCGTATGTACCGCACCGGCGACCTGGTCTGCTGGGGCGAGGACGGGCAGCTGCAGTACTTCGGCCGCTCCGACGAGCAGGTCAAGATCCGCGGCTACCGCATCGAGCTCGGCGAGATCCAGTCGGTGCTCAAGGGCCTCGACGGGGTCGACCAGGCGGCGGTGATCGCCCGCGAAGACCGCCCGGGGGACAAGCGCCTGGTGGGCTACATCACCGGGACCGCCGATCCGGCCGCAATCAGGGCTGCGCTGGCCGATCGCCTCCCGCCGTACATGGTCCCGGCCGCGGTGGTGGTGCTGGAGACCCTGCCGTTGACCGGAAACGGCAAGCTCGACAAGCGGGCCCTGCCCGCACCCGAATACGCCACCGCCGAGTACCGCGCGCCTGGCGACGCCGTCGAAGAGATCCTGGCCGACATCTACGCCCAGGTGCTGGGGCTCGAGCGGGTCGGTGTCGACGCCTCGTTCTTCGACCTGGGTGGCGACAGCATCCTGTCGATGCAGGTGGTCGCGCGCGCCCGCGCGGCCGGCATCCTGTTCCGGCCGCGCGACGTGTTCGTCGAGCAGTCGGTGGCCAGGCTGGCCCGGGTGGCCGAGGTGGCGGCCGACGGTGCGGCCGGGGCGGGCGACGACGGCGTCGGGCCGGTGGTGGCCACCCCGATCATGCGATGGCTGGAAAGCATCGACGGGCCCATCGAGCAGTTCAACCAGACCATGGTGGTGCAAGCCCCGGCCGGGGCCGGCGAGGACGACGTGGTCGCGGTGCTGCAGGCGTTGCTGGATCGCCATGCCGCCCTGCGGCTGCGCGCCGATGACGACGGTGCGGGCGGCTGGTCGCTGCAGGTGCCCGAGGTTGGGGCGGTGGACGCGCGCGGCTGCGTGCACGCCGTCGAGTCGCTGTCCGACGAGGCATTGGCGGAGGCCCGGTCGCGGCTGAACCCGGCCGCCGGGGTGATGGTCAGCGCGGCGTGGGCGCAGTCGACGGGTCAGCTGGCGCTGATCATCCACCACCTCGCCGTCGACGGGGTGTCGTGGCGAATCCTGTTGGAAGACTTCAACATCGCGTGGGCTCAGCATCACAACGGGCAGCCCATCGCCCTGCTGGCCCCCGGCACGTCGTTCGCCCGGTGGTCGTCGCTGCTTCAGGAGTACGCGCACCGGCCCGACGTGGTGTCCCGCGCCGACGAGTGGCGGCAGGTCGCGGCCACCCCGGCCGCGTTGCCGGCGGTGCAACCCGAGGCCGACACCTACGTGAACGCCGGTCAGCTGTCCGTCTCGCTGGACGTCGAGACGACCCGGCTGCTGCTCGGCGAGGTGCCGGCCGCCTTCCACGCAGGCGTGGGCGACATCCTGTTGATCGCCTTCGGACTGGCCTTCGCGGAGTTCCTGGGCACCGGCGCGGCGCCGATCGGCATCGACGTGGAGGGCCACGGCCGTCAGGAGGAACTGTTCCCCCGGGTGGACTTGTCGCGCACCGTCGGCTGGTTCACCACCAAATACCCGGTGGCGTTGAAGGCCGGCCGGCTGAGCTGGTCACAGGTGGCCGGCGGCGAGCCCGCCCTGGGCCCGGTGATCAAGGCCGCCAAGGAACAGCTGCGCGCCCTGCCCGACGGACTGACCTACGGCCTGCTGCGCTACCTGAACGACGACGTGGACCTGGACGGGGCGGACCCGGTGATCGGGTTCAACTATCTGGGACGGCTCGGCGCGGGCGCCGACCTCTCCGAGGAATTGTGGCGGGTCAGCCACGACAGCCTGGCGGTGGCGGCGGTGGCCACGGCGGTGCCCATGCCACTCGCGCACACGGTCGAGCTCAACGCCGGCACCATGGACACCGAGGCGGGTCCGCACCTGCAGGCGAACTGGAGCTGGGCCCCGTCGGCGCTGGACCACGAGCGGGTAAACCGCTTGAGCCAGTTGTGGTTTGAGGCCCTGGCCGGAATCTGCGCGCATGTCCGGGCCGGCGGCGGCGGGTTGACCCCGTCGGACATCGCACCCGCTCAGCTCAGCCAGCAGCAAATCGACAGCCTGTGCAGGCAGGGCGGCGTCGCCGACGTGCTGCCACTGACCCCGGTGCAGCAGGGACTGCTTTTCCACACCGCCTTCGCGCAGG
>NZ_LZJN01000135.1 GCF_001667735.1 Mycobacterium sp. E183
GACTGGACCGGCCTGCTCGTGGATGAGGTGCTGGGGGGCACCGGGTGGCGTCCGGTCGAGGCCTGCGTCGTGGCGGAGGAGCTTGGTCGAGCGCAGGACGGGTCGGCGTGGTTGGGAACCACGATCGGTGCCGCGGCGCTCGCCTCCGCGCCCGGGTACCCCAGGCAACAGTTGCTGCCCGGCCTGCTCGCCGGGACCGCGACGGCCGGCGTCGCGATCGTCGGCGAGCCCGCACGGATCATCCGCGGCGACCAGGCCGACATCGTCATACTCCTGGGAAGCAACGGAATTCACCTGCTGCGCGATTTGGATCGCGACCAGTTCGAGTTGGACCCCGACCTGCTGGACGTCACCCGAACCGTATGGCGTTTCGACGCGAAGGCCGCACCCGGCGACGTGATCGGATCTGTCGAACGGGCCGACCAGTTGGCCGCCGTGGCCCGACTGCTGGTCGCCGCCGATTCGGTGGGCGCCGTGTCGATGACCCTCGAGCGGCTGACGGCATACCTCAAGGAGCGCATCGCATTCGGGGCCCCGATCGCGAGCTTTCAGGCGATTCAGCACCGGCTGGTCGAGCTGCTGGTCTTCGAGGTCAAAGCGCGCGCCGTCGTCATGAGGGCGGCGCGGGCACTCGCTGCGGGAGAGGAGAGGGCGACCTTGCTGACGGCGGCGGCGCACGCGTTCGTCGCGGCGAAGGCCGCCGCCGCCGTCGACGAGTGCATGCAACTTTCGGGCGGCATCGGTTTCACGTGGGAGTATCCGCTGCATTACGAGCTGCGTCGGGTCTTCACCAACGGCCACCTGATCGGCACGGCGCGTTCGAGCCGGGCGCTGGTGGCGGAGGTGTCGGGTTGGTGAGCGTGGTTTGGAGCCGTCCCACCGATGCGCAGCTGGCCGACTTCAGAGAGCGGGTCAGGGCACACATCGCCGAACACGCGCCGCCGATCGAAGCCCGCGAAGGCCACCGTGCGCCGCAGACCCCCGCGCAAGAAGCCCTGCTGCGCGCGTGGTTCGCCGGCCTGTTCGAGGCGGGCCTCGTGGGCGCGGATTGGCCGGTCCAACACGGCGGTCGCGACGATCACCACCCACTGCACGACCGCATCGTCAGCGAGGAGATCCTGCGCGCCCGCGCGCCACGCCCGGTGGACCAGGTGAACCTGGCGGCACACGTGCTCTTGCACTTCGGATCCGACGAGCAGAAGCAGCGGCTACTGCCACCCATCCGGCGCAGCGAGCACGTCTGGTGCCAACTGCTCAGCGAACCCGATGCGGGTAGCGACATCGCCGCGGTGCGCAGCCGCGGGGTGCGGCAACCCGACGGCGGTTGGGTGATCGACGGCCAGAAGACCTGGATCACCGACGGACACTGGGCCGACATGGGCCTCGCCCTGATCCGCACCGACCCGACGTCCTCGCGCCACCACGGCCTGTCCGTCTTCACCGTGCCGCTCTCGGCGGAGGGTGTCGAGGTTCGTCCGATCCGCACGATCGGCGATGCGATCGAGGTCAATGAGGTCTTCCTCAGCGGGGTCGAGCTCGGTCCGGAGAGCCTGATCGGCGAGGTGGGCCAGGGCTGGTCGATCATCATGGCCGGCTTGGACTTTGAACGATTCGGCATCGGCGGCAACGTCATCTTGCTCGAACTCTTGATCGACGATTTGGTCACCGTGGCCCGGAACGCGCTCATCGACGGCGAGCCCGCACTGGACTCCACCGACATCCGCCAGCAGGTCGCCGAGTTGGCCGTCGAGGCCGAGGTAGCCAAGGCGTTCATCGACGACCATGTGGAGCGGCTGACGTCGGGTGAGGAACGACCGGGCGACGGCTCGATCGCGAAGTTGAGCTTCGCCGAAACCTATCACCGTGTCGCGGCCTATGGCGCCGAGCTGGCCGCGTCGGCGATTGCCGCGGGGACTGCGGACCCCGATGTGGATCGCGCCAAACAACGCCTGCGTGAATGCTGGCTGTGGTCCCGGGCCTACACGATATCCGGTGGCAGCTCGGAAATGATGCGCAACATCCTGGCCAAGCGGCGACTGCACTTGCCGAGCCGATGACCGCATACCCGGCGGCGGAGACCTATTGGTCCCTGGTCGAGACGGCGGCGCGGGCGCATCCCGATCGGGTGGTCCTAGTCGACGACTACGGTCGGGCCCTGTCGTGCGAGCAGCTGTACGAATCCGCACTGACATGCGCGGCGGCGTTGGCGCAACGCGGAATTGGCGCGGGAACGGTGGTGTCGTGGCAGCTGCCGACGACGCTGGAGACGATGGTAGTCATGGTGGCGCTGGCGCGCCTCGGCGCGGTCCAAAACCCGGTACTGCCGATCTGGCGGGAGAGCGAATTACGTTTTGTGACAATGCAGCTCGCGACCGACGTCCTCATCGTTCCCGGGAGGTGGCGCAATTTCGACCACATCGCGCTCGCCCAGCGGATCGGTGATCACCAACCCATGACTGTCGTGGTCATCGACCACGACGAGCCCATCACCGGCGCACTTCGGCTACCCGCCGGTGATCCGGCGGCGCTGCCTGCGCCACCACAATCGGGCGAGGAGCCGCGCTGGATCTACTATTCGTCGGGCACAACGGCGGCCCCGAAAGGCGCGCGGCACTGCGACCGCTCGGTCATCGCCGGCTCGGCAGGCGTCGTCGCCATCGTCGGCGCCTCCAGTAGCGACGTCAACCCGATCGCCTTTCCGGTGTCGCACATCGGGGGAGCCGCCATGCTCGCTGCCGCCCTCCATACCGGCATGCGACTGGTGCTCTTCGACACCTTCGATCCCGTGGAGACCCCCTTCGCCATCGCTGCGCACCGGCCGACTCTGCTGGGCAGCGCCACCCCGTTCTTCGTCGCCTTCATGGCGGCGCAGGCAAAACACGGCGCCGAACCGCTATATCCCGATCTGCGTGGCTGTGTCGGCGGTGGTGCACCCATCACCGCGGAGTTGGGACATCAAGTGCGGCAGACCTTCTCGGTCGACGGTGTGGCCAATTCCTGGGGACTGACCGAATTTCCGGTCGCCACCTCCCAAGCACCGAACGGCCCTCCGGAGCTGCTGGACCACACCGTCGGCAAACCCGTGCCGGGCGTCTCAGTGCGAGTCGTCGACGAATCCGAGCGGCCGGTCGAGCCCGGGGAGGAGGGGGAGCTGCGGCTCAAGGGCCCGCAATGCTTCCTCGGCTACGTCGATGCGTCATTAGATGCCCAGGCATTCGACGCCGGCGGGTGGTTTCGCACCGGCGATCTGGGACGCATCGACCAACAGGGCAATGTCGTCGTCACGGGGCGCATCAAGGACGCGATCATCCGCAACGCGGAGAACATCTCGGCCCTCGAGATCGAGGGCGTCCTGGCGAGCCACCCTGCGATCGCCGACGTCGCGGTCATCGGCGTACCCGATGAGCGGACCGGCGAACGGGTGTGTGCCGTCGTCGTCGCCCGCCCGGGTGCGGCGGTCACGCTCTCTTCGGTTTCCGAACATTGCCAAGCCCGGGGGCTGAGCAGGCACAAGTCGCCCGAACGGCTCGAGATCGTCGATGCGCTGCCACGTAATCTCACCGGCAAGGTGCTCAAGAATGAACTCCGGACCCGGTTCGGGGACCGGTGAGCGTTCGTGACAACCCCGATCCGATTCCCGGGCAAGGCGATCTCCTGCCCGAGACACGCAGCACCGCGAATGCCATAAGGATCGGTCTTGTCGGTGAAGATACTTATGCCGACGCGGGGAGATGTTCAACATCTCCTGGCCGTACCTGAGGCGATTCGCCGCCGGACTCGGCTAGATGCCGATCAGCTCCTTCAGATTGCCGCCCATCACTCGTGCTGTGGTTGCGGCGGGGAGGTTTTCGAGCTCATTGACGAAGTCCGCGGGCGCGGCCAATCCCTCGGGATGCGGGTAGTCCGAGCCGAACATCACCCGCGCCTCACCGAGGATGTCGATGAGGTGCGACATGTCCTCCTCGTGAAACGGGTTCACCCACACGTGCCTGCGGAAGACATCACACGGGTGCTCACTGAATTCGCGCGGCTTCTTGCGGTATACCCGATCGAAAACGTCCATCAGACGCTGAGCCCACGAACCGCCGTTCTCGACCACACCGATGCGTAGGCCGGGGAAGCGCTCGAACACCCCATGGGCGATGAAGGCCGCGAGCGTATCGAAGATGTGGCGGCTCTCCTCGTAGATGAAGCCGCGGAACTTCGTCAGCTGGAAACCCTGGAACTCGTTGCCGCCCTCCCAGTCGGAGAGGTAGCGGTCGTAGCCGGCGTCGGAGTTGTGCATCTGGACCGAGATGCCCGACGACTCGACCAATCTCCAGAACCCGTCGAACTCGGGCAACGCAGGTGAACGCGAGGTTCCGTCCTCCCTGGGCACCGGCGCTGGCCGGATCAGCACCGTCTTCGCACCGTTTTCCAGGCACCATTCGAGTTCCGCAACGCCCTTCGACGGATCGTTGAGTGAGATCGCCGGGACGGGGAAGATGCGGTCCTTGAAGTTGAACGTCCAGTCCTCGAGCAGCCAGCGGTTGAAGGCGTGGGTAACCGCGTGGGTGAGCTCGGTGTCGCACTTGGTCCGTTCCTCGAGCATGCCCGCCGTGGTGGGAAACATCAGCGCGCCATCAACGCCCTGGCGGTCCATCAACGCCAGGCGCAGGTCGGGGCGCCGGAACTCGTCTGGACAGCGGATGGGCTCGGCGAGCTCGCGCAGCGTCTTACCCTCCGGGTTGATCCCGCGGTAGTAGTCGGCCCATGCGCCGGGAGTGGGAATCACCTCGTAGGTGGGGTTGGGTATCGTCTCGGTGATAACGCCGAGGATCTGGAGCTTCTTGCGGCCATTGACGTCGACGAACTTCAATGCTTCGGAGTATTTCTCCGGCAGATAGCGCGTGTAGGCGTCGATCGTCTCGTACATGTGATTGTCCGCATCCCACACCTCGAACGCACGGGGTTCGGTCATCGTCATTCCTTTCCACGAAGCAGTCGAGATCGCCGAAAGCCTGCTCGCAGATTTGTCCGCCATATGCATGGCCAACGGCGCGGATGGCAACCGGCAACGCCACTATCGCAAACCGAGAGTAGACGTTCTCGCCCTAATACTGTCCGAAACCGTGGCGAACGGCAAGGTCGCACCGCGCGTCACGGGCTGTGGGGCCCTGCCCGATTCACTGGTTCGCCGCATCAGCGACCTCCGGCAGCCGGTCGATGATGCGGCGCGGCTCGTCGGCGGGTATCAGGACCTGAACATGATCGATGCCCAGTCGACGGTAGGCATCGCATGACTCGGCCAATGATCGGGCGCCGGAATAAGCGGTGGATGCGACCGTGTACAAGCTCGCCGACGATCTGCCGCGCGCGTCGGCTAACCGGTTCAGAGACGCGACGAGCCCGGCCAGCCGTCCAACGGACGTCGGCGCGGAAATTCACCCGTCGCCGACACGCGCCGCTCGGTCGAGCGCGGTGTCAGAGTGCCCGCCCACCAGGATCGGAATGGGTCGTCGTGCGGGGTGCGGCCGGGGATCCATCGGTGCGAAATCGTAGAATGTCCCATGGAATTCGACGTAGGGATCGTCCGCACACCATAGGGTGCGCAACAACCGGATGTGTTCCTCGCTGCGGGCGCCACGGTTGTCCCATGGCATGCCCATCGCTGTCGCCTCTTCCTTCAGCCACCCGACTCCGACGCCGTACACGAGCCGGCCGCCCGAGAACGCGTCGAGCGAAGCGAGTTGTCTTGCGTCGCCGATCGGATTGCGAAGCGGCAGTACGGCGACCGATGATCCGAGCCCAATCGTGCTCGTCAACCCGGCAACCCAACTGAGCGTCGTCATGAGTTCGAAGTTGGGGGCGAGATTGTCGGCGAGCCAGCCGTCGGCGACTGGCGTGGGCCTGCGGCCCAGCGGATACAGCGAATCGCTGTGACGGGGCAAAACGAGATGGTCGACCGCCCAGAGCCGGTCGACTCCGCAACCCTCGGCGGTCTGCGCGAAGTCGCGGATGAACGACGGTGACGCGTTCGGGCCGCTGTGCGGAAGAACAAGACCGATTTCCACGACGGCCTAGAGGTTGGTGAAGTGGCCGCCGTCGACCCCTATCGTCTGTCCGGTGAGATACCTCGCCTTGGGGCCCACGAGGAAAGTGACCGCCGCACCGACGTCGCTCTGCGGATCGCCGATGCGGCCCAGCGGGATCCGCCGCGCCAGCCGCTCCTCCATCGCGGGTTCGGCTTCGATCGCCGCCGTCATCGCCGGTGAATATGCAAGCGGCGATATCACATTGACCGTGATGCCGTAGGCGCCCCATTCGCGGGCCAGGCTTTTGGCGAAGCCCCGCAGTGCGCCCTTCACCGTGGCATAGAGCGGCAGTGTGGCGCTGCCTTCGATCCCGGCGGGTGAGGTCATCACCAGGAACGTCCCTGCCCGTTCACGCAGCGCTTGGAAGGCTGCGCTCGCACAGTGATAGGCGCCGGTCACCGACACGCTGATGTGGTCGCGCCACAGCGACTCACCGACGTCCTCGAGTCGGTGCGGCTGGCTGGATGCGTTGCTTGTGGCATTGTGTACCAGCGCATCCAGGCGCCCGGTCGTCATCACCGCGGCCTCGACGGCGCCGATGACCGACTCGGCTACGGTGACGTCGCAGCGGACCCAGCTTGCCCGACAACCGGCCTCGCTGAGTTCCGCTGCAACCGCCCGCCCACTTTCCGATCGGGTGGCGACGAAGACGTGCGCGCCGTCGACCGCGAGCGCACGCGCGATGCCGTGCCCGACACCGCCGCCGGCTCCAGTGACCAGCACCGTGTAATCGTTGATCGTCATGGGAGCATCACGGCTCCGCCGTCGACGATGACGGTTTCGCCGACCAGACCCGTGACCTCGGGCTTGAGTAGGAATCGTGTCGTCTCGACGATCGATTCGATGAGCGAGTCATCGTCCTGAAGCGCTGCCGCGGTCACATGGCTGGCTGACGCGCTCAGCCGCGGCGCGAAAAGACGAAGCGGGGCGGCAACCATGTTGACGATCAGGTTTTGAGAAGCCCATTGGCGAGCGGCGGATTTGGCCATCGCACGGATTCCCTCGAGCGCGGTGGCGTACGGGACAAGATACGGCGCTCCCGTCATCCCGATCGATGGCAGCACCAGCACGATTCGTCCTCCACCTTGGTTGCGCATCGAGGAGTACGACCGCTGCAAAGCGGCCAGCGCGTGTCGCATCGGTTGTTCGGCGAATCGGCCCCAATCCGGCGCACTCAACGTGCTGACGTGCGTCGGCTCGAGCGCCGGATCGACGCCGATCACTATGACCACGTGGTCCGTGTTCGGCTGAGTCGGTTCGTCGAGGTTGTGGACGACCGACTTTAGACTTGCTGCGATCGCCCACGAGATGGCATCGCTGCGCCCTATGACGTGCGGAGTTGTCATGTGCGCCGCCCTACGGTTTTGGAATCGCCGACACCTTCGCTTGCCGTGCGATTCGCTCGTCGTGGATCTTCACCAGTTCGCGGAAGCCGATCCGGTTGTACCGCGGGTGGGGTTGGACTCCCCAGTCGTCTTTCGCGGTGTGTTGGCCGGCGGCCTCCGGAGCACCGCCGAACGGCGGGCCCCCGAGGGGATAGGGCTGCCTGCATTCGAGCGAGTCATCGGAGTAGCGCACCTTCAGCAATTCGCTGCAGATTTGGGTGAGGGACAGCGTGGGCCACCCGTACCAGACTGCCATCACCGGCACGGTGAGCGACCCCTCGATCACCAACCCGAACAGGCAGACGAACAGCCCCCGTTTGAGCCACGTGTGCATCCGCGCCCAAGCCGACGTCGTGCCCGGAGGTAGCGGCTCGGCCGGCGCGACTGCGTCCACAGTTGATTCAGACACGATAGTCCTTCCCAGGATCGGTCAGTCGGAGAAGATTTCCCGGTTCACGGTGTGCAGGTAGGGGATTGCGAGGAACGGCGTGATGTAAAAGACGTTGTAGGCCCACCAGGCCAGCACCGGCAGGCCTACCGCCGCGTACCGCACATCGGCATACAACGTCATGTTGAAGATGTAGCCGGTCCAGACCACCACACCGAACCAGCAAGTGACGATCATCCACTGGTGCCCCCAGCGCTTCATCTGTAGGAAGCCGATCGCTGCGGCCATCCGCATCGGAAAGGCGATGAGCACGCACACGAGAACCCACGCCTTCTCCCCGGGCGCACCGGCACCTCCGATCCAGAGCTCGTTGTAGTGCCAGAAGTAGCCCCCGTCCATCAGGTTCCCCCAAGCGGTGAACACGGTGCGGGTTATCAGGGCGTGATTGGCGAACAGGTCGAGTGCCCAACCGATGCTGTTCAGGGCCGCGTCCAGGATGATCACGTAACCGATGAGCGTGACCATGAGTGGACGCACCGACAGGCCCTCGCGTTGCGCATTGCGCAACAGGTACAGGCCACGCACGAACAGGGGGAGCCCGAGGACGCCGAGCACGAGCGTGCCCATCAGTGCCGTGCCCGCTATGAGCCAGATATCCGCCTGTCGTTGAGCCCGCCGGCTCCGGCGTTCGTGTTCGTCCAAAGTCGCTGACGCGAAGGAGGATGCACCGTTCCCGCGGCGCGTTATCGCAGAGGGCAATCGCATGGGCCTACCAATCTCTTGTCAGCAACATGGAGAGCTGGATGAGAAACATCGTCAGCAGGAGGCCGTATATCCAGATTTGGAAAACGATGAGGCCGCGCCTACGCCGGCGATCCTGTTCGTCCACCGCGCTGACTCCTCCTTAGGAAATAGATAGCCGGCCCGAGGCGACTCCACTCAGGGCCGATCGCTGCGGTCAGAAAGTCCCGATGTTCGACAACATCCAGTAGAAGAAGGCAACCAATGCGCACATCACCCCCCACGTGATCACCATCCGCACCAATTCTTCGATCACATCCGTTGCTCCCGTCTCCGCAACGCGGGTGGAAATACACATTTCCCCGCGATGATAGCATCATTATCAATTACGAGAATTCGCATTATCGAATTCAGGGTTGGCCAAGCTCCCGGGCTTCGACGATTGCTGAGTCCGAACCTTCACGCATTGGCCATGGCGGCGAGCTCGCGCTTGACCACCTTGCCGACGTCGTTGCGCGGCAGCCGGTCGACGAACACGAATCGCACGGGTACGCGGTACGGCGTCAATCGATCCCGGCACCACTCGGTGAGGCTCTCTTCTGTAACGGCCTGATCACGTCGCACGACGAACGCCCAGGGCACCTCGCCGAGCCGCTCGTCGGGGATGCCCACGACGGCGGCTTCCCGCACGCCGCCGGCGGCGAGAATGACGTCTTCGACGGTGCCCGGGAAGACCTTGAGGCCGCCACGGTTGATCATGTCGGACACCCGGCCGTCGAGCCAGAGGAACCCGTCGTCGTCGAACCAGCCCAAGTCGCCGGTGTGAAACCAGCCGTCATCGGTGAGCCGGTCGAGGAAGGCCGGATCGATGTTGCGCGCCGCTGTCGTCGGCGTGCGCACCAGCACCTCGTCATCGGCAATCCTGACGTCGATGCCGGGCAGAGGCCGCCCCACCGATCCGAGTTTGGTCTCTCCCCACTCGCGGGCGTCGGCGGCCGACCACCCCACCACCTCGCCACCGAGTTCGGTCTGGCCGTAGGAGTTCAGCACGATCACGCCGAACTTGTCCCTGAATCGGGCCGCTTGCACAGGCGACAGGGGAGCGGTGATCGATCGCACGATCTTCAGCGGCGACAGGTCCGTGACCGAGTCGTCGTGCAACACCATGGTGAGCGCCGCGGGCGGCAGCACCGTGGAACGCAGCTGGTGCCGCCGAACCAGCGCGGCGAAGTCCGACGGGGAAAATCGCTCCATCAGCACCACGCCCGAACCCGCCCGGAACGCGAACAGCACCTGATAGATACCCGCCCACAACGACAACGACAACGGCACGAGGTTCGGCATCGGCGGGCGTTTCGGTGCGTCGGTAATAGCTTTCTTCCCACGAAGTTTCGCCAACAGCCGATCGATCAGGTCGAGCACCGTGGTGTGCCGAAGGGGCACCGGCTTCGGCGGGCCCGTGGTGCCGGAGGTGAACTGCAACAGTGCCACATCGTCGTCGTAGGACCGCGCGTGCGCGGGCAAGTCGCGCCTTGCCGCCGTTGCCCACGCCAACGCGTCACCGGTGACGACGGGGATTTCGAACGTCGAGAATCTCGGCGCCAGTTCGGGTGTCGTGACGACGGCGACGGGCCGCAACGTCGTCAGCTGGGCCGCTATCTCGGCGTCGGCCGCCCTGGGGTTCAACGGTGTGTACACCCCACCGGCGCGCCACGTGCCGAACAGCGCGGCGATGGTGGTTGCGTCGTTGGGCAGCATGGCGGCGACAACCTGTCCCCTCGCCAATCCGATTGCCGCGAGGAGCGCGCCGAGTTGGTCGGAACTGGCCACCAGCTCGTCGCGCGACACCTCGCCATCGACCAAGTGCACGGCGACATCCGGCAGGCCGTCAAGCAGATCCACCAGGCTCACGAATCGGCCTCCAACGGAGCCCAATTCGGAGTTCGCTTGTCCGCGAAGGCAAGGGGGCCCTCGTTCTGGTCGGGGTGCCCCCACATCGACGTCAGGTGCTTGGCGCCGGCGCGGCACGCATCGGTCAGGCCGTATTCGAGTGCGCCCCACAGTGCACGCTTGGTGGCACGCATCGCCGCGGGCGAGTTTCTGGCGATCTTCTCGGCCAGCTCCTGGGCGACCTCGCGCAGCTTTTCGGGCGGATCCACGACCTGGCTGATCATGCCGAGCTGGTACGCACGATGGGCGCTGAGCCGTTCGTGGCTGCCCACCAACGCCATCCGCAACACCGCCTCGGCCGGCATCCTGCGCATCAGCGCGATGGTTTCCAAAGCGCTGACCTGGCCGATCGAGACGTGCGGGTCGACGAAGCTCGCGTCCGATGACGCGATGACGATGTCGGCGTCGGCCACCCAGTGCAACCCGCCACCGGCGCATACCCCGTTGACAGCCGTGATGACCGGCTTCTCGACGTTGCAGTGCCACGCCGTCAGCTTGAGGTCCAGCGTGCGCATGGTCTCCTGAAACTGCAGCACGGCCTCGCCGTCGAGCTCCTCGACGTCGGCCCCCACCTGGAACGCTCGCCCGTTGCCGGTGTGCACGATGACGCGGACGTCTGGGTCGGCATTCAATTCCGACCACGCTTTCGGGAATTCCTCACGCATCACAACGTCATACGCGTTGAGCCGGTCGGGGCGGTTGTTGATGATCCAGCCCACCGGCCCGCGCCGCTCGACGACCAGCCTCTGATACGTCATGAAGCCTCCACAGCGCCGGACGGTGCTTGCCACCGCGGTGTGCGCTTCTCGCGCCACGCCCTGGCGCCCTCGCCGTGGTCGGGGTGATTGCGCAGCCGCCAGATCTCATCGGAGGCATCCCGGCGGGCCTGCGTCATACCGACTTCCAGGCAGTGCCACAGCGCCTTCTTGGTGGCGCGCAACGCGGTCGGCGAATTTCCGGCGATCGCGGTGGCGAGCCGAAGCGCCGCGGCGCGAAGCCGATCGGCGGCTACCACCTCGGACAAGATGCCCAACTCGTAGGCGCGTTGCGCCGAGATGCGTTCGCCCCTGCCGCTCAACGCCATCCGGGTGATTGCCTCCATCGGAGACTTGCGAAGCAGGGTGATCGCCTCATAGGCGACGGCCTGGCCGAGCGACACGTGCGGGTCGACGAAGGAGGCCTGTTCGGCCGCGATGACGATGTCGGCGTCGGCCACCAGGTGCAGGCCACCGCCCGCGCAAACCCCGTTCACGGCCGCGATCACCGGCTTCCATACCCCGCAATGCCAGGACGAAATCTTCAGCTCCGCGTCCCGAGTTCGACGCGAGTGGCGGCGCATCGCCGCTTTGTCGCGCGCCACCTGCACCACGTCCATCCCCGTGCAGAAGGCTGTGCCGTTGGCCGCGTTGACGATCACCCGGACACCGGGATCGGCATCGAGTTCGGCCCAGGCGGTCTCGAGTTCGTCGAGCATCAACGCGTCGAAGGCGTTGCCCGCGTCCGGCCGGTTCAGGATCAGCCAGCCGATACCCTCAGACTTCTCCACGACCAACCGCTGGTAGGTGCTCACGAGCGCGGAATGTCCTTCCAGGGTTTGCCCTTCCAGGGGTCCGGTTCCTTGGGAAGCCCGAGCACGCGCTCGCCGAGGATGTTCTTGTTGATGTCGGTGGTGCCGCCCTCGGTGCCGTTGGCGAGGCTGCGCAGCATTCCATGGACATCCCGGGGCAGTGCGTCCGGCTCGTCGGTGGCGGGCCAGGCGACCGCGTCCGTACCCAGCAGGTCGACCATGAGGTCCTGAATTTGCTGGTTCAGCGTGGCCTGGTGCACCTTACCGATCGAGGACGCGGCCCCGGGCGATTGGCCGGCCGACAGTGCCGCCCGGACACGGTCATTGGTCCAACCACGGATCTGCTCCTGGGCCCACAACCGCATGATCTTGTTACGGACGACCGGGTCGTCCCATCGGCCCGTCTCCCGCGCGACGGCGATCAGCCGGTCGGCGCCGGAGCCGCCGAGGCGGCCCATGCCTCCCGACCCGGAACCCGAAACCATCTGCCGCTCACTGGACAGCGTCGATGCGCTGACGCGCCAGCCGTCATTGACCTCGCCCACCCGGTGCGCGTCGGGGACCCGGGCATCGTCGATGAAGACTTCGTTGAACTCCGCCTCGCCGGTGATCTGACGCAGTGGTCGTACCTCGACGCCGGCCTGACGCATATCGAGCAGGAAGTAGGTGATGCCCTTGTGCTTGGGTGCGTCCGGATCGGTTCGTGCGAGCAGGATCGCGAAGTCAGCCTCGTCGGCCCAGGTGGTCCAGACCTTTTGGCCCGAGATCAGCCAGCCATCCGCGTCCCGGACGGCCCGTGTCGCCAACGAGGCAAGGTCCGACCCCGCGCCGGGCTCACTGAAGAGCTGACACCACTTCTCCTCGTTGCGCACGATCGGCGGCAGGAAGCGCAACCGCTGCTCTTCCGTACCGTGGCTGAACAACGCCGCAGCAGCGTTGTTGAGCCCCAACGGGTTCAGCCGGGACAGCCGCAGTGGAAGCAGCACCCTATCGATCGCCCGGGCCACCTCGTTGCCGATACCCAGGCCGCCGTATTCGCGCGCCCAGGTCGGCACCACAAGACCGGACTCGGCGAAAACCGGATACCACTGCCGGTAATCCGCGGGGCTCCGCACCGCGCGCAGGGCGACGGGACTCTGCGCGGCGGCCATACGCCAGGATGCCGGCACCTCGGCGTCGACCCATTGTTCGACCGCCGCGACGGCGTCGGCGGCACTGGTGGCCTCGGTGATCGGCAGGGGCGTCACGTTCTTCTAGCGCCCTTGGAACTTTGCTTCGCGTCGGTCGCGGAAGGCCGCCAATCCTTCTTTGAAATCTTCACTGCGGCTGGATAGTTCGAGCGCCATCGCCTCGTTCTGCAGATGACGGTCCAGGTCGAGCCCGTTGCCGCTGTGCAGCAGCCACTTGGTGAGGCCCAGCGCCACCGTGGGCGCATCGCCAAGGCCGGCAGTCAGTTCGCTTGCCACGGTGTCCAATTCGTCGACCGGGGCGGCGGCGTGGATGATGTTCCACTCGGCGGCGGTGGTTCCGGTGATCTCCTTGCCCAGCATCAGCAGTTGCCGGGTGCGGACCAGGCCGATCAGCCGCGGCAGCAGCCAGGCCGCGCCGCTGTCGGGGGTGAAACCGCGGGCCATGAAAGGTTCCCAGAACCGCGCATCCTCGGCGGCGACACAGAAGTCGGATGCGAGTGCGATGTGGAATCCGAGCCCGGCGGCCCAGCCCCGCACTACGGACACGATGGGCACCTGAGTCTCGAGCATCAACGGGATCAACCGGTTCGCTTTGTTGGGCAGCCGGCGCTGCGTGCTACCCACCCTGGGCTTTCGCTCGGAGCGGGCGTTGTTGGCGATGAGGTCGGACCCGGCGCAGAAGTCGGGTCCCGCAGCGTCGATCCTGATGACGCGGACGGATTCGTCGACACCCGCGGCGGCGAAATGCGCGATCATCGCGTCGAGCATGACGTCGTTGACTGCGTTGCGGCGATCCTCGCGGTCCAACCTCAATTGCAAGACCGCACCGCGTTGTTCCGCCGCGAGACCGGGCACACTGTCGTAAGTCATGGGCTCAGGTTTCGGCGAATCGTGCGGCCACGGCGGTGAGCAGGTCCGCGAGATTGGTCGCCCGCCCAGGGGGATCGGGTAGTCGGACGGGTCCGTGTTCGCGGCTGGGGAGCAGAATCGTGGCCGTGCCCGGCGCCGTGATCTGGCCACGATGATTCGTCGCCGCCAACTCGAGATCGACGGCCGGACGATCGTCCTCGGCGAGGTACTTGCGGACCACCGTCCCGGTGACGGTGTGCAGATCGCCGACGTAGTTGAAGAGCCGGAATTCGCAGGCGAGCTTCCACAGCCAGCCATCGTCACCCATCCAGTCGGTGCACAGGTGGATAAGCCACGTCTCGCGCATCCGGCCGTAGTCGAAGGTGGTGGGGTTACCCGCATTGCGGGCTGCCTCCGGTTCCCAGTGCACGCGCTGCTGCGCATCCGGCACACCGTATTCGTTGGGCGTGTAGAAACGGGGGATGCGCTGCCGATTGCGCCATGCCAGTCGCAGGGGCCGCACCCCGTACATGCCGGTCCCCATGCCGACATGCCAGCAGACCATGTCGGTGACCGTCAACGGGCCCTTGGTCAGGGTGCCGATGTCGTCACCCTCGTCGACGTCCTCCCAGGATCGCGGTTCGGCGCCACGCGGGGCTTCGCGCGCGTATCTCTCGTCCAATTCCGCGATCTCGTCCGGCGTCCACGACTTCAGTTCGACGGCCTCGTACTTCTTGCGACCTCGCGCCTTGCTGCGTTCGGTGCGGATCATGTTGCGGTACTGCGCACCCAAGATGACGTCTTCATCGTCTCGGAACACCTGTGCCGACCACTCGTGGACGGCCCGATCGGCGAATTCACTGCTCTTGTCCAGGGCCGCGACCAGAGCGTTGCGCCGGAAGACGCGATGATTGGCCCGCAGCGGCGCCCACCACTCACGCGACGAGGACGCGTAGAAGGCGTGAACGCCGCGCAAGGGGTCACCCTTGGTCAGCGCGCGGTCTTCGTCGGAGAGCGTGGTCACCTCGTCCTCACCTATCAAGGTGTCGCCCCCGACGAGCGCGGGGGGCGCGATCGACTCGCCCCATACGGATTTGGCGGCGTATTCCGCGTCGCTCCACAGCGGGTTGGCGTCGCCGTAGCTCTCCGCTACGTGGCGGAAGCAGTCTTCGTTCGGTCTGAAGTAGTGCGGCGGCTGAGTGTGCGGAACCGCGATCCCGATGGTGGCCCGCAACCGGGCCAACCCCTCGTCGGTAATCTGACCGGTTTCCGGCATGGAAATTAAGATACCCGAAAAGCGGAAACGCCGTTAACGCAGGGATGAGGATATGAGCGAACAAGCATCGGGCATCCTGGTGGCCGTCGGCGATGACGGGGTACTAAGAGTCACCATCGACCGCGCAGACGTCGGAAATTCGTTGTCGCCCTTGGCGCGTCAGGCGCTCAACGATGCTTTTGCCCTGGCTCATGATCGGTCCGACGTGCGTGCCGTGCTGCTGAGCGCAACGGGTGACCGGCATTTCTGTACCGGCGCCGGCTTACCGTCCCAGGCGGCAAGCGCTGACCCGCGTTCGAAACCCATCGCGGAGAAGCGGCCCGGTGACATAGCCCGCATGCTTCAGCAAGGCTGGCAGCGATTGATTTCCTCGATACTGGATTGCGACAAACCCGTGGTGGCCGCTGTCAACGGTACGGCGGCGGGCGCCGGCGCCAGCTTGGTGCTGGCATCCGATCTGGTGGTGATGTCGGCGCAGGCCAAGCTCGTGGAGGCGTTTGTGCACCGAGGGATCCTGCCCGATTCGGGGGCCATCCACCTGTTGACGAGAATCGTGGGGTTGCGCAAGGCCACTGAACTCTTGATGCTCGGCGAGCCGGTCGACGCTGCCACCTGCGAGAAGCTCGGGCTGGTCAATCGCGTGACCGCACCCGAAGACACCCGGGCGGCCGCCGAGGAGCTCGCGGTACGGCTGGCCGCGGGCCCTACCGTGATGCTGGCGCTGACGAAACGGTTGTTGTCGGTGTCGTCGGAGTCGGATCGACACCGCGCATTAGAGCAGGAGGCCTGGGCGCAGGAGGTGGTGTCGCACACCGCCGACCTCCAAGAGGGCCTCGCCTCGTTCGCGGAACGTCGTGAGCCCAAGTTTCTCGGTCGCTGACCGGCTGTCTGCTAGGCGGCGGTGGGTCCGCCCCGGATGGTGAACGTGGCGCTGTCGTCGATGTCGTCGATCGACGACGCCACCGACTCGGCGGTCAAAGACGTGTCCTCGATTCCCTTGGTGACGCCGATGAACACCCGTGACACCTTCCCGGCGCCGACCGAGTAGATGTGCGCGGTTCGGTCGCACGTCGGATGGCACAGGTAGACCACCACAGGGGTGACGAGCTCGGGGTGCATGGCCTGACCGGCTTCCCCCATGATGTTCTCGGTCATCCGCGTCCGTGCGATGGGGGCGACGGCGTTGATGGCGATGCCGTTGCGGGCACAGAATTACGGACGGATCGTTCAGACCACTTCCGGCACCGGACTTTTCGGGAACTTCGGTCAAGCCAACTACGGCGCGGCCAAGATGGGCCTCATCGGCATGATGCACGTTCTCGCCATCGAAGGTGCCCGCAACGGCATCGCCATCAACGCCGTCGCCCCCATCGCACGGACGCGGATGACCGAGAACATCATGGGGACT
>NZ_LZJN01000136.1 GCF_001667735.1 Mycobacterium sp. E183
GCGCGGTCGTGCTTCCATTCGGCGATCAGCGCGTCACGATGGGACTGCAAGGCGGCGTCGAACGTGGCGGCGTCCAAGTGGGGCAGGGTGATCCGGTAGCAGGCGCCCTGCTCGCTGGAGGTCTTCCTCAACGAGGGCTCGAGCTCGCGCCGGGGTCCTGGGTCAGGACGCGGTTCGAGGCTGACCGCGGTGCGCAACTGGTGCACCGTGGCCACCCGCGCCAACTCCGCATAGTGCGCATCGGAGCCCGCACCCGCGCGTGCCGCGATGACGCCGACCTGATCCAGCGACAGCCGGCCCTCCCGCATTCCTTGGGCGCAGCGGGGGAACTCCTCGACCCGGCGCGCGACGGTGGCGATCGTGTGCGCGGTGGTCGAGGACAACCCCAGCTTCCAGGCCACCAACGCCGGCACCGACCGCGCGCCGGTCATGCCGCACAGCTCCTCACGCTCGATCTCGGCGACCAAATCCACGATGCGCCCATCGACGGCGTTGCGCTGACCGGCCAACTCCGCCAACTCCTCGAACAGCACCCCGAGACGGTCTTTGGGGCTCACCACCACGGAGTCGGACGATGCGGTCGAAGACATGAACCCATCATCGCAGCGGGGTACGACAAGTTTCGAAAACCCGATCCCCGCTCACAGCCGCAGCGTCCAACGGCCGTCGCGCAGGTGCATGACGGTACGACTGACGGTCGCAATGTCGATGCGCCAGAACGATTCCGGCGGTGCCGCCAGGGCGACCAGGATCGCCGCCCGGATGACCGCGGGATGCGTAACCGCCACGGTCGGCTGGTTCACCGACTTCAGCCATCCCGCCACCCGTTCGACCAGGGCGACGATCGACTCGCCACCGTGCGGCGCCCGGCCCGGGTCGGTCAGCCACGCCTCGAGGTCCCGCGGGTCGATTGTCTCCCGTGCTTGCCCGCGCCATGTCCCGCAATCGATGTCGGCCAACCGGGGCTCGACGCTGGCCGCCAGGCCCAGCAGCTCCGCGGTTTCACAGGCGCGCCGCTCGGGCGCGGCGAGGTGCGTCTTGGCTTTGAAGCCAACCTTTTTCACCTGCCCCCGTCCGACGTCGCTGAGCGGTTCGTCGAGCGGAAATCGCGCGGACGCCATGGCGTCGGTCATCGCGTGTGACACCATCGTCAGCCGCAGGACACCGGTCACGCGTTGATGCTCGGCGCGCGCTCCTCGAGCAACCGCCCGGCGAGCGTCGCGAACACCACGCCGACGGTCACCCACAGCACCAACTGCGCGGACAACGAGAGCAGCCTGAAGTCGTAGAGGACGTCGGCGGGAAAGCCCGGATAGACGATCGTGCCCGACGCGTCGCGCAGCGGCCCGGGGGTCTCGTCTATGTCCGGCAACGACATCGCCAGCACCGCGACCGCCGCGACGTAGCCGCCCGCGGCGAGCAGCCGCCCGTTCCACGCTCCGAGGCGGGCGGTCAGGAACCGCGCCAGCCACACGGCCGCGATGGTCAGCACCACCGAGGCCACCACCATGACCAGGTACCAGCCGGTGCGCTCCCCGATCGTGTCCGCCTGGCCCACCGCCGGCGGGTTGGGCGGATACTTCACGAACGGCACCAGGTAGACCGCGACGAAGGCGGCCGCCGCCAAAAGCAGCGAAAGCGCGCGTGGCCCAACGCTTGTCACACGCGCGGCGATCACACAGAACAGCACGCTGAACAGCGCGCCCAGCGCGACGCCGAAGATGAGCAATCCGAAGCCCAGCCCGGCGTTGGACTGCACCCCGCGGCTGAACAACTCGGCGCCGTGCTCGTGCACACCATGAGCGTTCTCCGCGTCGGCCCGGCCGTCCTCGAAGGCGATCGCGCGGCCGATCACCGGCTCGGCGCCCAGGCGGGCGAAGGCGAACGCCAGCACCGCGCCGATTGCACCGGCCAGCAAGCCGCGCCCGATCAGACGCTTCTCCACGCGATCAGTGGCAGGGGAAGCCGAGCAGGTGCCGCGCGTCGTGCACGAACTCGTGCACGTGCGAATCGCTGCCGAACAGCGACACCGCGCCCTGGTCCACGCCGACGAAGTACAGCGCCAACAGGGCCAGGAAGGCGGTTGCCGCCAACCAGGCCGCGGCGCCGGCGGCCGACAAATCAACCGATCGGGTCCGGGTCGTCTCAAGGTTCGGCACGATCGACTCTCCTTCCGGGGGATAACCGCGTCCCCTCTGGTGACGACGGGCCATGGGTCTGACTATCGACAGTGGCGCGACCGTTCTGGAATTTCACCAGATTCCGTTGCCCGTCAGGACGAGAGTCAGTCTAAACCGCCGCTCACTGCTGTGGAGGCGGGGAGCCATAACCCAGCTGGCTGGCCGTGTATTTCGCGGCCTCGGTCAGCGGTGTCGCCTGGACCGCCGTGCCGTAGGCGCAGATCTCGGTCCACACGTCGCCGATTTCGGTCGTATCGAACCGCATCGCCACGATCGCGTTGCCGCCGCGATTGCGCGCCTCGGTGATCAGCCGCCCCATCGCCTCGTTCCGGCTCTCGGCCAGGTTCTTGGTCATGCCGGCCAGCTCGCCGCCGAACATCGCCTTGAATCCCGCGCCCATCTGGGAGAAGGCGTTTCGCGAACGGACGGTCAGCCCGAACACTTCGCCGCAGACCCGCTGGATCTCCCAGCCGGGCAGGTCGTTGGTGGTGACGATCAGCACTGGCTTGCCTCCTGGTCACAGCGAAAACGGGCGGTCAGTCCCGTGAGACTAACCGCCCGTTTCCGGTAATCGCTAGGGCGTTTCCGGCGCCGCGTGCGCCCCGGCCTTCGCCAGGTCCGGCTCGGCCGGCGGCTTGCGGGTGCCGGTGAAGGTGAACACCGCGTCCTCGCCGGCGCTCTCGCCGTCCCAGTTGTCCACGTCGACCGTGACGATCTGTCCCGGTCCGACTTCCTCGAACAGGATCTTCTCGGACAGCTGGTCCTCGATCTCGCGCTGGATGGTGCGCCGCAACGGGCGGGCACCCAGCACCGGGTCGAAGCCCCGCTTGGCCAGCAAGGCCTTGGCCTTGTCGGTCAACTCCATCGCCATGTCCTTGGCCTTGAGCTGCTTGCTGACCCGCTCGATCATCAGGTCGACCATGCGGATGATCTCGTCCTTGGTCAGCTGGTGGAACACGATGATGTCGTCGATGCGGTTGAGGAACTCCGGGCGGAAGTGCTTCTTCAGCTCGTCGTTGACCTTCTGCTTCATCCGCTCGTAGTTGTTCTCACCGCCACCCTGGGTGAAGCCCAGGCCGACAGGCTTGCTGATGTCGGACGTACCGAGGTTCGAGGTGAAGATCAGCACGGTGTTCTTGAAGTCGACCGTGCGGCCCTGACCGTCGGTGAGCCGGCCGTCCTCGAGGACCTGCAACAGGCTGTTGTAGATCTCCTGGTGCGCCTTCTCAATCTCGTCGAACAGCACCACCGAGAACGGCTTGCGCCGCACCTTCTCGGTGAGCTGGCCGCCCTCTTCGTAGCCGACGTATCCCGGCGGGGCACCGAAGAGCCGCGACGCGGTGAACCGGTCGTGGAACTCGCCCATGTCGATCTGGATGAGCGCGTCGTCGTCGCCGAACAGGAAGTTGGCCAGCGCCTTGGACAGCTCGGTCTTACCGACACCGGACGGGCCGGCGAAGATGAACGAACCCGACGGGCGCTTGGGGTCCTTCAACCCGGCGCGCGTGCGGCGGATGGCCTTCGAGACGGCCTTCACGGCGTCTTCCTGGCCGATGATCCGCTTGTGCAGCTCGTCCTCCATGCGCAGCAGGCGGGTGGTCTCGGCCTCGGTGAGCTTGAACACGGGGATGCCGGTCCAGTTGCCCAACACCTCCGCGATCTGCTCGTCGTCGACCTCGGCGACCACGTCGAGATCGCCTGAGCGCCACTGCTTTTCGCGCTCGGCCCGCTGGGCGACCAACTGCTTCTCCCGGTCGCGCAGGCTGGCGGCCTTCTCGAAGTCCTGGGCGTCGATCGCCGATTCCTTCTCGCGGCGGGCGTCGGCGATCTTCTCGTCGAACTCGCGCAGGTCTGGCGGCGCGGTCATCCGGCGGATCCGCATCCGGGCGCCCGCCTCGTCGATCAGGTCGATCGCCTTGTCCGGCAGGAACCGGTCGTTGATGTAGCGGTCGGCCAAAGTGGCGGCGGCCACCAGCGCGGAGTCGGTGATCGAGACCCGGTGGTGCGCCTCGTAGCGGTCGCGCAGCCCCTTGAGGATCTCGATGGTGTGCTCCACCGTCGGCTCCCCCACCTGCACGGGCTGGAAGCGGCGCTCCAGGGCGGCGTCCTTCTCGATGTACTTGCGGTACTCGTCGAGAGTCGTTGCACCGATCGTCTGCAGCTCACCGCGGGCCAGCTTGGGCTTCAGGATGCTGGCCGCATCGATCGCACCCTCGGCCGCGCCCGCGCCGACGAGCGTGTGCAGCTCGTCGATGAACAGGATGATGTCGCCGCGGGTGTTGATCTCCTTGAGCACCTTCTTCAGCCGCTCCTCGAAGTCACCGCGGTAGCGCGAGCCGGCCACCAACGAACCGAGGTCCAGGGTGTAGAGCTGCTTGTCCTTCAGCGTCTCGGGAACCTGGCCGTGCACGATGGCCTGCGCGAGGCCCTCGACGACGGCGGTCTTGCCGACGCCGGGCTCGCCGATCAGCACCGGGTTGTTCTTGGTGCGCCGGCTCAGGACCTGCATGACGCGCTCGATTTCCTTCTCGCGGCCGATGACCGGGTCGAGCTTGCCCTCCATCGCGGCGGCCGTCAGGTTGCGCCCGAACTGGTCGAGCACCAACGAGGTGGACGGGCTGCCCGACTCGCCGCCACGGCCGCCGGTGCCGGCCTCCGCGGCCTCCTTGCCCTGGTAGCCACTGAGCAGCTGGATGACCTGCTGGCGCACCCGCGTCAGCTCGGCGCCCAGCTTGACCAACACCTGGGCGGCGACGCCCTCACCCTCGCGGATGAGTCCGAGGAGGATGTGCTCGGTACCGATGTAGTTGTGGCCGAGCTGCAGCGCCTCCCGCAGGCTCAGCTCGAGAACCTTCTTGGCGCGCGGGGTGAACGGGATGTGCCCCGACGGCGCCTGCTGGCCCTGGCCGATGATCTCCTCGACCTGGCTGCGAACGCCTTCCAGCGAGATCCCGAGCGACTCCAGCGACTTCGCCGCGACGCCCTCGCCCTCGTGAATCAGACCCAACAGGATGTGCTCGGTGCCGATGTAGTTGTGGTTGAGCATCCGGGCCTCTTCTTGCGCCAGGACGACGACCCTGCGGGCACGGTCGGTAAATCGTTCAAACATCGGTGGTTACCTGCTCTCCCTCACCATCGGTACTTGGCCTCTGTGTGGCCCACCCGGTCCCCGTCGGGGCCGGAATCTCATACCTGCCATCCACTGTAATGGTCGGCCTGCCAGGGGGCATAACCTTGCGGTTCCTTGCTGTTCAAGACCCGCCGGGCCCGTATCGGGCGAACTCCCCTGTCATTACAGCGCCGTAACCGAACCAACGTGGCCGGGTGCCAATTCGTTTCCCGCACTCTCGGACGATTCTTTCGCCGCCAGCGAAATGACAAACCGGCGCCCGGGCCGCTGCGGTCCGGGGCGCCGGTTAAGAGGTTTGTCAGGTTGCCGCGTGAAACGCGTCGATGACGTCGGCCGGGATGCGGCCGCGCGTCGAGACGTTGTGGCCGTTGCGGCGGGCCCACTCACGGATCGCCGCGCTCTGCTCGCGGTCGATCGCGCCGCGGCCGCGACCCGAGCTGGACCGCCCACGCCGTCGACCGCCGACCCGGCGTCCGGCTTCCACCCACTGCTTCAGGTCGTTGCGGAGTTTTGCCGCATTCTTGGACGAAAGGTCAATCTCATAGGTCACCCCGTCAAGGCCGAATTCGACCGTTTCGTCGGCTGCGCCGGCACCGTCGAAATCATCGACCAAGGTGACGGTCACTTTTTTCGCCATTAGCTTATCCTCGCATTTCGTCCTGAGCAGTTGCTGAGCAGTTTGGGTGAGCCTCCCCGGGTCACCAATCTGCCATAACAAGGCAGCATACTCAATCCGGCCGCAAGGCGCACAGTTGCGTTTTTCATGTGGAGTGCGGCCGAACAATCGGGAACAAAACTGTCTCGCGAATTGACAGCCCAGTCAAAGTCATCAACAACCGATCGATACCCATTCCCGTTCCCGTGCACGGCGGCATCGCATACTCGAGGGCGGCAAGAAAGTCTTCGTCTAGCACCATGGCCTCGTCGTCGCCCGCCGCGGCCGCGCGGGCTTGGGCGGCGAATCTTTCCCGCTGAATGACGGGGTCGTTCAGCTCGGAATACCCGGTGGCCAATTCGACCCCGCGCACGTAGAGGTCCCACTTCTCGGTCACACCGGGGATGCTGCGGTGCTGACGCGTCAAAGGCGTTGTCTCCACGGGGAAGTCCCGCACGAAGGTGGGCGCCGTCAGCGTGTTTCCGACCGAGTGCTCCCAGAGTTCCTCGACGAGCTTGCCGTGCCCGTAGCCCCGGTCTCGGGGAATCTCGACCCCCAGCCGATCCGCGATGGCCCACAACCGCTCCGCCGGGGTCTCGGGGGTGATCTCCTCGCCGAGCGCCGCGGACAGCGACGGGTACATTTGAATCGACGCCCATTCGCCGTCTATGTCGTAGACACTCCCGTCGGGCAGCGGCAGTTGTCGGGTTCCGATCGCCTCATCAGCGACCTCTTGAATAAGCTCGCGCGTGACGACTGCCGAATCGTCATAGGTTCCGTAGGCCTGGTAGGTCTCGAGCATCGAGAATTCGGGAGAATGCGTCGAATCCGCGCCCTCGTTTCGGAACACTCGATTTACTTCGAAGACCTTGTCGAAACCACCGACGATGCAGCGCTTGAGGAACAGTTCCGGTGCGATCCGCAGGTACAGATCGATGTCCAGAGCATTGGAATGCGTCACGAACGGCCGCGCCGCCGCGCCGCCCGCCAGCGTCTGCAACATAGGCGTCTCGACTTCGAGAAACCCGCGCCGTTCGAGCGAGTTGCGGATCGCGCGGACCACGGCGATTCGCTGCCGCGCCACCGTGCGGGCCTGGGGGCGGACGATCAGGTCGACGTAGCGCTGCCGCACCCGCGCCTCTTCGCTCATCTCCTTATGGGCCACCGGCAGCGGCCGCAACGACTTGGCCGCCATCTGCCAGGAATCGGCGAGCACGGACAATTCGCCGCGCCGTGAGCTGATCACATTGCCGTGCACGTAGACGATGTCGCCGAGGTCGACGTCGGCCTTCCACGCGTCCAGGGATTCGGAGCCCACCTTGTCGAGGCTGAGCATCACCTGGAGCGTGGTGCCGTCACCCTCCTGGAGCGTCGCGAAGCACAATTTCCCCGAGTTGCGCGCGAAGATCACCCGGCCCGCGATGCCGACGACGTCGTCGGTAGCGGTATCGACCGGCAGGTCGGGATGGTCGGCGCGCACCTGCGCCAGGGTGTGGGTGCGTTCGATGGCGACCGGATAGGGCTCCCGGCCCTCCGCCAACAAGCGAGCGCGCTTGTCCCGGCGGATGCGGAACTGCTCGGGCAGGTCTGCTGCTGCATCCTCGCTGGCGTCACTCACGACGTGCCAGCTTAAATGACCTCGCGGGGCGGCTCTTACCGGCGGCCCGCCGAGATTGCCGTCACGGTCGTTGTTCCGGTCGCGACCACGACCACTGGGGCAATCTCGTCGCCGGGGATACTCAGCGCGCGGTCTTCAGCCGGCCCCGCTGGGCGTCCCGGTTGCGTTCGAAGACCAGCCGCAGCCCGTGCAGGGTCAGATGCTGGTCGTAATGGCTGGGCGTCTGCAGTTCGGGCAGCAGCAGCGGAGCCGTGTGCCCCGTCGCCACCACCGCGACGTCGTCACCGGCGAAGCCCTCGACGTCCTCGCGAATCCGTCCGACCAGGCCGTCGACCAGCCCGGCGAAGCCGAATACCGCTCCGGCCTGCATGCATTCGACGGTGTTCTTGCCCACCACCGAACGGGGACGGGACAGCTCCACCCGGCGCAGCGCGGCGGAGCGGGCCGCCGCCGCATCCGAGGAGACCTGCACGCCGGGCGCGATCGCGCCGCCGAGGAATTCGCCCTTGGCCGACACGACGTCCACACAGATCGAGGAGCCGAAGTCGATGACGATCGCGGCGCTTTGAAACCGGTGAAAGGCCGCCAGGCAGTTGACGATTCGGTCGGCACCCACTTCTTTCGGGTTGTCGACCAAGAGCGGGATGCCGGTGCGCACGCCGGGCTCGATCAGCACGTGCGGCACCGACGGCCAGTACTGGTCCAGCATGATCCGAACCTCGTGCAGCACCGACGGCACGGTGGACAGGGCGGCGGCGCCGGTGAGTCGCTCGGAGTCGTCGCCGATCAGGCCGTCGATGGTCAGGGCCAGCTCGTCCGCGGTGACCTCGGACTCGGTGCGGATCCGCCACTGCTGCACGACCTTTGCGTGCTCTTTGGATCCGGAGATCAGCCCCACGACGGTGTGGGTGTTACGGACGTCGATCGCCAGCAGCACGGCTACCGCACAGTGATTCGGGGGTCGAGAAGCTCGGCCGCATCCGCGGGAACGAACGCCGGATCGTGTCCCAGGTCGATGGGCCTGTTGTCCGCGTCGACGAACACGATTCGCGGCTGGTAGGAGCGCGCCTCCGCGTCTTCCATCGTCCCGTACGCGATCAGGATCACCAGATCACCCGGGTGCACGAGATGGGCGGCGGCGCCGTTGATCCCGATCACTCCACTGCCGCGCTCGCCGGTGATCGCATAGGTGACCAGGCGGGCGCCGTTGTCGATGTCCACGATGGTCACCTGCTCGCCCTCCAGCAGATCGGCGGCGTCCATCAGATCGGCGTCGATGGTCACCGAGCCGACGTAGTGCAAATCGGCCTGCGTCACGGTGGCGCGGTGAATCTTCGACTTGAGCATGGTCCGTAACATCAATTCCTCCAAGATGATTCACGGGGGTCCCGATATCCGTCCGGCCCAACGGGTGCCGGCGAAGTTTCGATCTCGATCGCGATGTTGTCCAGCAGCCGGGTGCGGCCCAGCCGGACGGCCACGAGCAGCCGCCCGGATCGGTTGGCCCGCAACGGGCCCAGCTCCGGATCACGCAACTCGAGGTAGTCGACCGTGAGCTCGGGCACCGCCTCGAGCACCGCGCGTGCCGCGTCCAGCGCGGCCTGCGGTCCGGCGTCCGCGGCATGGGCCCCCGCGGTCAATGCCGCCGACACCGCCACGGCCGCCTCGCGTTGCACCGGATCGAGGTAGCGGTTACGTGACGACATGGCCAGCCCGTCGGCCTCGCGGATGGTCGGCACGCCCACCACGGCGACGTCGATGTTCAGGTCGGTGACCATCTGCCGGATGAGCACCAGCTGCTGATAGTCCTTCTCGCCGAAGAACACTCGATCGGGGCGCACGATCTGCAGCAGCTTGCACACGACTGTCAGTACGCCGGCGAAGTGGGTCGGTCGCTGGCCACCTTCGAGGTCGGCGGCCAGCGGACCGGGCTGCACGGTGGTGCGCAGGCCGTCGGGGTACATCTCAGCGGCCGTTGGCGCGAACACGATTTCGACGCCTTCGCCCCGCAGGAGCGCCACGTCGTCGTCGAGGGTCCGGGGGTAGGCGTCCAGGTCTTCCCCGGCGCCGAACTGGAGCGGGTTGACGAAGATCGACACCGCGACCACCGAGCCGGGCACCCGCTTGGCGGCGCGCACCAAAGCGAGGTGGCCGTCGTGCAGGGCGCCCATGGTGGGCACCAGCATCACCCGGCGGCCGGTGTGGCGCAGCGCGCGGGAGACGTCGGTGACGTCGCGCGGGCGCGAGTAAACGTTGAGTTCGCCGGCCTTGAAGGCGGGCGGTTTGCCCGGTCTCATCCCGCCAGCACCTCGAGGACGTCGGCGGGAGCGTGGGCGCGCCGGGCGGTCCGCAGGGCGTTCACCCGGTACGCCTGCGCGAGTTCCGGGTCGGCCTGGTTCAACGCGGCCAGGTGCCCGGCGACCGCGGCCGCGTCACCGCGTGCGACCGGGCCGGTGAGCGCGGCCTGCCCGCGTTGCAGGGTGTTCTCCAGCGCCGCCCGCGCCAGCGGCCCGACGATGCGTTCGGCGATGCCGCCCGGCTGGTCGTCGACGGACTGTTGCCCGAGCAGTTCGCTGCCACGCAGCGCGGCCCGCAGCGCCTCGAGCGCGTCGGCGAGGACCGTCACCAGGTGGTTGCTCGCGTGCGCCAGCGCGGCGTGGTAGAGCACCCGCGCTTCCTCAGGCACGGAGAACGGCTCGCCGCCCATCTCGAGGACGAGCGACTGCCCGATCGCGTACCCCACCTCGTCGGCGGCGGTGATGCCGAAGCAGGTGTCCGCCAGCCGGTTGATGTCCTCATCGGAGCCGGTGAACGTCATCGCCGGGTGAATCGCCAGCGGGATGCAACCGTCCTGGGCCAGCGGCGCGAGAATGCCGACCCCGTTGGCGCCGGAGGTGTGGGCGACGATCGTGCCCGGCCGCACCGACGACGTCGCGGCCAAGCCGGACACCAGGCCGGCCAGCTCGCTGTCGGGAACGGCCAGCAACAGCAGCTCGGCGCCGGCCGCCACGTCCGGCGGCGACGCCACCGGGGTGTCGGGCAGTCGACGCTGCGCCCGCTGGCGCGACGCGTGGGAGATGGCGCTGCAGGCGACCACGACATGGTCGGCGCGCTCCAGCGCGACACCGAGCGCGGTGCCCACCCGGCCGGCCGAGATGACTCCCACCTTGAGCCTGGCCGGGCGCAAACCGTCGAACTGCACCATCGCAGACGACCTCACAGATTTCTTTCGTTCGTTCCGGTCCCACCTCGTGGGTACCGTTCGGTCACTAAAACTCTAGTCGATCAGCGGGCCCCGACCAATGAAAGCCCCATGTGAGGAAGCTCCCAGCTCAGCCGTCGCGGCGCCGCCGGCGGCCGCCCTCGGACGGCTGGACCTGCAGCCGCGCCAGCAACTCCGCAACCGACTGACCGCCGGTCGGGGGGCCTTCGCCCGGCCCGTCCGGGGCCTGCGCCAGCGGGTCCGCGCCGCCATGGCGGGGGGCGTGCTCCGGCGGTGGCGGCGGGGCGAGCCGCGGCGGTGGTGGTGGCTCCCCGTCGGTGTGGGGTGACGGTGAATGCGGCGGCGCTGGAGGCGGGGGCGTGGCCGCCGCGGGAATGGGGCCGGACGCGAACGCGGGCTCGCTCGGGGGCGCGAAGCCGGGGGCGCCGTAGTCGCGGTACTCGGCCGAGTGGCGCGACCGCGCCCGGCGACCCGGCTCACCGAACGGCGGCGGCGGCTCGTCGCGGGGGGCCGCCCATGCCTGGTCCGGCTCGGAGTGGCGGGCGCGTCGCCGCCGGCCCGACGTCTCCTCGCCCGGCGGGGCGGACTCATCGGCACCGGCCCAGTTGCTTCCCGGCGCGCCGGGCGGCAACCACAGCCCCGACGCACCCACCGGCTGCCAGCCTTGCACCTGCGGCTCCGGCTGCGGCGCCGGCGGCTGCTGACGCGGTTCGAAGCGCGGCTCGGGCTCGGGCGGTGCGGCGCTGTACGACGGCTGCGGTGGGGCCGGCGGTGGCGGCTCCTGCGGCGGTTCGTACTGGTAGGGGACCCGGTCGCGGCGGGGCTGCGGCGGGCTCTGGGGCTGCCGGGGCGGCAACAGCGGTTCCTCGGGCACGTCGATGATCGCCGTCTCGTCGGCGCGGCCCGCCGGGTTGTCCTGGGGGACCGAGCTGACCCGATCGCTGGCGACCCAGTCGTAGGGCGCGTCACGCGGGGTCTCGCCGTTGCGGTCCCACTCGCTGTACGCGCGTTCGGGGGCCGCCTCCGCTTCGGGCGTCTCGAGGGCCGGCCGCTGGGCGAGGTCGGTGTCGAACAGGATCTCCAGGCTGGTGCGCAGCGCGCTCAATTCCGCGCGCAGCTCGGCCAGGTCGTCGGCGGCTTGTGCGCGCAGCTCGGATGCCAGCTCGCGACGCAGCTGGGACTCGACGGTCAGCTCGTACTCGCGCCGGGCGGAGATCTCCCGATCCAGCTGCAAGTCGTACACCAGCTTCAGGTCGCGGACGCGGGATTGATCCGCATCGCTCTGACGGCGGTACAGCACCGAGACGAACGCGCCGGCGACTGCGGCCCACAGGGCCAGGATTACAGCGAGCTTGAGGAGTTCCACCCGATTGGTGAAAACCAAAGCGGAACTGGCCCCCATCGCAAGGACCAGCAACGCGGTCAAGAGCACCCACCCCGGCCTGCGGCCGCCGCGCCGAACCCGGGCGCCGCGGGACAGAACGGTCATGGCCTGACTGTACCTGCGCGAGGTCAATCCGCGTGTCGCCCTACTCCGGCGATTCTCACGCTGTTGTTACCCGGGTCACAGGGGGGCTAGTTTTCGGCACCCTCGCCGTGCTCGGTCTGGTCCGGTGGCGACTTGCAGCAATGCTGCAGCCACAGCGCGGCGAGGAGCAGCGCCAGCGCGCTGACGGCGGCGACCACGGCGCCGGTGGTGTCCTCGGCGGCCGCCCGCAACCAGGATCGTCGCGGCAGGAAATACACCAGGATCCCGGCCCACCAGCCCAACATCAGCGCGCCCACCCAGGCCGACGCCTTGGCGACCATCAGGCTGCGGGCCACCGCCAGCGGGTGCAGCCAGCCGGGGCCGACCCCGATTTCGCCGTCGTTGATTTTGGTCCGCACGTAGCGCGCCCACAGGGCTTCGCCGACGGCGACGGCCAGCAACGACAGACCGGTCCACACCGTGATCGGCGGAAACAATCGGTAGAGGCCGTTGACCAGCAAATAACCAACCACCGCCGCGGCTACCACCGCGGCCGTCAGGTCACGTTTCCTGGTCGGCCCCATCAGCCTTCCGGACTCCGGTCTGCCGGGTCCGTGCCCGGCCGGTGCAGCTTGAGGTCGGTCAACCGGACGCTTTCCCGGTCCGCGGGGTCCAGCTGGGCCAGCAGGCCCGAGACGGGCTGAGCGTCCCCGGCGACGGTCAGCTGGGCATCGGGGTCGATGGCGAGCCAGGGGATCATCACGAAGGCACGCAGGTGGGCCAATGGGTGCGGCAACGTCAGATTGTTCTCGCGGGAGATCACCTCCGCCTCGCCGTAGCAAGCGATCAGGTCGACGTCGAGGGTGCGCGGGCCCCAGCGCTCGCCGCGCACCCGGCCGGCAGCCCGCTCGAACTCCTGCGCCCGGCGCAACCAGCACTGGCCGTCGCAGGCCGGGTCGTTGGCGATCAGCACCGCATTGAGAAACGGCGCCTGGTCGACGCGGCCCCACGGGTCGGTCTCGTAGACCGGGGAGACCGCGAGCACCGTCTCGCCCAGCCCGTCGACGACGGACTGCAACCGGGCCAGGCGGTCGCCCAGGTTGGAGCCGATGGAGAGGACCACCCAAGTCATAGGCGCCGCTCCGCCGGGATCACCGAACCGCGGCCGCCGCGCCGAGACCGGCGCACCACCACCGCGACGTCGGCGAACTGCTGCGTGATCGGAGCCTGCGGCTTGTGCACCACCACCTCGACGGCATGCACGCGGTCGTCCTGCATCACCCGATCGGCGATCTCACCCCCGACCGCTTCGATCAGGTTGCGCGGCGGCCCGGCCACGATGTCGGCCGCCAGCTGGGCCAGCCGGCCGTAGTCGTAGGTGTCGGCCAGCGCGTCGCTGGCGGCGGCGTCCGCGAGGTCGATCCACACGGTCATATCGATGACGAAATCCTGCCCGTCGGCGCGCTCGTGCTCGAAAACCCCGTGTCGCCCACGAATCGTCAACCCCCGCAATTCGATTCGATCAGCCATCGTCTCCAGCCAGCTCGGTCTGCTGCGATTCGGTCTGCGCCCAGGCCCCGACCACCTTGAGGGCATCGGCCGTGGCCCGCACGTCGTGCACACGAACACCCCACGCCCCGTACAGCGCTGCCAACGCGGAGATCACCGCTGTCGCTGTCTCGCGGCCGGCGGGCGGTCGCGGCGAGCCATCCGGCCCGGCTAACAACGTACCGAGGAACCTTTTACGGGATGCACCCAGCAGCACGGGGATTCCGGTGGCCACCAACTGCGGCAACGCGCGAAGCAGCGCCCAATTGTGTTGAGCCGTCTTGGCGAACCCGAGTCCCGGGTCGATCACCAGCTTGGCGGGGTCTACACCGGCCGCCACCGCGTCGTCGACGCTGGCGAGCAGCTCGGCGCGCACTTCGGCAACCACGTCGTCGTAGTGCGGAGCCGCATGCGGGCGCTCGGCGGACACCGAACGCCAGTGCATCAGCACCCAGGGCACGCCGGCCTCGGCCAGCAGCGGAGCCATCGCGGGATCGGCACGCCCGCCCGACACGTCGTTGACGATCCGCGCGCCGTTCTGCAGCGCCGCGCGCGCGACATCAGCGTGCATGGTGTCTATGCTTACCGTTATTCCCTCTGCCACAAGCTCTTTGACGACGGGAATCACGCGAGAGGTCTCGATCTGGGAGTCGATCCGCGTGGCGCCGGGCCGAGTTGACTCGCCTCCGACGTCGACGATGTCGGCGCCCTCGGCGGCCAACGCCACCCCATGCGCCACGGCGTTGCCGGTGTCGAGATAGCGGCCGCCATCGGAGAACGAGTCGTCAGTGACGTTCAGGACTCCCATCACCCGCACAGGCGCCGGCTCACTTACGCAAAATGAGGTCGAGCGCTTCGGCTCGAGAAGCGGCGTTGGATTTGAACTGCCCGCGCACCGCCGAGGTGGTGGTAACGGCGCCGGGCTTGCGAACGCCGCGCATGGCCATGCACAGGTGCTCGGCCTCGATCACGACGATCACCCCGCGCGGATTGAGCTTCGTCATCAGGGCGTCGGCGATCTGGCTGGTCAGCCGTTCCTGCACCTGCGGGCGCTTCGCGTAAAGGTCGACCAGCCGCGCGATTTTGGACAGCCCGGTGACGCGCCCGTCGGCCCCTGGGATGTACCCGACATGGGCGACACCGTGGAACGACACAAGATGGTGTTCGCAGGTGGAGTACAGCGGGATCTCCTTGACCAGCACCAGTTCGTCGTGCTCCTCGTCGAACATGGTGTTCAGCACGCTGTCGGGGTCGGTGTAGAGCCCGGCGAACATCTCTTGGTAGGCACGGGCGACGCGGGCCGGCGTCTCACGCAGGCCGTGCCGGTCCGGGTCCTCGCCGATGGCGTACAACAACTCTCGGACTGCGGCCTCGGCGCGCTCCTGGTCGAACACCCGAGTTGAGGGGGTGGCGGTGTCCGGGCCCAAACCGGTTACTGCCATCGAATCCTCCGTTCGTCAGCCGTGAGCCGGCGGATTGGACCGGCTCACGTCGTCGTCCTGCTGGTCGGGAGACCTTGCGCCGTCCGGGTCGGGCAGACTCGGCGGCGGGTAGGGCGGATACGGCGGGTAGGGGGGCTGCGCCTGCCCTTGCTGACCGGGGTGGGTCTGCTGGCCCGGGTGCCCGTGCTGGCCGGGATAACCCGGGTAGTGCCCCGCCGGCTGCGGCCAGTACGGCTGTTGCGGGGCCTGCGGCGGCGGATACCAGTAATTCGGCTGCTGGTCCTGCGGCGGCCATCCCGGTGCGTGCCAGCCCGCCGGCGCACCGTAGTCGGGCTGGGTGGGTGCATGCGGCGCGCCCGGACGGTGGCCGGATGCCTGAGAACCATTGCCGCCGTTGTTGTTTCGGTCCGCATCCGCCCCCGCGGCCGCGGCGGCCTGGCTGGCGCGCGCGATGGCCGCCTTGAACGCCGGCTCGGGGACCGGCGGCGGCCACGGCTCGCCGCGCTCCATCGCCAGCTCGCCGGGCGTCTTGATCGGCGGTTTGTCCGACGGGATGCGGCCGCCGAAATCGTCGAACATGGTGAGCCGGGGCCGCTTTTCGACGTCGGCGAAGATGCCCTCCAGCTCGGCCCGGTGCAGCGTCTCCTTTTCCAGGAGCTCGCCGGCCAGTGTGTCGAGCACGTCGCGGTATTCGGTGAGGATCTCCCACGCCTCGGTGTGAGCCGCCTCGATCAGCTTGCGGATCTCGTCGTCGATGTCGCGGGCGACCTCGTGAGAGTAGTCGGCCTGCGTTCCCATGGTGCGGCCCAGGAAGGGGTCACCGTGTTCGGTGCCGTACTTGACCGCGCCCAGCTTGGAACTCATCCCGAATTCGGTGACCATCGCGCGGGCCACCTTGGTGGCCTGCTCGATGTCGGACACCGCGCCCGTCGTCGGCTCCCGGAACACCAGTTCCTCGGCGGCGCGTCCGCCCATCGCGAACACCAGTTGCGCGATCATCTCCGAGCGGGTCCGCAGACCCTTGTCTTCCTCGGGCACCGCGACCGCGTGGCCGCCGGTCCGGCCGCGCGCCAGGATGGTCACCTTGTAGATCGGCTCGATGTCCGGCATCGCCCAGGCGGCCAGGGTGTGCCCGCCCTCGTGGTAGGCGGTGATCTTCTTTTCCTGCTCGCTGATGATGCGGCCCTTGCGGCGCGGGCCGCCGATCACCCGGTCCACCGCCTCTTCGAGCGCGGCGCTGGTGATGACGGTGCCGTTCTCCCGGGCGGTCAGCAGCGCCGCCTCGTTGATGACGTTGGCCAGGTCGGCGCCGGTCATGCCGACGGTGCGTTTGGCCAGCCCGGCGAGGTCGGCGTCGGGGCCGATCGGCTTGCCCTTGGAGTGCACCTCGAGCACCGCTTTGCGGCCCGCCAGATCCGGGTTGGACACCGGGATCTGCCGGTCGAAGCGGCCGGGCCGCAGCAGCGCGGGGTCCAGGATGTCGGGCCGGTTGGTGGCCGCGATGAGGATGACGCCGGCGCGTGGGTCGAAGCCGTCCATCTCGACCAGCAGCTGGTTCAGCGTCTGCTCGCGTTCGTCGTGGCCGCCGCCCAGGCCGGCACCGCGCTGTCGGCCCACCGCGTCGATCTCGTCGACGAAGATGATGCACGGGTTGTTCTGCTTGGCCTGTTCGAACAGGTCGCGCACCCGCGATGCGCCGACGCCGACGAACATCTCGACGAAGTCGGAGCCGGAGATGGTGAAGAACGGGACTCCGGCCTCGCCGGCCACCGCGCGTGCCAGCAGCGTCTTACCGGTTCCCGGCGGACCGTAGAGCAACACGCCCTTGGGGATCTTGGCGCCCAGCGCCTGATAGCGGCCGGGGTTCTGCAGGAAGTCCTTGATTTCGTACAGCTCTTCGACCGCCTCGTCGACGCCAGCGACGTCGGCGAACGTGGTCTTGGGCATGTCCTTGTTGAGCAGCTTCGCCCGTGATTTGCCGAACCCGAAGCCCATTCGGGCACCGCCCTGCATGCGGGAGAACATCACGAACAGGCCCACCAGCAACAGCAGCGGCAACACGTAGACGAGCAGCTCGCCCAGGATGCTGCCCTGGTTGACGACCGTGCTGACCTTCGCGTTCTTCGCGCTCAGCGCGTTGAACAGGTCGACGGCGTACCCGCTCGGGTATTTGGTGATGACCTTGTCGGAATTGTCGGTGTCGTTGTTGCCCTTTTTCAGGGTCAGCCGCAGTTGCTGCTCGCGGTCGTCGATCTGCGCGCTCTTGACGTTGTCGCCGTTGATCTGCGCCACCGCCACCGACGTGTCGACGGGCTTATAGCCGCGGGTGTCGTCGCTGAAATAGAAGAACGACCAACCGAGGAGCACCACGACGGCAATCGCCGTGATGGTGCGGATAACGTTTTTCCGGTTCATCAATCATCGGCCTTGCTGGCCAGGTCCTTCCCCGATATACACGCAGCTGGAAAAGTCCAGGTTACCGCTAGTGGCGATCGCGAGTCCCGGCAGAGCCGGGGCGCTGCGGGTCGCCACCATCTGCACAGTGGCGATCGCGAGTCCCGGCAGAGCCGGGGGGCTGCGGGTCGCCACCATCTGCACAGTGGCGATCGCGAGTCCCGGCAGAGCCGGGGCGCTGCGGGTCGCCACCATTCTCTGGATACAACGACGACGGGTTCCCGACCAGCCGGGCACGCCGAGCGTCACGCCAGCGTGACGGTGGCCTGCGCTGGTCACGCCAGCGTGACGTTCGGTGGGTGAGCCTGTCGGGTCTCCCATCATTCGTAATAGCGAGCCTCGATCACGTTGCCGTCCGGATCGGCGAAGTAGTAAGCCTGCGGCGCCCAGCCCTGGGCGCCGAAGTTGGGGCCCAACCGCGCGCTGGTGTCCACGCCCTCCGCTCGCAGACGCTGGTCCAACGCGTCGTATTCGGACTTCGATAGCGCAAGGCACACGTGATTCACCGGGTGGCCGGCGCTGCCGTCCGTCCGCGTCAGCGCCTCGGTGCCAGCGATACTGGCGATCGGCGACAGGTCGATGATGGCGTCCTCACACACCCGAACACTCGGGAACGGAGCGTCACCGGCCTCGAACTCGGCAAACCGGACCGGCGCCAACCCGACCACCCTCGTATAGAAATCCATCGACGCGCGCGGATCTCTCGTCCAGAGGACGACGTGGTCGAGCCGCTTCATGCGGGGTCCACCTGCTTCCACTGAAATGCGAGTGCCTCATGGCGATATCTACCAGGCGACCAAAGTGATTGGAACGGTATTCGCAATCAGCGCGAATACTTCTCAGCCCCGGAGGGGGTGTGCTTTGGTGACATGGTGCTCAAATCAACCGAACGGTTAGTAGAGACCAACGGTGTACGGCTGCGGGTGGTCGAGGCGGGAGAGCGCGGCGCGCCCGTGGTGATCTTGGCTCATGGCTTTCCCGAATTGGCCTATTCGTGGCGCCACCAGATACCGGTTCTGGCCGAGGCCGGCTATCACGTTCTGGCGCCCGATCAGCGTGGCTACGGCGGCTCCTCTTGCCCCGAGGCGATCGAGGCCTACGACATCCACCACCTGACGGCCGACCTGGTCGGCCTGCTCGACGACGTCGGCGCCGAGCGTGCCGTCTGGGTCGGACACGACTGGGGCGCCGCCGTCGTGTGGAATGCGCCGCTGCTGCACCCGGATCGGGTTGCGGCCGTCGCCGGGCTCAGCGTCCCGGCCGTTCCCCGCTCGCATGTGGCGCCGACGAGGGCGTGGCGCAAGATGCTCGGCGACAAATTCTTTTACATCCTGTACTTCCAGGAGCCGGGCGTCGCCGACGCGGAACTCAACGGTGACCCCGCGCGCACGCTACGCAGGATGCTGGGCGGCCTGCGGACATCGGGTGACCCGCTCGCCGCGGCGCGCATGGTGGCGCCCGGTGACGAGGGGTTCATCGATCGCCTTCCCGAACCCGACCGGCTGCCGGACTGGCTCAGCCAGGACGAGCTCGACCACTACATCAGCGAGTTCTCCCGCACCGGATTCACCGGTGGCCTGAACTGGTATCGCAACTTCGACCGCAACTGGGAGACCACCCCAGAGCTAGCCGACGCCAAAATTACTGTCCCTGCACTCTTTATCGGCGGCACCGCCGACCCGGTGCTGACGTTCACCCGCGCCGACCGCGCATCGCAATTGATCACCGGCTCCTACCAACAGGTGATGCTCGAAGACGCGGGGCACTGGCTGCAGCAGGAACGGCCGGAAGAGGTCAACGCGGCCCTATTGGATTTCCTCAACGGATTGGAGCTGCGATGAGTGCCCCCCTGCGGTTCGGTGTCTTCATCACACCGTTTCACCCGATCGGCCAATCGCCAACGGTGGCTCTGGAATACGACATGGAGCGAGTCGTCGCGCTGGATCGGCTCGGCTTTGACGAGGCATGGTTCGGCGAACACCACTCCGGCGGCTACGAACTGATCGCCTGCCCGGAGGTGTTCATCGCGGCCGCTGCGGAGCGGACGAAGCACATCCGGCTGGGCACCGGAGTGGTCTCGCTGCCCTACCACCACCCGCTCATGGTGGCCGATCGATGGGTGCTGCTCGACCACCTCACCCGCGGCCGGGTGATGTTCGGCACCGGCCCCGGCGCGCTGCCGTCGGACGCCTACATGATGGGCATCGACCCGGTCGATCAACGGCACATGATGCAGGAGTCGCTCGAGGCGATCCTCGCGTTGTTCCGGGCCGGCCCCTCGGAGCGGATCGACCGCCACACCGACTGGTTCACATTGCGCGAGGCGCAACTGCACATCCGGCCTTACACCTGGCCCTACCCCGAGATATCGACCGCGGCAATGATTTCGCCGTCCGGACCGCGGCTGGCGGGTGCGTTGGGCACGTCGTTGCTGTCGCTGTCGATGTCGGTGCCGGGCGGCTTCGCCGCCCTGGAAACCACCTGGGACGTGGTGCGCGAACAGGCCGCCAAAGTCGGCCGGGACGAGCCGGACCGGGCCGACTGGCGTGTTCTGAGCATCATGCACATCGCGGACAGCCGGGAAAAGGCGATCGACGACTGCACCTACGGCCTGCAGGATTTCGCCAACTACTTCGGCGCGGCCGGGTTCGTACCGTTGGCCAACTCCGTCGAAGGCGCCCAGTCACCCCACGAGTTCGTCGAGGACTACGCCGCCAAGGGCAATTGCTGTATCGGCACGCCCGACGATGCCATCGCCCACATCGAGGACCTGCTCGAGCGCTCCGGTGGCTTCGGCACGTTGCTGATGCTGGGGCACGACTGGGCCTCCCCCGAGGCGACGTATCACTGCTATGACCTGATGGCGCGCAAGGTGATTCCTCATTTCAAAGGGCAGCTCGAAGCGGCGCGGTCATCGCACGACTGGGCCAAGGGCAATCGCGATCAGCTGATCGGCCGAGCCGGTGAGGCAGTGGTGAAGGCCATCTCCGAGCACGTCGACGAACAGAAGGGCGTGAAAAGCTGATGCGCGCTGCGGTATTGCGAAACGGCCGAATGGTCTACCGGGACGATGTGCCGGATCCCGTGCCGGAGGCAGGGCAGGTGCTCGTCGGCGTGCGGGCATGCGGGATCTGCGGCTCCGACCTGCATTTCGCCGCGCACGGCGCGCAGGTGCTCGAGATGACCGATCGGGTGGCCGGCGGCCGGAGCGGCATGCACGTCGACCTCGACCACGACATCTTCATGGGACACGAGTTCAGCGCCGAGGTGCTCGAGGCAGGCCCCGATACCGAAACCCTCCCGCCCGGAACGCTGGTAACCTCGCTCCCGGTGTTGCTGTCGGCCAAGGGTGCCGAGCCAATCGTCTACAGCAACAGCACAATCGGCGGCTATGCCGAACGCATGCTGCTGTCCGCGCCGCTGCTGCTGGCCGTCCCCAACGGCTTGGACTTCAGGCAGGCGGCCCTGACCGAACCCTTGGCGGTGGGCTTGCACGCCGTCAACAAGTCCAACATCTCCTCCGGAGAGACGGCCCTGGTCATCGGCTGCGGTCCGATCGGCATAGCGATCATCGCGGCTCTGCGTGCCCGCGGGGTGGAAAACATTGTGGCATCAGATTTTTCGCCGAAGAGGCAGGAGCTGGCCACCGCCATGGGCGCCCATCAAACGCTGGACGCTTCGCAGGGTTCGCCGTTCGACGTCGCCAAACCAGCCGTGGTGTTCGAAGCGGTCGGCGTGCCCGGGATCATCGACGACGTGCTGCTCCGGGCCCGGCCCGGCACCCGCCTGGTGGTCGCGGGCGTTTGCATGCAGCCCGACACCTTGCATCCGTTCTTCGCGATCGCCAAAGAGATCAACGTCCAGTTCGTGCTCGCTTACACCCCGGAGGAATTCACCGACTCGCTGCGTGCACTGGCCGAGGGCGACATCGACGCCAGCCCGCTGATCACCGGGGAGGTCGGGCTGGACGGGGTCGGCGCGGCCTTCGACGACCTCGCCGACCCCGAGCGCCACTGCAAGGTTCTCGTCACCCCTTAGGCCCCTGGTGTCGACCCGCCGCGCCCCTAGGCCCAACTGGACCCGACAGCGCTGTCGGTGCCCGCCATGTTGCTGCCGGCGGTTTGCACGTTCTGCCCGTGCGCGTTGGCCTGCTCGTAGATCACCTGGAAGTTGCGGCCCAGCTGAATGATGAACTCCTGGCACGCCGCGGACCCCGCGCCGCCCCAAAAGTCGCCGGAAGCAAGAACATCGCGAACGATGGCCTGGTGCTCGGCCTCCAGTGACGCGGCCTGCGCGCGGATGGTGGCGCCGTGGGCGTCGACATCGCCGAATTGATAGTTGATTGTCATCGTTACTCGTCTCCTGTTTGTCGGTGGGCTAGGTGCCCAGGATCTGCTGCGAGGCCTGCTCTTGCTGCTCGTAGTTGTTCGCGTCGCGGATGAGCCCGTCGCGCACACCGTGAAGCATGTTGACGATGTTGCGGAAGGCCTGGTTGACCTGACCCATGGTGTCGTACGAGGTCGCCTGCGCCTGGCCGCTCCAGCCCGAGCCGGCGATGTTCATCGACGACGCCCACATCTTGCGGGCCTCGTCCTCAACGGTCTGGGCGTGCACCTCGAAGCGGCCCGCCATCGCACGCATCTCGTGCGGATCCGTCATGAATCGTGCTGTCATTACATTTCTCCTTCGAAAGTATTTGTCAATTCTGAAGTTTGGTCGCTAAATCCTCGAAGTTCCCTCTCTCCCTTCCGTCATCCGACCAGCTGGGGCAGTACAGTGGCGCGAGTCGGTGCCGCAGCGCCGAATCCGCGCATCTCCATGCCGCCAACCTGACCCGCCGGGATACCGCGCGGAGCCAGCATCGGTGCGCCGGCACTGCCCAACGGGGTGGCGGTCGGGCCGGCGACCTCGGGAGTCGCGGCTTGCCAACTCGGCGGCACCGACAAACCTCCAACAGGAGCCGCCTGGCCCATGGCCGCGGATGGCATCAACCGCGCGGGCGCCAGCATCTGCGGCGCGCGCATGGACGGCGCGGCCGGCACCAGGTGCTGCATTCCGGGCATCCCGACCCGCGAGACAACACCGGGTCCGAGCATGGCCGTCGCAAGGCCTGCGTTCGACGCCGTCGTCGCGCCCAATCCCGATGCGGCCGTACCGGCGCCCTGTCCTCCGAATGGCGTGCCGAGCAAGCCGGTGAAACTGCTGACGGCCGAAGGGAAGCTGCTCACCAATGACGACGCGGACGAATTGAGCGTGGACGGCAGGCCCATCGCCAGTCCCTGGGTGGCGCCCTGCATGCTGGCCTCACCCGCCGCCACGGCGCTGGCCGCCGCCCCTCCGGGGTTGGTGGTCGGCGGGGCGACCGCCATCGGTGCCAGCATCGCCGCCGCGGCCGACGAGCCGGCGTAGGCGTACATGGCCGCGGCGTCTTGGGCCCACATCTCGGCGTACTGCGCCTCGGTGGCCGCGATCGCCGCGGCGTTTATCCCCAGGAAGTTGGTCGCGACCAACATCATCAGCAGCGAGCGGTTAGCGGCGATCAACGGTGGCGGCACGGTAGCCGCGAACGCCGTCTCGTGCGCGGTCGCGGCGGCCGTCGCCTGCATGCCGGCCTGCTCGGCCTGCGCGGCGGTCGCGTGCATCCAAGCCACGTAGGGCGCCGCCGCGGCCGCCATGGCCGCCGACGACGGGCCCTGCCAGCCGGCGTCGGTCAGGTTCAGGATCACCGACCCGTAGCTCGTCGCGGCCATCCGCAGCTCCGCGGCCAACCCCTCCCATGCCATCGCCGCCGCCAGCATCGAACCTGGTCCCGGGCCCGCGTACATCAGGCCCGAGTTGATCTCCGGGGGCATCGCACCGAAATCCATTACTGCTTTCCTCTCTTACGGTCGTTTTCGCTATGCCAGCGCCGGCAAGGGCTTTGGGCCGGCGGCGGCTTTGATTGCGGCGTGCGCGTGCACGACGTGTTCGCCGGGCGTGCCGCCGGGCAGCTGCATGGGCAGCACCTTCTCGGCGGGTATGGCGGCAGCAAGGGACACCCGGTGGACCGGTGCCGTCGGCGCCAGCTCGGCGGGTGAGACGTGCTGGGGCGCCATATCCGCGCGGGTGACATGCTGGGGCGCCAGCTCGGCGGGTGAGACGTGCTGGGGCGCCACGTCGGCGCGGGCGACATGCTGGGAGGGCGCCGCGTGCGCGGGCGCGACGTGCTCGACATGCTGGGCGGGCGCCATGTGTGCGGGAGGCGCAAGGTGCTGGGCGGGAGCGGGCGGGCGGGCGCCATAGTGACCGCGGCTGTACGGAGCCTGGTGGCGGCCGTAATTGGCCGCTCCATAGCCGTTATAGCCGCCGTGCTGCGATGGCATGTGCCCGCCATACCCGCCGCCGCTCCAGCCCGAGGCCGTGGACGCCGGGGGCGCGCCTGCGGTCGCCGGCCGGGCGGGCACCGTGGGGGTCACGCGGTTGGGCACGGCGGGCGCCACGCGACTGGGCATGGCAGGCGACGTGTGAGCGGGTCCGCCCGGAGCCAGATGGACGGGCATGGCGGGTGCGACGCGGCCGCCCGCGGCTTGTGTCGCATTGGCGGCTTCGGTTCCGGCATACGAATCGGCGCTGATTCCCAGGGCGCTGACGAACTGCTCGTGGATCATGCTGGCCTCGGCGTTGATCGCCTGATACTGCTGGCCGTAAGCGGCGAAGGTGGCCGCGGTCATCGCCGAGACTTCGTCGGCGGCCGCCGGGACCACGCCCGTGATCGCAAACGCGGCCATCGAGTTGGCCGCGGTTAGCTCGGAGCCGATTGCCTGCAGCTGGCCCGCCGCGGCTAACAGCAGCTGGGGCTGCGTGGTCAGGAACGACATCTGGTCTTCTCCTCTGCAATGCCGGAATCCGGCTCGTGTTGTCGTGCTTGCGGACACTATGTCATAAATTCGGAATTGTTGTCTAGCTCTCTGCCATGCTTTCATTTTTTCAGTCACGAACTCGCAGGTGGAGACACTTTGCCCGGGTTTCGGCACCGGGTTACTCTGGGTGGATGCCACGAACGAATGCCGCAGGTTGGGGGCTGAAGCGCCTGCTTGAAGCGACGCTGAACCGCGACATCACCATCGAGCAGTTGCGCGACGCCTGTGGCGTCACGAAAGGGCGCTGGTACGGGGCCGGCGGGCGCGCCAACGCGGACGACTTTCCCGATGCCGAAGAGGCCAGGCGCGCCGCGCACGCGTTCGGGCTCAGCGCTACCTGGCTACAGATAGAACTGGGCCTGATCACGCCCGAGGATGTGCACGCGGTCCTGGGCGACGGTCAGTCGCCGGATCCGTTCCGTGTGACGACCCGACAGCGCGTGCTGATGCCGAACCCGACGGCGGAGTCCTCGCGCGACTGAGCTCGCCGCAGTCATCTGTTTTTCGGCCCCTCTGGCCGCCACGACACCGCTCACGACCGCCGTCATGGAAAATGCGGCGGCCAATCTCGTCGTTGCGCACCCCGACGGTTTGGTCTGCGACTCGGCCCGTAACGTCGCGAACCCGAAACCGGATGCCGTGCTCGCTTGCCGGCTTACTCTGCCGGCATGGATCGCATCTGGCAGTGGGCGTGGGACCGGTTCGGGGCGAGGTATTGGTGGGCGCTTTTGATAGCGGTTTTCATCTCGACTCTGCCGGTCTTCCTGCTTTGGTCGTGGATCGTCGTCGCATTCGAGAAGTCCAGTCACTACGTGGAAGCATCTGTCGTCGCAACCGTCGTAACGCTGGTGATGAGCTTCGTAAGTCTTGTTCCCGGCATTGGACGGTTGCGACTGGCGCAACAGTGGGCGGCCGGCCGTGAGGTTGATCGGGCGAAGGCCCTGGCCGGTACCTATGACTGGGTTCGAATGGCCGATATCCGAGCGTTTTGGTTGATAGCGACGTCGGTCGTGGTGCTCTTGACGGTTGTCGGTTTGATTGCCGGAGCTAGCGGGACGCGGCTGATTCAGTACGGGATCGTCGGTGCCGCCGCAGGATTGGCTACCGCGCTGATCGGTGTGCACAATTTCGGGGAGGGAGCGGCGCGACCAGTCAGGGCAGCCCTTGCCGAAAATACCGGCATCGGCGACGACTTCCCGCGCGCTCGTCCGACCTTCGCCACCTGGCTGGGCCTCTCGATAGCGGGCTCCATTTTCACCTTCTCCGCAATGGCCGCGATGGTGGCGGTAGCGCTGGATCGGGGCAGAGGAGTCCCGGTGCTCTCCCTTGTGACCGCCGGCGCCTTGACACTTGTCGTCGGGGTACCGATCACCGTCGTTGCGATGCTCTCGCCGTCATTTCGGCCCATTCGCGACCTCACCGATGCAACGGTGCGGGTGGGGGCCGGCGACTACGGACAACGCCTGCCGGTGGTCCAGGATGATGACCTCGGCGCGCTGGTGGCGTCGTTCAACCGCATGCAAGCGGGTTTGGCTGAGCGACAACGACTTCAGGCAGCATTCGGCACCTACGTCGACCCCGCCCTGGCGGCCAGACTGCTCGAACAGGGTGACGATGTTTTCACCGGCGAGCGCCGTGAGGTGACGGTGATGTTCGTCGACGTGCGCGACTTCACGCCGTACGCCGAGGCAAACACCGCCGAGGACACCGTTGCCCGCCTGAACGCGCTTTTCGAAATCGTGGTGCCTGCGGTCGTCGACGCCGGTGGGCATGTCAACAAATTCCTCGGCGACGGCGCTATGGCGGTGTTCGGAGCCCCCAACGACCTCACGGATCACGCGGACGCCGCGGTGAGCACCGCGGTGCGAATTCAACGCCGCGTCACAGAACTATTCGAAACGGACCTTCGGATCGGCATCGGCATCAACACCGGTACGGTGATCGCCGGAACCATCGGCGCCGCGGGAAAGCTGGAGTTCACCCTCATCGGCGACACGGTCAACGTCGCAGCGCGCGTCGAGCAGCTCACCAAGACCACCGGCGACGCAATCCTTCTCACCGGCCAGACCGTTGCCTCCCTGGCCACTCGACCGGCAACGCTCGCCGACCGCGGATTTCACGCGCTGAAAGGAAAATCCGCTGCACTGCACATCTATTGCCTCGACCCGCGGCGGGAGGCGATCTCAGGCTGACGCTCGGGAGGGGTGACCCATTTGGCGGAATCTTATCTTTCACATTCGCGGCCGCCATTCGATCGAAACCACTCAACGAACCACCGCAGGGCGAAATGTTCGCTAGCTCTGCATATTTCAGCTGACACGCTTCTAACGCTTCAACTCTCAGCCGCCCGCGGGGGGTTGAGCGATGACCGTCGGCCTGAAGCCGTATCGGGGCGCGACAAACTGGCCCGCGGCATTGCGGCCCGTCCCACCGAACGGCGTCATCGGCACCCCACCGACCGCATTCGTGGCGGGTTCGACCGCCCCAGCCGAATGGAATCCGTTGACCGCCAGGGTGACCGGCGAAGCGGCCGGGGCCGCGCTCGCCCAACCGGCCGGCACGGACAAACCACCGATTGACGCAGCCTTACCCACGGCACCGCCTATCGACCCGATCGAGCCCAGGCCTGCGCCGCCCGAAACCGCTGCGGGCAGAGCCGCTTCCGCGGCCTTGGCGGCGCTCTCGGTGGCGGACTTCGCGGCGGGCATCATGCCCTGAGCGATGCTCTGTATGTCCTTGAACGAGGTCGTGAATAGCCGTGTCGGTGAGATCAATCGGATGAACGCGTCGAAGGGCGTGCTGGCATCCAAGGTCTGCGACCCGGTCAGCCCCTCCAACAAATCGCCAAGCGGGCCGCCGATGACGAGCCCATCGCCTTCGGGGTTCAGACTGATTCCGCCCAGGGAAAACGTGGGGTTGGCAGCCGCGGGGTTGTTCGGCAGCCCGGCCAGTGACGACAGCGTTTGCGGCACCGCGTCCAGTCTATGCGTACCGCTGTTCGCGGCCGCTCGGGTCACCGCCGCGGCCTGACCCGCGACCCCGGCCGAATTGGTGGTGGGTGCCGCCGGCTCCAATGGCGGCAAGGTCGCCGCCGCAGCCGACGTGCCGGCGTAGCCGTACATTGCGGCTGCATCCTGAGCCCACATCTCGCCGTATTGGAACTCGGTGGCCGCGATCGCGGCGGTGTTCTGACCGAGGACGTTCGTCGCCAGCAGCTCCATCAAGAGGGCCCGATTCGCGGCGATCACCGGCGGCGGCACCGTTTCGGCGAACGCCGCCTCGTAGGCGCCCGCTGCCGCCATCGCTTGAGCGGCGGCCTCTTCCGCATGCCCGGCCGTGCCGCGGAGCCACGCCACTTGGGGCGCGGCGGTCGCCAGCATGGCGGACGCGGCCGGGCCCTGCCACGGCCCGTCGCCTAGACCCGCGATCACCGAGCCATAGGCGGACGCCGCGGCATGCAACTCGGCTGCCAGCCCGTCCCACGCCGCCGCGGCACTCAGCAGCGGCCCCGAGCCGGGTCCCGAATACATCAGCGCGGAGTTGACCTCCGGCGGTAGCTGCGCGAAATCCAGCATTGCCCTTCCGCCTAACCGACCGCGGCAGTGTTGACGATCTCCGTGGCGGCATAGGAACCGGCGCTGATACCGAGCGTCGTCGCCAGCTGCTCGCGAACCGCCGCGGCCTCGGCACTGACCGCCTGGAAGAGCCTCGCGTGCCACGAGAACTGCGCCGCGGTCAATATGGAAACCACATCCGCGGCGGCCGGAACCACCCCGGTCGTCGGCGCGGCCATGGCCGAATTGCCCTCCCGCACCGCCGCATTGATGCCATGCAGCTCTCCGGCCGCCGCCTCGATCGTTTCCGGCTGCGCCATCACGAACGGCATATCCCCTCCTCAAATCACCTTGTAATCAACAACTTTCAGCACCAGCTGTCGGGTACCGAATCAGACGCCTGGACACGTTAGGGGAGGCATGCCCAGGAAGGACAGCCTTGGGACTGCCAATTCATGACCGGGTCGGTAACTGTTCACTTAGCTGACCGGAAGTGCTGGAACATTTGGATTCTGCATGAAAGTTATTGCAAACCAATATGTTTAGAGTCATATATGTGCTTATATGTGGTTGCTGGATTAGCAGTCAACGTTTGCCTGCGGGATGCAGAGGACGGCCGAACGCCGCCGTGCGACGGGCGCATGAGGCCAGGGCGTGCCACAATGCCGGCGACATTACCGATTTGGCACCAATACCAATGGGGCACAGCGACATTCGCGCATAAGAACCGCCAGAATCGCCTGGTACCGGGCAACCCGTAGCCTCTGCTTGCGTCAACGGCTAGGGTGCCAGGCATGCCGGTCGCAAGGAATGCCCCGAGATTTGCCCGCAAGTGGATCACCCTGGTCGTCGCCGGGTTAGCTACCGCCACGGTGTCGGCCTGCGATTCCCCACCGTCGGCGCCCGCGCCCGGCGTGAATCCTCGTCAGGTCACCGTCTTGGGGTCGGGGCAGGTCCAGGGCGTTCCGGACACCCTGACCGCAGACGTCGGTATCGAATTCACCGCGCCCGACGTGACCTCGGCGATGAACCAGACCAACGACCGCCAGCAAGCGGTCATCAATGCGCTGGCCGGCGCGGGCGTCGACCGCAAGGACATCAGCACCACCGAGGTCACGCTGCAGCCACAGTTCAGCAATCCGGGGCCCAACGGGACCGCCACCATCACCGGGTACCGCGCCACCAATGCCATCACGGTCAGGATCCACCCGCCCGACTCCGCGTCGCGGATGCTGGCCCTCATCGTCGGCACGGGTGGCGACGCCACCCGAATCAAGTCGGTGAGCTACTCCATCACCGACGATTCGCAGTTGGTCAAGGATGCCCGCGCGCGAGCGTTCAACGACGCCAAGAACCGCGCCGAGCAGTACGCACAGCTGTCCGGACTCCGGCTGGGCCGAGTGCTGTCCATCTCGGAGGCGACCGAACCCACGACGGGTGGACCGCCCGCGCCACCGAGGGCCATGCCCAGCGCGGTCCCGCTGGAACCCGGCCAGCAGACCGTGAGCTTCTCGGTGACCGCAGTGTGGGAGCTGGACTGATCCGATGGCGGCGACCCGCTTCACCCGGCTCCGCCGCGCTCACGATCGCCGCTAGCCCGATGGCGGCGACCCGCTTCACCCGGCTCCGCCGCGCTCACGATCGCCGCTAGCCCGATCGCGGGCTACTGCTGGTAGACCCTCGGATCCAGGGTGCCGATGTACGACAGGTCGCGATAGCGCTCGTCGTAGTCCAGGCCGTAGCCCACGACGAAGTCGTTGGGGATGTCGAAGCCCACATAGGCGATCTCGACGTTGGCGCCCTTCGCGTCGGGCTTGCGCAACAGCGTGCACACGCGCAGCGACCGCGGATGGCGGCTGGTGAGGTTGCGCAGCAGCCAGGACAGGGTCAGGCCCGAGTCGACGACGTCCTCCACGATCAGCACGTCGCGGCCCTGGATGTCGCGGTCCAAGTCCTTGAGGATCCGCACCACACCGGACGACGACGTGGAGGACCCGTAGGAGCTGACGGCCATGAACTCGAACTGGGTGGGCACCGGAATCGCCCGCGCCAAGTCGGTGACGAAGATCACAGCGCCCTTGAGAACGGTGATCAGCAGCAGATCCTGGCCGGTCTCGGCCATGACGTCGCGGTAGTGCCCGCCGATCTCCTCGCCGAGTTCGCCGATTCGCGCCTGGATTTGCTCGGCGGTGAGCAGGACCGACTTGATGTCCCCCGGGTACAGCTCCACGGGCTGCGCGGGGGTGATCGCCGAGGAGATCTGGGCCACGCCCACAGAGTGCCACGCCAACGGCCGAATAACCAACGGCGACCCCGGTATTGCGGTTACCCGACAGGTTCGCGCCACAGGGTCAGGACCCCGCCGCGCCGCCCCGCGATCAACCGCTCGTCACGCAACGCGGACCCGACAGCCACCCCGCCCTGCCCGCGCCAGGCGGTGACGAGGGCGTCGACACCGCGGATCTGCTTGTCCGTCAAGCCGGTTGCGCCTCCCGCCAGAAGCCAGCCGCGGATCACCCGGCGCCGCACCGCGGCGGGAAGCGCGGCCAGGGCCTGCGCCTGCAGCCCAGCCTCGGCCTTCACCTCGGGCAGCGCCCGGGCAGCGAGGGAGTCGATCAGCTCGGTGTCCTCGCGCAGCGCCGTCGCCGTGCGGGCCAGCGCCTCGGCCACCCCGCCGCCCAGTACGTCCTCCAGCAGCGGCAGCACCTCGAGGCGCAGCCGGGTCCGCGTGAAGCGGCGGTCGGAGTTGTGCGGATCCTGCCACGGCGTCACACCCAGCTCGAGGCACGCTGCGTGGGTCACGGCGCGCCGAACACCCAACAACGGCCGGCCCCACGGCGGGTCGTACGGCCGCATCCCGGCGATCGACCGCACACCCGACCCGCGACCCAACCCCAGCAGCACGGTCTCCGCCTGGTCATCGAGCGTGTGGCCCAGCAGCACCGGCCCGTCGTGGTACGCGCTCAGCGCGGCATAGCGGGCCGCGCGGGCCGCGGCCTCGGGGCCACCTTCGTTCCCCACACGCACGCGAACCACTTGCGCCGCAACGCATCCCAAACCGACGGCTTGCGCCCGGGCGGTTTCGGCGACGCCGGCCGAGTCCGGCTGCAGGCCGTGATCGACGATCACCGCGGTGGTGGGCCGCAACTGGGCCGCCACCGCGGTCAGCGCGAGCGAATCGGGGCCGCCGGACAGCGCCACACACCACTGCTCGACGGTGGCGACGTGAGCCTTGACGAACGCCTCGACAGCCGCACGCAGCTGCCCTACAGCACCCTGTCGATCCATCGCTGGGGGTCCTCGATCTCGGCGGGCAGGGGCAGCGTCTCGGGTCCGGTCCAAATGGCGTTGAACCGCCCCATACCGACCTTGCCCACCACGTGGTCGACGAACGCCTTGCCGCGGGTGTACTGGCTGAGCTTGGCGTCGAGACCCAGCAAAGCGCGGAGCAGGCGCTGCAGCGGCGGTTGCTTGCGGTTGCGGCGTTCGTCGAACCGGCGGCGGATGGTGGTGACCGACGGCACCACCATTGGCCCGACGGCGTCCATCACATGGTCGGCGTGGCCCTCCAACAGCGTGCCGAGAACCAGCAGCCGGTCGAGGGCCTGCCGCTGCGGCTCGGACTGCACGGCGCGCACCAGGCCGACGATTCCCGACGGGCTGTCCGGCGCCCCGTTGCCGCGGTTGCGCACGTAATCCGCGAGCCGGCTCGCTACCTGCCCGACGTCTTCACCAACGTCCCGGGTCAACAGCGCCAGCGCCTGCGACATGTGCTCGGAGAGCCACGGGTTGGCGGTGAACTGCACCCGGTGCGTCACCTCGTGCAGGCAGACCCACAGCCGGAAGTCGGAGGGCTCGACCCGCAGTTGCCGCTCGACGGCGATCACGTTCGGATACACCAGCAGCAGGCAGCCCTGCTTCGCGGCCGCGAACGGGTCGTACTGGCCGAGGATCCCGGACGACACGAACGCCAGCACGGCGCCGGTCTGCGCGCCGGTGACGCGGCCGGTGAGGAAGCCCCGCGGCTTCTCGGCGCCGTTCATCATCACCCGCATCGACTCCGCGGCCGCGCCGATCCATTGCGGGCGGTCGACGATGCGGGCGGCAGGCACGGCGCCCTGGGTGACCAACCCGGTGACCTCGCGCACCGGCGGTTCGGCCTTTGCGGCCGAGTTGGTCAGCTCGTCGATCACCTGCCGCCGGGTGTAGTCGCTGGACGGCGGACCCGGCCGGGCCAGCCGCTGGCCGACGGTGGCCGCGAAGCCCCAGTCCACCGCGGTGCCGAGCGTCAGCTCCGAGGGCGGGCTCATGAGCACCCGCAGGACCACAGCTTGGTGGCCAGGGCGTCCATCGCGTTGCGGCCGTTGGGTCCGGCGGCGTTGGAGATGAAGGCGAACGTGAGCACCCGTCCGCTGCGGTCGGTGAGCACGCCGGCCAGGGCGTTGACGGCGGTCAGCGATCCGGTCTTGGCGCGCAACCAGCCGGCCGGCCCCTGATTGGAGCCCGCATCGGTGAAACGGTCGCCCAGCGTTCCGCTGCCCGCGGCGATCGGAAGAAGGTCCAGCAGCGCCCGCAGCGCCGGCTGGTCGGGTCCTGCGGCCGCCTGCAGCACGCCGTCGAGTGTCTTGGCGGTCAACCGGTCGTCGACGGAAAGCCCGCTGGAATCCATCAGCGTGATGCCGCCGGTGTCGACGTGCGCGGTGCTCAACCGGTTGGACACGGCATCGGCGGCGCCGGCGAAGCTGCGCGGCCGGTTGATCGCTGCCGCCACCTCGCGGGCGATGCATTCGGCCATCACGTTGTCGGAGTGGTCCATCATCTCCGACAGCCGCTGGACCAACGGCGCCGACTGCACGACGGCCAGCTGCCGCGCGCCGGACGGGGCCGTCGCGACCGTCACCGCCGCGGGGTCCAGGCCAAGGGCCTTGGCCAGCTCCCGCCCGGCGTCCAGCGCCGGGGTGCGGGAGCGCCGGGAGTTGACGGTGGTCGGTTGGATGCGCCCGGCGTCGATCATCACCGACTCGATCGGCGCGATGTCGCCGTTGTCGACGTCGGCCGCGTCCCATCCCTGCGCCATCGTCGGCCCGCTGAACGCCGAGGTGTCCACCTGCACCGCGGTTGGCGTCACGCCGCTGCGGCGGATCTGCTCGACGAGGTCGCTGATCCGGGCCGATCCGCGGTACCAGGTGTCGACGCCGGGCGGCGCGGCCGACAGCGCCGGGTCACCGGCACCGACCAGCACGACGGGTCCCTGGGCGTTCTGGCTGCCGGCCACCACCCGCGTGCTGATCCGGGCCTGATGGTCCAGCGTGAGCAGGGCCGCGGCCGCCGTCAGCACCTTGTTCGTCGACGCCGGCACCAGCGGCATGTCGTTGGCGACCTGCCAGAGCTCTTTTCCGGTCAGGGCGTCGGTGACCCGGGCGCCCAGCCTGCCGAGGTTGGGATCGGCGGCCACGGCCCCCAGCACGGCCGCCACCCCGGCGGGGCTCGGTGTCTCGGCGGTGTCGCTGACCGGGACCATTCCCGGCTTGACGGTCGGCGCGTGTGGGGGCGGCATCGGGGCGTGCGAATTGTTGCCGCCGTGCCCCGCCGAGGTGAAAAACGTTGCCGCCGCGACCACCGCGGCGACAAACGCCAGCACGGCCAACCCGACGAACACATGGGTGGATTTTTGCCAGCGAGTGGGACCCATCGCTCTCCTGACTGTCTCCCGCCCATTCTGCCGAATCCGCCGCACAGGCCTCGACTAGGGTGATCCCCGACGCAAACGGACCACCGCGAAACGCCCAGATCTAAGGAGCGCCCAGTGCAATTCGACGTGACCATCGAGATTCCGAAGGGCCAGCGCAACAAGTACGAGATCGACCACGAGACCGGACGTGTGCGTTTGGACCGCTATCTCCACACCCCGATGGCCTATCCCGCTGATTACGGGTTCATCGAGGACACCCTCGGCGAGGACGGGGATCCGCTGGACGCGCTGGTGCTGCTGCCCCAGCCGGTGTTCCCGGGTGTGCTGATCGAGGTGCGGCCGGTGGCGATGTTCCGCATGGTCGACGAGAAAGGCGGCGACGACAAGGTGCTGTGCGTGCCGGCCGGCGACCACCGGTGGGATCACGTACAGGACATCGGCGACGTCCCGCAGTACGAGTTGGACGACATCAAGCACTTCTTCGAGCACTACAAGGACAACGAGCCGGGCAAGTTCGTCAAGGCCGCCGACTGGGTCGGCCGCGCGGACGCCGAGGCCGAGGTGCAGCGCTCGGTGGAGCGGTTCAAGTCGAACGGGCACTGACGCCTTACGGCGTGCGGTGACGCTCACGGCGTAACCGCACACCGATTTCCGGTGGCATCCTGGCGATGTGACCCCGGTGTTGCATTTCGCGGCCAACTTCTGGTGGCTGGTCTTCCCGCTGGGCGGCGCAATCGGTGGAGGCCTTCGGGCCGTCGCCGCCGCGAACGAGCGGCGGGCCGAGCGGCGGCTCGAACGGTATCGGCTCAAGCAGCAGGCCAAGATCGCGGTGGCCGAGGCCTCCGGGCGGGCGCGGACCAACCGGGACAGCGACCGACGAGAGATCGCCAAACTCGTTGAGGCGCATGATCGGACCGACGCGCGGTGGCTCGACTACGAGGTCGATATCGCGCGATTGCTGGACTTCCCGATGATGACCGATATGCGGGCTCCCCTGACCGTCGCGTTTCACAAGGCGAAGCGGCATGCGGACCTACTGCGGCCGGAACCGCCCGAAGGTCTGCTTGGCGACCGCGACGCGTTGGCCGAATACCGCGACGCCGTCCACGAGTACATCAGTGCGTTCGAGATCGCCGAGGCGGAGGCGATTCGCCGGCGCCGCAGCGACTTCTCGGCGGACGAGCAACAACGGATGGCGCGGGCCCAGAGCCTGCTGCACCTCGCGCAGGACGACGCCGCCACCCGCGAGGAGCGACAGCATGCCTACGTGCGGGCGAGCAAGGAACTGGACGGCCTGATCGCACTGCCCGCCCCCGCGAGGGTCAGCATCGAACGGCGCATCGCGGGCCAGATCGAGGCCTAGGCCGCCGGCGAGGCGGCCGCCTTGGCCTGGCGCCGATTGCGCAACACGCTCCAGCCCAGCGCGGCCCCGATGAACACCACGCCCACGGACGCGGTGAGGGCGTCGGGAACCTCGAAGTGCGGGTTGATCGACAGCAGCATGATCACCGCCAGCACGCCTATCGCCCAGTGCGCCCCGTGCTCCAGGTACACGTAACGGTCCAGCGCATCCTGCTTCACCAGGAAGATGGTGATGGACCGGACGAACATCGAGCCCACCAGCCCGAGACCCAGCGCGATGACGACGGGGTCCGAGGTGATCGCGAAGGCGCCGGTGACCCCGTCGAACGAGAACGCGGCGTCGAGCACCTCGAGATAGAGAAACATGGTCAGGCCGGCCTTGCCGGCCGCTTTTCCCGCCGAGGCCGCCTCGATGTCCGGCGGCCGAAACGCCCGGCTCAGACCGTTGACGACCAGGTACGTCACCAGCCCGAGCAACCCGGCCGTCAGCACCGTCGCCCGCTCCGCACCGGAATGCGCCAATCCCGTTCCCACCAGGACCAGCGCGACAGCGGCCACCGCCACCGGCACCTGGCCCAGCCGCCCGATGCGGGCGAACGGGATCTCGATCCACTTGAGCCACTTGATGTCTCGGTCGTGGAAGACGAAATCCAGGAACAGCATCAGCAGGAAGGTCCCGCCGAACGCCGCGATCTGCGGATGCGCGGCGGCGATCAGCTTTTCGTAGCTCGGTGAGCCGTCGGGGAATTCCAGCGCGCCGTGCGGCGGCGGATGCAGCGCCAACTCCATCGCACGAACCGGATCGAGGCCCGCGGTCGCCCACACGATCAACAGCGGGAAGAGCAGCCGCATCCCGAACACCGCGATCAGAATCCCGACGGTCAGGAACATCTGCCGCCAGAACGGGCTCATCTGCTTGAGGATCGCGGCGTTGATGATGGCGTTGTCGAACGACAGCGAGATCTCGAGGGTGGCGAGCACCAGCAGCAGGAAGAGGTCCTTCAGGCCGCCGTGGGCATATCCGACCGCGAGGGCCGCCACGGTGACCAACAGCGAGATCCCGAAGATGCGCAAGGCGGCCAAGGTCCTTTCCGACAGCCGCCCACGATAGCGAACAGCGGTCGCCGCCGCAGACCCGTGTCCACGGGACTTACTATTTTCAGATTGTGGCGATGCCCGAAGTCGGCGGTACCCCAGCGTCCACCGGCGCCGGTCCGATCACGCGCGGCAGCGTGGCCCGGGTCGCCACCGCGACGGCGCTGACAGCCCTGTGCGGGTACGCGGTCATCTACCTCGCCGCCCGCGACCTGGCGCCGGGCGGCTTCTCGGTGTTCGGGGTGTTTTGGGGGGCCTTCGGTCTGGTCACCGGCGCCGCGAACGGTCTGCTCCAAGAGACCACCCGGGAGGTCCGCTCGACCCGGCACCTCCCTGATGTCCTGCGCGTTGCCGACGAACCGCGGACCCACCCGCTGCGGGTCGCCATGCTGGTCGGGGTGGGCGCGGCCGTGGTGATCGCCGGCACCTCGCCGCTGTGGAGCGGGCGGGTCTTCGTCGAGGAACGCTGGCTGTCGGTCGGGCTGCTCAGCGTCGGGCTGGCCGGGTTCTGCGTGCACGCCACCCTGCTGGGCATGCTGGCCGGCACCGATCGGTGGACCGGCTACGGAGCGCTGATGGTCACCGACGCCGTCATCCGGGTCGCCGTCGCCGCCGCGACCGTCCTGCTCGGCTGGCGCCTGGTCGGCTTCCTGTGGGCCACGGTCGCGGGCGCGGTCGCGTGGCTGATCATGCTGGTCGCGTCGCCCTCGGCCCGGGCGGCCTCCCGGTTGTTGACACCCGGCGGGGCCCAGACCTTCCTCCGCGGGGCCGCCCATTCGATCACCGCCGCGGGCGCCAGCGCGATCCTGGTGATGGGGTTTCCGGTGTTGTTGAAGCTGACCAGCAACGAGCTCGGCGCCGAGGGCGGGGTGATCATCCTCGCCGTGACGCTGACGCGGGCGCCGCTGCTGGTGCCGCTGACGGCCATGCAGGGCAACCTGATCGCGCATTTCGTCGACGCGCGCAGCGACCGCATCCGCGCCCTGGTCGTCCCGGCCGGCATCATCGGGGGCATCGGCGCGGTCGGGGTGCTGGCCGCCGGGGTGGTGGGCCCCTGGCTGCTGCGGGTCGCGTTCGGGCCGCAGTATGACGCCGGCGGGGCGCTCCTGGCCTGGCTGACGGCGGCCGCGGTGGCGATCGCGATGCTGACGCTCACCGGTGCGGGCGCCGTCGCGGCCGCGCTGCACCGGGCATACGCGCTGGGCTGGGTGGGCGCGACGGTCGCGTCGGGCCTGTTGCTGCTCCTGCCGCTGGCGCTGCAGACGCGCACCGTGGTCGGCCTGTTGTGCGGCCCGCTGGTCGGAATCGGCGTTCATCTGGTGGCGCTGGCGCGCGCCGACCGCTTAGCCGGCTGATCCTGGCTAACCTGGTGGGCTAGATGGTTACTGAAGCCAAATACTCGGGCGCCTGGATCGTCATCCCGGCCTTCAACGAAGCCGCCGTCATCGGCGAGGTGGTCGCCGATGTGCGTTCCGTCTTCGACAACGTCGTGTGCGTGGACGACGGCAGCACCGACGACACGGGCGACATCGCCAGGCGCGCCGGTGCTCACCTGGTGCGCCACCCGATCAACCTGGGGCAGGGCGCGGCCATCCAGACCGGCGTCGAGTACGCGCGCAAACAGCCTGGGGCGCAGGTTTTCGCCACGTTCGACGGTGACGGGCAACACCGGGTCAAGGATCTGGCCGCGATGGTCGACCGGCTCTGCGCGGAGGACGTCGACGTCGTCATCGGGACGCGGTTCGGCGCCCGTGTCGGCGCCCGGCCGCCGTTCCTGAAGCGGCTGGTGCTGCAGACCGCCGCGCGGCTGAGCCGGCGCGGTCGCCGACTTGGCCTGACCGACACCAACAATGGGCTGCGCGTCTTCAACAAGAAGGTCGCCGACGGGCTCGACATCACCATGAGCGGGATGAGCCACGCCAACGAGTTCATCATGCTGATCGCCGAAAACCATTGGCGCGTGGTCGAACAACCGGTAGAGGTGCTCTACACCGATTACTCGAAGTCGAAGGGCCAGCCGCTCCTCAACGGGGTGAACATCATCTTCGACGGGTTCCTGCGAGGGAGGACTTCACGATGAACTGGATCCAGGTGCTGCTGATCGGGACGATCATCGCGCTGCTGGTCTACCTGCTGCGGTCCCGCAGGAACGCGCGGTCCCGGGCCTGGGTCAAGGTCGGCTACGTCGTCTTCGTGCTGGCCGGCGTCTATGCCGTGCTGCGGCCCGACGACACCACGGTCGTCGCGAACTGGTTCGGGGTGCGCCGCGGCACGGACCTGATGCTCTACGCGCTCGTCATGGCGTTCTGCTTCACCACGCTCAGCACCTACATGCGGTTCAAGGACCTCGAGCTGCGCTACGCGCGCCTCGCCCGGGCGGTCGCGCTCGAGGGCGCCGAGGAGCCCGACGCTCCTCAATCCGCGTCGAACGTCTAGCCCCCAGGCCCGCGTGCACTCAAGCCGCGAACGCACACCCGAGCTGTACCCACGCTCGGCGCAACGTCAAAGAGCGCGCGTCTTGCGGAAGTACTCGACCGTGCGGCGCACGCCGTCGTCGAGCCCCACCCGCGGCCGCCACCCCAAAACCCGCTCGGCCAAACCGATGTCGAGGCACGACCGCCTCAGGTCGCCCAGCCGCGGCGGGTGAAACTCCGGGTCGTCGGGCGCGCCGACGGCGGCGGCCACCGCCGAGTGCAGTTGCCGGTCCGAGGTTTCCACGCCGGTGCCCACGTTGAAGCGCTGACCGCCGCCCGCCTCGCCGGCGGCCTTGACGAAGGCGTCGACCACGTCGTCGACGAACACATAGTCGCGGGTGTTGCCGCCGTCGCCGAACACCTTGGTGGGCTTGCCCGACAGCAGCCCCTGGGCGAATATCGCCACCACGCCCGCCTCCCCGTGCGGGTCCTGGCGGGGGCCGTAGACGTTGGCCGGCGCGATGTGCGAGCAGTCCAAGCCGTAGAGATGGCGGAAGGTGTTCAGGTAGATCTCGCCGGCCACCTTGCCCGCGGCGTACGGCGAGGCAGGGTCGGGCTGCACCGATTCGGGGGTCGGATACACCGGCGGCGTGCCGTAGATGGACCCGCCCGACGAGGTGTGCACGACCTTGCGCACCCCCGTCTGCCGCGCCGCCTCGGCCAGGCGCACCGTCCCGACGACGTTGACCGAAGCGTCGAACTGTGGGTCGGCGACCGAGTGCCGCACGTCGATCTGGGCAGCCAGGTGGAACACCACCTCGGGCCGGTGCTCGTCGAGGATCGCCCGCAGATCGGCGGTGACGATGTCGGCCTCGACGAAGACGTGCGACGGGTTGTCGGCCAGGTGCTCGAGGTTGGTCGCACGGCCGGTGGCGAAGTTGTCCAGCCCCACGACCGCGTGGCCGTCGGCCAGGAGGCGGTCGACTAGCGTCGACCCGATGAATCCGGCTGCTCCGGTGACCAGTGCGCGCACCGGCCCACCATACATAGCGGCCGTGGCCATCGCGCTGATCGCCGCTGCGCTGGGCATACGCGCGGCGCTGGCGTTCGGGGGCTACTTCTACTGGGACGACCTGATCCTCATCGGCAAGGCCGGCACCCACAACCTGCTGTCGCCGGCATACCTGTTCGACGACCACGACGGCCACGTCATGCCCGGCGCCTTCCTGGTCGGCGGCGCGATCATCCGGCTGGCCCCCCTGAACTGGACGGGGCCGGCGATCAGCCTGCTGGTGCTGCAGCTGCTGGCCTCGCTGGCGCTGCTGCGGGCCCTGCACGTCATCCTGGGCTGGCGGCCGGTGCTGCTGCTCCCCCTGACGTTCGCGCTGTTCACCCCGCTGGCGGTGCCGGGGTTCGCCTGGTGGGCGGCGGCGCTGAACTCGCTGCCGATGCTGGCCGCGCTGGCCTGGGTGTGCGGCGACGCCGTGCTGCTGGTCCGCACCGGCAACGGGCGCTACGCGGTGACCGGGACGCTGGTGTACTTCGGCGGGCTGCTGTTCTTCGAGAAGGCCGCGGTGATTCCGTTCGTCGCGTTCGCGGTGACCGCGCTGCTGCGCCACGTGCAGGGAGATCGGGGAGATCGGGCGGCGCTGCTCACGATGTGGCGGGCCGGGCTGCGGTTGTGGATCCCGACGCTGTCTTTGACCGCGGGCTGGATCGCGCTGTACCTGGCTGTGGTGAACCAGCGGCGCTGGAGTTCGGACCTGGCGATGACCTCCGAGCTGCTGGCGCGATCGATCACCCACGGCATCGTGCCGGGGCTGGCCGGCGGGCCCTGGCATTGGGACCGCTGGGCACCCGCCTCGCCGTGGGCGACGCCCCCGCCGTTGGTGATGGCGCTCGGCTGGCTGGTGCTGGCGGGCACCCTCGCGGTGTCATTGCTGCGCAAGCAGCGCATCGGGCCGGTGTGGGTGACCGCCGCCGGCTACGCGGTCGCCTGCCAGGTGCCGATCTACCTGATGCGCTCGTCGAAGCAGACCGCACTCGAACTCGCCCAAACCCTGCGGTATTTCCCGGATCTCGTGTTTGTGCTCGCGCTGCTGGCCGCCGTCGCGTTGTGCGCGCCGAACCGGCCCGCCGCGCCGCGCTGGCTCGATGCCTCGCCCAGGCGCGCGGCGGTGACGCTGGGCCTGGCGGTGTTGTTCGTGGCCAGCAGCCTGTATTCGACGGCGACGTTTTTGACCAGCTGGCGCGACAACCCGGCCCAGCCCTATCTGCGGAACGCTCGGGCCGACCTGGCCGCGGCACACGCCGCCTCGACCGCCCCGCTGCTCGACCAGGAGGTCGATCCGCTGGTGCTGCAGCGGGTGGCGGCACCGGAGAACCTGGCCAGCCACCTGTTCGCCCTGCTCGGGGATAGGCCCGAATTCGCTTCGGCAACAACGCAATTGCGGATGCTGGACAGCTCGGGCCGACTGGTCAAGGCGCGGGTGACCTGGGTGCGGACGATCGTTCCGGGACCCATGCCGCAGTGCGGGTATTTCGCGCAGCCGGACAAGCCCGCGCGCCTGGTTCTCGACGGGCCGCTGTTGCCGGCCGACTGGAGCGTCGAGCTCAACTACCTGGCCAACAGCGAGGGAACCATGACGCTGGCGCTGACGCAGGGACCGGAAGCCAAGGTGCCCGTGCACCCGGGCCTCAACCGCGTCTTCGCCCGCCTGCCGGGCGCCGGGGATGCGATCACCGTGCGCGCCAACACCACCGCGCTGGCGTTGTGCGTCGCGTCGGGCCCGGTGGGTTTCCTCGCGCCGGCCTAACGCGCGTCACGTCTGAGCTCAGCGAACGTCTGAGCGCGTCCGGTCACGGCTTTCACGGAGGCGACGGCGCCATCGGCGACGCGGGCGATCCCGGCGGCGTGCAACGACGCCGGCTTTCCGACGAATGGTTCGGAGCCGGCACCCAGGCCACCCCGGTAGGCGCCGTGGATCGTGACATGGAACGGAACGTCGTCGCCCGCGGAGAACAAGTCGTTGACCACGACGCCGCGCGGATCGAGCACCGCTTGCTGGGTGGCGCCGATGCGTTCGTCGTCGATCTCGTGGACGTCGGCGTCGGCGAGATCTCCCCTTTCCAGCCACGCGCGCACGATTGCTTCGGCGTCGGGGTCAGCGGGCACCGCCTCGGTCGACATCCATGGATCGATGTGCGGCGGAATCAGCGGATGCGGTTGGCCGCCGGCGATTTGGGCCCGCATCGCGAAGTAGTCCTGCTCAACGTAGTTTTCCGTCAAACGAGTGCCGTTCCACTTGTACAGTCCGACGCCGCGCCAGCAGGTGAGAGCGCGCTTCTGTCCCGCCGGCATGGCCGCGTGCTCACTGAAGTGCATGCACAGGCGATCGCCGTTGAGCACGAACTCGTGCACGACGATGCCCAGACCCGGTGCGGCGTCGAAGATTTGGCGAACGGCGTCGGCATAGGTGGTCGACCGGACGAGCGCCAGGCCGTTGATGTGCACGACGTAGTCGGGCTCCATGATCTCCGCGCAGACCGATTGGTCGTGCGAGTTCGTATAGTCGATGCAGTAGCGGCGCATCAGCGCGACGAAGGGATGCACCTCACTCGTCCGGGCCGAGAAGCTGTGATACACAAAGAGATTCGGGGACGCGCTCGATGCCAATGGCCCGGTCGATGGCTTCGTGCAGATAATAGATCCGCCGCTCGTGGTAGCCGAGCCGCAGCGACTCGAGGGCTCCTGCGTTCAGCGACCGCTGGGCGCCGGGCAGGACGCCGAGGTCCTCGAAGAGCACCTGGGACAAGACCGCGATGAAGGCGTCGTGGGTCTCCCGGTTGCCCTCCGCAGCGAGCGACGAACACCAGTGGACGCGGTACGTCGACGTGGCCGGGCCGGTCGGCCAATTCGTGATCAAGAAGACGAACCCGGCGCCGTTGAACACGATGCTCAGGTTCGGGAAGACGTGGTAGGAGAACGTTCCCAGGAATGGCAGATCACCGAGGCCGGGAAATACGCACGGGAACGGTGAGAGCGATTCGCCGTCGATGCCGTCGCGATACGAGACGAGCATCCGGGAATGGCCGTTGCGCAGCAGCTGTATGCCGGTCGCCGACTGCTGAAGTGCGCGCGCGGCCGTGGCGCGGTGCACGTAGTTGACATGGTAGGTCTCGAGATTGGCGTCGACGGGCAGCTTCCAGTTGACCGGGACGTCGCGCACCGTGCGATCCACCAGGTGCAGCCGCCCGTCGAGCTCGGCGAAGTCGCTCAGCTCCTCGCCGACCGGCCCGAGAAACGCGGACAACGGATGCGCATCGCGGTCGAGGTTGACGAACACGAGGGGTCCCCACGACTCGCACCGGACCTCGGCCAGGCCGTGGCACGTAGGGTCCAGGCCGGAGAAGTTGGACGCCTCGGGGTAGCCGACAAGTTTCCCCTCGAGCGAGTACGTCCACGCGTGGAACGGGCACGTGAGCCTGCGGCCGACGTTGCCCCGCGACTCTTCGACGAGCGCGGCCCCCCGGTGCCGGCAGGTGTTGTAGAAGGCGCGAACGACGTTGTCCCGGCCGCGGATCAGCATGACCGGCTTGTCGAGCTGCTCGAGCAGGAGGTAGTCGCCGGGGTTGCGCAGCTGATCGGCGTGGGCGACGAACAACCACGAGCGCGAAAAGACCGCAGCGGCTTCGAGCTTGGCGAAATCGGCGTCGAAATACCGCCCGGCGGGCACGGGCGGGAGCACCGGGAAGTCCGGCGGATACACCCGCCGATCCGCCTCGGCTTGCGCGTGCCGCTTTACCCCGTCCATCACCCGCGAGCCCATCGCCACCATCCGATTATATGAATGATCGTTCATTTATCAAGACATGCTGCCTTCTGCCCGCAAGAATGGCGAGCATGCCGAACAAGCAGAAGGCGCCCGCGCGTCGCCCGCGGGGCCGCCCGCCGAACTCGGACGGGCAGTTGACCGCGCAGCGACTCCTTGACGCCGCAACGACCGTATGCGTCGAAAGGGGTTTTGAGGGGAGCACGCTGCCACGGATCGCGGAGCGGGCGGGCGTCTCACCGACCGCCGTGTACAACCACTTTCACAGCCGGGAGGAATTGCTGTACGCGGCGGCGGTGCGTGCCCTCGACCAAATCACCGCGGCCGCGCTGCGGGCGGGACGCGGTGCCGGGACCCTGCAAGCGATCGCGATGGCCTACCTACGGCCGGAGATGACACAGAACCGCCGGCTGATCGCCGAGCTGCACCTGGCCAGCCGGCGCGACGAGCGGTTGGCGTCCCTGATCGCGCAGTGGCATCGGGATTACGCGGACCGCTTCGTCGGAACCCTGGGGGCTGATCCAAACCCGCAAGCCACGACGAAAGTCGTGTTTCTGCTGCTCCTCGGGCTTTGTCACTTCGATGACCTGTCGGCGATCAGGGCGTCGCGCGCCGCGGTTAGCGAGCGGGTGGAGCGCCTGATCGAGGTGCTGCTACCGGATGGAGCCACCTAGGAGAATCGAACTCCTGACCTGCTCATTACGAGTGAGCCGCTCTACCGACTGAGCTAAGGTGGCGTGCCCTTCAGGGCGGCACGAGTCTACGGCAGCGGGGCGGGCACCCCCAAGTTAGTCGCGCAGTTCCTGGCCGAAGGTGGCCACCATCGCGTCGACGGCGAACTTGGGCTTGACGTTGATCGCCAACGCTTCGCGGCACTCCAGGACCGCTTCGATGCAGCGCAGCAGCCGCTGCGGCGAGGAGTGCGCGGCCAGCGCCGACACCCGGTCGGCCATGTCCGGATGGTTGTGCCGCACCGACCCGGCACCGGCCGAGACCATCAGCGCATCGCGGAAATAAGTGGCCAGGTCGATCAGCGCCCGGTCGAGCGCGTCGCGCGAGGCCCGGGTCTGACGCGACTTCTGCCGCCGCTCGAGGTCCTTCATCGCGCCCGTGGCGCCGCGCATCGCCCCGGCGGTGCCCTTGCCGGTGCCGCCGGCGCCCAGGGCCGTCCGCAGCTCCTCGGTCTCGGCCTCGGCGCGGTCCGCGGTGAGCACCACCGCCTCGGCTTCCGCCGCGGCGACCAGCTCCTCGGCGGCGGCGTAGGCCCGCGACGGGGTCGCGGCGTCGCGCACCAGCGCCAGCGCCCGTTCCCGGCGCTCGCGGGCCTCGGGATCGGTGGCCAGCCGCCGCGCCCGGCCCACGTGGCCGCCGCTGACCGACGCCGCCCAGTCCGCGGTCTCGGGGCTCAGGCCGTCGCTGTCGACCAGCACGCGGGCGATCGCCTCGGTCGGCGGGGTGACCAGCGCGACGTGCCTGCACCGGGAACGCAGCGTGATGGCGATGTCCTCCGGATCCACCGACGGCGCGCACAACAGGAACACCGTCGACGGCGGCGGCTCCTCGACGACCTTGAGCAGCGCGTTGGCGGCGCCCTCGGTGAGCCGGTCGGCGTCCTCGATCACCACGATCTGCCGGTGCCCGGTCGCCGGACGCCGCGACGCGATCTGCACGATGGCGCGCATGTCGTCCACCCCGATCGACAGCCCCTCCGGGACCACCCGGCGGACGTCGGCGTGGGTGCCCGCCATGGTCGTGGTGCAGGCCCGGCACTGACCGCACCCCGGTTCCCCGTCGGAGGTGCACTGCAACGCGGCGGCGAAGCACAGCGCCGCGACCGAGCGCCCCGACCCGGGAGGACCCGTGATCAGCCACGCATGTGTCATAGTCCCGTCGCCCGCGCCGCTGTGAACCAAGTCACCGCGGGCCGCCCTGGCGGCGGCGAGCAGCTCGGCCGTCACCACGTCCTGGCCTACCAGCCGCGTAAACACCCCGGACATCACCGGTAACAGTAGCCACCACCGCCGACATATACCGATCGGCCACCGTATCGCGACGATCCCGTTACATTTCGCCTCTTTTCGGCCCACGCGGGGACGCGTCGAGATCGTTGTAAGTTTCCGACAAGTCCCTGCTGACCGATACGGTGGGATCGTGGCAACACCGGCAGCACTGCCCGGGCGGATCAGCGGATTCGTCCGGTGGGTGGTGCGCACGCCGTGGCCGCTGTTCTCGCTGAGCATGCTGCAGGCCGACATCATCGGCGCCCTCTTCGTACTCGGCTTCCTGCGTTACGCGCTGCCGCCCGAGGACCGCATCCAGCTGCAAGATCTCCCGGTGCTGAACCTGGCGGTCTTCGGCACCGCGCTGGTGGTGCTGTTCCTGGCCGGCTGGATGGTGAACCTGAAGCTGCTGATGCCGGTCTTCCGCTGGCAGCGCCGCGACAACCTGCTGGCCGAGGCCGACCCGGCCGCCACCGAGCTGGCCCGTAGCCGCGCCCTGCGAATGCCCTTCTACCGCACGCTGATCAGCATGGTCGCCTGGTGCATCGGCGGGGTGGTGTTCATCATCGCCAGCTGGTCGGTGGCCCGGTTCGCGGCGCCCGTCGTGGCCGTCGCCACGGGGCTCGGCGCGGCGGCGACGGCCATCATCGGCTACCTGCAGTCCGAGCGGGTGCTGCGGCCGGTCGCCGTGGCGGCCCTGCGCAGCGGCGTCCCCGAGAACGTCCAGGCGCCGGGCGTCATCCTGCGGCAGATCCTGACCTGGATGCTGTCGACCGCCGTGCCGGTGCTGGCCATCGTGCTGGCGGTGATGGCGGACAAGGCGTCCCTGCTGCACGCCACCCCGGAGAAGCTCTTCACGCCGATCCTCCTGCTGGCGCTGGCGGCGCTGGGCATCGGCTTCGTCAGCACCCTGCTGGTCGCCATGTCCATCGCCGACCCGCTGCGCCAGCTGCGGTGGGCGCTGTCGGAGGTGCAGCGCGGAAACTACAACGCGCACATGCAGATCTACGACGCCAGCGAACTCGGCCTGCTGCAGGCCGGCTTCAACGACATGGTGCGCGACCTGTCCGAGCGGCAGCGGCTGCGCGACCTGTTCGGCCGCTATGTCGGCGAAGACGTGGCCCGCCGGGCGCTGGAGCGCGGCACCGAGTTGGGCGGCCAGGAGCGCCACGTGGCGGTCCTGTTCGTCGACCTGGTCGGCTCCACCAAGCTCGCCGCGACCCGACCGCCCGCCGAGGTGGTCCACCTGCTCAACGAGTTCTTCCGGGTGGTGGTCGAAACCGTCGGCCGGCACGGCGGTTTCGTCAACAAGTTCCAGGGCGACGCCGCGCTGGCCATCTTCGGGGCGCCGATCGAGCATCCCGACGCGTCCGGTGGCGCGCTGGCCGCGGCCCGCGAGCTGCACGACGAGCTCCTCCCGGTGATCGGTTCGGCGGAATTCGGGATCGGGGTGTCGGCGGGCAGGGCGATCGCCGGGCACATCGGCGCGCAGGCCCGCTTCGAGTACACGGTGATCGGCGACCCGGTCAACGAGGCCGCCCGGCTGACCGAGCTGGCCAAGCTGGAGTCCGGCCACGTGCTGGCGTCGGCGATCGCGGTCAGCGGCGCGCTCGACGCCGAGGCCTTGTGCTGGGACGTCGGCGAGGTGGTCGAGCTGCGCGGCCGCACCGCACCCACCCAGCTGGCCCGGCCGGTGAAGCTCGCCGGATCCACGGACTCCCAGCCCGTGCGGTCCGCCGAGGAGCTGCACAGCGAGTCGATCGGCCCCGGCTACTAGGGCCTAGGTGCGCTTGGCGGCCTTCTTGGCCGGCGCTTTCTTGCGGGCGGCCTTCTTCGCGGGCCGCTTCACCGGACCGCGCGCCCGCCGGTCGGCCAGCAGTTCGGCGGCGCGCTCGTCGGTGATCGACAGGACGTCGTCGCCCTTTCGCAGGCTCGCGTTGGTCTCGCCGTCGGTGACGTAGGGCCCGAACCGGCCGTCCTTGATCACCATCGGCTTGCCGGTCGCCGGGTCGGCGCCCAGCTCCCGCAACGGCGGCGCGGCCGCCCCCTGCCTACCGCGGCGTTTGGGCTCGGCGTAGATCTTCAGCGCCTCGTCCAGCGTGATCTCGAAGATCTGCTCCTCGGTCGCCAGAGAACGAGAATCGGTGCCGCGCTTCAGGTATGGGCCGTAGCGACCGTTCTGCGCGGTGATCTCCTCACCGGTCTGCGGGTCGACTCCGACCACCCGGGGCAGCGACAGCAGCTTCAGCGCGTCCTCGAGCGTGACGCTCTGCAGGTCCATGCTGCGCAACAGCGAGCCGGTGCGGGGCTTGGGCCCGGTGGGCTTCTTCCCCTTCTTCGCCGGGGCGCCACCCTCCTCGTCGGGCGGCGGCGGCAGTACCTCGGTCACGTACGGCCCGTACCGGCCGTCCTTGGCGACGATCTCGTGACCCGTTTCCGGGTCGACGCCCAACGTGCGCCCCTCTTGCGGCGTGGCGAACAGCTGCTCGGCCACCTCCAGCGTCAGCTCGTCGGGCGTCAGCGAGTCGTTGAGGTTGGCCCGCTGCGGCGTTGGTTCACCGTCGTCGCCGGTCACCATGCGTTCCAGGTAGGGCCCGTTCTTGCCCACCCGGACGTACACGGGGCGACCCTGCTCATCGTCAAAGAGCTTGATGGAGTTGACTTCTCGGGCGTCGATCCCTTCGAGGTTGACGCCGACGAGTTTCTTGAGACCACCGGAGCGCGCCACCGAATCGGCCACGCCATGGTCACCGCCGAAGTAGAAACGGTTCAGCCAGTCGGTGCGCCGCTCCTGCCCGGAGGCGATCGCGTCGAGTTCGTCCTCCATCGCGGCGGTGAATCCGTAATCGACGAGCCGGCCGAAATGCTGTTCCAGCAAACCGGTTACGGCGAATGCGACCCAGGAGGGCACCAGGGCGCTGCCCTTCTTGTGCACGTAGCCGCGGTCCTGGATGGTCTTGATGATCGACGAGTACGTCGACGGCCGGCCGATGCCCAGCTCCTCGAGCGCCTTCACCAGCGACGCCTCGGTGTAGCGTGCCGGCGGGTTGGTGGCGTGGCCGTCCGGGGTGAGCTCGATGGCGTCCAGCCGCTGGCCCTGCGTCAGCTGCGGCAGCCGGCTCTCGGCGTCGTCGGCCTCGCCGCCGGCCAATTCGTCGACGGTCTCCACGTACGCCTTCAGAAAGCCGGCGAACGTGATGGTGCGCCCGCTGGCCGAGAACACGACCTGGCGGCCGCCGGATTCACCGTTGATCCGCAGGCTCAACGTCGTCCCGCGCGCGTCGGCCATCTGCGAGGCCACGGTGCGCTGCCAGATCAGCTCGTAGAGCCGAAATTCGTCGCCGTCGAGCTCGCGGCGCACCGCGTCCGGGGTGGCGAACGCCTCGCCGGCGGGCCGGATGGCCTCGTGCGCCTCCTGGGCGTTCTTCACCTTGCGGGTGTACTGCCGCGGCGACGGCGAGACGTATTCCTCGCCGTAGAGCTGACGCGCCTGGGTGCGCGCGGCGTTGATCGCCGACTGCGACAGCGTGGTCGAGTCGGTACGCATATAGGTGATGTAGCCGTTCTCGTAGAGCCGCTGGGCGATGCTCATGGTGCGCTCCGACGAGAACCGCAGCTTGCGGCCCGCCTCCTGCTGCAGCGTCGACGTCATGAACGGCGCGTAGGGCCGCCGGGTGTACGGCTTCTCCTCCACCGAGGCGACCGCCAGTTGGGCGCCGCGCAGCCCGGCGGCCAGCTCGGTCGCCTGGGTCTCGTTGAGAACGGTCACCTCGTCGGCCTTGCGCAGCTGGCCCAGCGAGTCGAAATCGCGGCCGGTGGCCACGCGCAGGCCGTCAACGCCTGCCAGCCGGGCGGAGAAGGCGGGCGGTGACGCCTGCGGGTCGGACACGCTGGCGTCCAGCTGGGCCACGATGTCCCAGTAGGAGGCGCTGCGGAACGCCATCCGGTCGCGTTCCCGCTGCACGATGATGCGGGTGGCCACCGACTGGACCCGGCCCGCCGACAGCTTCGGCGCCACCTTCTTCCACAGCACCGGGCTGACCTCGTAGCCGTAGAGCCGGTCCAGGATGCGGCGGGTTTCCTGCGCATCGACCAGGTCGATGTCCAGGTCACGGGGGTTTTCGGCGGCCTCGAGGATGGCCGGCTCGGTGATCTCGTGGAACACCATCCGCTTGACCGGGATGTTCGGCTTCAGGGTTTCCAGCAGGTGCCAGGCGATCGCCTCGCCCTCGCGGTCACCGTCCGTGGCCAGATAGAGCTCGTCGACGCCCTTGAGCAGGCCCTTCAGCTCGCTGACGGTGCTCTTCTTCTCCGGGCTGATGATGTAGAGCGGTTCGAAGTCGTGGTCGACGTTGACTCCGAGCCTCGCCCAGGGCTCCGACTTGTATTTCGCCGGCACGTCGGCCGCGGCGCGGGGCAGGTCGCGGATGTGGCCGCGGGAGGATTCCACTATGTAGTTGGAGCCCAGGTAGCCGGCCAGTTTGCGCGCCTTGGTCGGCGACTCGACAATGACGAGTCGCCTACGGCTCCCAGCCCGGCCGCTCTCGCGGTCCTTGAGATTCGGGTCGGCCAACTACGCTTACGCTCCATCCTTGATCTCGGCCCCCCTGCGAGGCCGCCCCGCAGAAGAATGACAGGCCAGCGCCAGAAATTCCGGGGAAATTCAGATACGCCAGCGTTCCTTCGCCTTCGGGCACCTGACAATTTCCCACCCTTGGGCGCGACTGCGCAAACCGACTGCCCGCAGGACAAATCTTTTTCCGCGGTTATACCCGCGGCCACACCGCTGACGCGTCAACGCCGTCTGGGGCTTCGCCCACGTTCTCTACCAGGCGTGATAGCCGACGACGGCCGCTGATCCGCAGCGCCGGGCGGCCGCCGCGGGTGCCAATCAATGTCGGCGCGATTCCGACCCGCATCAAAGCCGACGCCAGCGGGGAATGGGTATCGGGCGCGTGGGGATCGAGACCCAGAAGGTAATGGTCGCCCTCCGGATGACCGGCCGCCAGCGTCCAGGCCCGCAATTCACGCGGTCCGGGCAGCCAGCGCGGCGGCACCGTCTTGACCGCCCCGCGCGTCCATTCGGCCGCCAGGCTCACCAAGGCCGGGGTCACCGCCGTACGCACCAACGGCGTGTCCTCGTCGGTCCGGCAGATCTCGGGTTCCAGCCCCGCCTCGCGGATCATCTCGGCCAACGCGGCGGCGCGCCAGGCCTGATCCACCACCACGGAAAGGCGCGCACCCTGCCCCTCCGGCCCGCCGACCAAGACGACCTGACCGGAAGCCGCCAGCACCCCGGAGAGATCGGCGACCGCGGGGGGCACCGACTCCGCTGTGAAGAAGGAAAGCTGGCTCACGCCACCGACAGTAGGCCAGGTCCGCCATCCGCGTCTTGAGGCAACCGGCGCGGCGTCGCAAACCGGCCGCAATACGAAAACCCCCCGGCGGGCCCGCTACGCGGGACTGCACGGGGGGTTCGTGGAGATTCGGCTCGTCCTTTAGACGGAGCGGACTCCGGTGGCCTGGGGGCCCTTAGGGCTGTGGCCGATTTCGAACTCGACCTTCTGGTTTTCTTCGAGGGTGCGGAAGCCCGAACCCTGGATCTCCGTGTAGTGGACAAACACGTCGGCGGAGCCGTCTTCGGGGGCGATGAACCCGAAGCCCTTCTCCGCGTTGAACCACTTCACAGTTCCCTGTGGCATCTCTCGATCTTTCCTTTTCTTCTGGGTGCGGGGCATCGCCTTTCGATGCCCCGGGCCTGGTACGACCGCCATACCTCGCTCAGTCGCCGGAACTTCACCCGACCGATTAACCTCGCAGGAACCGCGGCCGCAACGATAGATCCTGCGAAAGTTTGACACGAACACAGAAGCTGCGACCGCAAATAGTCAACCATGTTCATCGCTTCGGCGACAGACTTGCGCCTTGGACGCGAGCTCAGCCGGGTCCAAGGAGGGTGCTGATGGCGAGTTTCGGCAGCGAGTTGCTCGCCGCCGCGCTCGCCGGTACCGCCGCCGACGAGCATCCGTTGCGGCACGTCGCCGAGCTGCCGCCGCGCGGCGGCCGCCCGCACCGCTGGCCGACATGGGCCGAGCCCGACGTGGTGCGCGCCTTCACCGACCGCGGCGTCATTTTGCCCTGGTCACACCAGTCGGCGGTCGCGGAATTGGCTCACTCCGGCCGCCACGTGGTGGTGAGCACCGGCACCGCGTCGGGCAAGTCGCTGGCCTACCAACTTCCCGTCCTCAACGCGCTGGCCACCGATCCGCGCGCCCGGGTGCTGTACCTGTCGCCGACGAAGGCGCTGGGGCATGACCAATTGCGGGCCGCCCACACGCTGGCGGGCGCCGTCCCGCGGTGCCATGACGTCGCGCCCACCGCCTACGACGGCGACAGCCCGCCGGAAGTCCGGCGCTTCGCGCGCGAGCGCTCCCGATGGTTGTTTTCCAATCCGGACATGATCCATGTGTCGATCCTGCGCAACCATGCCCGCTGGGCGGTGCTGCTGCGGGGCCTGCGATTCGTGATCGTTGACGAATGTCATTACTACCGTGGGGTTTTCGGCTCCAACGTGGCGATGGTGCTGCGCCGGTTGCTGCGACTGTGCGCGCGGTACTCCTCGGCGCCCACGGTGATCTTCGCGAGCGCCACGACGGACGCGCCGGGCGCGACGGCCGCCGAACTCATCGGCTATCCGGTCGAGGAGGTCGTCGAGGACGGCTCGCCGCAGGGCGCGCGGACGGTGGCCTTGTGGGAACCGGCGCTGCGGCCCGATCTGCTGGGCGAGAACGGGGCACCGGTGCGCCGCTCCGCCGGCGCGGAGGCGGCGCGGGTGATGGCCGACCTGATCGCCGAGGGGGCGCAGACGCTGACGTTCGTGCGCTCGCGCCGCGCCGCGGAGCTGACCGCGCTGGGCACCCAGGCGCGGCTGGACGACATCGCCCCGGAGCTCTCCGGCAAGGTGGCCTCCTATCGCGCCGGCTACCTCGCCGAAGACCGCACCGCGCTGGAACGTGCCCTGGCCGAGGGTCGGCTGCGTGGGCTGGCCACCACGAACGCCCTGGAGCTTGGTGTCGACATCGCCGGACTGGACGCGGTGGTGCTCGCCGGGTTCCCCGGGACCGTCGCCTCGTTCTGGCAGCAGGCCGGCCGGTCGGGCCGGCGCGGGCAGGGCGCGCTGGTGGTGTTGATCGCCCGCGACGACCCGCTCGACACCTACCTGGTCCACAACCCCACCGCGCTGCTGGGCAAGCCCGTCGAACGGGTGGTGATCGATCCCGCCAACCCCTACATCTTGGGACCCCAACTGCTCTGCGCCGCAACCGAAATGCCGCTCGAGGAGGCGGAAGTGCGTGACTTCGGCGCCATCGAGGTGGCCGAGGGCCTGCTCGACGACGGCCTGCTGCGTCGCCGCAACGGCAAGTACTTTCCCGCGGCCGGCCTAGAACCGCATGGCGCCGTGGACATCCGGGGTTCGGCGGGCGGCCAGATCGTGATCGTGGAGGCCGACACCGGGCGGTTGCTGGGCAGCACGGGCGTCGGTCAGGCCCCGGCGTCGGTCCACCCGGGTGCCGTCTACCTGCATCAGGGGGAGAGCTACGTCGTCGACTCACTGGACTTCGACGACGCGATCGCCTTCGTGCACGCCGAGGACCCCGGTTACGCCACGTTCGCCCGCGAAATCACCGACATCGCCGTCACCGGCACCGGAGAACGCGCGCAGTACGGTCCCGTCACACTGGGTCTGGTGCCGGTCACCGTCACCCACCAGGTGGTGGGCTACCTGCGCCGCCGGCTCTCCGGCGAGGTGATCGACTTCATCGAGCTGGACATGCCGGAGCAGACGCTGGCGACCACGGCGGTGATGTACACCATCACCGAAGAAGCGTTGCTGCGCAAGGGTATTGACGTACCGAGGATCCCCGGATCGTTGCATGCCGCCGAGCACGCCGCGATCGGCCTGCTGCCGCTGGTGGCCAGCTGCGACCGCGGCGACATCGGCGGCTTGTCGACCGCGGTGGGACCGGATCCGGCCGGCCTGCCCAGCGTCTTCGTGTACGACGGCTATCCGGGCGGCGCCGGGTTCGCCGAGCGCGGTTATCGCAAGGTGGGCACGTGGCTGGGTGCGACAGCCGCCGCCATCGAGGCATGCGACTGCCCCCGGGGATGTCCGTCCTGCGTGCAGTCCCCCAAGTGCGGCAACGGCAACGACCCGCTCGACAAGGCGGGCGCGGTGCGGGTGCTGGAACTCGTCCTGGCGCAGTTGCCGCGCGCCGAGCAACCCGGCGGATGACGACCGACCCCTCGACGGTCGACCCCGCGGATCTGCTCTGTGACACCCGCCCCGAGCGCGCATTCCCTGCTGCTTGAAGAAACGACGGCGTGCTGTCGCACGGTCGGACGAACGCTCACCGGTGAGCGGTTGGCGGCCGGCTGCGCGGGCGCAGCAGCAAACTATCAAAGGCCGCGGCGGCATGGCAACTTCATCGGCATCGGCGTTGCGGCCCGAAGGCGTTGGCGCAGAGAACGATAGCGTTTTCTGCGGTCGATTCGAATCCTGCCGATAGGCCCGAGGTCCCGAGGAGTCGGGCCCCCGCCGTAAAATCTCACCGCATGGGCCACGACTGGTTGCTCGTGGAGACGCTGGGGGGTGAACCCACCGTGGTGGCGCAGGGGCGCCAACTCAAGAACCTCGTGCCCATCACCACGTTCTTGCGCCGCAGTCCCTATCTGTCCGCGGTCCGGACCGCGATCGCCGAGACGGTGCAGACCGGACAGAGCCTGACCAGCATCACGCCCAAGCGCGACCGCGTGATTCGCACCGAACCGGTGGTGATGTCCGACGGCTATATCCACGGGGTGCACGTGTGGACCGGGCCCGCCGACGTCGAACCGCCGGAGCGGCCGATTCCGGGGCCGCTCAAGTGGGATCTGACCCAGGGCGTCGCCACCGACACCAGGGAGTCGCTGGTGAACAGCGGAAAGAATCCGGAGGTCGAGGTCACGTTCGGCCGGGCCTTCGCAGAAGATCTCCCATCCCGGGACCTCAATCCCAACGAGACCAAAGTCCTCGCCATGGCCGTCAAGGCCAAGCCCGACCAAACCATCTGCAGCACTTGGGATCTCACTGACTGGCAGGGCAACCCCATGCGAATCGGCTTCGTCGCGCGGACCGGATTGGAAGAGGGACCCGACGGCCGCGACCATCTGGTCGCGCGGGCGATCAACTGGCGCGCAGAACTCAAGGGCCCGGCGGTGTCGACCGACGATCTGGCGCAACGGATCCTGAGCGGACTGGCCCAGGCCGGCGTGCACCGGGCACTGATCGACCTGAAGAATTGGGCGTTGCTGAAGTGGCTGGACGAGCCCTGCACCTTCTACGACTGGCGGGGCAGTGAGACGGGCAAGCCGAAGGTGCATCCGGACGATCAGCACTTGGTGGCGTCGATGACGGAGGAATTCGCCCACGGCGCCACGAGTCGGGTGCTGCGCATGCCCGGCAATCACGACGACTGGGTGCCGGTGCACGTCACGGTCAACCGGGTGGAGCTCGAACCGGATACCTACGCCGGCCTGGTGTCGCTGCGGTTGCCCTCCGATGAGGAACTCGCCGCCGCGGGGCTCTCGGGCAGCCCCGAGCCGACCGGCTAACCGACCACGGGCAGCAGGCGTTGAGCGGCCAGCGAGAGGCGCTGGCCGGCGAGTTGCGGCCAGGCCTGCACCGCGCAGAACGGCGCGCACTGGTCCTGCGACGAACGAGTGCCGACGTGCACGCAGCACTGCACCAGCCGCTCTTCGATCATCGTCGACATGTCCATGAACGGTTTGACCGTGATGCGCACGACTCGCTCGCCCAGCATCCGCCGCAATTGGCGCCGCCGGCCGGGCAGCGCGGCGGACGCCACCGTCAGCAACGTCGCCATGCCGAGATCGCAGTTCTCGCAGATCATGCGCCACACGTCCGACATCTGCGGGTGTGACAGCGAGGACTGCTCCGACAGCAAGCCCATCAGCGATTCCCGCACCGCCAGGCGCAACTCGCGGGGGATATCGGAGTCGGCGATCCGGTTGGCGACCAACCCGAGCTTGTCTTTGAGGTTGTCGTGGCCGATCAGGGCGACCAGCGAACGCCATTGCCCGCTGTCGTCACGGAGCGCGTACCCGACCGAACAGCAATGCGGGTGCGAGCAGGGCAGCGCGGTCAGGTCCCGCCAGGTGATCAGGTCGCCGGTCTGCGGGCCCAACCGCCTCAGCACACCGGTATGGGTGAGGCGCCTGTCCGGGTCGATGAGATCGGAACGCCCGGAGGCGAATTGCGGCTGGATGCAGACGCCTCCGACGTACGGCGTGTCCAGCGCGAGCTTGACGACGCCGCCGATCTCGTCGTCGTTCACGCCGAGCGCCGCCGTCATCACCAGGGTGGTGAAGATTTGACGCTCGGAAAGTCGCCGCAGCGCCGCGTGCTTGACCCGCGACAGGTCACCGCCGCGGTGGTGGCGGTGCGCGGCCGGCGATATCCCGTCGTATTGCAGGTACACCTCGGCGCGTTCGCGGTACTCGGTGAGCAGGTCGAGGAGCTCGTCATCCTGCGCTATCCGCAAACCATTGGTGTTCAACAGGATTCGCGTGATGGGTCGCGAACTCAGCTCGGCGAGCAGCTCGGGCAGCTGCGGATGCAGGCTGGGTTCGCCGCCGCTGAGCATCACCACGTCGAGGCGCCCGTTCTCGCGTGCCAGGCGCTGGTCGACGTTGGCCAGCACGTCGCCGACCGCGACGACGTCGCGAAGGTCTGGCGACGAGTCGGCGAAGCAGGTCGGGCAGCGCAGGTTGCAGGTCGCGGCGACATCCTCGAGCAGGATGCAGGTGTGTTGGGTCTGCATCTGTGGCAAGCCGCGCAGATAGGCCGACGGGATCGGGTCGAAGTTACCCGGGCTGTCGGGGACATGGGCCTTGGTGGGCGCGGTCCACTCCTCGAGGTAGGCAAGGATTTCGGGGTCCTCGTCGTACAGCGTCCGAACGAGTCCATGCCGGGGACAGCCTCGTTCGAGCCAGACCTGGCCGTCGCCGCGCACGGCGAGCCAGCCACTGAGCCGCGCCACGTCACTCAGCGGGCGATCGGGTTGTTCGGCGTGACATCGCGGGCAAAAAGCGTTGACGTAGCGGTGGATTCGGTCACCGCGCAGTTCCATGCCGTTCATCGGGTGATGTGGTAGAGCATCGGGTTCAATCCGGTGCAGATGCCGACGGTGAAGATGGAGGTGAGCGCCCAGCCGATCATCAGTCCCATGCCGATCCCCCTCGCCCACGCGCTGCCCTTGACGAACAGCAGCGCGCCCCCGCCGCCGAAGGCGATCAGCCCGAGCATGACGGCCCCCGTCGCGAACGCGGCCTTCGGCGCGATCGCGTTGGCGAGCCCGAACAACACCAGCGGGCCGAGGATCGCGTTGATCCCGGCATAGAGGGCCATCCCGGCGATGGCCGCGCCGAAGACCTCGCCGCCGCTCGGCTTGCGCTGCGGCGGTTGAGGTTGCCAGGCCGGGTAGGGCTGGTACGGATAGCCGGGCGGGGGCTGGTCGGGCGGGCGCCAGCCCTCCGGCGGAGGGGGACCCGGCGGTGGGTTCGTCATGTGGCAACCGCCTCCCGTCGCAACACGGCGTCGTAATAGCCCCGCCGATATCCCACGCGCAGCCTAACGGCGATGACGAGCAGGGAGGGCAGCAGAAACCACTGCGGCCGGGTCAGGCCCAGCCACACCGTTTCGTTGGCGCGGAAGAACTCGACGAAAAACCGGAATACCGCGTAGCCGGCCACGTAGAGGACGAACAGCTCGCCCGGGTGGCTCACCCGGTTGCGCAGCCAGAGCAGCACCGCGAATGCGGCCAGCTGGAAGGCGATTTCGTAGAGGAACGACGGGTGCATCGCCGCGCCGGTGAGGCAGCCCGGGCACTTCGGCACGCCGGCGGGGGCATGCACGCCCCATGGCAGGTTCGTCGGGCGCCCCGGCGCCTCGGTGAGGTGGCAGCCGACCCGGCCGATCGCCATGCCGAGGGCGACGGCGGGGGCGAACAGGTCACCGGTCTTGCCGGTGTAGCCGCCGAGGCGCTTAGCGATCAGCACGCCGAGGTAGGCGCCCAGCAGCCCGCCCAGAATGCTGCGCGACCCGAATTCCCACGCCTGCAACATCGTCGGGTTGAGGCGGAGGTCCAGGTGCTCGGCCCAGCCGGACAGGCGCATTCCCACCGCGCCGCCGACGAGGGCGCCGGTCACCGCGACCAGCGATTGCTCGTTGACCTCTCCGCGCCGGCGGGCTTCGGCGATGAACACGACCGCGGCGGCCAGGACGCCCAGCGCCACGAAGACACCGTGCATCGGCAGCATCACCGAACCGATCCGCCAGTGCGGCACCACGCCGACAGACTATTACGTCGGGACCGCGTCAGCCGGTGGCCGGGCCCGCCCGCGCGGCGGCGCTCGCCGCGCTGCCGAAGACCGCCACGCGGACCGTGACGACCACATCCAGGCCGTCCACCGCACACCCGGTGTCGTCGGCCCGCATCCGCCGGGCCACCGCCGTCGCGCGGGCGCAGGCCGCATCGGCTCCGGACGGCAGCCGGGCCGCGGCGGCCAGCGCGGCCAGATCGGCCGCCGCCTGTGCGCGGTGACGCGCCACCACCACCGCACCCAGGTAAGCGCCGGCACCCGCGACGCCAAGCAACACCGCCACCATCCAGGCCGCGACCAGGGTGGCCGAGCCCCGATCATCCCGACGGCTCCGCCGCCGAGACCGCCTTGGCGGCAATGTCGAGCGCCGGCAACACCTTCGAGCGCGCGACGACGGTGGCAACCAGGAATTCACCTTCGCGGTGCACCTCGACCCGCGCCCCGCCGGGGGCGATGCGGCGGGCCGCGTTGAGGGCTGAGCGGTCGTCGCCGCGCGCGGCGAGCCTGGCGGCTTCGCGAGCGGCGTCCACGCAGCGAACCTGCATCGAGACGGCGGTGACACCGGCCAGACACAGCACCAGCACGACCACCAGGGTGGCGACGCCCAGGGCCGCCTCCACGGTGCTGGCGCCCGCACTGCCGGTCAGGCCTTGGTGTTGAGCGCGCGACCGATGATGTTGGTCAGCGCCGACACGATGGAGTCCCCGGTGACGACGGTGTACAGAATCGCACCGAAGGCGGCGGCCGCCACAGTGCCGATGGCGTATTCGACCGTGGACATGCCCGACTCGTCGGACACCACGACCGTCAGGCGCGCGATCAGCGCCCGAAAAATGTTGTGCAGCAATGCTTCCCTTTCTCTTCACCATAATCCCGATTGAAAGACTTCGCCGGCGAGCCCCGCCACCACGGGAATGATTCCCAGGCACACGAACGCCGGCAGGAAACACAACCCGAGCGGCCCGGCGATCAGCACCCCGGCGCGTTCGGCGGCGGAGGTGGCCGCGTGCGCGGCACCGTGCCGGGAGTCTTCGGCCAACTCGGCGACTCCCTCGGCCAGCGCCGCACCCGAGGCCGCCGAACGCCGAGCGAGCCGCAACAACGCCTCGACCTGCGCGTCGGCCTCGTGCGGCCGCCGATCCGGCGAGATCGTCCAGGCGACAACGGGATCGGCGCCCAACGCCAGCAGGTCGGCGGCGCGCCGCAGCACGCGGGCCAGCGCGGGCGGGGCGGACGCCGCGGCGGCGGACGCGGCGGCGGCCACGGCCATGCCGGCGCCCAGGCACACCGCCAGCACGTCGAGACAGGACGCGACCGCCAACGGGTCGGGGCCGTTCGCCATCCCGCGCCCCGAGCGCGGCCGATGCCGGCGGACCGGTGCGCGCGCCCGCGTTCGCACCAGCGCCGGGCCCGGACCGATCCACGCCGCCACAGCCAGCAACACCGCCGCCGTGGTCACGACCCGAGCCGATCGGTGATGCGGTCGGCCCATAACAGGCCGCCACACGCCAGCGCCGAACCCACCACCAACAGCCAGCCACCCGCGCGCCCATTGAACAGGAAGGCCAACGGTCGCGCGCCGATCAGCTCGCCCAGCAGCACGCCGAGCGCCGGCAGACCCGCCAGGATCGCCGCGGTCGCCCGCGCGCCGGCCATGTTCGACGTCACCCGGGCCGAAAATCGTTGCCGCTCGGCGATATCGCGCTGCGCGGCGCGCATCAGGGTGGCGATCGCCAGACCGTGCTGGCTGGCCAGCTGCCAGCCCAGCGCGAGGCGATCCCAATGCCCGGGCAGGGCCGACGATTTCGCCGCGGCGCGTAGGCCGGCCGCGACGTCGGCCCCCAACCTGGCCCGGGCCGCGACCGCCCGAAACGACTCCGCCACCGCACCGGCGGTTTCGCCGGCAGCCACCCCGAACGCGCGCACCGGGTGGGAGCCGACACGCAGCTCACCGACGAGCACGTCGAGCGCACCTTCCAGCGCCTGCCCCTCGCGCTGGGCGCACCGGGTGCGATGGCGGCGGCGATAGCGCAGGTTCGCGGTCGTGCCGACCACCGCGACGGCGAGCACCGTCGTCAGCGGTAACAACACCGCGGCCGCACCCACGGCGACCACGGCAAGGCAAGCCGCCTCGCGTGGCCCGGCGACCGGGCGCCACCGGCGGTTCGACGCCATCGGCGCCAGGCGGCGCCGCGGCGACGCCGGAAGCACGAGCAGCGCGAGCGCCAACAGCAGCGCACCGGTGGCCGGGCCGTTCATGCCGGCAACCTGCCCCGCAGCACGCGGTGTAAGAGCTCGGCTTCGTCGGTCATGCCTTCGTCGGCACGCCACACGGTGACCGCCCGCACCCGCCCCGCGACCTGGCGAAGAACGGCGACCTCGCCGAGCCTGCGCCGCCCGCTGCGGTCGCGCGCGACGTGCAACAGCACCTGCACGGCCGCGGCGAGCTGACTGTGCAGCGCCGCGCGATCGAGACCGCCCAGCGCGCCCAGCGCCTCCAGCCGGGCGGGGACCTCGGCCGGGTTGTTCGCGTGCACCGTGCCCGCTCCCCCGTCGTGGCCCGTGTTCAGCGCCGCGAGCAGGTCCACCACCTCGGCGCCCCGCACCTCGCCGACCACGATGCGGTCCGGCCGCATCCGCAGGGCCTGGCGAACGAGCTGGCGCACCGGAACTTCGCCGATGCCTTCGACATTCGCGCACCGCGCGACGAGTTTCACCAGGTGCGGGTGCCGGGGCGCCAGCTCGGCGGCATCCTCGACGCAGACGATCCGCTCGGTGGGCGCGACCGCGCCGAGCATCGCCGCCAACAGCGTCGTCTTGCCCGCTCCTGTTCCGCCGCACACCAGGAAGGCCAACCGGGCGGCGATGATGTCGGCGACCATCGCGGCGGCCTCGGGCGCCAGCGCGCCCGCCGCGATCAGGGCCGCCAGGTCCTGACTGGCCGGCCGCAGCACCCGCAATGACAGGCACGTGCCCGCGGCCGCCACCGGCGGCAGCACGGCGTGCAATCGCACCGCGAACCCGGCGCCGATCCCGGTCAGCTGGCCATCCACCCACGGCTGCGCGTCGTCCAGCCGGCGACCGGCCGCCAGCGCCAGCCGCTGCGCCAGGCGCCGCACCGCCGCTTCGTCGGCGAACCGGACCTGCGTGCGCCGCAAGCCATTTCCGTCGTCAACCCAGACCGCGTCGGGCGCGGTGACCAACACGTCCGTGGTGCCGTCGGCGCACAACAACGGCTCGAGGATGCCGGCGCCGGTGAGCTCCGTCTGCAAGACCCGCAGGTTGGCCAGCACCTCGGTATCGCCGAGCATGCCGCCCGACTCGGCCCGAATGGCGGCGGCCACGACGTTGGCCCCCAGCGGCGCGGATTCGGCGGCCAGCCGCTCCCGTACCCGGTCGATCAGCGAACCACTCACGCGGCCTCGCCTTTTCGTGCCGGCCCCGACGCGCGCGGCAGCACCGCCAGCACCTGCCGAGCCGCCGCCGCGAGCGTAGATCGCCGCCCCAGACGCAGGCCGCCTCGCTCCAGCTGCTCGGCGACCCGGGGCTGTGCTTTGACCGACGCCAGCAACGGCAGCCCGGCGATCTCGGCGATCTCGGCTGCCCGCAACCCACCCGGTGATGGACCGCGCACCACCAATCCCACGTTGGGGTTGACCGCGGCGAGCACCGGCGCCAGCGCACCCGTCGCGGCGCACGCCGGCACGTCGCAGCGGCTGACCACGACGACGAGGTCGGCGGCATCCAGCGCGGCGTGCGCCGCATCGGTGAGACGGCGCGGCAGGTCGCAGACCACCGTCACCGCGCCGCGGCGGCCGGCGTCGACGATGGCGTGCACGGGGCCGGCCGCCAGCTCGTATCCGCGCCGGGTGCCGGAGAGCACGCTGATGCCCCGGTGCCGCGGCAACGCCGCCCGCACGGACGACCAGCTGAGCCGGCCGTCCTGCAGCGCCAGGTCCGGCCAGCGCAAGCCCGCCGCGTTCTCGGCGCCAAGCCGCAGATCGATCCCGCCGCCCCATGGGTCGAGGTCCACCAGCAGCGCGTCCGCCGCCGCGTGCGCCAAGCCGACCGCCAGCGTCGAGGCGCCGGCCCCGCCGCATCCCCCGATGACCGCGACCACCGCGCCGCGAGTCCCGTCGTCGCGCGACGATTCGGCCGCCTCTGCGAGCGCGCGCACCATGTCACGCTCCCGCTCGGGCAGCCGCAGCACGTGCTCGGCGCCGACGGCGACGGCCGCCGTCCATGTCGAGGTCGCCGGGTCGGCCGCCGCCAGCACGGTCACGTGAGCGCGGCGGGGCAGCGCCGCCCGCCCGCACCGTTCGGCCGCCGCCTCGTCCAGCACGACGGCCGCCGCCGCCGACCACGTCTTGCGGCTCACGACGCCACCGGCATGGACTACCCGGACGCCGACGGCCGCGGCCACGCGCTCCAAGTCGCGGCGCAGCTCCGGGTCCGCCAGCATCGCGAGCACGCCCGCGGGAGCCGTCGCGTCGGCCAGCGAGGTGCTCGTCACGTGCCCCACTCTGCGGGCCCGCGATATTGGACACCAGTCCCAAACTGCGGATTTGTGGAGAGAGACGCGAGTGTGCACAAACACGTCGGGCGGCGCACACGATGCGGAAAGCCCGCAACCAATCGGACGGCCGCGCCAGACGGCCCGGTGTCGGCGGAATTTACCCCAGAAAAGGGACGACCCCCGCCAGGGGGGGAGGAGGCGAGGGTCGTCGTGCATCAGCCCCGGGGGGTCGGGCTGATACACCCTCGGCTCAGGCCGAGTAATGCTTACTATACACATGACAAGCGGCGGTAACGCAATAGCTCTTTCTATGAAAGAACACGTTGAGCCGCAAAAACACTGCCGTTACCGTCGGTCCCACTTTGCTGAGCGGCCATTTCGGTCCCAGAACCGCAGCCCGGACCGACGACCCACCTATGCTGGGGCGGTGACCGTCTTCGACCCGGCCGAGGAGCAGCACACGTCGGCTACCACCGCTCCCCGCGCCCGCACAGCGGCCTTCTTCGACTTAGACAAGACCATCATCGCCAAGTCCAGCACGCTGGCTTTCAGCAAACCATTCTTCAACCAAGGACTGCTCAACCGCCGCGCCGTGCTCAAATCCAGCTACGCCCAGTTCATCTATCTGCTCTCCGGTGCTGATCATGACCAGATGGACCGGATGCGCATCCACATGACGAACATGGTCGCCGGTTGGGACGTGGAACAGGTCAAGTCGATCGTCAACGAAACTCTGCACGACATCGTGACGCCGCTGGTGTTCGCCGAAGCGGCGGACCTGATCGCCGCGCACAAATTGTGCGGCCGCGACGTCGTCGTGGTCTCCGCCTCCGGCGAGGAGATCGTGGCGCCGATCGCCCGTGCGCTTGGCGCCACCCACGCGATGGCGACCCGCATGGTCGTCGAGGACGGTCGGTACACCGGGGAGATAGCGTTCTATTGCTACGGCGAGGGCAAGGTGCAGGCGATCCGCGAGCTGGCCGCCCGCGAGGGCTACCCGCTGGAGCATTGCTACGCCTACTCCGACTCGATCACCGACCTGCCGATGCTCGAGTCCGTCGGCCACCCCAGCGTGGTGAATCCCGACCGTGGGCTGCGCCGGGAAGCCGTCGAGCGCGGTTGGCCGGTGCTGTCGTTCTCCCGGCCGGTGTCGCTGCGCGACCGCATCCCGGCACCGTCGGGCGCCGCGATCGCGACGACCGCCGCGGTGGGCGTCAGTGCGTTGGCCGCCGGCGCGGTCACCTATTCGCTGCTGCGCCGCTTCGCGTTCTAGGCCCCGCGTTTCGCAGCAAACGCATTTCCGCATCGGTGCGCGATTTCGAACAAAATTGGGCCTTGCTGCGCTAGAGGTCTAGTAGTACAAAGGAACCACGGAAGCCCGATGAGGCCAAGGTCGATCCGGAAGAGAAGGATCGTTCTCCCGAACCGGGCGCCCAGCACGGAACCCGGCACCCACGCGGAGTCATAGCCGCGATAATGGCAGAAGTGTTGCGGGCCTGCGTAATTGCGAAATACGGACGGTGTCGACGGCCCTTTGGGTGGGGTTGCAACCGGAAGTATCGCAAGATCGCCGAGGCCAACCCACGCAGCCCCGAAATGCACGCATGGTAACCGAGCTCCGTGTTAGCGGGCGGCGGACCGAATCCTTCGGGACGTCGCCCGCTTTACATTGTCCGGCGGTGTTTTCGCCCGGCGCCGGCTACCGATCCAGCTACCGGCTCGACACCGACTCCGCGATCGTCAACGCCTCCTGTGCACCGGCTCGCATCGCCCGGCAGCAGAGCAGCAGCCACGCCCCCACCCCGGCCGGAGTTCCATCCGCAAAGCCTTGCGCCGCATCGCGATAGTCGGCGGGCTGGCGCATCCAGCTCACCTCGGGTACCCCCAACCCGTGCGGGTCCAGCCCGCTGGCGATGGTCACCAACCGCGAGACCGCGCGGGCCACCACGCCGTCCGCGCTGCCGAACGGCCGCAGCGTCAACAGCTCGCCGTGCGCGACCGCGGCGACCACCGGCGCCGGTGCCTCGGTGCCACCACTCACCAAATCCGCCAGCAACTCCAGCCGCGGCCCGACGCCGGCATCGGCGCGGGGCCGGCCCAGCCGCTCCTCGTCGACTTGGTCGGCCGCCGCCAGCATGTGCAGCCGCGCGAGCGCCTGCAGCGGGGCCCGCCGCCACACCCCGACCAGCGGACCCTCGCCGCCCTCCAGCGCCTGCGCCACCCGCAGCGCCCCACCGAACACCGGATCGCTGACCACCGCCGCATCGGCGAGGTCCTCCAGCCGAACGGGGCCGCCGTCCAGCACCGACGAGGCGCGCGCGGCCCGCAACGCCGCCTCGGCGGCGGTCACCGGCCAGCCCCGCAGGTTGGCCCGGTGGCGATGGGCGCGGCCCAGCGCGTCGCGGGCCCGGTCACTGGCCTCGGCGACGCCCGGCAACTCCATCAGCGGGGCCAGTGGATCGGCGGTCACAGGTTGCCAACCTATCCCGGCTTCAACGATCGGGTGTCGGCGCCTTCGGGATGGCCTCCAGCAGCTGGCGGGTGTATTCGTGCCGGGGGCGGGTGAACAGCTCCTCGGTGGCGCCCCGCTCCACCACGCGGCCGGCGCGCATCACCAAGACGTCGTCGGCGATCTGCCGGATCACCGCCAGGTCGTGGCTGATGAACAGGTAGGCGAGGCCCAGCTCGGTTTGCAGGTCGGCCAGCAGATCCAAGATCTGCGCCTGCACCAGGACGTCGAGCGCGGAGACCGCCTCGTCGCAGACCAGCACGTCGGGCCGCAGTGCCAGCGCACGGGCGATCGCCACCCGCTGCCGTTGGCCGCCCGACAGCTCACGGGGCAGCCGCCCCAGCACCGACGACGGCAGGGCCACCTGGTCGACGAGGTCGCGCACCGCGCGCCCGCGCTGCCGGCGGTCGCCGACGCGGTGAATGCGCAGCGGTTCCTCGATGGCGCGAAACACCGTATACATGGGATCCAGGCTGCTGTAGGGGTTTTGAAAGATCGGCTGCACGCGGCGCCGGAAGGCCAGTTGCTGGTCCCGGCTCAGCGCGGCGTCGATGCGGGTGCCGTCGAAGACGACGGTGCCGGAGCTTGGCGCCAGCAGGCCGAGCACCATTCGCGCCAGGGTGGATTTGCCCGACCCCGATTCGCCGGCGATCGCCAGGGTGCTGGCCCGCCGCAGGCCGAACGAAACTCCCTCCACCGCAATGACTTCCGCCCGTCTCCACGGCACACCGCGCGAGTCGCGGTAGACCTTGGTCAGCTCCGAGGCGACCAGGACCGCGTCGGACCCGCCGTCGTCCGCCGGACGCGGCCGGGCGGGGCTCCGCACCGTCAGCGACGGCGCGGCGGCCACCAGCCGCCGGGTGTACTCGTGCTGCGGCTCGCGCAGGATCGACCGCGCCGCACCGGATTCCACCACGGCGCCCTCGCGCATCACGACGACGGACCCGGCGCGTTCTGCGGCCAGCGCCAGGTCGTGGGTGATCAGGAGCAGCGCGGTGCCGAGTTCCGCGGTCAGCCCCTGCAGGTGGTCGAGCACCTGACGCTGCACGGTGACATCCAGCGCCGACGTCGGCTCGTCGGCGATCAGCAGCCGCGGCCGGCCCGCCAACCCGATCGCGACCAGTGCGCGCTGGCACATGCCGCCGGACAGCTGGTGCGGGTAGCGGCCCGCTTGTTTCGCCGGGTCCGGCATGCCGGCCTGACCGAGCAGCTCGACCGCGCGCCGCCGCGTCCGCCGGTCGGAAGTGTTGGCCCGCAACGCTTCCGAGACCTGGAAACCGACCTTCCAGACCGGGTTGAGATTGCTCATCGGGTCCTGTGGAATGTAGCCGATCTCGCGCCCCCGGATGGCGCGCAGCGTCCGTCGGTTGCCGCCGGCGATGTCGGAACCGTCGAAGACGATGCGCCCGGCGGTGATCCGCCCGCCGGGGGGAAGCAGCCCGAGGATCGCGGCCGCCGTGGTGGATTTCCCCGATCCCGATTCGCCGACCACCGCGATGGTTTCGCCCGGCAGGACGGTGAGGTCCACGCCGCGGACGGCGGCGTGATCGCCGAAGCTGACTCTGAGCCCCTCGACGGCCAGCAACGGCGCGCCGGTCACGGCCGCCACGCTCGGGACGCCGGGTCCAGGGCGTCGCGCAACGCGTCACCCATCATCATGAACGCCAGGACCGTGATCGCCAACGCGCCGGCCGGGTAGAACAGAATCGGCGAGCCCGCCCGCAGCCGCGTCTGGGCGAGGTTGATGTCGCCACCCCAGGAGACCACCGTCGGCGGCAGCCCGACGCCCAGGTAGGACAGCGTGGCTTCGGTGACGATGAAGGCGCCCAGGGCGATGGTGGCCATCGCGATGACCGGGCCCAGTGCGTTGGGCAGCGCGTGGCGCAGCAGTATCTGAAAGCGACTCAGCCCCAATGCTTTCGCGGCGAGCACGTAATCGCTGGCGCGCACGGAGAGCACCGATCCGCGGGCGATGCGGGCCACCTGTGGCCAGCCGAACAAGGCGAGGATGGCGATGACGGTCCACACCGTGCGGTGGTGCATGACCTGCATGAGCACGATGGCCGCCAACAGCAGCGGCAGGCCGAAGAAGACGTCGCTGACGCGGGAGACCAGCGTGTCGACCCAGCCCCCGTAGAAGCCGGCCAGCGCGCCGAGCGCGCCGCCGACGACGAACACCACGATCGCGGCCCCCAGGCCGACGGTGACCGAGGCCCGCGCGCCGTAGACGGTGCGGGCGTAGACGTCGTGGCCTTGCAGGTCCGTGCCGAACCAGTGCGCGCCCGATGGCGGAAGCAGGCTCTGGCTGGGATCGGCGTAACTCGGGTCGGCCCCGGTGAACAACGCCGGAAACGTGGCGACCGCAACGATAAACAGGATCAGCAGGCCGGCGAAGACGAACTTCGGCCGGCCGCGCAGCCCCCGCCACGTGTCGCGCCAGAAGCCGCTGCGCTCAGCCATACCGGATCCTCGGATCCAGCGTGGCATACAGCAGGTCCACCGCGAGGTTGGTGATCAGGTAGATCAGCACCAGCACCGTCACGATCGACACCACGGTCGGCGCCTCCTGGCGGGTGACGGCCTGATACAACACACCGCCGACGCCGTGGATGTTGAAAATTCCTTCCGTGACAATGGCTCCGCCCATCAGCGCCCCGAGGTCCGCCCCCAGGAACGTCACCACCGGGATCAGCGAATTGCGCAGGATGTGCACGGTCACCACGCGCGGCCGGGACAACCCCTTTGCGGTGGCGGTGCGGACATGGTCGGCGTGCGCGTTGGCGGCGACCGCCGACCGGGTCAACCGCACCACGTAAGCGAACGACACCGAACCCAGCACGACGCCGGGTAGCAGCAGGCGCCCGATCGTCGACCTCTCGCCCACCGTGACCGGTGCGATGCCCAGCTTCACCCCGAACACGAACTGGGCCAGAAACCCCAGCACGAAGATGGGGACCGCGATGATGACGAGCCCCGCGATCAGGACGGTCGAGTCGAAGATCCCGCCGGTGCGCAGCCCGGCGATCACCCCGAAGCCGATGCCCAGCACCGCTTCGACGACCAGGGCGATCAGCGCCAGCCGCAGAGTCACCGGAAAGGCGTGTGCGAGAACGTCGCTCACCGGCAGCCCCGAGTAGGAGCGGCCCAAGTCACCGTGCAGGACGCCGCCGAGGTAGCGCAGGTACTGGACGATGAACGGGTCGTCGAGGTGGTAGCGGGCCCGAAGCTGCGCGGCGACCTCGGGCGTCAGCGGGCGGTCCCCGGCGATCGCGGCCACCGGGTCGCCGGGCAACAGGAACACCATGCCGTAGATCAGCAACGTGGCGCCGAGGAAGACGGGAACCATGACGGCGATCCGGCGCGCGATGTAGGAACCCATGCCGTTACGCCTTGACGATGTTCTCGTAGTCGGGCAGACCGTTCCACGTGAGCTTGACGCCGCTCACCGGCGACGACCATCCGACCACCGCGATGTAGTACCACAGCGGCACGGCGGGCATGTCGCGCAACAGGATCCGCTGGGCCTTATTGACCAGCACGTCCGCCTGTTGCAGGTCGGGTGCGGCCTCGGCGGCGGCGAGGCCGGCGTCGAAGTCCCGGTTCGAGTATCCGACGTCGTTGGATCCCGCTCCGGTGGCGTACAGCGGGGCGAGGAACTCGATCATCGACGGGTAGTCGCCGATCCAGCCGGCGCGGAACGCGGTATCGATGGTGCGGTTGGTGATCTGGGTGCGGAAACCGGCGAACGTGGGGTGCGGCGCGCCGACGGCGTCGATGCCCAGCACGTTCTTGATGCTGTTGGCCACCGCGTCCACCCACTCTTGATGGCCGCTGTCGGCGTTGTAGGCGATCAAGTAGCGCCCGCTCCACGGCGAGATCGCGTTGGCCTGCGCCCAGAGTTGGCGGGCCCGTTCGGGATTGAAGTCCAATGCGTCGTTGCCCGGGATGTGCGGATCGAATCCGGGCAACGAGCTCGCGGTGAAGTCGCGGGCAGGGCTGCGGGTGGCGTTGAAGATCTGCCGGCAGATCTGTGGCCGGTTGATCGCAGCCGACAACGCCAACCGGCGCAGCCGGCCTTCTTCGCCGCCGAAATGCGGCAGCCGCAGTGGCGTGTCGAGCGATTGGCTGACCGCGACCGGTCCACTGGCCGCGTTGCCGCCCAGGTCACGCTTGTAGATTGTGAGTGCACTCGACGGAATCGTGTCCAGCACATCGAGATTGCCCGACAGCAGGTCGGCGTAGGCGGTGTCGAGGTTGGCGTAGAACTCGAACCGCAGGCCCTTGTTGTGGGGCTTGCGATTGCCGTGGTAGTCGGGGTTGGGTTTCAGGTCGATCTTGACGTTGTGTTCCCAGGCCGGCCCGTCGGGACCGTCAGCCAACTCGTAGGGGCCGTTGCCGACCGGGTTGCGGCCGAACGCGGCCATGTCCCGAAAAGCCCTTTCCGGCAACGGGTAGAAGGCATTGTGTCCCAGCCGCAACGTGAAGTCGACGGTCGGCGCCTTGAGCCGCACGTCGAACTCGAGATCGTTGACGACTTGCAGCCCGGACATGGTGGTCCGGGCCGGCTTCCCGTCTGCGGTCAGGGCGGCGACCTCGTCATACCCGACGATCGGGCTGAAAAAGCTTTGTTGCAGTTGGGCATTGGTGCTCAGCGCGCCGTAATTCCACGCGTCGACGAACGAATGGGCCGTCACCGGCGAGCCGTCGGTGAACTTCCAGCCGGGCTTGAGCAAGATCCGGTAGTTGACGTTGTCGGTGGTCTCGACCGACCGCGCCACTTCCGGTGAGGGTTTGCCTGCGGCGTCATAGGACACCAAGCCGGCGAACAGCCGATCCAGGATTCGCCCGCCGAGGCTGTCGTTCGTGCCGGTCGGAACCAGCGGGTTCGGCGGTTCCCCGCCGTTGACCACCACCAGCTCGGGGCTCAGGGCCCCGCCGCCGCAACCCGTGAGCGCGGCGAGCGCCACGACCACGGTGGCCGCCACGGCCCGCATCCGGTGCATGACCCGACCCTAGGGCCTGCCGCGCAGCGGCGGTGAAGTGCCCGCACGGGCTTCGGCGACCTACGATCCCGTGGTGGTCGTCGCGTATCTTGCCTCCGCCGAGGATTCCGCCGTGCACGCGGGCGGGCTGATGTTCTTGCTCGGCCTCCCGACGGCCGGCTTGATCTGTCTGGTGATCGGGCTGTGGGAGCTCTCGCGTGGCCGCCGAAAGCAACCCCCGCCCGCCTACCCGTATCCCCCGGGCCCGCCACCGCAGGCGATCGGCTACCCCGGTTGGCCCCATCCCGGTTACCCGCCCGGGGCCCCGCCGCGGCCGCGGACGAGCAAGTCCGCCACCACGCTGATCACCGTCGGTTTGGTCTTGGTGGCGCTGGGCGGGTTCGGGATCGTCAGCCACGCCGCGCGCGCGATCTCGAGCCAAAAGGACGAGTCCTTGCTGCGGGTGGGCGATTGCATCAGCGAAAGTGATTACCGGGCAAACCGTTTCGACGCCCGCCTGATCAGCGGCTGTAGCGACCCCGCGGCGACTTACGAACTCGCGTTCAAGGGGAATGCCTCGGACAGCTGCCCCGACGGTAAACGGGAGCACTCGATCTACGAGCGTGCGAGCAACCACTCGACGACACTGTGCTTTCTCATCAACCTGCAACAGGGCCGTTGCTATCTGTACATCAGCGACGGCGAAGCCGTGAGCCTGAGGCCGGGCGACTGCGGCGACTCAAACCGGGTACAGGTGAAAATCGTGCAGCGCATCGATGGCAGCACGGACAAAACCCAATGCCCGCAAGGGTCAAAGGGCGTCAGCTACCCGGAGCCGGCCCGCGTGTATTGCCTGGCGAGGGCCGACTCGTAACGTCGCTCAGACGGGCGTCACCGGATGCACCTGCAGCGCGCAGGCGTCGATGGTGGCCGGCACGCTCAGCACGACGGTCGTGTCCGGCGGATTGACCAGCAGATCGGTGTAGGTCGGGCACGGCTCGCCGTTCGCGTCGATGGCCACCCCCTCCACCACGGCCTGCGCCTGGGTGGACAGGGACAGGATCACGGTGGGCGGCACGTCGGCGCCGCCGGGTAGGCCGCCCATGTAGCCGCGCAGGGTGGGCTGGGCGTGGATCAGCGGTCCGCCGGACCCCGAGTCGACGCCGGGATATCCGGTCAGCGTGCAGGGCTCCGCGCCGCCGGCAAGGCTGAACACCAGCGTGGCCCCGCGGTGGCCCACGGCGGCCTGGGTCGGCGATGCGGTGACGGCGATCTGGTCCGACCAGCACGGGGTTGGTGCGTCGGCGGTGTCGATCGGGACGGCCCACGCCGCTGGCCCCGGCAGGGCGGCGGCCGCGTAAACCGTTGCGGCCGCGGCGAAGCTGGGAACGAGTCGGCGGATGCGCCGCCGCTGGCCGGGCACACCGGTGATTATCCGTCATGGGGCTGCGGTTCGACCTGAATTTGAAGCTTCCCTTTTTACCTTGCGGCGTTAGGCTCTGACGGTTGACGAGCCTCGACACTAGGAGGAAGCCAGTGACCACCACCGACGCCGTAGGCCCGTCGTCGTATCCCCCGCCGCCGGCGTTCGCCGAGCAGGCCAACGCCGGCGAGGAGTTGTATCGCGAGGCCGAAGAGGACCGGCTGGCCTTCTGGGCCGAACAGGCGAACCGGCTCTCCTGGTCGACGCCGTTCACCGAGGTGCTCGACTGGTCGCAGGCGCCGTTCGCGAAATGGTTCGCCGACGGCAAGCTCAACGTCGCCTACAACTGCGTGGACCGCCACGTCGAGGCCGGCCTCGGCGACCGCGTCGCCATCCACTGGGAGGGCGAGCCCGGCGACAGCCGCAGCCTGAGCTATTCCGAGCTGCAGGCCGAGGTGTGCAAGGCGGCCAACGCGCTGACCGCCCTGGGCCTGGTCGCCGGCGACCGCGTCGCGATCTACCTTCCGTTGATCCCCGAAGCGGTGATATCGATGCTCGCCTGCGCCCGGCTGGGCATCATGCACAGCGTGGTGTTCGCCGGCTTCACCGCGAAGGCGCTACGGGCCCGCATCGCCGATGCCCAGGCCAAGTTGGTGATCACCAGCGACGGGCAGTTCCGCCGCGGCAAGCCCGCACCGTTGAAGGACGCCGCCGACGAGGCGGTCGACGATCCCGAGAGCCCCGTCGAGCACATCCTGGTGGTGCGGCGCACCGGGATCGACGTGTCGTGGAACGACGACCGCGACGTGTGGTGGCACGACGTCGTCGACGACGCGTCGCCCGAACACACGCCGGAGCCCTTCGACGCGGAGCAGCCGCTGTTCCTGCTGTACACCTCCGGCACCACCGGCAAGCCCAAGGGCATCGTGCACACCAGCGGCGGCTACCTGACCCAGTGCTCCTACACGCACTACTACATCTTCGACATCAAGCCCGAACGCGACGTCTTCTGGTGCACCGCCGACATCGGCTGGGTCACCGGCCACACCTACGGCGTCTACGGCCCGCTGTCCAACGGGGTCACCGAGGTGCTCTACGAGGGCACGCCCGACTCGCCGACCCAGCACCGGCACTTCGAGATCATCGAAAAGTACGGCGTCACAATCTATTACACCGCGCCGACGCTCATCCGGACGTTCATGAAGTGGGGCCGCGAGATCCCCGACGCGCACGACCTGTCCAGCCTGCGACTGCTGGGCACCGTGGGCGAGCCGATCAACCCCGAGGCGTGGCGCTGGTACCGCAAGGTGATCGGCGCCGAGAGCCTGCCGATCGTCGACACCTGGTGGCAGACCGAGACGGGCGCGGCGATGATCTCCCCGCTGCCCGGCGTCGCCGCGGCCAAACCGGGTTCGGCGATGAGGGCGCTGCCGGGCATCTCCGCGAGCATCGTCGACGACCACGGCGAACACCTGACGCCCACCGTCCATCACGGCGAACACGTCACCGGCTACCTGGTGTTGGACCAGCCGTGGCCGTCCATGCTGCGCGGCATCTGGGGCGACCCGGACCGCTACGTCGAGACCTACTGGTCTCGGTTCGCCGAGCAGGGCTGGTATTTCGCCGGGGACAGCGCCTATTACGACCGCGACGGCGCCATCTGGGTGGTGGGCCGCATCGACGACGTGATGAACGTGTCCGGGCACCGGCTCTCGAGCGCCGAGTTGGAGTCGGCGCTCGTCGGCCACCACGGAGTGGCCGAGGCCGCGGTGGTCGCCAAGACCGACGAGACCACGGGCCAGGCCGTCTGTGCGTTCGTCGTCTTGTGCGCCGAGTACGAGGTGCACGACGGAATCGTCGACGAGCTGCGCGCCGAGGTGGCCCGCGAGATCTCACCCATCGCCAAGCCGCGGGAGATCCACGTGGTGCCCGAACTGCCCAAGACCCGCAGCGGCAAGATCATGCGCAGGCTCCTGCGTGACGTCGCCGAGAAGCGGGAACTCGGAGACACGTCGACCCTGCTGGACCCCGGCGTTTTCGACGCGATCCAGGCCGCGAAGTAGCTCAGATCAGGCCGGTAGCGGGGTGAACCCCGCGCCCGGCCGGTGCTTGGCGTTGACGTCGGCCAGGATCGCGTTGAACGACTGCACCACGGCCGGCGTGTGCAGCGGGATGTACTTGATGATGCAGGTCGGCAGGTTGTCGCTGAACGCCCCGTGGATCATGCCGACCAGCATGTTGTTCACCGTCACCGGCGCGCCGGAATCGCCGGGCTGCCCGCACACCTGCATGACGATCGTGCCGGGGTCCTGGCCCGGGCCCCAGGTGACGCCGCACGAGTTCCCGGTGGTGCGGCCCTGCTTGCAGGCGATCTCGCCGAAGGCCGGGTCCGGGCCCAGGCCGTTGATCGCGAAGCCGTTGTAGTTGGCCGTCGGTGTCACCTTCGCGGGATCGAACTTGATGACCGCGTAGTCCAGGTTGTCGTTGCCGGCCACCATGGTGCCCAGGGTGCCGGCGTTCTCCGCGCCCTCGGCGGCGACCTGCGCGCCCGGGCCGCCGCAGTGCGCCGAGGTGAAGCCGATCAGGTCTCCGGCGGTATCGCCCCCGATGGTCGTCAGGGTGCACATGGTGTCCCCGTTGATGACGATGCCGGCGCCGCCGCCCATCGGGATCCTGACATCGGCGGCCGCGGCGCGCACGGGGTAGCCCACCAGGACCAGGAGCGCCGCCCCCATTGCCGCCACGAAGCACCGGTGCGCCGTCTGCACAGCACCACTCCCATCGACAGGCCGGACCCGGACCGGCTTGGCCAGTCTAGTCGGCCGGGCCCCTCGCCCGCCGTGCCCAGCGCGGCCCGCGGGGCGATGGCCTCGGGGCGGTGTGATGCGGCAACGGCCCGCCTCGCGCGTGGGCTCCCGGCAAAGGGCCTGGTTCGGCGCGTTCCGATCGGGTATCAGTTGGCCGACGGGCCGGAGACGGCCTGGTCGACCCGGACCCGGACGTGGCCGGCTTCGGCTGGCCTCGTCTGGCCCGGCGGCGCATGGCAACATGAACCGCGACGACAGCGAGCCGGGCAGTGACGAAAGAGGGGACCGTCTGTGAGCAAAGCCGATGGCAAGAACGGTGTGCCCAGCACCCTGACCACGATCCCCCTCGCCGACCCGCACGCCCGCCCCGCGGAGCCGTCGATCGGTGACCTGATCAAGGACGCGACCACCCAGGTGTCCACGCTGGTGCGCGCCGAGGTGGAGCTGGCCCGCGCGGAGATCACCCGCGATGTCAAGAAAGGCCTGACCGGCAGCGTCTTCTTCATCGCCGCGCTGGTGGTGCTGTTCTACTCCACCTTCTTTTTCTTCTTCTTCGTGGCCGAGCTGCTCGACACCTGGCTGTGGCGCTGGGCGGCTTTCCTGATCGTGTTCGGAATTCAGGTGGTGGTCGGGGCCGTGCTGGCCCTGCTGGGCTTCCTCAAGGTGCGCCGGATCCGCGGGCCGCGGGAGACCATCGAGTCGGTCAAGGAGACGCGCACCGCACTTACCCCGGGTCACGACAAGGCGCAGGGCGCGGTCAGGCAGCTCGATGGGCGCGGGAAGCACGAGAAGCCCGAATCCGATCCGTCGGGTTGGTAAATGGCACCGCCGGACCCGTCGGTAACCCGCATCGACGGGCCGTGGCGGCATTTCGACGTGCACGCCAACGGGATCCGGTTCCATGTCGTGGAGGCGCTGCCCGCCGACACCGACTCGGCCGCGCCGCCCACGGCCCGACCGCTGGTGATGCTGCTGCATGGTTTCGGTTCGTTCTGGTGGTCGTGGCGCCATCAGCTGCGGGGACTGACCGGGGCGCGGGTGGTCGCGGTCGACCTTCGTGGCTACGGCGGCAGCGATAAGCCGCCCCGGGGCTACGACGGCTGGACGCTGGCCGGCGACACCGCGGGCCTCATCCGCGCGCTGGGCCACTCCTCGGCGACGCTGGTCGGCCACGCCGACGGCGGGCTGGCGTGCTGGGCCACCGCGCTGCTGCACGCGCGGTTGGTGTCGGCCATCGCGCTGGTCAGTTCCCCGCACCCCGCGGCCCTGCGCCGGTCCACGCTGACCCGCCGCGACCAGGGTTACGCGCTGTTGGCGACGCTGCTGCGCTACCAGGTGCCCGTGTGGCCGGAACGGCTGCTGACCCGCGACAACGGGGCCGAGATCGAGCGCCTCGTCCGCAGCCGCAGCTGCGCGAAATGGGTTGCCTCCGAAGACTTTTCCGAAGCCATCCGCTACCAGCGGCTGGCGATCCAGATTCCCTCGGCGGCGCACTGCGCGCTGGAATATCAGCGTTGGGCGGTGCGCAGCCAACTGCGTGATGAGGGCCGGCGATTCATGAAGTCGATGAGCCGGCAGCTCGGCGTGCCTCTGCTACACCTGCGCGGCGAGGCCGACCCCTACGTACTGGCCGACCCGGTCGACCGGACGCAGCGTTATGCCCCGCAGGGGCGTTACGTATCCGTCGCCGGCGCAGGGCATTTCAGCCACGAGGAGGCGCCGGAGGAAATCAACCGGCACTTGATGCGGTTCCTGGACTCCGTGGTCAGCTGACGCAGGCGCCGGTGGTGACCTGTTGGGTGTCGCCGATCTTGGCGAGCTGACTGTTCACCTCGTCGGCAGTCAACACGAACCCGGTGTCGGGGTCGTCGACGGCGGCACCGAACACGACGCCGAGCACCTGACCGTTCAGGTCGATCAATGGCCCGCCCGAATTCCCTTGCTCCACATTGGCTCTGATGGTGTAGACGTCGCGGGTGACCGGGGCGGGGTCGCGGTAGATGTCGGGGCCGCTGAGCTTGATGACCTCGCGGATGCGGGCCGGGGTGGCGGTGAAGTTGCCGCCGCCGGGATAACCGAGCACCACGACGCTGGTACCGGTTTTCGCCTCGGTCTGCGCGAAGGCCAACGGCGGGGGCGGCAGGTTGGGGACGGCGAGGATCGCGATGTCGACCGACGGGTCGTAGGACACGACGGTGGCGTCCAGCGGGCTTCCGCTGGCGTAGATCTGCACGCTGTTGGAGCCGGCCACCACGTGCGCGTTGGTCATCACACGGTCGGGTGCGACCACAAACCCACTGCCCTCCAACACTTTCTGGCAACTCGGCGCCAGGCTGCGCACCTTGACAACGCTGGGCGCGGTGGACTGAACCACCGGATTGTTGGCCAGCGCAGGGTCCGGCGAGGCGACCGGGATCACCGGGGTGCGGCTGAACGGCTCCAGCACCGCGGGCAGGCCCGAGGTGTTCAGCAGCGCCGAAAGCCGTTTGGGCACCGTCTTCAGCCACGGCGGGGCGACCTCGTTGACCTGGGCCAGCACCCGCGAGCCGCGGACCGCGGCGGCCAGCTCCGGCTGGTCCTTGGACTGCGTCAGCGGCGTGGCCAGCAACCAGGCCGCGGTCAAGACCACCACCAACTGGACGCCCACCCCGATGAACGAGTCGACCGTGCGGATGGTGCGGCTGCGGATCGCGCCGCGCACCGCCCGTCCAAGCACAACTCCGGCGACCTCGCCGATGACCACCAGCGCGAGGATCAAGAACAGGGCGGCGAACAGCTTGGCCCGCGGCGCCGCGATGTGGCTGACCAGGTGGGGCGCCAGCAGCACACCCGCGATCGCGCCCAGCAACACCCCGACGAACGAGAACAGTGAGCCCACCGCGCCGGACCGCCAGCCCGAGACGGCCGCGATGAAGGCGACCGACAGCACGGCGATGTCCAGCCACTGGGACGGGGTCATCGAGTTCATGTTCATCGGTGGGCACCACCCTGGTCGCCGACCAGCGCCATCGCCGCGTCCAATTCGCGGACGTCGGTGGTGTCCCAGGGCTGGGCCCAGCCGGCGACGTCGAGCATCGCACAAATCACCTGGCCAGTGAATCCCCAAACCAGCATCTCATTCAGCAGAAACGCCGGTCCGGCCCACCGGCGCCCGAGGTCGCCCCGATACACCATCAGCCGGTTGGCCGGATTGATGAAGGCGCGCAACGGAACTCGCGCGACGATCGCGGTTTCGGCCTCGTTGACGACGGCCACCGGACCCGGATCCGGCGAGTAGGCCAGCACCGGGACGACGTGAAACCGCGACGGCGCGATGAACGTGCGTTCCATAGTGACCAGGGGGCGCAACCGGGAGACGTCGATCCCGGTCTCCTCCTGAGCTTCCCGCAGGGCGGTGGCCACCGGGCCGTCGTCCGTCGGATCGGAGGCTCCGCCGGGGAACGCGGCCTGGCCCGCGTGGTGGCGCAGCGTGGAGGCCCGCACGGTGACCAGCAAGTCGGCGTCGTCGGGGACGCCGCCGTCGGCCGCCGCGGACTCCGGCCCGGAGAACAACACCAGGACGGCGGCTTCCCGGCCGCTGCCGCGCAGCGCCGATACCGCCTTGCCGGTGATTAAGGCCAGCACGTCGGCCGGCAGCCGGCGCCGGTACGCCTCCGGCATCCGCTCGACGTTATCGACCAGGGGGCGCAGCCACGGCGGGGAGGCGTCGGGCGTCAGGGGAAGCGCCCCGCGCGCGGGGCCCTGGGCCGCACCGCCCGCGGGCGGGGGCGTGCCCCCAACACTCACCGGGCGCTCCAGTCGGTCCAATTTTCGGCTTATCCCTTGTCTTTTCCGACCGCGGCCGAGATCTCGTCGGCACTGTCGAAGGCCCGCGGCAGCATCTGCGCAACGCTACCGTCCGGCCGCAGAACCACCGTCGCGGGCATGACGTTTACGACACCGAGCGCCGCCGCGACCCGGCGGCGGCCGTCCTGCAGGGTCGGCAGCCGAACGCCCAGTTCGGCCAGCCGCAGCAACGCGGCCGTCTCGTTCTCGTCCTGATGCACCGTCACCACCGTCACGTCCGGCCCGGCCCGGCGTTGATACTCCGCCATCGCGGGCAGTTCGGCCGCACACGGCGCGCACCAATACGCCCAGAGGTTGAGGACCACCCGACGCCCGGCCAGCGCGCGAGCGACGTCGACAACCGAGCCGTCGGCCGCGCAATCGACCGTGATCCCCCGCAGCGCCGGCGGTCCGGGACCGTCGCCGGCGCCCGGACAGGGCGCCAGATCGGCCCGCTGCCGCGGCCCCGCCAGCGCCGCCGGCGTGTCGGCGTCCCGGTGTTCACGGTCCGGCGCGTTCACCGCGGTGCCGGGCCGGGTCGATGTCGCGGACTGGTCGCGCAGCTGGGCCACCAGGGCCGCGACCAACGCCGCCACCACCGCGAGGATCGCGATCGTCCAGCGCGTGGTGCGCGTCAAGGCCGTGCTCTACAGGCCGGCCAGCGCCAGCAGGTGCTCGGTCTCCGGGCCGCGCACCAGGGGCGCCGCCAGCAGCGGCTGGGTGGGGCCGAGGCCGAAGGACGGGCAGTCCTTGGCCACCACGCACACCCCGCAGGCCGGCTTGCGCGCGTGGCACACCCGTCGGCCATGGAAGATCACCCGGTGGCTCAACATGGTCCACTCGCTGCGTTCGATCAGTTCGCCCGCCGCGCGCTCGATTTTGACCGGGTCCTTGTCGGTGGTCCAGCGCCAGCGGTGCAGCAGCCGGGCGAAATGGGTGTCGACGGTGATGCCGGGAACCCCAAAAGCGTTGCCCAAGATGACGTTGGCGGTCTTGCGGCCCACCCCGGGCAGCGTGACCAGTTCTTCCATGGTGGAGGGCACCTCGCCGTCGAACCGTTCGACCAGGGCCTGACCGAGGCCGATGAGCGAGGTCGCCTTGTTCCGGAAGAACCCCGTCGGGCGGATGAGCGCTTCCAGTTCGTCGCGGTCGGCCTGCGCGTAGTCCAGCGCGCTGGGGTACCGCTTGAACAAGGCCGGCGTCGTCAGGTTCACCCTCTTGTCGGTGCTCTGCGCGGACAGGATGGTGGCGACCGTCAGCTCCAGCGGCGTGGTGAAGTCCAGCTCGCAGTGCGCGTCCGGAAACGCCTGCGCGAGCGCCCGATTCATCCGGCGGGCCCGTCGCACCAGGCCGACCCGGGTCTCCTCGGCCCACCGTTGCCCGGTGTCACCGCCCGCAGGGGCCGATGCCGACTTCGCGCGCCCGGACGACTTTGCCGCTGTCACCTACGACAGAGTACTGATTTCGTGATCTCGCCGAGACCTCGTGTTGATTGAAGGCCCTGTTTACTCTCCTTGTGTCATGGTTGCTGGTGGCCTGCGTTCCTGGGCTACTGATGCTGGCGGCGCTCGGCTTGGGACGGCTCGAACGGGGGCTGGCCCGCGAGGACGTCGCGATGATCGCGGTCACCGAGCTTTTCGAACACACCGAGCTCGTGGACCTGCGCACGTTGGCGCGGGAGGGCATGCCCGAGGCGCTGGAGCTCCTGCATCGCCGCGATGCCCGGGAACTCGCCGAGGCCGCGCTGGCCGTGCTGACGGCCGCGCCGCGCCACGCCGCGCCGTCGTTTGCCGCCAGCTTCATCGACCACACCGAGCTGACATTGCCGACGCGAATACACGCGCATTCGCGGATCAATCCGCAGTTTAGGGCCACTAGACACGTCAATCGTGTGTAGCGTTGCACGTTGGACAAAATGTCCTACCGCTAGACTCATCACGCGAGCACGGGATTAACCTGGCCGTATCACAAACATTGAAACTTTGAAGAGGCAATGTGGACGAGATCCTGGCAAGGGCAGGAATCTTCCAAGGGGTTGAGCCGGGCGCGGTCGCCGCGCTTACCAAGCAGCTGCAACCCGTCGACTTTCCCCGTGGGCACACGGTCTTCGCCGAAGGCGAGCCGGGCGATCGGCTCTACATCATCGTCTCCGGGAAGGTGAAGATCGGCCGTCGCTCACCCGATGGCCGGGAGAACCTGCTGACGATCATGGGCCCGTCGGACATGTTCGGCGAATTGTCGATTTTCGACCCGGGCCCGCGGACCTCCAGCGCGACCACCATCACCGAGGTGCGCGCGGTGTCGATGGACCGCGACGCGCTGCGGGCGTGGATCGCCGACCGCCCCGAGATCGCCGAGCAGCTGTTGCGGGTGCTGGCCCGGCGGCTGCGCCGCACCAACAACAATCTGGCCGACCTGATCTTCACCGACGTGCCCGGCCGGGTGGCCAAGCAGCTGCTGCAGCTCGCCCAGCGTTTCGGCACCCAGGAGGGTGGCGCCATGCGGGTCACCCACGACCTGACCCAGGAGGAGATCGCCCAGCTGGTGGGCGCCTCGCGGGAGACGGTGAATAAGGCGCTGGCCGACTTCGCCCACCGCGGCTGGATCCGCCTGGAGGGCAAGAGCGTGCTGATTTCGGACTCCGAAAGGCTGGCCCGCCGAGCGAGGTAAGCGCGCGCGGAGCGCGGGCGCAACCGAGCGAGAATCCGAACCCGAGCGAGGTAAGCGCGCGCGGAGCGCGGGCGCAACCGAGTGAGAATCCGAACCCGAGCGAGGTAAGCGCGCGCGGAGCGCGGGCGCAACCGAGTGAGAATCCAACCCCGAGCGAGGTAAGCGCGCGCGGAGCGCGGGCGCAACCGAGTGAGAATCCAACCCCGAGCGAGGTAAGCGCGCGGGAATTGCGCCGAGCCGGTAATTTCGCAGGCCCTTACTCGCAGTTCTCCTGCAGATTTTCAGGTTCGCTGCAAATAGTTCAGCTGCGCCTGAACGGACCATTCGGCCGCGTCCCAGAGTTTCTCGTCGACGTCCACATAGACGTGTTCGACGACCTGCCGCGCGGTGGCGTCCTCGCCGATGTCACGCAGCGCCGCGCGCACCTGCTCCAGGCGCTCGTGCCGGTGCACCAGGTAGCCCGATGCGACGGCCTCCAGGTTGGCCAGGTCCGGCCCGTGACCGGGCAGCACCGTGCGGGGCCCTAGGCCGCGGAGCCGCCGCAACGATTCCAGGTAGTCGGCCAGGCTGCCGTCTTCGGAATCTATGACGGCGGTGCCACGGCCCAGCACGCTGTCCGCGGTGAGCACCGCGTCGTCGACCAGAAACGACAGCGAGTCGGCGGTGTGGCCGGGGGTGGCCATCACCTTGATCTTCAGGCCGGCCGCGTCGATCACCTCGCCGTCGGTCAGGTGACCGCCGAGGCCGCGCAAGAACCCGCTGCCCGCCGACCGCACCGTCGCGCCGGTGCGCTCGACGAGCTTGTCGATACCGTCGGTGTGGTCGCCGTGCCGGTGACTGATCAGCACCAGCGTGATCCGGCCCAGCCCGGCGAGGCGGTCAATGTGCTCGTCGTCGTCCGGGCCGGGGTCCACGACCACCAGCTCGTCGCTGCCCTTGCCGCGCAGCACCCAGGTGTTGGTGCCCTCGAGGGTCAGCAATCCCGGGTTGTCGGCCAGCAGGACCGAGGCGGTCTCGGTGACCGCCCGCAGCCTGCCGTAGGCGGGGTGGCTCAGCGACTCGGGCGCGGCGGTCACGGTCGTGAGCCGACCTCCACGATCAGCTCCACCTCTACCGGCGCATCCAGGGGCAGCTCGGACACGCCGACCGCCGAGCGCGCGTGGGCGCCGGCATCGCCGAACACCTCGGCCAGCAGCTGGGAGGCCCCGTTGATGACGCTGGGCTGGCCGTTGAAACCGGGGGCCGACGCAACGAAGCCGACGACCTTGACCACCCGCGTCACCGCGTCGATGCCCACCAGCGAGTCGATGGCGGCCAGGGCGTTGAGTGCGCAGATCCGCGCGAGCGCCTTGCCCTCTTCCGGGCTGACGTGGGCCCCGACCTTGCCCGTCCCGGCGAGCTGTCCGTTCTGCATCGGCAGCTGACCGGCGGTGTAGACCAGGTCACCCGTCCGCACCGCGGGCACGTAGGCGGCCAGCGGGGCCACCACCGCGGGCAGCGCGACACCGAGTTCGGAGAGCCGGGCCGACGCCGTCATCTACTTCGGGCGCTTCAGATACGCGACGTGTTGCTCCCCGGTGGGCCCGGGCAGCACGGACACCAGTTCCCAACCGTCGGCGCCCCACTGGTCGAGGATCTGTTTGGTGGCGTGCGTCAGCAGCGGGACCGTGACGTATTCCCATGCGATCGGTTGGCTCATGGCGCGAGCTTATCGGTCGGGTGTGAACGCCTCTGGCCTGCCCGGGGGCCCGGCGCCGGCCGGGCTAGCATGCGAAGGTGGCAAACATATCGAGCGGCGGTAGCGCCGTCGGCTGGCCGGCGCGGTTGTCGAAGGCCCGCCTGCATTTCGTCACCGGCAAAGGCGGCACGGGCAAGTCGACGATAGCGGCCGCGCTCGCGCTCACCCTGGCAGCCGGGGGCCGAAAGGTTCTCCTCGTGGAAGTCGAAGGGCGGCAAGGCATTGCGCAGCTCTTCGACGTGCCGCCGCTGCCCTACCAGGAGGTCAAGATCGCGACCGCCGAGCGCGGCGGGCAGGTCAACGCCCTGGCGATCGACATCGAGGCGGCCTTCCTGGAATACCTGGACATGTTCTACAACCTCGGTATCGCCGGGCGGGCGATGCGCCGCATCGGCGCCATCGAATTCGCGACGACGATCGCGCCCGGTCTGCGCGACGTGCTGCTGACCGGAAAGATCAAGGAATCGGTGGTGCGGCTGAACAAGGGGGCCAAGACCCCGGTTTACGACGCGGTTGTGGTCGACGCACCGCCGACGGGTCGGATCGCCCGCTTCCTGGACGTCACCAAGGCCGTCTCGGATCTGGCCAAGGGCGGCCCGGTGCACTCGCAGAGCGAGGGCGTGGTGAAGCTGCTGCACTCTGAGCAGACCGCCATCCACCTCGTCACCCTGTTGGAGGCGCTGCCGGTGCAGGAAACGCTCGAGGCCATCGAGGAGCTCGCCGAGATGGAGCTGCCGATCGGCAGCGTGATCGTGAACCGCAACATCGCCTCGTACCTGCAGCCCGCCGACCTGGCCAAGGCCGCCGAGGGACACGTCGACGCGGACTCGGTGCGGACGGGGCTGGAAATGGCGGGGATCAAGCTGAATGACAACGACTTCGCGGGCCTGCTGACCGAAACCATCGAGCACGCGACGGTCATCGCCGCGCGAGCCGAGATCGCGCAACAACTGGACGCGTTGAAGGTGCCGCGGCTCGAACTGCCGACGATCTCCGACGGCGTCGACCTCGGCAGCCTCTATGAGCTTTCGGAAGTGCTTGCGCAGCAGGGGGTTCGATGAGTACCACGCCGAACAAGCTTGATATGGCCACGATCCTGGCCGACACGACCAACCGGGTGGTGGTGTGCTGCGGCGCGGGCGGGGTGGGCAAGACCACCACTGCTGCCGCGATGGCCTTGCGCGCGGCCGAATACGGCCGCAACGTCTGCGTTTTGACGATCGACCCGGCCAAGCGGCTGGCCCAGGCGCTCGGGGTCAACGACCTGGGCAACACCCCTCAGCGCGTGCCGTTGGCGCCGGAGGTTCCCGGCGAGCTGCACGCGATGATGCTCGACATGCGCCGCACGTTCGACGAAATGGTGGTCCAGTACTCCGGAACCGGCCGCGCGCAAGCGATTCTGGACAACCAGTTCTATCAAACGGTCGCCAGCTCGCTCGCCGGCACGCAGGAGTACATGGCGATGGAGAAGCTCGGCCAACTGCTGGCCGAGGACCGCTGGGACCTGGTGGTGGTGGACACCCCGCCATCGCGCAACGCGCTGGACTTCCTGGACGCGCCCAAGCGGCTGGGCAGCTTCATGGACAGTAGGCTGTGGCGGCTGCTGCTCGCGCCGGGCCGGGGTATCGGCCGATTGGTCACCGGCGCAATGGGTTTGGCGATGAAGGCGATGTCAACCGTGCTCGGCTCACAGATGTTGAGCGACGCGGCGGCCTTCGTGCAATCGCTGGACGCCACCTTCGGTGGTTTCCGGGAGAAGGCCGACCGTACCTACGCGCTGCTGAAGCGGCGGGGCACGCAGTTCGTCGTGGTCTCGGCGGCCGAACCCGATGCGCTGCGCGAGGCCTCCTTCTTCGTCGACCGGTTGTCCACCGAAGGAATGCCGCTCGCCGGGCTGGTCTTGAATCGCACCCACCCGACGTTGTGCTCGCTTCCCGCCGAGCGGGCGATCGACGGAACCGAAACGCTGGAGGCCGAAGCGGACTCCGAGGCGGCGTCGCTGGCCGCGGCCGTGCTCAGGATTCATGCCGACCGTGCGCAGACCGCGAAACGGGAAATCAGGTTGCTGTCGCGGTTCACCGGGGCCAATCCGCACGTGCCCGTCGTCGGGGTTCCGTCGCTGCCCTTCGACGTCTCGGACCTGGAAGCGTTGCGCGCCCTCGCCGATCAGATCGCACCGGTTGGCGACGACGCGGCCCGCGCGGCGGCGCAGGGGCCCCTGCACTAGCGGGAGCGATGGGTCCGCGGGTCAGCCGACGCTGCGGGTGCGCCTCTTGTCGAAGAAGTCGGCCCAGGAGACCACCTCGGGGTGCTGCTTGAGCAGGGCGCGGCGTTGACGCTCGGTCATGCCGCCCCAGACGCCGAACTCGACCTTGTTGTCGAGGGCGTCGGCCCCGCACTCCTGCATCACCGGGCAGTGCCGGCAAATAACGGCCGCTTTGCGCTGCGCGGCGCCACGGACGAATAGCTCGTCCGGGTCGGTGGTTCGACACAGTGCTTTGGAAACCCAGGCGATCCGTTCTTCGGCATCAACGCTGCGGAGTACCCCTTGAGCGGCCGCAATGTTTGTCCTACGCGCCGCAGGCCGTGTTCCTGACACGAACTGTTCCCTTCCCTACCGGCCGCTCTCGCGACCGCCCTCCTGGGGTGCAGATCCTGACCTGCGATCTACGCCACACTGTGTACATCGGTGTTACCTGAATCTCACCGTGTGTCTAAGTTAGGTGGTCAGCCACCAATTGCGCAACAGTCCGATAACGCTTTTTTTGGGACGGGCGTGCCGTCTCGTCCAAAACGGCGGGCCAAGAAGTGATCTTGGACACGCCCGTTCGGGGGGTCCATTCACTGACGCACGCGCAAATTTTATCCCTGCCGCGGCCGTAAAGCGCTGGTCAATGACGGGGTGAAAAAGTGGGTGAACGCGCAGCGTGGCGGCGTGACAGGGGGCCGCTACTGTAGTAGCCATGTCAGACCGGCCCCAGGCCTTTCTCACCATCCTCAAGCTCGCGGGGTACTGCTTGCTGGCCGGTGTCGTCGCCACGGCGCTGATGTTTCCGTTCGCGGGCGGATTGGGACTGGTGTCCAACCGGGCCTCCGAAGTCGTCGCCAACGGCTCGGCCCAACTCCTCGAGGGTGAGGTCCCCGCGGTTTCGACGATGGTCGACGCGAAGGGCAACACCATCGCCTGGCTGTACTCCCAGCGCCGCTTCGAGGTGCCCACCGACAAGATCGCCAACACCATGAAGCTGGCGATCGTGTCCATCGAGGACAAGCGGTTCGCCGAGCATGCCGGGGTGGACTGGAAGGGCACGCTGACCGGGCTGGCCGGCTACGCCCGCGGCGACGTCGACACCCGCGGCGGGTCGACCATCGAGCAGCAGTACATCAAGAACTACCAACTGCTGGTGACGGCGAAGACCGACGCCGAGAAGCGCGCCGCCGTGGAGACCACCCCGGCGCGCAAGCTGCGCGAGATCCGGATGGCGCTCACGCTCGACAAGACCTTCACCAAGCCCGAGATCCTCACCCGCTACCTGAACCTGGTGTCGTTCGGCAACGGGTCGTTCGGAGTGCAGGACGCGGCGCAGACCTACTTCGGCATCAACGCTTCGGACCTGAACTGGCAGCAGGCGGCGCTGCTGGCGGGCATGGTGCAGTCGACCAGCGCGCTCAACCCCTACACCAATCCCGAGGGCGCGCTGGCGCGGCGAAACCTGGTGCTGGACACCATGATCGAGAACATCCCGCAGGAGGCCGACGCGCTGCGCGCCGCCAAGGCCGCACCGCTGGGCGTGCTGCCGCAGCCCAATGAGCTACCGCGGGGTTGCATCGCCGCCGGCGATCGCGCGTTCTTCTGCGACTACGTCCAGGAGTACCTGTCGCGGGCGGGGATCAGCAAAGAGCAGGTGGCCCGCGGCGGCTACCTGATCCGCACCACGCTGGACCCGGACGTGCAGGTGCCGGTCAAGTCGGCGATCGACCAGTTCGCGAGCCCGACGCTGCCGGGCATCTCCAGCGTGATGAGCGTGATCCAGCCCGGCAAGACCTCGCACAAGGTGATGGCGATGGCCAGCAACCGGACCTACGGGCTGGACAGCGACGCCGGGCAGACCATGCGGCCGCAGCCCTTCTCGCTGGTCGGTGACGGCGCGGGCTCGGTCTTCAAGATCTTCACGACGGCCGCCGCCCTGGACATGGGCATGGGCATCAATGCAACCCTCGACGTGCCGCCGCGCTTCCAGACCAAGGGCATGGGTAGCGGTGGAGCCAAGGGCTGCCCCAAGGACAACTGGTGTGTGGTCAACGCCGGCAACTACCGCGGGTCGATGAATGTCACCGAGGCCCTCGCCACCTCGCCCAATACCGCCTTCGCCAAGCTGATTCAGCAGGTCGGGGTGACCCGCACCGTGGACATGGCGATCAAGCTGGGGCTGCGGTCCTACGCCGATCCCGGCACCGCGCGCGACTACAACCCGGACAGCAACGAGAGCCTGGCCGACTTCGTCAAACGGCAGAACATCGGCTCGTTCACGCTGGGCCCCATCGAAGTCAACGCGCTGGAGCTGTCCAACGTCGCGGCGACGCTGGCCTCGGGCGGCACCTGGTGCCCGCCCAACCCGATCGACAAGCTGATCGACCGGCACGGCAACGAGGTCGCCGTGACCACCGAGACCTGTGACCAGGTGGTGCCCGAAGGCCTGGCCAACACCCTGGCGAACGCGATGAGCAAGGACGCGGTGGGCGGCGGCACCGCCTCCGGTTCCGCCGGCGCCGCGGGGTGGACGCTGCCGGTGTCCGGCAAGACCGGCACCACCGAGGCGCACCGCTCCTCCGGCTTCGTGGGCTTCACCAACCACTACGCCGCGGCCAACTACATCTATGACGACTCACCCTCGCCGACGGACCTGTGCTCGTCGCCGCTGCGCCACTGCGGCGAGGGCGACTTGTACGGCGGTAACGAGCCGGCCCGCACCTGGTTCACGGCGATGAAGCCGATCGCCACCAATTTCGGCCCGGTGCAGCTGCCGCCCACCGATCCCCGCTACGTCGACGGCTCACCCGGGTCGCGGGTGCCCAGCGTCGCCGGGTTGGACATCGATGCCGCGCGCGCCCGCCTCAAGGAGGCCGGCTTCCAGGTCGCCGACCAGAACAACTTCGTCAACAGCTCCGCCAAGCAGGGCGAGGTGGTCGGGACCTCGCCGAGCGGCGCGACGATCCCCGGGTCGATCATCACCATCCAGGTCAGCAACGGCATCCCGCCGGCCCCACCGCCGCCCCCGGAGGGCGCGCCGGTGCCGGTCGGCTCGCAGGTGGTGGAGATCCCGGGTCTGCCCCCGATCACCATTCCGCTCCTGGCGCCACCGCCCCCGCCGCCGGGGCAGCCGCCCCCGTAGACCGGGCGAGCTGTGACGCCGCGGCGCAAGCTATACGTTGCCAAAGCGCAACCGGCAGTAGGCTGCCAGCATGGCTGATGCAAGCTCAATGGCCCCCCTCCACGGCGGTCCGCTGCGCGGACCGCATCGTCGCGGGGCGTTGCCCACGCTGATACGCACCGGTGCCGTCGCGCTCGGTTCGGCCGTCGCCGGTATCGGTTACGCCGCCGTCGTCGAGCGCAACGCCTTCGTCCTGCGCGAGATCACGATGCCCGTCCTGACGCCGGGTTCCACGCCGCTGCGGGTGCTGCACATCAGCGATCTGCACATGCTGCCCACCCAGCGCCGAAAACAGGCCTGGCTGCGGGAGCTGAGCAACTGGGAACCCGACCTGGTGGTCAACACCGGCGACAACCTTGCGCACCCGAAGGCGGTGCCCGCGGTGGTGCAGGCCCTGGGCGACCTGCTGTCGCGGCCCGGCGTCTTCGTGTTCGGCAGCAACGACTACTTCGGGCCGCGCCTGAAGAACCCCCTGAATTACGTGACCAACCCGTCGCGCCGGGTCCACGGCGAACCGCTGCCCTGGCAGGACCTGCGGGCGGCGTTCACCGAGCGCGGCTGGCTCGACCTGACCCACACGCGGCGCGAGTTCGAGGTGGCCGGCCTGCACCGCGCCGCGGCCGGCGTCGACGACCCGCACATCGACCGCGACCGCTACGAGACGATCGCCGGCCCGGCCAGCCCGGCCGCGAACCTGCGCCTGGGACTTACCCATTCGCCGGAGCCGCGCGTGCTGGACCGCTTCGCCGCCGACGGCTATCAGCTGGTGATGGCCGGCCACACCCACGGCGGGCAGGTCTGCCTGCCGCTCTACGGCGCGCTGGTGACCAACTGCGGCCTGGACCGGTCCCGCGCCAAGGGACCGTCCCGGTGGGGCGCGAACACGCAGCTGCACGTCTCCGCCGGCATCGGCACCTCCCCATTCGCCCCGGTGCGGTTCTGCTGCCGGCCCGAGGCCACCCTGCTGACGTTGATCGCCACGCCGATGGGCGGTCGCGACTCGGCCAGCGACCTGAGCCGTTCGCAGCCAACAGTTTCGGTGCGTTGACCGAGCGGACCCGGATCGCGGTCCGCAGCCACTCCCGGTCCTGGACGGACAACGCGGTCCGGCTGATCCAGGCCGACGCCCGCCGCAGCGCGGACACGCACCTGCTGCGCTACCCGCTGCCGGAGGCATGGGCTGGAAACGGCTCAGACGCCGATGTGGCGCTGTACCTCAAGGACGAGACCACCCACATCACCGGCAGCCTGAAACACCGGCTGGCGCGCTCGCTGTTCCTCTACGCACTCTGCAACGGGTGGATCAACGAGAAGACCACGGTGGTCGAGGCCTCGTCGGGATCGACGGCGGTGTCGGAGGCCTACTTCGCGGCCCTGCTGGGTCTGCCGTTCGTCGCCGTGATGCCGGCGTCGACCAGCTCGTCCAAGGTGGCGCTGATCGAAGCCCAGGGCGGCCGTTGCCATTTCGTGCAGAAGTCCAGCGAGGTGTACGCCGAGGCCGAACGCGTGGCCCGCGACACCGGCGGGCATTACCTCGACCAGTTCACCAACGCCGAACGCGCCACCGACTGGCGGGGCAACAACAACATCGCCGAGTCGATCTTCGAGCAGATGGGCGAGGAGACGCATCCGATTCCGGAGTGGATCGTCGTCGGGGCGGGCACCGGCGGCACCAGCGCCACGATCGGCCGCTACATCCGCTACCGGCGGCACACGACCCGGTTGTGCGTCGTCGACCCGGAGAACTCCGCGTTCTTCCCCGCCTACGAAGACGACCGGTACGACCTCGTGATGCCCACCTCGTCGCGCATCGAGGGCATCGGCAGGCCGCGCGTGGAGCCGTCGTTTCTGCCCGGTGTGGTCGACCGGATGGTGGCGGTGCCCGACGCGGCGTCCGTCGCCGCCGCCCGCCACGTCAGCACCGTCCTGGGCCGCCGGGTGGGTCCCTCGACGGGCACGAACCTGTGGGGCGCCTTCGGCTTGCTCGCCGAGATGGTCGTCGAACGGCGCAGCGGTTCGGTGGTCACGCTGCTCGCCGACAGTGGCGACCGCTATCACGACACCTACTTCGACGACGACTGGGTCGCCGCGCAGGGACTCGATCCGAGCGGTCCGGCCGCGGCGCTGGTGGAGTTCGAGCGTTCCTGCCGGTGGCAGTGACCCGGCGCACCGCGGTTTGGCCAGCCGATGGGCGGGTGCGATAGGCTGTCGGAGCTTCAAGCGGGGTGTGGCGCAGCTTGGTAGCGCGCTTCGTTCGGGACGAAGAGGCCGTGGGTTCAAATCCCGCCACCCCGACTCAGTTCGTGTTAGCTGGCAGGACAGCCGGCCAGAGCGTCTGACACTGCGGACGCGCGGCTTTGCCATTAAGCTCAGCCCGCATGGCGCTGGTAAGCCGGACGCCCGAGCAAGGGCGGCGACGCGAGGTCGGCCGACAGGTCGCCCGGTTTGCTGACACCGCGTCGTCGGATGAGGACCCCGCCCACCCGACCCTGGCGGAGATCGCCCGGCGCAAGCAGGAGATCGAGGCCTGGGAAGCGTTCGACGTCGGCGGTTACCGCTTCGCCAAACCCGGCACCATCATCGGGGCGCTGGTCTCCGCCGTGCTGGTGGTTCTCGTGCTGACCCCTCTCCCGCCGAACTGGCCGTGGGACATTCCGACCATGATCCTGGCCGTCTTCACGGCGGTGGCCACGGTGACGTGTGGCCTGTTGTGGTTCGACAATCCGCACCCGCTGCCCCGCCCCGATTCGCTGGTGATCGTGCCTTTCACCCGGGCGGAGAACCTGCGACTGATGGCGGCTCAACCGGTGGAGCCCTACCGCGCGATCTGCGCCTGCCCGGGCTGCGGCGACACGTCCGCGCACCTGATCCGCGAGCCCGGCAAGGACGAACCTGACTGGGCGATGGTCACCCGGCGCTGCGCCGTGTGCGAGCGTGAATGGGCGCAATCCTGAAATTCGTTGCCCGCCAACGCTCTAACCCTGCCCAGGGTTTACGGCCCTAGGCGCAGTCGGCGCAGATCTGCAGGCCCGCCTTCGTGCTGCGCAACCGGCTGCGGTGCTGCACCAAGAAACAACTCGAGCAGGTGAACTCGTCGGAGCGCTGGGGAATCACCGTCACCGACAGCTCTTCACCGGACAGGTCGGCGCCGGGCAGCTCGAAGAAGTGGACGTCGTTGGGATCCTCATCGACCACTGCGGTGACCGAGCCCTGCAAGGTCGGGGCCAGCTCGCGTATCGCGGACTTGTCCTGAGTGTCCATGTCGGAGACCCGGCGTGCGTCATAGTCGCTTGCGGTCGCCATGGCAGTTCCTTCCTGCTGATGAGCCGGGCTGACGCACTTTCCTGTACTCATCCCGTTGGCGCAGGCTGTACCCCGTTCAGGCTCGAGTTACACCGACCGTCTCGAAAAAGTTGCGCCGGCGGAACCTGAGCTGCCTCAGCCGCCGGGCCGCGGCGGGGTAATGCGCCAGCGCCAGGCCCAACCACGGCGCAACGACCGAGACCAGCAGCGCCCCGATGGCCACCCCTTCGTGCCCCACCAATAGCTCGAACAAACCGATCGCCAGGCTGACCGCCCAGACGGCCACGGCCGCGAGGCCGAGCAGCGGGAAATCCCGCTCGTACTCGGCCGGATAGTTTGCTGCTCGCAACGGGACTGGCGCGACCATGATCGACTCTTACCCGGTCACGACCGCGATCAAACGTGTGGTTGGCCCGAGGCGGGCAGGTGTTCGTTAGCTCACAGGGTCAGCTGCTCGGCGGCGGGGCGGGCTGGTCGGAATTCGCGGCGTGCCAGGCAAGTTCGGCGTCGCGCACCTTGCGATGGGTGCGCGCCAGCCACACCACGATCGCCGCACCCAGCAGCGCGGCCAGGACCACCGCGGTCAGGCCCGCCGCAAAGTGCCGGGTCGCCAACTCGAATAGACCCACGATCAGGGCGAGCACCGCGACGGCCGAGCCCGCCAGGCCGGGTGCGTTGGCCCCGTTGGTGACGGTTTCACCGGCGTGCTGACGGAACGTCCGTTGGTGATCGATCGGGTCATCGTTGCGGGAATTCAACTGGCCTCCTCGCGAGAAATCTTGCGCGTCAGGGTGATTCGTGCGGCATCTGGCCCGCCGATCGAGCCGGCGCCTGAGGCGGGGCCACCCCGCGACCCATAAACCGCAACCGCTTCGCGGGATCATCAACGGCGGTTACCCGCCGCCCCAGTCCCCAAACCGTTCGCCGCACCGGTGTCAGCCGGCCCCGAGGTGGGTATGCCGCGCAGATGAAACCCGCCGTTCTGTTCGACGTCGACGGAAGCCTGATCGACTCCAACTATCTGCACGTCTACGCGTGGCTGCGCGCCTTCGACGACGAGGGACTGCCCGTGGCCGCCTGGCAGATCCACCGTTGCATCGGAATGGACGGCTCCACATTGGTCCGGACCCTCTCCGATGACGCACCGGACGAGGTTCAGGAGCGGCTGAGCGACGGGCACAGCCGTTACTACCGGGAGAGCACCCACCTGCTCACGCCCCTGCCCGGCGCCCAGGCGCTGCTGCGGCGGGTCGCCGACCTGGGCCTGCAGGTCGTGCTGGCGACGTCGGCGCCCGACGACGAATTAGAGATCTTGCGCAAGGTCCTCGATTGCGAGGAGGTCATTTCGGAGACCACGTCGTCGCGGGACGTCGACACCGCCAAACCCGAGCCGGGCATCGTGCAGGTCGCGCTGGACCGCGCCGGGGTCAACGCCGATCATGCCGTGTTCGTCGGGGACGCCGTGTGGGATGCGCACGCGGCGGGAGGCGCCAAGTTGCCGTGCATCGGCCTGCTCAGCGGCGGGATCGCGCGCGAGGAACTGCAGGCGGCGGGTGCGTCACCGATCTTCGCCGATCCCCAGGACCTGCTGAACCAGCTGGACTCGACGCGAATCCACGAACTCGCGCTACATGCCGCGCGAGCGCAGTAGCAGCGGCAGCAGCCACCAGAAGAACGTAAACAGCGTCAGCGCACACGCTCCCGCGATCAGGGCCGGGCTGCGCCCGGCCACCGCGGCGAACACGATGACCGTCACCCCGGTCAGGGCGAGGCCGAGCAGCGCCAGCCCCGCGTAGGCGCACCGATGGGCGGCCGACACCAAGACCTGTAGGCGGTGCCGGCGGAACAGCATCCTGTGCATGCCGACCGGGGCGATCAGCAGGACGGTCGCGCCCACCGAACAACCCACCGTGATCAGGTAGGCGTCGCGCAGGACGGGCGCCAGGACGTCGAACCGCTGCTGGAACGGCAGCGTCAGCAGGAAGCCGGTGAGCAGCTGCACCCCGGTCTGCACCACGCGCAGCTCCTGCAGCAGGCTGTTCCAATTGCGGTCCAGCCGTTGAATTTCAGTTTCGCCGCGCTCGCGGCTGTCCCAGTGCTGGTCGTCTTGCGGGTGATCGACGTCCATAGCCGTGATCATCGCACCTGGCGCACCCGCCAGCGCCGTTTCCCGACGAGGAATCGAGGTGTTGAATTCGAATTGCACTCGGCGGTCGGCCGATTTGCAATCGAATTCCACCAAATACGTTGTGCCGCAAGCCACGGCGATACCCGAGCGCCTAGCGGCTGATGTTGTCGTCCCGGACCGCGGTCAGGGCGTCGTCGAGCGTCGGGTGCAGCGGGAAGGTCTTGTCCAGGCCGGTCAGGTGAATCGGCCGCCTGGTTGCCGGACCGCGCGCGACCACCCCGAACCCCGTCGCCTCGCCCAGCTTCTCGTACGTCGCCGCCAGGATCTTCAGCCCCACCGAACCGAGGAACTCCACCGCCGAAAGATCGATGACCAGAGCCGCCGGGTTCTCCGCCACTACCGCGCCGATGGCCTGTTCCAGGGCCGGCGCCGTGACCAAATCGATTTCGCCGCTGACACTGACCACGGACACGCCATCGTGGTCCTCAACCAACGTGGTAATCGAATCAGGAGCTGACAATGGCGATCCTTTGTCCTGGGCCTTAAGTGTGGTGCAAGCCTAGCCTGCGTTGCGAACTGCGAGAAGAATATGCCCTCGACACCTGCCCCGCGACAACCCACGCTAGTCTCGCAAAATCGAGCCTGCACGCGACGGGGCGCGAACCGGCACTCGGGAGGCCACATGTCAGATTCGCCGTCGGAGTTCGGCAGCGCGGGTGCCGCCGCCCAGGCAGCCACCATTTCCAGCGAGGGCCTGCTGCCCCAGCTCGTCCAGCATCTGCGGCAGAACCGAACGGTGCTGCGCGAGGAATGGGCGCGCAGGATCACCGAGGCCGAACTGCTCACCGCGATGACGCCCGAGGAGCTGTTCTCCGAGGCGACCGCCGTCTACGACAACTACGTGGAGGTGCTCGAGACCGGTAGCGTCGAGGCGCTGCAGGCCTACGCGCGCGACCTGTCGGAGCGCATCATTCCGCGGGGCGTGGAAACCGACGAGGTCGTCGGCATCGTGTTGTTGCTGCGTGACGTGCTGGCGCGCTCGTTGTTCGAGAAGTACCAGGCCGAGTTCGAGATGCTCAACCGGGTGCTGGACGCCTACGAACCGGCGGCCAACCGCATCGCCAACACCGTGGCCGTGTCCTTCGTGCAGGAACGCGAGCGCATCATCCGCCAGCAGCAGGAGGCGATCCGCGAGCTGTCGACGCCGGTGCTGCAGGTGCGTGAGCAGTTGCTGATTCTGCCGATCATCGGTGTGCTCGATTCCCAGCGCGCCCGCCAGGTCACCGAGCAGCTGTTGAGAGCCATCCGCGCGAACCGCGCGAAGGTGGTGGTCATCGACATCACCGGCGTGCCGACCATCGACTCCACGGTGGCCAACCACCTGGTGCAGACGGTCGACGCGTCGGGCCTGATGGGCGCCAGCGTCATCATCACCGGCCTGTCCTCCGAAATCGCCCTGACCCTGGTGACGATCGGCCTGGACCTGTCCAAGATGAACGCGGTCGGCGACCTGCAGGGCGGCATCGAGGAAGCCGAGCGCCTGCTGGGCTACGAAGTCTCCCGCACCGGCGAGCAGCCAGGCTAGACATCAGGAACGCGAGCGCCCCATGCCAGTACCGATTCTGAAACAGGGTGCGATCCTGATCGCCTCGGTACAGGCCGCGCTTAGCGATTCCGACGCCGAGCGGCTGCGCTACGACCTGATGGAGCGGGTCAGCCGGTTCCGCGCGCAGGGCATCATCGTCGACGTCACGGCCATCGACGTGATGGACTCCTTCGCGGCCCGGTCGCTGCGCACGATCGCGCACATGACCCGGCTGCGCGGCGCGGACACGGTGATCGTCGGACTGCAGCCGGAGGTCGCCTTCGCCATGGTCCAGCTGGGGTTGGCGTTCGACGACATGAACACCGCGCTTGACCTCGAAGAGGGCCTGGCACTGCTGAATCGCCAACTGGCGCAACGGAAACCGACGATCGGGCGCGACGGTGGCGGCTGATATCGTCGTCGACATCGACAATTCCGACGACATCGTCGAAGCTCGCAAAGCCGGACACCAACTCGCCCTCGATCTGGGATTCTCCCTCACCGATGTCACGATGATCGCCACGGCGATCTCCGAGATCGCGCGCAACATCACCAGCTACGCCGGCCGGGGCACCGTCCGAGTGTTCGTGGCCGACCGCGACGGCCGCAAGGCCCTGGTGGTGCGCGCCGAGGACGAGGGTCCGGGCATCGCCGACATCGAGCGGGCGATGGAGGACGGTTATTCGACCGGTCGCGGGCTGGGAATGGGCCTGCCCGGCTCCCGCCGGCTGATGGACCGACTGTTCGTGGAGTCGGCGCTGGGCAAGGGAACGGCCGTCGAGATGTGGAAATGGGTGCCGCCCCGTGCATGAGAACGGCCGGTTCGGTCCCATCGAGTGGGCGAGGGCGGGGCGCCCTCTGCCCAGCGAGTACACCTCGGGTGACCGGGGCCTCGCCGTCGACCTCGGCGGCGCCGCCGCCCTGTTCGGCGTGGTCGACGGCCTCGGCCACGGCCCCGAAGCCGCAGCCGCCGCGCTGCGCGCCGTCGAAACGGTCCAGCGCTCCAGCACCGAGCGCCTGGAGGTGCTGATCCAGCTGTGTCACCGCGTGCTGGAGGGCAGCAGGGGCGTCGCGATGACCTTGGCGCGTATCGACTTCGCGGCCAACACGCTGACCTGGACCGGCGTCGGCAACGTCACCGCCGACCTGGTGGCCAAATCCCCGACCGGCGTGCAGATTCGACACAGCGCGCGGCTGACCGCGGGAATCGTCGGCTACCGCATACCGGAAATCCGGCCGGCGCAGATCATTTCGATCCGTCCCGGGGACCTGCTGGTGATCAGTACCGACGGGATCACCGAGAATTACCTGGACCACATCGACTTCTCGGCCACCGCCGTCGTCATCGCCGAGGAACTGCTCGGTAAGGACGCCAAGGAAACCGACGATGCCATGGTGCTGACCGCTCGTCATCGGGGGACTTCGACGTGAGCGACAGCGACGACTTCCACGCCCAGTACGCCGCGGCCTTGCGCGCCTACATGCAGGCGCGGGACGAGGACAGCCTGGCCGCCGCGTACGAACTCGGCCGCCGGGCCCTGCAAGAGGAAGTCAGCCTGCTCGCGATCATCGAGCGGCACGTCCAGCTGATTCTCGGTCTGGCCAAGGACATTCAGATCGACGCGCCGATCGCGCTGGAATTCCTGTTGCAGATGCTGGTCCCCCTCGACATCGCCACCCGGGGCTTTCTGGACGGCACGCGCCGCTTCGCGCGCGAGCGCGCCCGCGCCGAAGGGCTGGCCGACCGCGACAGATTCCGCACCGCGGTCGTGAATTCGTTGCAGGAGGGATTCTTCGTCGCCGACCACGAGGGCTCCGTGATCGAGATGAACAACGCCCTGATCGAAATCCTGGGTTATCCGGCGGAGGGTCTGCCCTACCGATGGCCACATCCGTGGTTGGTTGACCAGAAGGGCGCGAGCCAACAACAGTCGCTGGTGCAAAGCATCGGCGCCACCGCCTACGAGACACCCATCCGCCATCGCGACGGGCATCTGGTCTGGGTAACGGTCAGTATCAACGCCGTTCAGGGCAGCGGCAGCGACCAGGACGTCTTCGTGGGGACGATCCGTGACATCACCGCTGAACGCGCCTTCGCCGCAAGGGAAAGCGCGGTCCTGCGCCTGGCGACGGCCGTGGCCGTCGCCAAAAGCGTGGACGAGCTGCTGTCCATCACGCTCGACGAGTGCAGCACGGCGATCGACGTGCAACGCGTGGTCGCGATCTCGTGGCCGACCGGCGAGGGTGAACCCACCGTGCAGGTGGCGGGCGAGTCGTCCCAAATACCTTGGCGCAGGCTGGATCAGTGGCTGCGCCGTACGTTTGAGGACGCCCGCCATCAGCTGCCGCTGACGGCGAGAACGGTCGAGCACCCCGACAATCCCGGCAAGGCACAGGGTTTGGTGGCGGTACTCTCCGGCGCGGGCGACCTGGCGTTGTGGTTGGAGCTGCGCTCGCCACGCTGGGTCAGTGCCGAAGACCGGCTGCTGGTCACCGTCCTCATCGGACACCTCAGCCTCGCGATGCAACACGTCCGCCAATTCGAGAGCGCCCGCGAGACGTCGCTGACCTTGCAGCGCGCCCTGCTGCCGACGATGGAGCCGCCGCCGGGCTTCGCCGTGCGTTACGAGCCCGCCGTCCCGCCGTTGGAGATCGGCGGCGACTGGTACGACGTGCTGCCGATCGGCGACCACCGCATCGGCATCGTGGTCGGCGACTGCGTGGGCCGTGGCCTGCCGGCGGCCGCGGTCATGGGTCAGCTACGCAGCTCCGCGCGGGCGTTGCTGATCAACGGGGCCGAGCCCGCGCTGCTGCTCGATCAACTGGACTCGGCGGCCTCGCTCATCCCGAACGCCTACTGCACCACCGTCTTCCTGGCGATCCTGGACACCGAATCCGGGGTCCTGCAGTACAGCAACGCCGGCCACATGCCCGCCCTGCTGGTGGGGCCGGAACCGGACACGACCGCGATGTTGACCGACGCGGCGTCGGTGCCGCTGGCCGTGCGCCGCGCGGAACCCCGCCCGCAGGCCAGTCGCGTACTGCCACCGGGGTCCACCCTGATGCTGTTCACCGACGGGCTGGTGGAGCGCAAGCACGAATCCATCGACGACGGGATCAACCGGGCCGCCGCGGTCCTGGTGAAGACGACCGCGCTGCCACTGGATTCCGTCGCCGATGCGGTTTTGCGTGAGTTGGCCCCTCCAGCTGGGTATGACGACGATGTGGCAATGGTGATCTACCGGCACCAGCAATCTCCCCTGCGGATCGAAACCGAGGCCAGCGCAGAGCGATTGGTCGGCATCCGGCATCGATTGGCCGACTGGCTGAACAGCGCAGGCGTGCCAGAGGAATTGGCCGCCGACATCGTGCTCGTCGTCAACGAGGCGTGTACGAACTGCGTCGAACACGCGTATTCGGAGCAGCCGTCGGGCGCGATGTCCCTCGACGTCGGCCTCGCAGACGGCGAGATCCGGGCGCGGATCACCGACCGCGGCTCCTGGAAGACGCCGGCAGCGGACCCGGGCAACGGTGGCAGGGGCCTGTTGCTGATGAGGGCGCTCAGCAACGCGATGGAACTGGACTGCACACCCACCGGCACCACGGCCGACATTACGTTTCGCCTGCCCGCCGTGGCGGGGCGGGAGTGAGGCCGCATCGTTTGTGGCCCCCGGATAGCGGGTAGTCGTGGGCGTGACCCGCGCATCAGTCTCAACCGAACCCGCCTTGCCGGCGGCACACGGGCCGCTGTCGACCGCCGTGCGTCGCGCCCTGACTGGCCCGCCGTCACATGACCACCTGAGCCGCATCGGCGCCTCCGTTCGCGACTCGGACCCCTTCGGCCTGGATCTGCAACTGGCACTGTGCATGTGCTACGAGTTGCACTACCGTGGCTTCGCGGGCGTGGACCCCGGCTGGGAGTGGAATCCGGCGCTGCTGGCGTTACGCGGCGAACTCGAGCGCGTCTTCCTGGCCGGTGTGCGCCGCGACGTCGGAGCCATCGCGTCGGACCACACGGCGGCCGCCGAGATGGACGCCATTTCGGTGGAACCGGTCGACGGCACCGGCCCCTCGTATTACCTGCGCGACAGCGGAAGCTGGCAGCAGATGCGCGAGTACTTCGTGCACCGGTCGGTCTATCACCTCAAGGAGGGCGACCCGCATGCGTGGGCGATTCCGCGTCTGATGGGCGTCGCGAAAGCCGCTTTCGTGGCAATCGAATTCGACGAATACGGGGCCGGGCAGGGCCCCCGGCTGCATCAGCAGCTTTTCGCCGATTTGATGACGGCGGCGCACCTGGACGCCACGTACCTGGCCTACGTGGACGCCGTCCCCGCCGAAGCGCTGGCGGCGGTCAACCTGATGTCACTGTTCGGGCTACATCGCGAGTTGCGTGGCGCCGCGATCGGGCACTTCGCGTCCACGGAGATCACCTCGCCGCCGGGATCCCGCCGCATGGTGCAGGCGCTGCGGCGCATGGGCGCACCGGCGTCTTGCGTCGAGTTCTATGCCGAGCACGTCGAGGCGGATGCGGTCCACGAGCACGTCGTTCGCATCGACGTGGTCGGGGACCTGGTCGCCCGGGAGCCGCAGCTCGATCGCGACATCGTGTTCGGGATCCGCGCGCACGCCGCGGTCGAAGATCGTTTGGCAGAAGCGGTTATGGCGTCGTGGCAGCAGGGTCGGACGTCGTTGCGGCGGTCGCTGGACTAGCGGTCCGGCGCGCCAGGTTTCGGCATCGGCGATGGCTGGTGTCGCACAGAGGATACTTCTCGCTGCGCCGACAGGTGCAGATCGCCACCATGAACCTATCGGATTCCACGACCTCGCCGTTCGGCATCTCGATGCGCACCGGACCGGACACCAGCACCGGCCCGCCGGCAACCACCTGTACCCGGGTGGCGCTCATCGTTTGTCCGCCCGGATCACGATCAGTTCCTCGTGCCGGAGTCCGCGCGGGATCAGGCCGACGCTCTCCAGCCAGGCCGCCCGCGCCATCATCACCGGACCAAACGGTATCCGCTCGGACGCAACGACTCTCGCATCCATGCCCGCCCACTTGAGGGAATCCAGGGATTGCTGAACGCCGGCCAGCGCCGAGTGCACGAGCAGCAGGGAGCCACCGTCGCACAACAGTTTCGGTGCCGCCTCGCACAGCGGATCCAACACCATCCGGCCATCCGGGCCGGCGTTCCAGGCCCACGATGGGCCTGCGCTGGGGCTGATGTACTCGGTGTCGCCATTCGGCGGGGTCGGCACGTACGGCGGGTTGGACACGACAACGTCGAACGGCGCGCAGTCGAGCGCGTCGCTCCACGTGCCCTTGCGCACATCCACATTCACGCCGACGGCGGCCGCGTTGTTGCGAGAGCAACCCACGGCGTGTGGGCAGATGTCGAAGGCCGTCACGTCGGCGCCGCCCATCTCGGCCGCGGCGATCGCGACGAATCCGCTGCCAGTACACAGGTCCAGAACGCGCCGCCCCGGGATGAGCGCGCTTTGTCGCATCACATTCACCAGTAATCGGGAATCGTCCTGGGGCTGATACACGTTCGAAGCAGCCGAGACAGCGGGTCCTGGATACGTTGTGGTCAACTTTGGCCTTTCGACGGATCGCCGCGGCGATCACTGCTTGGCCTGTGTAATGCCCGCAAACCGTTGCCTTCAAACGGTGTGGGGAAAGGCCATTTTCGGCTAACCAGTGGGCGCATGCGCGAATTGCTTGACAATGGTCGCGCAGAAGGCCGGCAAGTCCGACGGTGAGCGACTCGAGATCAAATTGCCGTCGACGACGACCTCCTCGTCAACCACGTTCGCCCCCGCGTTGCGCAGGTCGGTGCGAATGGACGGGTACGACGTGAGCGTCCGGCCCTCCGCCACACCGGCTTCCACCAGGGTCCACGGGCCGTGACAAATTGCGGCGACAGGCTTTCCGGAGGCGACGAAGTCACGCACGAAGGAGACCGCGGAGCTGTCCATCCGGAGCTTGTCCGGATTCACCGTGCCACCCGGAAGCACCAGGCCGTCGAATTCGGATGCGGAGACGTCCGACACCGCGCGGTCGACGCTGAAGGTTCCCGCCGGCTCGAGGTCGTGGTTGCGCGCCTGGATTTCTCCGGTCTTCAGCGAAAGAAGTTCGACTTCGGCACCAGCTTCTTTCAGGGCGGCGCGGGGTTGTTCGAGTTCGACCTTCTCCACGCCGTCCGCCGCCAGAATCGCGACCTTCTTCCCTTGCAATTCATTTGCCATGGTTATTCCCCTCTATTCCGGACTATGCATTACGTCGGATTGAGAATCACTTTGGTGCAGCGGTCCTCTTTGTTCTTGAAGATTTCGTAGCCATGGGGAGCCTGGTCGAGAGTCATATGGTGGCTGACGACAATGGTCGGATCGATGTCGCCGTTGCGAATACGCTCCAGCAGCGGGCGCATGTAGCGGTGGACGTGACACTGGCCGGTTTTGATGGTCAGCGACCGGTTCATCACCGCCCCGATGGGGAACTTGTCCATGAGGCCGCCGTACACCCCGATGATCGAAAGGGTGCCGCCATTGCGGCAGCTTGTATTGGCGGATCGATCGCCCATCGTCAGCTCTTTCTGCCTTGCGGCGAACTCATCTCGGGCAAAGTTGCTGCAAGACAGCTGCTTTGCAGGTCAACGGGCACCCGGCGCTGCTTGCCGGTGTTCGCGCCGCACACAAACACATACGGCCGGGCGCGCACGATGGGAGCCGGATACCCGGGCAGATACCGACCAAACGTGGGATTACTTCGCCGCGTCACGCAGCGCGGCAAGCAAAGGTTCGGCGGCCTCTTTCAGAAAAAGGTCTTGCGATTCGCCGCCGACCTGGACGAGGGCCACGTCGGTGAACCCGGCCTCCCAGTAGGGCCGGACGGCCTCGACGATCGCATCGAGGTCCGGCCCGCAGGGAATGGACTCCGCGACGTCTTCGGGACGGACGAACTGGGTCGCGCCGGCAAAACCGGCCGGCGTGGGGAGATCGGCGTTGACCTTCCATCCGCCGGCGAACCAGCGGAACTGGTCGTGAGCGCGTTCGATGGCGGTGTCGCGGTCGGGGTCCCAGCACACCGGGATCTGACCGACCACGCGGCCGCCGCCGGCGAGATTGGCGGCCTGGCGCGCGGCATGCCAGGCGTCGACGAGCTCCCCGTCGGGCTCGACCGCGATGAAGTGATCGGCCAGCCTGGCGAATCTCTCGATGCCCTTGTCGCCGGACAACGCCACCGCGATGGCGACGGGGACCTCGGGCACGTCCCACAGGCGCGCGGAGTCGACGTGGAAGTGTTCGCCACTGAAGTTCACCAGCTGGCCGCCGAACAATTCGCGGATGATCTTGATGGCCTCGCGCAGCATGTCCTGCCTGCGCTCGACGGTCGGCCAGCCCCTGCCCACGATGTGCTCGTTGAGGTTCTCGCCGGTGCCCAGGCCCAGGGTGAACCGGCCGTCGGACAGGATCTGCACGGTGGCGGCCTGCTGGGCGACCACGGCCGGGTGATAGCGCATCGTCGGGCAGGTCACGTAGGTGTAGAGGTCCACCCGTTCGGTGGCGTGCGCCACCGCGCCCAGCACCGCCCAGGCGTTGGGCGCATGCCCTTGTGAGGTCAGCCACGGGGTGAAGTGGTCGCTGCAGACCTCGAAGTCGAAACCGCACTCCTCGGCTGAAATAGCCTGCCGTACAAGGTCTTTGGGTCCACTCTGCTCGGTCATCAGAGTGTAGCCAAATTTCGTCATAGCTGTGGGGATACCCAGACACTCGCCCGCGTAACGCCGGGGCTGAAATTCGGCCCGGTAACCGCCCTGGCGTTACGCCGCTCCGCGCTCGCGGGCACGGCCGCCGGTTAACCCGCGGTGGTGATCGAGTCCCCCGTGACGCCGGCCGCCCGACGCGCCTCGAGCCGGCGCCTCTGCGGTTCGATCGTGTACCGCGGGTCGCGCGTCGACTCCAGGCCCGCCTCGAAGAAACCGAACCGCAGCATCGCGGACGCCGACAACAACGCCACGCCGGACAGGGCGGCGACGCCGCGATGTCCGCCGCCAAGCAATGCGCCCAAACCGCCCGCGGCGGCCAGTCGTTCGCTCCAGGCCAACAGCCGGCCGGGCCTGCCGCGGTGCAGCGGTTCCCTGGTCACCGGGTCCATCCGGTATTCCGTGAACCGCGCGGAGATCAGGTCACCGATCGCGCCGATGACGGCCAGCGTGCGGGCCGGGCCGGCCTCGGCGACCGGGGTGGTGATCATCGCCAATCCCGACGCGGCCAGGCTCGCCGAGCTGACGAACACGAACGGCAGGTCCCGGTAGGCGGCGTTCCACGTCGGGGTGGCGGTGTCGGTGAGCAGCACCGCGGTGTAGACGGCGAGCGGCGGCGAGAACACGGCGGCTTCCAATCCGGCCGGCCCCTCGACGGCGCGCAGAACGGGCCGCAACGGGCCCAACGGGATTCGCTCGCCGGTCATCCGGTCGACCTCGGAAACGGCGGCGACACCGATGCCGGCGCCGAACAAGCTGAGGATCCACGACCCGATGCTCATCGGCGAGGTCAGCTTGACCGTGCGCAGCATGTTGACGAAGCGCTCGGGACGGCCCAGGTCCTTCACCAGCGCGACCGCGCCCAGCATCACCGCGATCAGGGCGGACAGCCTTGTGTTGCGGCGCAACGTGTCCCGGCCGGTGAGCTGGGCGCCTGCCGCGAGCAGGCCCGAACCTCCCGCGACCCCGCCCAGGAACAGGTAGGCGGCGACTTCGTGCCCCCACGGCGCGGGCTTGACCACCGGACGCCCGTAGTACGAACTGAATTCGACCTCGGGGACCATCGGCATCTCGCGCGAGCCGTCGCCACCGCCCCGGCGGCCCACCCGCCTGCCCTTGCGGCGCTTGCCGCCCGCGGGTTCCGGGGGCCGCAGGCTGTCGAATTCCGAAGTGCTCATGGGTTTTTCACCGGTCCTTCCAGAAGGCGAGCGCTGCGGCGGCGAACATCCCCGCGGCGGCGACGCACGCCCTCTTGAACATCTGCGGCAGGTCGGCCGTGCACACGCGCGGGTCGGGCGGCAGGCCGTAGACCTCCGGCTCGTCGAGCAACAGGAAGATCGAGCCGGTGCCACCCACTCCGTCGTGCTCGTTGGCGCCGTAGAGGCGCGCCTCGGTCTGGCCCTGGGCGTGCAGCCGCGTGACCCGTTCTCGGGCCTCGATCACCAGATCGTCGTGGTCGCCGAACTTGATCGACGTGGTGGGGCAGGTCTGGGCGCAGGCGGGGATCTGGTCTTCGACCAGGCGGTCGTAACACAGCGTGCACTTCTGGGCGACCCCGGTGACGAACTTCTCGGCGGGACGATCGGGCCTGGTCGCGGGCGTCGCATACGTGCCGTCGCTGCGACGCTCCACCACGCCGAACGGGCATCCGGCCACGCAGGTGCCGCACCCGTTGCAGACGTCGTCCTGCACGACGACGGTGCCGAATTCGGTGCGGAACAACGCGCCGGTCGGGCACACGTCCAGGCAGCCGGCGTGCGTGCAGTGCTTGCACACGTCCGACGACATCAGCCAGCGGAATTCCGGGGTATCCGGTGGGCTGGTGTCCGGAGGCCGGGGGACGGCGGGCATACCCAAATCTGTTAGGGCGCGGCCGGATTCGCGCGCCTCCTCGATCCGATCGCGGCCCTGCTCGATGAACGCCACGTGCCGCCAGGTGCTGGCGCCCAGCGCTCCGGTGTTGTCATAGGACGACCCCAGCAGCTCCAGGTCGCCGTCGCGCGGGTTACGGTTCCACTCCTTGCACGCGACCTCGCAGGCCTTGCAGCCGATGCAGATCGAGGTGTCGGTGAAGAATCCCTTGCGCGGTCTGGGTTCCGCCCAGCCGGCGTTACTCGTCGGGTCGGTCGGTCCGCTCAGCTGACCCATCGGCTCCTCCTTCCCAGACGCCGTCGCTGATCCGCACGTTGCCGGTCTCGGTGGTGGCCCCCGAACGCGACTGATAGTCGGCAACCAGGCGCAGCAAGTCCTCGCCGCGCGGCCGCCGCCCGGGCCGGATGTCACACGAACCGGCTTTGGACTCCTGAATCTGCACGTTCGGGTCGAGCGTCACTCCGAGCAGGTCGTTGGCCGCGTCCCCGCTCACCACGGCGTCGCCACCGACGCCCCAGTGATACGGGAGCCCGATCTGGTGCACTGTGTGGCCGTTGATTACCAGCGGGGCAACGCGTTTGGTGACCAGCACCCGAGCCTCGATCGCCGCCCGGGGCGAGATGATGGTGGCCCACCCGTACGGCTCCAAGCCACGTTCGGCCGCCAACTCCGGCGAGACCTCGCAGAACATCTCCGGTTGCAGCTCCGACAGATAGGGCAGCCACCGGCTCATCCCGCCCGCGGTGTGATGCTCGGTGAGCCGGTAGGTGGTGAACACGTAAGGATACACATCGGATCCGGGCTCCCCGTCGCTCGGCGCGCTCAGATTTTCCTTGCGCGGGAACGTGATTCGCGACGGGTTGCGCTGCTGGGGGTAGAGCGCGTTGGTAACGGGCGACTCCTGCGGTTCGTAGTGCGTGGGCAGCGGCCCGTCCACCATTCCCTTCGGTGCGAACAGCCACCCCTTGCCGTCGGCCTGCATGATGAAGGGGTCGTCGCCGGCGAGCGCGTCGGGGCCTCCGACGTCGGGGTCGGGCCGGCTGCCGGGTGGCCGGTCCGCCACGAAGTCGGGCACGTCGTTGCCTACCCACCGCTGCTTTTCCTGGTCCCACCAGATGTAGCGCTTGCGCTCGCTCCACGGTTTACCGTCGGGGTCGGCCGAGGCCCGGTTGTAGAGGATGCGGCGGTCGGCCGGCCAGGCCCACCCCCACTCCGACTGGCCCGGGCTCGGACCACCGAGCGGCGCTCGGCGGGCGGCCTGGTTGACCCCCTCGGCGTACACGCCCGAATAGATCCAGCATCCGCACGACGTCGACCCGTCGGCACCCAGTTCGGTATACCCCGGCACGGGCTGGCCGGCCTTGGGGCCGCTCAGGTAACAGCCGCTGATCTCGGCCAGCACCGCGGTGGGGTCGGGCTCGCCGTGCTCGTCGGTGGGATAGTCCCAGGTCAGATCCAGCAGGGGGCGGTCGCGCGCGTCCGTGGAGCCGGCCAGCCGCTGGCGGATTCGCTTGCCCAGCTCGACGAAGAACTGCAACTCGCTCTGGCAGTCGCCGGGCGGCTCGACCGCCTTGTGCCGCCACTGCACCAAGCGTTGGGTCTGGGTGAACGAGCCGGCCTTCTCGACGTGCGTAGCCGCGGGGAAGAAGAACACCTCGGTCTCGATGTCCTCGGTCTTCAGCTCGCCCGAGGCGATCTCCGGACCGTCCTTCCAGAATGTGGCCGACTCGATCATGTTGAGATCGCGGACCACCAACCACTTCAGGTGCGACATGCCCATGCGCTGGAGGCGGCCGTGCGCGGATCCGACGGCCGGATTCTGGCCGAGCAGGAAGTAGCCGTCGACCTCGTCGTCGAGCATCGACATGACCGTTTGGTAGGTGCCATGCGGGCCGGAGAGCCGCGGCAGGTAGTCGTAGGCCCAGTCGTTGTCGGCGCGGGCGGCGTCACCCCACCACGCCTTGAGCAGGCTGACGATGTAGGTGTCCGCGTCGGCCCAGAAACCTTTCTGGTTCTTCGGTCCGACAGCTTCGATGTAGTCCCGGAAGGTGTCGTGCACACCGGCCTTGGGCATCGAGAGGTAGCCGGGCAGCAGGTTGAACAACGTCGGAATGTCGGTCGACCCTTGGATCGTGGCGTGCCCGCGCAGCGCCATGATGCCGCCCCCCGGGCGACCGACGTTACCGAGCAGCAGCTGCAGGATTGTCGCGGTGCGGATGAACTGGGCGCCGAGCGTGTGCTGGGTCCAGCCGACGGCGTACGCGAAGCAGGTGGCGCGCTCGCGCCCGGAGTTTTCGACGATGGAGCGAGCCAGGTAGTCGAAGTCCTCAGTGCTGATGCCGCACACGTCACGCACCATCTCCGGCGTGTAGCGCGCGTAATGTCGCTTGACGATCTGAAACACCGTGCGGGGGTGCTGCAGGGTCTCGTCGCGCTGCACGCGAGCGTGCGGCAGGGGTGGGCCGCCGCTACCGTGCGCATCGCCGGCAGCGCGAGCGGACGCGCTGGCGCCGTGCTCTTGATGGCGTTCGTCCTCTTCTTGACCGGCGTAGGCCCAGGTCGATGTGTCGTACTGCCCCGTCTCCGGATCGTAGCCGGAGAATAGGCCGTTCAAATCCTCTGTGTCCCGGTAATTTTCGTTGATCAGGGTGGCCGCGTTGGTGTACGCGACGACGTAGTCTTTGAACCACAGATCGCGAGAGATGACGTGGTTGATCAGTGCGCCGAGCAGCACCACGTCCGAGCCGGCCCGGATCGGAATGTGCTTGTCGGAGACCGCCGACGTCCGGGTGAAGCGCGGGTCGACGTGAATCACTTTGGCGCCGCGCGCTTTCGCCTCCTCGACCCATTGGAACCCGACGGGATGACACTCGGCCATGTTGGAGCCCTGGATGACGATGCAGTCGGCGTTGGCCATGTCCTGCAGTGTTTGGGTGGCGCCACCGCGCCCGAAGGAGGTCCCCAGACCGGGAACCGTGGAGCTGTGTCAAATACGAGCTTGGTTCTCGATCTGAATGGCGCCGGCGGCGGTGAAGAGCTTTTTGATGAGGTAGTTCTCTTCGTTGTCCAGTGTCGCGCCGCCAAGTGCGGCGATTTTCATGGTGCGCCGCAGCGGATGGCCTTTCTTGTCGATGTCCTGCCAGGCGTGGCGGCGGGCCTCGACGAAGCGGTCGGCCACCATGTCGATGGCGGTGTCTAGGTCCAGCGGCCGCCATTCGGTCGCCCGCGGCGCGCGGTAGAGCACGTGCAGCTGCCGGCCCGGCGAGTTCACCAGCTGCTCGCTGGCAGCGCCTTTGGGGCACAGGCGGCCTCGCGAGATCGGCGAATCCGGGTCGCCCTCGATCTGCACCACCCGCTCGTCCTTGACATACACCCGCTGCCCGCAGCCGACCGCGCAGTACGGACAGATGCTTTGCACCACCCGGTCGGCCGTCGTCGTGCGCGGCGTGACGGCGCGGGTCCGTTTCGAGGTGACCGCCGACCCGCGGCCGAGCTTGTCCCCCGACCGCAGCTGACGCACGACGGGCCACTCCAGGAAAAGCTTGCGCATAGCCATGGCCTCTACCCTAGTGCGCGCGCATGAAACCCCGCCGGCTCAACGAACCACGATCGTGTGCTCGCCGCGGGGCACCAGCTCACCGATCACGGTCGCGCCCGGAATCTCACCGGCGATCAGCAGCCCGCCCGACGTCTGGGCGTCGGCCAGCAGCAGGGCGTCCTCCTCGCCGACCCCGGACAAGTCGACGTGCGGGGCCACCCAGTCGAGGTTGCGTCGCGTGCCGCCGCTGACGTACCCCGCCGCCAGGGCCTCCCGCGCCCCGTCCAGATAGGGCACCGCCGCGGAATCGACGATGGCCGTCACCCCGCTCGCCCGCGCCAGCTTGTGCAGGTGTCCGAGCAACCCGAAACCCGTGATGTCCGTGGCGCATTCGATGCCGGCCGCCAGCGCCGCCGCGGATGCGTCGGCGTTCAGCGTGGTCATCACCTCGATCGCTTGCTCGAAGCGTTCGCCGGTGGCCTTGTGCCTGCTGTTGAGCACCCCGACGCCGAGCGGCTTGGTCAGTGACAGCGGCGCGCCGGGCTTGCCGGAATCGTTGCGCAGCAACCGCTTCGGGTCCGCGATCCCGGTGACGGCCAGGCCGTACTTTGGCTCCGGGTCGTCGACGCTGTGCCCGCCGGCGAGGTGGCAGCCGGCCAGGCCGCAGACGTCCAACCCGCCGCGCAGCGTCTCGGCCGCCAGCTCGAACGGCAGCACGTCGCGCGGCCAGCCCAGCAGGTTGACCGCCACCACCGGACGCCCGCCCATCGCGTAGACGTCCGACAGCGCGTTGGTGGCGGCGATGCGTCCCCAGTCGTAGGCGTCGTCCACCACCGGCGTGAAGAAGTCGGTCGTCGCGATCAGGGCCGTGTCGCGGTCGATGCGCACCGCCGCGGCGTCGTCGCCGTGGTCCAGACCCACCAGCAACTCACCGACCGGATCGCGCGGCGCGCTCACCCCCAGCCCGCGCACGATGTCCTCCAGCTCACCGGGCGGGATCTTGCAGGCACACCCGCCACCGTGGGCGTACTGGGTCAGTCGATAAGTCACGCGTCCATACTTGTCCCTATGGTCCGAGGAGGCGTGTCCGGTCTGGTGACCGGCGCGGTCTTCAAAACCGTCGAACGGCAGACGCTGCCGCTGGCGGGTTCGATTCCCGTCCGCCTCCGCCATACTTCTCCGAGCCAGGCATGAGCGACCCGCGCCGGCGGGTGCCGGGCACCGACACACTGCTGGCCGATCCGCGCCTGGCCGAAGCGCAGCGGGTGTTGGGCCGCGCCCTGGTCAAGTCCGTGATCGCCGAGGCGCAGCGGCGGGCGCGCGCCGGGGAGATCGAGCCCGAGCGCGTCGCCGAGCACGCCATCGCGGCGCTTCCCAGCACCGCGTCGAGCCTGCGGCCCGTCATCAATGCCACCGGAGTGGTGGTGCACACGAATCTGGGCCGGGCGCCGCTGTCACGGGCCGCCGTCGACGCGGTGGTCGCCGCGGCCGGGACCACGGACGTCGAGCTGGACCTGGCCACCGGCCGCCGCGGCCGTCGGGGGCGGGCCGCCCTGGCCGCGCTGGCGCGGGCGGTGCCCACCGCCGGCGGCGTGCACGTAGTGAACAACAATGCCGCCGCGCTGCTGCTGACGGCCTTGACGCTGGCGCCCGGCAAGGAGATCGTGCTCAGCCGCGGCGAGCTGGTCGAGATCGGCGACGGGTTCCGCATCCCCGAGCTACTGGCCAGCACCGGATCGCGGCTGCGCGAGGTCGGCACCACCAACCGCACCAGCCTGCGCGATTACGCGGAGGCGATCGGGCCGCAGACCGGCTTCGTCCTGAAGGTGCACCCGTCCAACTTCCACGTCACCGGGTTCACCTCGGCGGTGTCCGTCGCGGAGTTGGCGAAGCTGGGTGTGCCCCTGGTGGTCGACATCGGCTCCGGGCTGCTGTCCCCACACCCCGTCCTGCCCGACGAGCCCGACGCCACGTCGACGCTGCGCGACGGCGCCGACCTGGTCACCGCGAGCGGCGACAAACTCCTCGGCGGCCCGCAGGCCGGCCTGCTGCTGGGCGACGCCGAGCTCATCGAGCGGCTGCGCCGCCACCCGGCGGCACGCGCGCTGCGCGTCGACAAACTCACCCTCGCCGCGCTGGAAGCCACCCTGACCGGCCCGCCCCCGCCGGTGGCCGAGGCGTTGGTCGCCGACCTGAGCGGATTGCGGGCCCGCGCCGCGACTTTGGCCGCCGCGCTGCCGGGCGCCGAGGCGGTGGATTGCGTCGCGGCCGTCGGCGGCGGCGGGGCCCCGGACGTGCGGCTGCCCAGCGCCGCCGTGAGCCTGCCCGAGTCGTACGCCGCCGCCCTGCGCGCCGCCAGCCCACCCGTCGTCGGGCGGCTGGAGGCGGGCCGCTGCCTACTCGACCTGCGCACGGTGGCGCCCGAGGACGACGCGCTGCTGGCCGCGGCGGTGCGGGCATGTTCGTCCTAGCCACCGCCGGGCACGTCGACCACGGCAAGTCGACCCTGCTGCACCGGCTCACCGGCATGTGGCCGGACCGGCTGGCCGAGGAGCGGCGTCGCGGCCTGACCATCGACCTCGGCTTCGCGTGGACCGAGATCGGCGGCCGGCAGCTGGCGTTCGTCGACGTGCCCGGGCACGAACGGTTCGTGGCGAACATGCTCGCCGGCGTCGGCGCGGTGCCGGCGGTCGTGTTCGTCGTCGCCGCCACCGAGGGCTGGATGCCACAGTCCGACGAGCACCTCGCCGCGCTGCACGCCCTCGGGGTCCGCCACGGGCTGCTGGTGATCACCAAGGCCGACCTCGCCGACCCCGGCCGGGCCATCGAGCAGGCGCGCGAGAAACTCTCCGCCACCTCGCTTGCCGACGCTCCCGTCGCGCTCGGCACCGACCTGGAGCGGGTTCGCGCGGAGCTGCTGGCGCTCACCGACCGGCTGCCGGTCCCGGACCCGGACGCCGACGTGCGGCTGTGGGTGGACCGGAGCTTCACCGTCCGGGGCGCGGGCACCGTCGTGACCGGCACCCTGGCCGCCGGCACGGTACGGGTCGGCGACGAGCTGGAGCACGCCGGTGAGCGGGTGACGGTTCGCGGGGTGCAATCGCTGGGCCGCGACCAGGCGGCGGTCGGGCCGGTGGCGCGCGTCGCGCTGAACCTGCGCGGAGTCGACCGCCAGCACATCGGTCGCGGCGACACCGTCCGGACGCCGGGCGTATGGCTCGATGCGACGGAGATTGACGTCGGGTTGCGGTCGGCGGGGGCGCTGCACCGGCAGCTGGTGCTGCACGTGGGGTCCGCGGCCGTGCCGGTGCAGGTTCGTCCGCTGGGGGCGGGCTCGGCCCGGCTGCGGCTGGCGAGGCCCCTGGCGCTGCGCGTGGGGGATGTCGGGCTGTTGCGCGACGCGGGCGAACACCGGATCGCGGCGGGGATCGAAGTGCTCGACGTCCGGCCGCCTGCGCTGCGTCGTCGGGGCGCCGCGCGGGAGCGGGCGGCGGAGCTGGCGACCGGCCGGGCTCGCCCGCCCGCCTGCGCGCGGGCGGCCGAACTTCGGGCGATGGGCCTGCCGCCGGTCGGTCAGCGGGTGGGCGACTGGGTGGTGGATCCCGAGTGGTGGGCCGGGCGGCGCGAGCGTGCGACCGCGGCGGTTCGGCTCTGGGCGGCTGACCACGACGTCGCGGCGGGGATGCCGCTGGAGACGCTGCGGCAGCAGGCCGGGGTGCCCGCGGCCGAACTGTTGCCGACGCTGCTCGAGGGCACCGGACTGCAGGTGGCCGACGGGGTGGTTCGTTCGCCGGGTGCGGGCCTGCCGGCCCGCGTGGACAAGGCCGTTCGGACCGTCGAGGAGTGGCTGGCCGCCGAGCCCTTTCGGGCACCGGACGCCGACGAACTGGCCGAGCTCAAGCTCGGACCCCGGGAACTGGCCGCGGCGGTGCGCGCCGGGCGGCTGGCCCGGATCGCCGACGGCGTCGTGCTGGGGGCCGGCGCGCTGGAGCGGGCGACGGGCATCCTCGCCGGGCTGCCGCAGCCGTTCACCGTCAGCGACGCGCGCCGCGCGCTGGGCACCACCCGGCGGGTGGCGGTCCCGCTGCTGGAGCAGCTCGACGCCCGCCGCGTGACCAGGCGGGCCCCGGACGGCACCCGGGTGGTGCTGGCTACAGCCGCTCCTTGACCGCCGCCGACAATCGGGCTCCGTCGGCCTTGCCGGCCGCGATCGCGGTGGCCGCCTTCATCACCAGGCCCATCTGCTTCATGCTCGGGCGCTCGCCGATCTCCTCGGCGACCTGGGCGATCGCCGTGTCGGCGACGTCGGCCAGTTCGGCCTCGGTGAGCGGCGTCGGCAGATATTCGTCGATGATCCGCGCCTCGGCGTGCTCGTTGGCGGCGAGCTCCCCGCGGGCGTTCTGCGTGTAGATCTCCGCCGATTCGGCCCGCTTGCGGGATTCCCGTGCCAGCACCTTGATCACCTCGTCGTCGGAGAGATCCCTGGCCTGTTTGCCGGAGACTTCCTCGGTTTGGATCGCGGCGAGCAGTAGGCGCAGGGTCGCCGTGCGCAGCTTGTCCTTGCTCTTCATCGCGTCGGTCAGGTCGGCGCGCAGCCTGGATTTGAGTTCGGCCATGCCAGAGACGCTACGCGCCGACCGCCTGGCCATGATTGAGAAATGCCCGGACCACCGACAGGATGGAGCCCATGACGAACGACGGGCCCGCCCGCAAACAACGCGGAACACGGTGACCGCGCCGCCGCCTGGCTATCCGGTTGGCCCGCCACCGGGTTACGGCCCCCCACCGCAGGGCCAGACCGAACAGGGGCAGCAGGCGCCCACGGATCCTGGCCCACGTCTCGCCGAAC